>UGSS01000002.1:649168-1298336 GCA_900454475.1 [Pasteurella] mairii
CAGAAAAATGAACAAACAGCGCTTTGGTTTACGGATGACAAAAGTAATCCGCTAGCGCTGACGCTTACCATGGGCTATAACCAACAAGTTAAAGGTGAACTTAATTCTAGCGCGAAAGTGAATTTGGATGCGGAACAGTTGCAATGGACAGGGAATGTGCAATTTGAGTTGGACAAAAAAGGATTTGGCAAAACCCTCGGCAATTTCCCAAGTTTAACGATCCACAAAGAAACCGAAGATCCGGCAAGACCCAATACCATTTTGTTGAAAAATGTGAAAGTGAATGTGGAGCGCCCGAGTGCGGATTTATTTAATGGTCAATATCAGGTGAACATTGCGGATTTTGCGCTTAATGGTATAGATAAAAAAGGGCAGGATTATCATTTACAACTTGATGACGTCTCGCTTGCGCTTAACTTAAAACAAGAACAAAACTGGGTAGATTCTGATTTTGTTTATCAGATAGCGGATGTGAAAGAAAATAATCGTTCAGTGGCGGGATTGCAATGGAATATGATGTTAAACCATCTTGATGCCGATGCGTTACGCTTGTTTTTACAAGAGGCGGGTAAACTTAATCAACAAAATAACTTAAGTGCCGAGGGAATAAAGGCGCTAGAAAAATTGTTAAATAATCAACCGCACTTGCAATTATCGCCGTTAGGACTAACCAACAGCAAAGGCAAAGCTACGCTAAATTTGGATGTCGGCGTGGTGCAAAATGTGCTTAACGCAGGACAACAAGGCAAAATCTTAGATTTATTTAACGCCTTAAAAGGCGATCTCAACTTAGATAAAGCCTTTCTGAAAGAATTTATTGCCACCTCATTAATGGCATCAGATAACCGCATCAGCCAAGCCGATGCGGAACAAAACGCGCAAAACATCTTGGATAAAAAACTAAAATCGCTAGTAAGCCAAGGGTTATTCAAAGAAACTGATGATAAATATACGCTGACATTCAACCGCGATAACGACAAATTAAATGTTACCGGCAAAGATTACAGCGAACAAGATATTCAGGCTTGGATCTTCATCCTCGCCATGATGATCTACGCCGGCGGGGTTTAATCTGGTTTTTTTAAATAAAAATCATCGTATGAAAAAAGCGCAGTTTTTTCATATACTTGCGTTGATGAAACGGTGTAAAATCATCTTCAAGTTACAGCGTAGCTAAAATAATTTGTTCGGGATCGATATTAAACCACAGGCGTTGGTCAAGTGCGATTTGTTCGTCGTGGGAGACGGTGGCGCAGAGTTCAGTTTCCTTACCCAAGGATAATATCACTTCTTTAAAATCATTTTTATCAACGATGGATTTAACCGTTGCTGGATAGCTGTTCGGTTGAGACGTCGCTTGATGGGAGATTTTTACCCAAGGTGCTTTGATCATAAGCAACACTTCTTTTTCCAAAACTAATTGTAAACGCACCGCACTTTGCGCGGTGATGGAAACACGCAGTGGATGGGGAAAATCGGTAATATGCACGTCTATATAACAATGAACATCCTCATGAATGAGCCTTTTAATATTGCCGAAAAACTGATTTCTTGCGCTACTTTGTAGGGAAAAACGGGTGGTGGCAAATAACTGGCTGTTTAATGGGACGCTTTCATCCTGCAAAATCAAGAATGCCTTTTGTTGGGTTTGTTCTAATAAATCATAAAGTTGCAGCAGGCGCAGGGCATAAGTCGTTAATTGGGTGCCGCCGCCATTTTTCCCGCCCGTATTGCGTTCAAGCAAGGGTTTCGGGCTTATTTTATTCATCATTTCTAAATGATCCCAAGCACTTTTGTAACTGACTTGTGCATTTTTCGCCGCTTGGTTAATGGATCCGCATTGCTGAATTTCTTTGAGCAAACGAATACGTTTGGGATCCACAAAGAGCTGTTGCTGCAATTTGATGGTTAATAGGATTTCGCTGTTTAATTCGCTCGTTAACATAGCATTTCAATGAGTTGTTTTTTTTAATAGTGTAATCGAAACGGATTTTTTTATGTAGCATTTATTTTAAATTTCATTATATAATTAAGTTTATAATGAATTAATTTGTGGTAAATTGAGGGGACGATGATGCGTAAACTAAATGGCGGGATAAAACAATGGGCAGTGCTGTTAACGATGGCGCTAAGTTCAGTGTCATTTTTTGCACAGGCAAAAACCACGGTGTTTGCTGCGGCGTCGATGACCAATACATTGGAACAAATCGCGACGGAATATGGCAAACATTACCCGAACCAAGACATTGTTTTTTCTTTTGCGTCATCTTCTGCGTTGGCAAGACAAATCATCCAGGGCGCGCCTGCCGATATTTTTATTTCCGCTGATCAGCAATGGATGAATTTTTTGGCAGAAAAAGGGGCAATTGAAGCAGACAGTCGGAAAAATATTGCCGGAAATGCGTTGGTGATGATTGCGCCAAAAGAGAGCCATATTGAAGCGCTCGATTTAACGGATGATAAATGGCAATCGGCTTTAAATGGCGCGTTTTTAGCGGTTGGCGATCCGGCGTATGTGCCGGCGGGAATTTATGCAAAAGCAGCTTTTACTTATTTAAATCAATGGGATAGCTTGCAGAAAAAATTGGCGCGTACGGATAATGTACGCAAAGCGTTATTGTTGGTGAAAAAAGGCGAAGTGCCATTGGGCGTGGTGTATCAAACGGATGCGATGATTAGCGCAGATAATGTGAAAATTGTTGCGGTTTTTCCGGAAAAATCCCATATGCCAGTAGAATATCCCGCCGCGATCGTGAAAGGGCGTGAGCGTGCCGAGACGAGGGATTTTTTTGATTATTTACACTCAGAGCCGGCAAAAGCGATTTTTCGCCAAAATGGGTTTACCATCAAATGATCTTGTTTTTTGTGCAGATCAAATGTTGGAAAACAGAGAAAATTTAACTTTAATATCATGTGATGATAATGATTGACGAATTGATTGGATATTTTCATTTATCGCCGGCGGAGTTAAGTGCGGTCTATTTAAGCGTTAAAGTAGGTATTGTTTCAGTGTTAGCCGGTTTGCCTTTTGCGTTGCTGGTGGCATGGGTTTTAGCGAAAAAAGATTTTTTCGGGAAATCTTTCGTCAACGGAATTATCCATTTGCCTTTGGTGTTGCCACCGGTGGTTATCGGCTATTTATTATTAATCGCGATGGGGCGCAATGGGGTTATCGGTAAATATTTGTTGCAATGGTTTGATTTTAGCTTTGGGTTTAGTTGGTATGGTGCGGTGCTGGCTTCGGCAATTGTCGCGTTTCCGTTGGTCGTGCGCGCGATTCGCTTGGCATTAGAAAGTGTGGATATGAAGTTGGAGCAAGCGGCGGCAACTTTGGGCGCGTCGCCATGGCGGGTATTTTTCACTGTTGTGTTGCCACTTTCTTTTCCCGGCATTTTAGCTGGGGTGATCTTAGGCTTTGCCCGCTCTTTAGGCGAATTCGGCTCAACGATTACCTTTGTTTCCAACATTCCGGAAGTGACACAAACCATTCCACTTGCCATGTATTCCTTTATCGAAACGCCGGGTGCGGAAAGTGCTGCGGCGCGGCTTTGTCTTATTGCCATCGTGATCTCATTGATTTCTTTATTATTTTCCGAATGGTTGGCAAAACGGACACAACAAAAATTAGGGCGCGTTGATGTTAGAAATTAAGATTAAAAAACAGTTGGGGAAAATGGCATTGATGGCGGATTTGAACATCTCCAATCAAGGCATTACCGCGATTTTTGGGCTTTCAGGTTCGGGAAAATCCTCGCTGATTAATTTGGTCAGCGGTTTAATTGCGCCGGATGAAGGATTTATTCGATTAAATGACCGCACTTTAGTGGATGTGGCGCAGAAAATAAGCGTTCCAACCCATGGGCGTCGAGTGGGGTATGTGTTTCAAGAGGCGCGCTTGTTTCCCCATTACAATGTCAAAGGCAATTTGCGTTACGGAATGCGTAATGTCAGTACGCAAGAGTTTGATTATATTGTGGATTTACTGGGCATTGGGCATTTATTAAAACGTTACCCGATCACCTTATCTGGCGGCGAAAAACAGCGTGTGGCGATTGGACGAGCATTATTGACGGATCCGGATATTTTATTGATGGATGAACCGCTATCCGCGTTAGATTTACCACGTAAACGCGAGTTGTTGCGCTATTTGGAAACCTTATCTCAACAAATTGAAATTCCGATTCTTTACGTGACACATAGTTTGGACGAGTTGTTGCGCTTGGCGGAGCGTGTGGTGTTACTGGATGACGGAAAAGTCAAAGCCTATGATGCTTTGGAGAAGATTTGGCAAAACCCGTTATTTTCCCCGTGGAAAACGGAACATGAACAAAGCGCGGTGTTGTCTTTACCGGTGCATTTGCATCATCCTGTGTATAAAATGACCGCACTTTCTCTCGGCGAACAATTATTATGGGTCAATGCAGTGGCGCAGCCGATTGGCGATAAGGTGCGGGTGTGCGTGCATAGTTCCGATGTTTCTTTAGCTTTGGTTATGCCGGAGAAAAGTAGCATTCGCAATATTTTACGCGGAAAAATCACCGCACTTTTTGCTTTTGATGATCGCGTGGATGTGCAATTGGACGTATCATCTCAACAAATTTGGGCAAGCCTAAGCAAATGGTCATGCAATGAGTTGCATTTAAGCGTAGGGCAAGCGGTTTATGTGCAAATTAAGGCGGTGTCCGTGGTGAAATAACAATCCGCCCGTAAAACGGGCGGTTTTTAGGCTACCCTATAAGGGCCTAGGACTTCACATGCCCCTCAAGGGGCATGTGAAAAGACCGACAACCGCACAATGACTCTATGGCTTACCCCTTAAAGGGGTCTACATATTCTTTCTTCGATAAATTATCCTGAATCATATCTTCTTTTTCTTGATTCCTGATGTATTCTTCCACTACTTTTGTGTTTAAGCCTACCGTACTCACATAGTAGCCTTTCGCCCAAAAGTGCCTATTTCCGTATTTGTATTTTAAATTCCCATGTCGTTCAAATATCATCAATGAAGATTTACCTTTAAGATATCCCATAAAACTCGACACTGCCAATTTCGGCGGTATCTTTAATAGCATATGAATATGCTCTTTCATTGCATGAGCTTCTATGATTTCTACATTTTTGTAGTCACATAATTGCCTTAATATCCCTCCTATATCAACTCGCAATTTCCCATAAATTGCCTTTCTTCGATATTTCGGAATAAACACAATATGATACTTACTGTTCCATCTCGTGTGTGATAGACTTGAATCGTCATTGGATTTACTTGCCATGACTTATCCTCCTATATTTTGAATTTTGGTTGTCAGCCTTATTCATTATATAGCGAGGATTTTTCATTTCTGCTCAACGCTTAAGCTTTTTGATTCCATACGCATAGCGTATGGTTTTTATAGGCAGACTTTGTCTGCCTATAATAAAAAATCGCGCCTTGGTTTTACCATCACGCGATTTTTTAAAGAGAGAAAATTAAACTTTTTTCGCCAGCATGGTGACAAATTTCATTTTGATACGATTTCCGTTTTCATCAGTTTTATGCAACTCGCCCATTTCTTCGTTATATTTAACCAGCTCCCAACCTTGATAATAGTTTTTCAGCTCATTTTCTTTGAAGGTGAAAGAAAACGGTAGCGAGCAAGGAACATCTTCGGTACTCATGGCGGCAACGATCAAATTATACCCGTCTTTATGGGTATGTTGTTGCATATTGTGGATAATTTGCGGTACCGCTTGACGATCAAGGAACATGAAAACGACCGTTGAAACGATAAAATCGTAATCTTCTTGGATATTGGCAGAATTAATATCATAAAGTGCGGTGTTTATTTTTAGATTTTCTTTCGCCGCGGTTTCTTGCAAAAAGGCAAGGCTGGTTTCGTTGTGATCCCAAGAGGTGACCTCATGTCCGAGCAAACTTAAAAAGAGCGAGTTTCTGCCCTGGCCGCAGCCTAAATCCAGCACTTTTCCTGTTGGCACAATATCCACCGCGCTTTTGACTTCCGAATGCGTTGGTGTCATGTTGTATTTTTTGCTGAAATAATCTTCTTTGCGGCAATAAAATTCCAAATAACATTCCAAATCTTCGCTTAACGCTTCCACTTTGTGCCATTGCTGCGGTTCAACAAATGGCGTTTCTTGTTGTGCGGTGAAAATATGTTCGGCGATCACTTCTCCGTTTTCGGTTAATTCATAAAATTTTAATTTCCCTTTTAATACGGTTAATTTTCCCCAGGTACCGACTTTGGTATTATGTTTTTCTTGGAACATTTGCGGCAAACTGTTTGCAGTCCAAACCGGCATTTTTTTATAACAAATTAATTCTTTTTTCATTTATCTACTCCAAATCAATTAATATCCGACTGCTATAGTAGGAAATATTGCGACAATATTCAATCTTTTCTTACTAAAATACTCAGATTTAATTAGCGTTTTGAGTATGACAAAACTATCGTAAATTTATGTAAATTTTGCTAAACTGCGGTGAGTTTCATTGGGTTATCATTTTATTATTTTGTTTAGGATTTAGCTTATGCGTTGCCCGTTTTGTTTCGCCGAGGAAACGAAGGTTATCGACAGTCGTTTGGTTTCTGACGGTTATCAAGTGCGTCGTCGTCGTGAATGTGAAAAATGCCACGAGCGTTTTACCACTTTTGAAACGGCGGAATTAGTTGTGCCTAAAATCATTAAAAATGATGGTAGTCGCGAGCCTTTTGATGAAGATAAATTGCGTCGCGGCATTCAGCACGCCTTAGAAAAACGCCCAGTAAGTCTTGACGATGTGGAACGAGCGATTAGCCACATTATTTATCAATTAAGAGCGACCGGTGAGCGCGAAGTTTCCAGCCAATTTGTTGGGCGTTTGGCGATGAATGAGTTAAAACAATTGGATAAAGTGGCGTATATTCGTTTTGCTTCCGTGTATTTAAGTTTTGATAACATCAATGAATTCACCAAAGAAATTGAGAGTTTAAAGGATTAATTATTTTAATTAAAATAAATCAATAAGTTAGATATTAAAAATAAAAACGCGTTCCACAAAAAAACAAATATGTTCCAAAATTATTTATTCTGTAGGGCTGACAACCTTGTCACGTCTTACATAAACTCTCGTCATTTGTAGTGATGTATGACCGAGTTGTTGTCTTGCTGTTTCTATGCCTTTATTTAGTGCAGTATCTGTACCAGCTTTCGCTCTTAAATCTCTGAACTGAAAATTCAATAATTCATTTTCTAATTCTGGATATTTGTTTATCGCTTTTTTTCTAGCGTTTCTAAACCAATATCCCAATAAATTAGGGCTTAGTTTTCCACCTCTTTTGTTGTGGAAAAGCCAGTTTGTGGTTGTTTCAAGTCTAGGAATTAAGATTTCAGCCAATCTCCCACTTATCGCCATTCTTACTTTGGCATTTGTTTTTTGTTGTGTGAAATGTAATACGCCATCATAAATATGGTTTTTATGTATTTTCACTACATCAATTGGGCGTTGACCGGTTAAATATGCAACTTCCATAAGGTCTTTTAGATTTTGGTCGGCAAATTCCATTACTTTTTCTAATACAAAGTTTTCAACATAATTTGTACGATTTTTCTGTTTATGTTTTTTTACTCCGTAAACAGGGGAGAGATCTTTTGTATATTCCCATTCTCTCGCTTTATTCCAAATGGTATTAAACAGCGAAATCGCTTTATTTGCCATTGTTGGCGCAGAACGTTTCCAGTCTAAAAATTGTCGAATATGTTCAGGTTCAATCTCTGATAATGGGGCGGGCGGATCTGAAAAGAATTTGTGCAATATATTAAGACTGCTGATATTTGATTTTTGTGTATGTAGTGCTTTTGTAGGGATGACTTCTTCAGTATATCGCTTGGCGACAAGAGTAAATGTAATTATTTTGTTTTCTTTCTCTCGGTCTAGATTTAATCTGGCGCATTTTATTAACGCTTCATTGTAATCCTTGCCTAGCGAAATTTCTTTTCCATTCGGTAGTCGATAAAAATAATAAAAAATCTCTTTACCAGTACGTTTATGTTTGCGGTTTCTGCAATAAACGTGAGTAGGCAAATTTTGATTATAGTGTTCTCTATGTCTGCCCATATTTCACCTCTCATGATCAAGTTTTATGCGATAAGGCATTAGACTGCCATTTGGATTTTAGTTTTTTTTCTGTTTTTTTAGTGGTAGTTAAGAAATCTCTTTTTACAACAGGAAATCCATTAATATCTACGCTAAATGGAATATGTTGATCTCTTAACACCTTGCACATTGTTTTCTTTTTAACTTTTACGCCGGTTAATATTCTTATTTCGTCTTGTGTATAAAATGCACTTTCCATTTTATTCCCTCCAAAAAAACCATTCTCTTGAGCTCAGGAAAATGGTCGTGGTGAATTAATACGGTTAAACAGTGATAAAAATACCTAGTTCCTCTTCGTTTATTTCAATCATCATTTCAAACTCCGATCAGGGGCGGCTGGGAACGGTTGCTAAAATAAAATTGCATCATCATTATAGCAATCCCATCTACCTTCCCATTCTTCAAAATCCAATGTTGTTACGGTGTAATCATCTAAAACGACAGGATAAGTACCATCAGAATCTGGGCGTATATTGTTGCTAATCCAACCGTTATTTTGTGTTGTCATTTTTAAATTCTCCATAAAAAACCGCACATAAAGTGATCTGCACCCCAAAAGTTGGACAAATAAATCAACTAAATAAGGTGCAGATTTTTATGGGTAAACATTATTCAACAGAATTCAAATTTCAAGTTATTCAATATGTGTTAAATCACCAAATGGGGGGGGGGCGTGAAGTCGCACAATTTTTCTCTATTCCGACACACGCTTCTGTCGTGATGTGGTTGCAACGATTCGAAAAATGCGGTATCAATGGGCTTATTCGACAACCTAACCAGAAACATACAATGGCAAAACCTAAATTTGACGGTTCACTTAAGGTGAGAAATCCAAATGATATCAATGAATTGCTAAGACGAATTGAATATCTTGAAGCGGAAAATGCTTGCTTAAAAAAGCTCAAGGAGTTGGATGAGAAAAAAAAGCGGAAAAAAGGGATATCGTTAATGCCTTAAAATCAAAGCATAACTTACCGTTATTGTTGAAAATCATGGCATTACCACGTTCAACTTTCTATTATTCTCCAAAAGAAGTCGCTCACCAAACGATGAGAGCTAAGGTTTTGGCTCTCCATCAAACTAATGGGGGACGTGATGGTTATCGAATTATTCGTTCTTGTGTGAAAGTAAAACGACGGAAAAAATACGGTAAAACGAGTCATATTGCCCCGAATTTACTCGAACGTGATTTTAAAAACTTAAACAAAAACGTGTAACAGATGTAACAGAGTTTAGAGTAGGAAATGAAAAGCGTTATTTATCGTCGATGATGGATTTAGCTAATCGAGAGATTATTGCTTATCACATCAGTCGTCGCCCTAATTTTGCTTTGGTTGCCACAATGTTAAAGAAAACACTTTCCCAATTACACGAAGATGATTTACCGATAATCCATAGTGATCAAGGGGGTTGTATGGGCTAGCGCGTTGGCGAAAAATGTTAATGAGAGAAGATGGCTCGCCTTATACGATTCAAAGCATGAGCCGACGTGGGAACTGTTATGATAATGCGGTGATTGAAAGTTTTTTTAGTGTGTTAAAATCAGAATGTTTTTACGTCTATCAATATGCGAATGTTGATGAACTTGAACAAGCATTACATAAACATATTCGTTACTATAATGAGAAACGGATAGGCGTTCAATGATTTTATGAGCCTCTCTAATGGTGTGTCGATATTCAAAAACTTGTCCGTAAACCATTGCGCTATAGCGTGAGCCTAAGCGTTCGAGTGGCTATCAAAGGCAGCAATGACGCCAGACCCGCAAAAACAAACGCAACTTTATGAAGCAATTCAAAAAATTATTGATAACAACCGCAAGCGTGCGTCGTTAACTGCTTATGGCGAAACAAAGCTCTACTCCGGTACAGACAGCGACGCCGAAGATCTTGCTGCAACGCCAAAAGCGGTTAAAGGGTTAAAAACCTTAATTGATGCTGATGCGTTAACGCGAAATTTAACAAATTATATTCCAAACAGTAAAAAATCCAACGCGGTGAACAGCACAAGCAGCGATACTGTGGCGACCTCTTCTGCGGTAAAAACCGCCTACGACAAAGGCGTGGAGGCGAAAAGCGCGGCGGATAAGGCGCAGCAAAGTGCAAATACCGCGCAGCAGAGCGCGAATAATGCGAAAGCCACAGCGGATAAGGCACAGCAAAGTGCGAATAAAGCGCAAACTGCGGCGGATAAGGCACAAACTGCCGCAGATAAAGCGCAGCAGACGGCGGAGGTGAAAGCGCCGGTGGCAAACCCGATATTTACCATTAATAAAACCTACGCGGATATGGATACGATACCCAGTGGAACCTTGTTTTGTCGGATTAATGAACGTACAGCCAATCAGCCCCAGCCGAATGGCAACCCCTCGAATTTTGATGCGCAAGCGTGGCAATTCGATAGTGGCGACCAAAATACGCAATTTATTATCTACAGCGATAATGACATTAGGGTGCGTTATAACGACGACGGGCAGCGTTGGACGAGTTGGAACACGATGTTAACCAGTAAAAACTTATCTGACGCAGTGACCAATCCCGCGCGCGATATTCCCGCCAGTGTCGGCGGGGTGAAAATTGCCTATGACCATGGCACAACCGCATTAAATGCAGCAAATGCCGCAAAAAAAGCGGCAGACAATGCAAATCATGAATTAAATAACACATATCGAAAAAATCGATTTAAAGATAGAAGGTGCCCGTCACATTATAACGGTGCACAAGTATTTGACATAAGTACACAAGACGACGGTGGAATTAGAATTATCATTATGAGTGCGCTTTGGGGTGGCGGCGAAACCGTTTTAAATCTGCCAGAAGCCTTTTCGGGATTTGCTATTCCTACAGCAGTGGACCTAGGGGGAGGTAGAAAAAAATTGGGCATCGCTATGGAAGGAAACAATAAAATAAGAGTTTTCGCTCCTAGTGGCATAATTGGTATTCATGTGCATGTGATTGGCTTTACTCATTTTTAGGAGATAAGATGCGTTTTTTTAATTTAAATGACTTGTGTTTTTCATATATCGACGAGCTTAATGAAGAACGAAATATAGAAGGTCTTTTTCTTGTTAGTAGTGATGAACAGGTAAATTTAATATCAGAAAGTGTCACCGGCGGTGGTGCTGTTTGGGAAGAAAATGGCATGTTGAAATGCAGCGGCAAAGCACCTTCCCCCGCCCATCAATTCGTTGCGGGAGAATGGGTCATTACGCCAGAAAAACTGACCGCACTTTTGGAGCAACATAAAAATCAACTGATAAAAAAACTGGCGGAGAAAATCGACAGCTTCAAAGCGCAGTTGCTTGTGGGTTACCCGCAAGCGGAAATTGACAGCTTTTTCCGCCAAGAAGCCGAAGCGCTCGCGTATCAAGCTGACCACAAAGCGCCAACGCCAATGTTAAGCCAAATCGCCGAAAATCGCGGCGTTGCATTGGAAGAATTGGCGGTTAAGGTGTTAGAAAAGTCCGCGCAATTTGCCGTGGCAATGGGCGCGCTGATTGGCGTTCGCCAAGGCTTTGAAGACAGAATTTTGGCGGCACAAAACCAAGAACAACTTGAACAAATTGAAAACGAGGTGAACGCATGGCAACGGTCTATCTAGCGCTATATAAAGGCACCGGCGGTAGCCTTTATGACCGGTTTTCAGTGCGCCAATCTGATTACCCAAGCGCCGAGGGGTATTTAGAGGGTATTGACGTGGT
Source organism: [Pasteurella] mairii (assembly GCA_900454475.1). Lineage (GTDB taxonomy): Bacteria > Pseudomonadota > Gammaproteobacteria > Enterobacterales > Pasteurellaceae > Actinobacillus_B > Actinobacillus_B mairii. The sequence continues at coordinate 661,003 of UGSS01000002.1, forward strand.
CTGTGAAAGTTTTTTCACGCTACTGCCTAAATATAAAAACGACCCGAAAGCCTTATTTGTGCTCGATCCACCTTATTTATGCACGCAGCAAGCGAGTTACAACTGCGAGTTACAACTAAGAAAACTACTTTGATTTAATTGATTTTCTCTGACTAATTAAACTAACTCGCCCGCCATTCATGTTTTTCAGCTCAACGAAATCGGAATTTGTGCGGTTTGTTGATACCATGATTGAGGATAAATGGAACAACTGGCGAGCATTTGAAAATTATAAGCGGATTATTGTTAATACCTCAATGTGCCACTCGGGGAAATATGAGGATAATTTAGTGTTTAGGTTTACTTAAACCGCCTTTAAATTTAATGTAAAACAAGTTCAAATTAGCCAAATAAAAACTGCTTAAAGTGAGAAAAATAACAGAATTGCGTTTTTTCATTTTAAGCGGTTGTGTTTCTCAAAATTTGTGGTTGGCAACAATGGGCGACTACTAAAATAATCGAAATATTTTGCATAATTTAGACTTTAAAACCTATGCAAAACATTTTTGATTATTATGCAAAACATTTCGCGAGCTTACATTCTTCATTATTTTTTGTATTTATTCTCAAAAAGTTTTTTTATTTTTGTTCATTCCAATATTCCGCTATAATTGACCGTACTTTTAACTTGATTACGTAGCAGAGCAAATGAAATTACAAGCAAATAATAAAACGTTAGATCTTTCAAATCCTCAGATTATGGGGATTTTGAATTTTACGCCTGATTCTTTTTCAGACAGTGGACGCTTCTTTTCTTTAGATAAAGCCTTATTTCAGGCAGAAAGAATGTTATCAGAAGGTGCGAGTATTATTGATATTGGCGGTGAATCGACGCGCCCAATGGCAGATGAAGTGACACTAGCACAAGAATTAGATCGCGTAGTTCCGTTGGTAGAAGCGGTGCGTCAACGTTTTGATTGTTGGATTTCAGTCGATACCTCTAGAGCGGAGGTAATGCAAGAAAGTGCTAAAGTGGGCATGGATTTAATTAATGATATTCGTGCTTTGCAAGAACCTGGGGCGCTGGAAACTGCAATTCAGTTGGATTTGCCTACCTGTATCATGCATATGCAAGGTCAGCCACGTACCATGCAGGAAAATCCACAATATGAAGATGTGGTCAGTGAAGTGTTAGGTTTTTTACAAAAACGCACCGCACTTTGTTTGCAAGCTGGGATGAAAAAAGAACATTTAATTTGGGATATGGGATTTGGTTTTGGGAAAACTGAGCAACATAATTACAAATTATTACAACAACTTAATCAATTTTGTCAGGACGGTTATCCCGTATTGGCAGGGTTATCACGTAAAAGAATGATCGGCATGGCATTAGATAAGCCAGTGGATCAACGCGCGGTGGGTAGTGCCGCGGCGGCATTAATCGCGGTGATCAACGGGGCAGCTATTGTGCGCGTACATGATGTGGCACAAACGCAGGATGTGCTAAAAATTTGGCAAGCCACGGTTGCAGCATAAAGCGGTTGCTAAAACTTGTCCGATATTTGATATATTTCATAAAATTATTGTGAAAACAATAAGATAAAAATAACGTAAAGGAAAAAATTATGGCAGAACGTAAGTATTTTGGAACTGATGGTGTACGCGGTAAAGTTGGAACATCCCCAATTACTCCAGATTTTGTATTAAAACTGGGATGGGCTGCCGGTAAAGTATTGGCAACTCAAGGATCGCGCACTGTGTTAATCGGTAAAGATACGCGAATTTCAGGCTATATGTTGGAGTCAGCCTTGGAAGCAGGTCTTGCAGCAGCAGGGTTATCCGCGGCATTTACCGGACCCATGCCGACACCAGCGATCGCTTATTTGACAAGAACCTTTCGTGCCGAAGCGGGGATTGTAATTTCAGCATCACATAACCCGTATTATGATAACGGAATTAAATTTTTCTCTACGCAAGGGACTAAATTGCCGGATGATGTGGAAGAAGCTATTGAAGCCATGATGGAGCAATCAATGGATTGCGTTGAGTCCGCTCAATTAGGACGCGCTAGCCGGATTAATGATGCGGCGGGGCGTTATATTGAGTTTTGTAAAAGTACATTTCCATCAAACTTGAGTTTGGAAAATTATAAAATTGTGGTGGATTGTGCGAATGGGGCGACTTATCATATTGCGCCGAATGTGATGCGCGAATTAGGGGCGGAGGTGATCGAAATTGGTTGTGATCCGAATGGCATCAATATTAATGAAAAATGCGGTGCAACGGATATTAAAGCGTTGCAAGATAAGGTATTAGAAACCAATGCGGACGTCGGTTTAGCTTATGATGGTGATGGTGACCGTTTGATTATGGTGGATCACTTGGGTAATAAAGTGGACGGTGACCAAATTCTGTTTATTATTGCGCGCGAGGCTTTACGCGCCGGTAATTTGAAAGGCGGTGTTGTGGGAACCTTGATGAGCAATATGAGCCTTGAAATTGCGCTGAAACAATTGGCAATTCCGTTTATTCGTGCCAATGTAGGCGATCGTTATGTATTGGAAAAAATGCAAGAAAACGGTTGGGTATTAGGGGGCGAAAATTCTGGGCATATTATTATTGCTGATAAAAATACCACCGGCGACGGTATTATTGCTTCCCTTGCGGTATTGGCAGCGATAGTGCAACATGGTCTTTCTTTAAATGAATTAGCCAGTGCGGTTAAATTATTCCCTCAAGTGTTAATTAATGTGCGTTTTGCTAGCGGTACAAATCCGTTGGAAAACGAGGCAGTAAAAGCAGCGGCGGCGGCAGCTGAACAGCGCTTGAGCGGGAAAGGGCGCATTTTATTGCGCAAATCCGGTACTGAACCCTTAATTCGCGTGATGGTGGAATGTGAGGATGGTGCTCTGGCACAACAATGCGCTGAGCAAATTGCCGACGCAGTCAAAGCAAACTAAGCTAGCAAGCGGATATTGGAGTAAGCATGAAAATATGGGTAATGCGACACGGTGAAGCGGAGGTGATGGCGAAATCGGATAAAGATCGCCATCTGAATGCGCGTGGTAGAGCGCAAGCTAGCGCACAAGGAATTTGGCTAAAACAGACCGCACTTGGCACATTTGATAAAATATTGGTGAGCCCTTATGTACGTACTCGAGAAACTGCGGAATTAATTGATCAGGTTTATGAGGGGCAATTTGCGCAGAAATATGAGTTTTGGGATGGAATTACGCCTTATGGTAATGCGGCAAATGTAACGTCTTATTTATCCCTATTGGCAGATCAAGGTATGCAGCAAGTTTTGCTGGTTTCACATCTTCCCTTAGTAGGCGAAATCGTCAGCGAAATTTGTGGTGCAAATCCTGCCAGTTTTTATCCTGCGACGCTAGTCGCACTCAATTGGGAGGCGGTTAGCTCGCGTGGAAATGTGGTGGAAATTAAGTATCCAGATTAATGTCAGCATAAAAAAGAGCGCCTTTGGTGCTCTTTTTTTGGAGTAACCTTTGCTTAGTTTAAGTAATTAAAGACTTTAACCACTTTTTTCACTCCGGCAACATTGCGCGCAATTTCTGCGGCTGAATTGCCTTGATTTTGGGTTAAATTTCCCATCAGAAAAACTTCTCCGTCCTCGGTAATTACTTTTACATCAGTAGTTTTTACTGCGGAATCCACCAACATTTTTGATTTTATTTGTGTGGTGATCCAACTGTCTTTACTAATTTGACCGATAGTAAGTGGTTGGGCAATACGAATTTCATTATATACGATATTAACGCCTTCAACGCCTTTGGCTAAGCTAGTCGCAATGTCTTTTAAATTTTCATTGGATACTTGACCGATTAGTAATACTCGCCCGCTGTATGATACGACGTTGATACGAGCTTCTGATTTGATTTGTTCATCGCTGCGAATTGCGGATAACACTTTTTCTTCTAATGTTTCATCATCAACCTGTGTTCCTATGGTGCGAGGATCGGTGGCTACTTTGGTTGCGACTGCACCAATGCTGGTAATTCCTGCTACGGTTGCAGTGACACAACCTTGTAATAAAATGGCTCCACCGATAATCATGCTAAGTTTTTTTAACTGCGTTAGATTCATTTTTACCTCCTTTAGGCATCTTAAGTGTGGCTTAAAATTACTTTTTCTGTCAAGTTATGAATGCGAAAAAAGTGAAAAATCAATTAATTCACAAATCGCATTAATGATGAAGAGGTGGTTTTCCATGATGCGACTTTCTTTATTGTGTGGAATAGCAATTTCTAAATCGTTTTCTGTTAAAAAACCGCGCAGATGGTCACAATTGGCACCAGTTAACGCAATAATATTAATCTCTTTAGTTAAGGCACAATGAATAAGATCTAAGATGGTTTCTTCATTTCCGTTTGGGGAAAAGACTACCAGTAGGTCGCCTTGTTGCGCCACTGCACTAAATTGGCGTTGATAGAGATTGGACGGATTATTATCAGAAATAATTGCACAACCAACCGCACTATCCATACTTAACAAGATAGAGGGAAAACTAGGTCGTTCTAATTCGTAACGATGCAAGAGGTTGGCAACTAAAAATTGCGCATTGGCATAAGAACGTCCATGACCACAAACGATAATTTTATTTCCGCGTAATAAGCAATTCACGATATTTTGTGCCGCTTGCACAATCACTGGCGGCAATAAACTGGAGGCAGAAATTTGAGTTTGAATATTCTCTGTATAGAGATCTTTTATTTTATCTAACATAGGATTTAATCGAGAAAATTGGGGATCCATTGTATATCTTCTTCGCTTTTACCAAAAGCAATTAAATCAAAACGACAATCGGTATCTTCTAGACTACCATTTTGTTTTGCCAGCCATAAACTTGCCGCATCCAACCATTTTTGCTGTTTGCGCCAATCAACACTGTCGATGGCAGAGCCGAAACGGTTGTTGGAACGTTGGCGTACTTCCACAAAGACGATAGTCTCTTGATCACGCATAATAAGATCCAGTTCACCGCATTTAAACGATTGATTGGCGGCAATAAATAGCAACCCTTTTTGTTCTAAGAAAAGGCGAGCTTTTTGCTCAAAGCTCGCCCCTTGTTGACGTTTCGAAGAAAACATGGATTTAATGCTTAATTAATCGCAACGACTTCGGCATTTTGATACACAAACCACGTCATATCACGTTCAACGTTACAATTTGGTCCGGCACTCAATTTACCGGTTAAACCGTTAATACTAAATCCGGGAACTTGGCGTAATTCATTGAATTGGTTGATTAACAACCATGCATCCGCTCCCATTGCGTATAAACGCATCAGCGAATAATCGCCATTGGTCATTTGTTCAATTTGGCGATATTGCGCAGAACTTGTCTCTTTAAAGAATGGGATATCGCTGAATTGTAATCCGTTCATTAATAAACGATATTCCGGACCGTTATTCGGTGAATTACTGCGGGAACTTGCATATAATTTTAAGTTACGATTGGTATTATCCACTGAAGTTTTAATTTCAGCTAATTGCTCGCTGGTTGCGACAATATATAAGGCTTCCGCATTTTGGCTCAAACCTCCCTGTAAGGCAAAGTTAATATCGTCAGGATTATTATAAAAACGAATATTGGCATCTGTCGCGGCTAATTGTTGCCAACGTACGTTAAACGCGGAAGCTGTGCGTTGACCGACATCTGCTTGTGGAACAAGCACTAGTGGATTGCGAATGCCATCATTCCACATTTTATTCGCTGCGGATTCCGCTTCATCCTCTGGTGATAAACCATAATAACAAAGTTGTCCGATAGCGCGTGCATTTGGTGTTGAATTTAGCGCAAGTACATTCAATCCTTGAATGTGAGCTGGGTTGTTTAAAAGCGTATCGACATTTTGTTTTAACAACGGACCGACAAGGGTGGTAATGCCTTGCTGTTTGGCCTGTTCAATAATGCTTTCAATCGATTGTGTCATAGTATCAAATACGGTGACTTGAATTGCTGAATCGCCGCGAGCATCATCAAACCCTTTTTTAATCGTATTACCAATTAATTGCGCATTGTCGCTAAGTGGCAATAGTAAGGCAATTTGACTTAAATTTGTGCCTTGGAAATTAAATAAACCGCGCAATTCGGTTGGGAATAAATAAGTAGCGCTATGACTTGGATAAGATAATCGCCAATTTTGTAGCGCTTGGCTTAATTGCGCGGCATTGTTGATGTTGTCATTATACGCTTTTGCCAACGCAATCCATCCCGCCAACGCTGGGCTGCCTTCCACGACCGTATTATTGATTACACCGCGATTAGTATTCCGCAATAATGCCCAAGTGCGGTCATTATTTTCTTGTTTTCTTTGCGTATCCGTCAGGAAATTATCAATTTGAATACGTGCTTTTACCGCTTCAATCGTGTCGTTTTGATTTTCTGCGATACGCGCCACTACTTCATAATAACGCGCTTTTTGAGATGGGCTTAATAAGGCTAAATTAATTGCTGCTAATTGACTTTTGGCTAATTGATTATTTTTTTTCGCCGCAGAAACATGGGCATCAACAATAGATTTGTCTAATAATTGCGCTTCGGTCAGATCTTTCAATTCAGCAAGAAAGGCTTCTGCGCTGGCAACTTTATTTTCAGTGACAAGTACACGAGCAGCAAGTAATTTATAGGTTTGCTGATCTTCAACGCTTTTGGCTTGTGCAATTCGATTAATATAAAAATCGGAATTGGCATTCGCGTCATTTTTTAATGTATTGGTAAAACTGTTGCTAAAAATATTTGCACAACCGGCTAATACTAAAGCAAAGAAAAACGGTATTAATCGTTTTTTTAAATGAATACATTGTAATAGAATAGGCATAATCACTCCTTGTTATTAAAACAATAGCGTGATCTTACTTATCTCAATGCGTAAAATCAAATAAAAGAAGTCAAAAAATGAATAATTTAAGTGGAATTTTATATATTGTTGCCACGCCGATCGGAAACTTACAGGATATGACCGCACGTGCGCTGGATATTTTTAACCAAGTGGATCTTATTGCGGCGGAAGATACCCGTCACAGCGGATTGTTGTTAAATCATTATGGCATTAAAAAACCATTTTTTACGCTACATGATCACAACGAGCAACAGAAAGCGGATTTGTTGGTGGAAAAATTGCGTCAAGGCAACCATATTGCCTTGATTTCCGATGCAGGAACGCCGCTTATTAGTGATCCGGGATTTCATGTGGTCAGAAAATGTCGTCAAGCGGGCATTCGTGTTGTGCCACTGCCGGGGGCTTGCGCGGCGATTACCGCGTTATGCGCCTCCGGTATTGCTTCGGATCGTTTTTGTTTTGAAGGCTTTTTACCGGCGAAAAGTAAGGCGAGACGGGATAAATTAACGGAACTTGCTGATGAAGTGCGTACCTTAATTTTTTATGAATCTACTCACCGTATTTTAGACAGTCTGGTAGATATTGAATCGGTGTTAGGCGCCGAGCGCTATGTGGTGTTGGCAAGGGAAATCACTAAAACTTGGGAAACCATCATTGGTGATGAAGTGGGGCGGTTGCGTATGTGGCTTGCAGAGGATCCTAATCGTACCAAAGGCGAGATGGTTTTGATAATCGAAGGTAAAAGTGCGCAGCCAAGCGCTGAATTTAGCCCTCAAGCCATTAAAGCGCTTCAACTCATTACCCAAGAATTGCCGTTAAAAAAAGCGGCGGCAATCGTGGCGGAATTGTACGGATATAAGAAAAATGCGTTGTATCAATTTGGATTGGATAATTTTGCATAAGAATTGAGAGCAGTTCGTTACTTTCTCACCACTACGAGATGAGAAAGTAACAAACCGAATAGTGCTTAAATCGCGGTTTTAATCAAATAAGCAGTATAAGCCACATAACTGGCAAGTAATAACAAGCCTTTAAAACGATTGATAGTTCCTTGTTTTTTGACACCATAACCAAAAATAAACAGCGAGAAAGTTAAAATCGTCATCACCAACATATCACGTGAGAAAATTTCATTGCCGACTTGAATTGGTGTAATGGAGCCTGCAATCCCGACAACTGCTAAGGTATTAAATAAGTTAGAGCCAATAATATTTCCTACTGCTAAATCCGATTCGCCTTTTCTTGCTGCCATGATTGAAGCGGCAAGTTCCGGCAAGGAGGTACCCACCGCAACGATCGTTAAGCCGATAATCAAATCGCTTACGCCCAAAAATGATGCCACTTTTACCGCTCCCCAAACTAATAATTGAGAACTGGCAATTAATAACACTAGGCCTACAATCATCCATATAATTGCTTTAGGCATAGACATTAAGGGATGTTCTGCTAATTCTTCTTCCACATTTTGGCTCATTGGATCTTGTTTATTTTTCCGTCCTTGCCAAATGGTCCAGCCCATATAAATAGCAAAAATCACCAATAAAATTAGTGCATCAAGATGGGAAATTTGTGCATCATAAATCAAATAGGCGGAAATCAACGTTACCAAAGACAAAATCGGTAATTCTTGTTTTAAGATAGAAGAATTTACCGTTACTGGTTTTATCAGCGCAGTTGCCCCTAAAATCAAGGCAATATTGGTAATATTTGAACCATAAGCGTTACCCAGTGCAATACCTGGACTGTTATTTAAGGCGGAAAGTGCCGATACAATCATCTCTGGCGCGGAAGTGCCAAATCCAATAATGATAATACCGATAAGCAGTGGCGACATTCCTAAATGGCGCGCAAATGAGGCTGCACCATCAATAAAACGATCCGCACTCCAAACTAAAATAATTAAACCGATTAAAATTGCCAATAAAGGATATAACATAGTGTGAACGTCCTAACATTATGTCGTAAAAAGGGAAGTATAATAGATGTAGAATTTATTTGAAATAAAAAAATAAAAGCCCATACAGTGATGGGCTAAAAGTCTTTTGGTGAAAATTAGTTTCTATAAAAGGAGACAAATAAAAACTAACCAAAAGAAAAATTGGCTCCTCCTGCTGGACTTGAACCAGCGACATATGGATTAACAGTCCACCGTTCTACCGACTGAACTAAGGAGGAATAATTCTGTATCACAAGGAATGGACGCACATAATAATGATCTTGTTATACCTTGTCAACTGTTAAAATAAAAAAATTTGAGATCGTTTGGGATAACTAACTCAGCCTGTAGTTTCGCAATTCGTTCAAGTACGGGTAATTGGTTTTCTTTATCCACGCGATTTTACTCTATTAATCTTTCCATTGCGTTTTGTAACAAATTTAGTACAAGCAGTCATCTTTTCCAATTTCCAGCCAGAGTGATACTAATCTTCTTTGCCCAGAATTTGATTAACTTCACTTTTATAGAGTACAGCTTTTGCTCCAAATACAGCTTGGATACCGCCACCGACCTCAAGCACATCAATCGCACCTAGCGCTTTTAGATTACCCTTATTTACAGCTTTAACATCTTTTACTGCAACACGTAAGCGAGTAATACAAGCATCCACATTTTCAATATTCTCCGCTTTACCTAATGCCTTAATAATAGCATGTGCATTTTCAGTCAATGATGTTGTGGTTTGCTCAATAATCTCTCCTTGATCATCTGCCCTTCCTGGGGTCATCACATTAAATTTACGAATAAGGAATAAGAAAGAAAAATAGTAAAGTGCCGCCCAAGGCAGACCAACCATCACAACTCGAACCCAATTCGTATTTTCGTTGCCTTGTAAAATACCGAAAAGCAAGAAATCAATGAAACCGCCAGAGAAGGTGTTACCAATTGAAATGTTTAAGAAATCTGCAATGTAGAATGAAACTCCATCTAAGAAGGCATGGAATACATAAAGCCAGGGGGCAACAAATAAGAACATAAACTCAATTGGCTCCGTGATTCCTGTAATAAATGATGTTAATGCCGCACCTAAAAATAAACCACCGATTGCTTTTCTACGTGCTTTAGGCACAGTGTGATACATTGCTAAACAAGCGGCAGGCAGACCAAACATCATGGTATCAAAACGACCGGCAAAGAAACGTGTTCCTTCAGTAAATAGACCTTGATGATTTGGATCGGCTAATTGGGCAAAGAATATTTTTTGAGCACCGATAACAGTTTCGCCGTTCACTACTTCGGTTCCACCTAACTCCGTGTACCAGAAAAGCGGATAAATCATATGATGTAAACCAACAGCACCACTTAAACGCATTAAGAAACCATAGAAGAAAGTACCCGCTTCCCCCATTGACGCAATCCCTTTTCCGGCAGACACCAGCCAATGTTGAAATGTTGGCCAAATTAAGAAGAAAATAGCCCCAACGAAAATAGCTGCAAAAGAGGTGACAATCGGCACAAAACGAGAACCACCAAAGAAGCCTAAAATCTGTGGCAATTGGATATTATTGTATTTGTTATGTAGTTTGACGGTGATTAACCCCATAACCAATGAACCAATAACCCCTGTATCAATCCCTTTGGTTTCTGGAGAAAAAATAGGAAGGAGTGCGGAAATTGTGCCTGTCATCACAAGATAACCGACAACAGCTGATAATGCTGCTACGCCTTTATCTCGTTTTGCCAAACCAATTCCTAAACCAATACAAAGCAAGAGGGCAAGATTGGCAAAAACCACGCTCCCTGCTGCCGCCATAATCTGGAAAATACCTTGAAGAAATGTATTATCTAAAATAGGGTAGGCTTGAATTGTCGCCTTATTAGATAACGCACCACCAATCCCCAAAAGTAAACCCGCAGCTGGTAATATGGCGATTGGGAGCATAAATGCTTTACCGATCTGTTGAAGTTGTTTGAACATAGAATAGCTCCTTATATTAAAGGTAATATAATAAGTATAATGCCATTTTAGCTTTAAAAGTATGACCTTACGCAAAATTCCGTGTAGAAATAGCGGTTTTCTATTTTGTAAGGGTAAATTGGGAGGCTGGAAAAGATAAAAGTTCCAATGAAAGGACGATTTTCTATTGGCACACAGTCACTTAGATTTATCAAGCAAAGCGCCATATAGGCAAGTTAATAACATCTCCAAACCCTAGTTTGAACGTAATTTAAAGGACGGTGAATGACGTTTTAATTATTGTGGTAAAACCCAAAATTTCTATTTTAAAACAATTGGTTAACCAGTGTGCTCTGGTGATCTCGGATATTCTCCAAAATTTATATTTTTTACTCACTAATTTTATATCCACAGTGGCTGTGGATAACTCTGTGAGTTATTATTTGAAAAGTAGCGCAAACCCTCATGAAATATAGTACTTTTAACACTGGGTGTAAGATTGGTTGCAAAATGACATTTCTTTTTATTTCAATGGGTTAGTAAATTTCCACAAAAATTTTAAAAAAATTTTACGTTTTTTTGAAGTTTCTAACTTGACAAATATAAGTCTGTGTAAAACTTAGAAATTTAATTTAAAAAATTGATCGAAAATTGTGATAAAATTGACCGCACTTTAAGAATAAATAAACCCTGCATTATTGTCGTACTTTTGATAAAGCCAATCTTCTATGAACGCAAAAATAAATACTAAACCCTTTATTCTGCATTCCGATTTTTCCCCTTCCGGCGATCAACCGCAAGCCATTGCGCGTTTAACCGAAAATCTCAACGACGGTTTAGCCCATCAAACCTTACTTGGCGTAACCGGATCGGGAAAAACCTTTACCATTGCCAACGTCATCGCGCAATTAAATCGACCGGCAATGCTGCTGGCGCCGAATAAAACCTTAGCAGCGCAGCTTTATGCAGAAATGAAAGCCTTTTTTCCGGAAAACGCGGTGGAATATTTTGTTTCTTATTATGATTATTATCAACCGGAAGCCTATGTGCCGAGCAGTGATACTTTTATTGAAAAAGATGCCTCGATCAATGATCAAATTGAACAAATGCGTTTATCCGCTACCAAATCTTTTCTAGAGCGTCGCGATACCATTGTGGTTGCTTCCGTTTCAGCCATTTACGGGTTAGGCGATCCGGACAGCTATCTGAAAATGATGCTGCATTTGCAAACCGGAGCCATCATTAATCAACGCCAAATTTTGGCGCAATTAGCCGAGTTGCAATATACTCGCAATGATCAGGCGTTTCAGCGCGGTACTTTTCGTGTTAGGGGCGAGGTGATTGATATTTTTCCGGCGGAATCTGATGATAAAGCCATTCGGATCGAGTTATTTGATGATGAAATTGAACGTTTAACCTTGTTTGATCCGTTAACCTCCAAAAGTTTCGGCGTGGTGCCGCGTTATACGGTGTATCCAAAAACGCACTATGTAACGCCGCGTGAAAAAATTCTAGCTGCTATCGAACAGATTAAACAAGAGTTAGCGCAGCGTCGCCAGGTGTTGTTAGAGAATAACAAATTATTGGAAGAACAACGCTTAACTCAACGTACCTTGTTTGATATCGAGATGATGAATGAGCTGGGATATTGTTCCGGCATTGAAAATTATTCGCGCTATTTATCCGGTAGAAATGAAGGGGAGCCACCGCCAACCTTATTTGATTATATGCCTTCTGATGCGTTATTGATCATAGACGAGTCTCACGTGACCGTTCCGCAAATCGGCGGAATGTATCGCGGCGACCGTTCGCGCAAAGAAACCTTGGTGGAATATGGTTTTCGCCTGCCTTCCGCTTTGGATAACCGCCCGTTGCGTTTTGAAGAATTTGAACGTTTAGCGCCTCAAACCATCTATGTTTCGGCGACACCGGGGCCTTATGAACTGGAAAAATCCGGGCAAGAGATTATCGACCAAGTGGTGCGTCCGACGGGATTATTGGATCCGGAGATTGAAATTCGACCGGTGGCGATCCAAGTGGACGATTTGCTGTCCGAAGCGCGCAAAAGAGCGGTCGAAAATGAGCGCGTTTTAGTGACCACCTTAACCAAACGCATGGCGGAAGATTTAACCGATTATTTGGAAGAACATGGGGTACGTGTGCGTTATTTGCACTCGGATATTGACACGGTCGAACGGGTGGAAATTATTCGCGATTTGCGTTTGGGCGAGTTTGACGTATTGGTGGGTATTAACTTACTGCGCGAAGGATTGGATATTCCGGAAGTATCGCTGGTGGCGATTTTAGATGCGGATAAAGAAGGATTTTTACGTTCCGAACGATCGCTAATTCAAACTATCGGACGTGCAGCGCGCAACCTGAAAGGCAAAGCGATTTTATATGCAGACAGTATCACCAAATCCATGGAAAAAGCGATCACTGAAACCAATCGCCGCCGCGAAAAGCAAATGAAGTATAATCAAGAGCGCGGGATTGTTCCGCAAGCCTTAAACAAAAAAGTCGGCGAATTACTGGATATTGGTCAAGGGGCAGCGTATAAAAATAAAACGAAAGCGCGCGCCCAAACTGTGGCAGAAACCACCGCACTTTATCATCTGCCGAAAACTGTCAAAGAATATCAGCAGCAGGTGAAAAAATTGGAACAACAAATGTACCAACACGCTCAAGCATTGGAGTTTGAAAAAGCGGCGGCTATCCGCGATCAATTACATCAATTGCATGAACAGTTTCGGGTAAATGGATAAAATATGCCCTCGAAATGAGGGCATTTGATCAATGCGCAATGCTTTTTAAATGCGCTTTTAGCGTTTGTTCAATTTCATAAATCCAATCTAATTCAAATTGAGTAAAGCCCGCTTGAATTCTGGCGTCAGTGTTGATGGCGCCTTTGAAAATAACGATACGGTATTTGCGCAATAATTCAGCGAAACATGACATGGCATCTAAACCGCGTTTTTCCGAAAGGGCGTGATACCAATGGTTGCCGATCGCAACATGACCGATTTCGTCGCGCAAGATAATATCCAGAATATTGACCGCGGCGAAATCTTTGCGTTGCGCGATTTTTTCTTGCAACACCGGTGTGGCATCCAGCCCACGCGCTTCCAAAACACGCGGAACCAGCGCCATGCGCTCCCAAATATCATGAGCAGTAGCCTGTGCCATTTCCCATAATCCGGCATGACCTTCAAAATCACCATATTGATACCCTAAGGTTTTAAGATGTTGATTTATCAGAGTAAAATGTGTGCTTTCTTCGCGAGCGACGCGTAACCAATCTTGCACAAAAGCCATACCTTGCTGCAATTCTTGCTGTGCGTGGCGACCAAAACGCCAAGCCGCGTCCAACCCTAAATTAATCGCATTAAATTCAATATGGGCAATGGCGTGCAAGGTAGCGGCGTAACCTTCGTTGGTGGCAAAGGATCGTTTTGGTACCTCTTTCGGCGCCACTAAACGTGGATTGGACGGAATGCCGACGATTTCCTGTTCGACATTAACGGTCGGAAAATCCGCCAACTCGGTGAAATGAACTTGTGGCAAACTCTGATCATAAAGTGCATTGACCAAAGCGCATTTTTTCTCTGGTTGTGGCTCTTGTAAGGCATTTGTTACCAATTGCCAAAATTGTTGCGCGGAAAGTGCGGTCATTTTTTTCCTTATTTTTGTGTTGTAGAATAACGAATAAGCCCTTCTTGTTGCGTGGTCGCGATTAAACGCCCTTGGCGATCGAAAATTTGTCCGCCGCCTAAACCGCGCCCGCCATAAGCATTATTGCTTTTCACGGCATAAAGTAGCCAATCGTTGAGATCAAAAGGGCGATGAAACCAAATAGCATGGTCGATAGTGGCGACTTTCATGCCACTTTGCAAAAAGCCTTTTTTATGCGGATGAAGTGCGGTTAATAACGTGTGAAAATCGGAAAAATAAGCAAGTAAACATTGCTGAATTTGGCGATCATGCGGCACGCTGCCATTGGCTTTCACCCACGCAAATTGCTCCGGTGGTAATTCGGTACCGTTAAATGGATTGTTGATATATTTGCTGCGAATATCAAACGGGCGTTCCGCGGTAAATTTATCGCGCACCGCTTCCGGCAAATAGGCTGCCATTTTTTGCATCATTTCGCTTTCGGAATAAAAACTTTCCGGTTCGCCGACTGGAGGCATCACACTTTGGTGTTCAAAGCCTTGTTCTTCGATTTGGAAAGACGCGGTGATGTGGCAAATGGGTTCGTTATGTTGAATCGCTTTAACGCGTAATGCGCTAAAATTGCGTCCGGTACGCAGCGTCTCGACATCATAAATAATCGGTAATTGGCTGTCACCGGGAGCGAGAAAATAAGCATGGCAGGAGTGTAACATTCGATCTTTAGGCGCCACTTGCATGGCGGCATAAAGCGCTTGAGCGATGACTTGACCGCCAAATACTTGGCGCAATCCGAGATCTTCACTGTCGCCACGAAAAAGAAAATCGTCAAGTTGTTCTAATTCTAATAATTGAATTAATTGATTGAGTACATTAGACATTGATTCTCCTTGTCCGAATAGGGCGATATTTAAGCGGTTAAGTATAATAACTCGATAAATATTTGCAATCGGAAATTGCTTATTGCATAATACGAAGCCTTAACGTTTGACGTTAATTCAATGGAAACCTTCTCGGTTCCTCGCAATGGTGTCTGGTTTACCCGGTCAGGTTCGGAAGAAAGCAGCCAGAGTCAGAATTTCCGTGTGCCGAGATCAAGCTGGGGAGGTTTCCGCCCTTTGCGCCTCCCCTCTGTTTTATAATCTTTCCGTTAATTGTTTGAAAAAGCCTTGTGGTTTTTGCATGAGTTCCGCATAGCTGCCTTGTTCGATAAGGCGTGCATCATCAATGACACAAAGCCAGTCAAATTGTTCAATAGCGGTTAAACGGTGTGTGACCATCAATAGGGTTTTATCCTGACAATGTGCCAAAATTAAGGCTAAAACTTGGCGTTCCGTTTCGCGATCCAAACTTTCGGTGGGTTCGTCTAATAGTACAATAGGGGCGTTATTCAGTAACACCCGCGCCAACCCTAAACGACGTTGTTCGCCGCCGGAAAGTTGGCGTCCGCCATTGCCTAACCAAATATCTAATCCTTGTTCTTGTTGCAATAATTTGTTTAAACCGACCGCACTTAATACTTCGCGCATTTTTTCATCGCTAATAGGTTGCTGGGTGGCAATTTGTAAGTTATTGCGTAGGCTATCGCTAAATACGTGAATACGTTGAGTTAAAAAACAAATGTGTTCGCGTAAAGCGCTTTCCGCATAATCTTCAATGGGCTTGCCGGCTAAGGACAATTGCCCTTGTTGGGCGGCATAATGGCGCACGAGCAATTGTAACAAGGTGGATTTTCCGCTGCCAGTTTTGCCCAAAATCGCTACTTTTTGCCCTTGATACAGACGAAGATTGAGATCGGTTAACGCCGCTTGCGGGCGATCCGGATAATGAAAATACAGATTTTGCGCTTCGATTAATGGTGTGTTCGGCGCTAAATTGGTTGCAATTGTGGCATCTCCATCAAAACGCACTAAGGGTTCTTGTTCGGTGATGTCTGTGATCCGTTCGGCAGAAGCGATAATCTGCCCAATATGTAAAAAAGCCGCGCCCAAAGGCATCAAAATTTCAAAGGCGGCAAGGACGGCTAACGCAAATAATCCGATCAAAGCATGGCGATATTGATCGCTACCAAAATCGGCATGAGCCGCAAACCACAGGGTCGCTACCAATAACATTCCGTTGGTAAACAAGAAAAGTGCGGTGGATAATCCGGCTAAATTAGCTTCTTTTTGTTGATAAGATTGCCATTCTTGTTCTGTTTGCGCGAGCTTGCGTTTAATCGGTTGCTCTGCGTTAAACAGCAATAATTCGGCTTGCGATTGAATGAATTCTACAAATCGGGTGCGATAAGTGGCGCGTGAAATCGTTAATTTTTTGCCGAAAGTTTTACCAAGATGATAAAACACAGTTGGTACAATGAGTAATAAAATCAACAGGCTAGCGCCAACAAAAAGCGCAAGTGGTAGATTAAATAAACTTAACCCAATGGTTAAAAAGCTAATCACCACAATGGCGCTGATAAAAGGTGCCAGTAAGCGCAAATAGAGGCTGTCTAAAGTATCAACATCCGCAACCAAACGATTAAGCAAATCGCTATTGCGATAGCGGTTTAGTACCGCGGGGCTGAGCGGAATAATTTTGCTGAAAACCTGCACACGTAATTTGGCAAGAATACGAAACGTGGCGTCGTGGGTGACAATTTTTTCGAAATAACGCGCGGCAGTACGCCCCACCGCCAAGCCACGCACGCTGGCGGAGGGATAAAAGAAATTAAATAGCGTACCAACACCTGCAATCGCGGTGGCAGCTAAAAACCAGCCGGAAACGGTTAATAAGCCGACGCTGGATGCCAGTCCGACAATCATTAAAATCACGCCGATAATCAAGGTGAATTTAGCATGACGAAATAAACGTAAAAACGGAAAAAGAGCGCGCATTAGTGAATATCCTGTTTTCGTTGAGCCAAAAGTTCGGCAAAATAGCCATGATCTTGTAATTGGGCGAAGGTGCCTTGTTGGATGATTTGCCCTTGTTGCATCACCAAAATTTGGTCGCATTGTTTAAGATCTTCAATGCGGTGAGTGATCATTAAGGTAGTTTGCTGGTCGCTGATTTGTTGTAAGGCTTGCAAGACTAAATTTTCCGACTGGGCATCTAAACTGGCGGTTGGTTCGTCTAACACCAATAATTTGCTTTGACGCAGCAAGGCGCGAGCCACCGCTAAACGTTGCGCCTGACCGACAGAAAGCCCGATACCGCCTTCTTTAATTTCATGCTCTAAACCTAATTTATCGGTAAACTCTTTAGCTTGTGCCCGCGTGAGTGCTTGTTCGATTTGTTGGTTTGAGGCTTGAATATCGCCCAGTAGCAGATTTTCACGGATGCTGCCTTGTAACAGTAGCGGATTTTGCCCCACCCAAGCTACCTGTTTGCGCCATTGGGTTAAATCTAGCTCCCGAAACTCGATTCCATTGATTTTTAAGCTGCCTTGATAAGCCAAAAAGCCTAATAGCACATTGATCAAGGAAGTTTTTCCCGCGCCACTTTGTCCCACTAAGGCGGTGTGGCTGTTCGGCGCTAGGTGAAAGTTTAAGGCTTGTGTTAACGGTTGACCTTGCGGCGACAGTACAATGAAATTTTCTGCCCAAATTTCTACCGCACGTTGTGTATCAAGTTGCTGGTGGGCGGATTTAGATTGGGTTGTAATATAATCTTGTTCTAAAAAATCCACAATCACATCCGCAGCACCGATACCGGCGGAACGATCGTGATAATAGGTACCGAGATCACGCAGCGGTTGATAAAACTCCGGCGCAAGAATTAAGCAGAAAAAGCCGACGAAGAGGCTTAGTGAGGTGTCATAGGTACCGAAATCCAGTTCGCCTAAATAACTAAAACCGAAATAAACCGCCATTAGAGCAATCGAAATCGAAGTGAAAAATTCCAATACCGCCGAGGATAAAAACGCCAGTTTTAACACATCCATGGTGGTTTCACGGAAAGCTTCCGTACTTTCTTCAATATGCTGGGTTTGCTCCGCAGTGCGGTTAAAAATTCTTAAGGTTTCAAGCCCTTGCAAACGATCTAAAAATTGTGCGCTTAAACGGGAGAGGGTTTCCATATTGCGTTGACTGCTGTCGGCGGCGGCAATCCCTACTAAAATCATAAAAATCGGAATAAGCGGCGCGGTGAATAATAAAATAAGTCCAGCCGCCCAGTTTAGTGGAAATACAGCAATTAAAATGATCACCGGCACAATCACGGATAAGGCTTGCTGCGGCAAATAGCGGGCATAAAAATTATGCAGATTTTCTACTTGCTCCAACATAATACTTGCCCAACTGCCCGCGGGTTTATGATTAATGGTTGCCGGTCCCACTTGGTGGATTTTAGCTAAAATTTGTTGGCGAATATGACGGCGTAATTGTTGTCCACTTTGGAAGCCGATTTTTTCTCTCAACCATAAAATTAATGCGCGCAAGGCGAAACACAGAATTAAGGCGACAAAGTGCGGTAATAATTGACTGCGATCGGTATTTTCCATAATCAACCGTTGCAACACCGTTGCCAATAACCAAGTTTGTGCCACCAAAATTAAAGAAGAAAACGTGGCAAGGATAATGGTCAACGCTAATGGTTTCTTAATGATGTTTTGTTGGTTTCTTAGCCATTTAAACAGATATTTTTGGCGGGCTTTATTCATATTTATAGGTGCTTTCGGATGGTTTTCGCAATTAAAAAGGAAGGACGCGATTAACGCGTCCGTTATCGTTTAATAAATGTTATTCTTGAGCATCAAGATAACGTTCAGCATCTAACGCTGCCATACAACCGGTTCCGGCAGAGGTAATCGCTTGACGATAGTTATGATCCATCACATCTCCGGCAGCAAATACGCCTTCTACGGACGTGGCAGTTGCATTACCGTTTAAACCGGATTTTACCACAATATAATCGTTATTTAATTCCAGTTGACCGGCAAAAATATCCGTATTTGGTGCATGACCAATCGCGATAAATGCACCTTCTACCTTGATTTCTTCGCAAGTCTCGGATTGGGTATCTTTTAAACGCAAGCCGGTCACGCCCATATCATCACCCAAAACTTCGTCTAAAGTGCGATACGTATGGAGTACGATTTTGCCTTCTTCCACTTTTTTGTGTAAACGGTCGAGCAGGATTTTTTCGGCGCGGAAACTGTCGCGACGGTGAATTAAATGCACCTCGGAGGCGATATTGGCTAAATAAAGCGCTTCTTCCACCGCAGTATTGCCGCCGCCGATGACCGCGACCGGTTTATTGCGATAGAAAAATCCGTCACAAGTCGCGCAAGCGGAAACGCCGCGTCCTTTATAGGCTTCTTCGGACGGTAAACCCAAATAACGAGCAGAGGCGCCGGTGGCGATAATTAATGCATCGCAACTAAAGGTTTGCATATCGCCATAAAGTTTGAACGGGCGAGAGGACAAATCCACGCGATTGATATGGTCAAAAATAATTTCGGTATCAAATTTTTCCGCGTGTTGTAACATTCTTTGCATCAATTCAGGACCGGTAGTATCGCCAAAATCGCCCGGCCAGTTTTCAATTTCCGTGGTCGTAGTTAATTGACCGCCTTGTTGCAAACCGGTGACTAACACAGGTTTAAGGTTAGCGCGCGCGGCATAAATGGCGGCAGTATAGCCGGCAGGACCGGAGCCTAAAATAAGCAATTTGCTGTGTTTAATTTCTGACATAAAAATTCCTTGCGTTATCTAATCATCAAACTTAAGTTGCTTAAGTCTATTACAGTGTTTTCAATAAGTAAATCCATCAATAGAGTAATGCGTACAATAATCGGCGATATTTATTGGTAATCGGATCGTGGTTGCCGATGGCGGCTAAGATTTCCAAAAATTGTTTTTTCACTTCGCCATTTTCTGCTGCCAAATCCTGTTTTAAAAGGCTAAATAACAGTTCCAACGCTTCTTCGTTGCGATTGGCTTGGTGCAATTGTAATGCCAATTTTAGCGCAATTTCCGCACTTGGATTTTTAGCAAAATCGGCTTGTAATTGTTGGATTTCCGGCGTATCTGCCGCTTTAATTAACAAATCAATTTGCGCTTGTAGCCCTTGCCAGCGGCTATCGCGATCTTGCAGCGGAATTTGTTTTAAAATATCTTGCGCCGGTTCTGTACGTTTCATGGCGATATAGGTTTCTGCATACAACAACGCAATATCGCTGTTTTTCTTATCGGAGAGTTCCCAGGCTTCTTTTAACAACGGTAAGGCGTCGTCATAATGTTCGCCGGATAATAATTCTAAGGCTTGATTAAATTTAATTTCGTCTTCTTTTGGCAAAATCGCGCTTAAACGTTGTTGCAAGGTTTCTTCTTCTAACGCTCCTTGAAAGGCATCTAGCGCTTGACCGTCTCTAAATAAATAAGTGGTTGGCAAGGCTTGGATACGAAATTGCGCAGCAACCATTTGTTCTGTTTCGCAATTGACTTTAGCTAAAAGAAATTGCCCTTGATATTTTTCCGCATAACGGGATAAAAGAGCGGTAAATTCTACCGATGTTTGATGGCTGGGCGCATAAAAAACAATTGCCATTGGCGTATGCTGCGCGTTTTGCAACGTTTCCGTTAAGTTTTGTTCATTAATTTCAATAACATGAGTTTTCATGGTGCTTTCTTTTTCCTCGCTTGAAGTGGCAAAATTGTAGCAAAGTGCGGTGCATTTTGAAACGTTTTTAACCTCTACAAATGCCTTTAACTCTGTTAAAATCGGCGACAATTTTTATCTTTTTTAGCAGACAAGAGGTTATTGTGGCATTAATCAGCTTAACCAATGGATACCTTTCTTTTAGCGATCATCCGTTATTGGATTATACCGAATTACATATTGAAGCCGGCGAGCGGGTGTGTTTAGTTGGGCGCAATGGCGCGGGCAAATCGACGTTAATGAAAATTTTGGCAGGTGAGGTCGTGATGGACGACGGGCGCTTGCAATTTGAATGCGATTTGGTGGTTTCCCGTTTAGAACAAGATCCGCCGCGCCATGCTGAGGACAATGTGTTTGATTATGTTGCCGAGGGCGTTGGGCATTTAGCCGATTTACTCAAAGAATATCACCGCATTTCGTTTTTATTGGAAAATGCCTATGAAGACAGTCTGCTTAATCAACTAGCGCAGGTGCAAGCCCAATTGGAACACGCCGGCGGTTGGCAGTTTGAAACGCGGATTAAAGAAGTGTTAGCAAAATTAGCATTGGATCCAAACACGCGTCTTGCGGATTTATCTGGCGGCTGGTTGCGTAAAGCAGCATTGGCAAGAGCGCTTGTTTGCGCGCCGGATGTGTTGTTGCTGGATGAACCAACTAACCATTTGGACGTAGAAGCCATCGAATGGTTGGAAGAATTTTTACTTGGATTTAGCGGCAGCATTGTGTTTATTTCCCATGACCGTTCTTTTATCCGCAAAATGGCGACGCGCATTGTGGATTTGGATCGCGGAAAATTGGTCTCTTATCCGGGGGATTACGATTTATATTTAACCACCAAAGAAGAAAATCTGCGCGTGGAAGCCTTGCAAAATGAGTTGTTTGATAAAAAATTGGCACAAGAAGAAATTTGGATCCGTCAAGGGATCAAAGCCAGACGAACTCGTAACGAAGGGCGCGTGCGTGCGCTAAAAGCATTGCGTGAAGAACGTCGTCAGCGACGCGATGTGCTGGGCAGCGCGAAATTGCAATTAGACACCTCCAGTCGTTCGGGCAAAATTGTGTTTGAGTTAGAAGATGTAAGTTATGCGATTGGCGATAAAACCCTGTTGAGCCATTTTAGTACCACCATTTTACGCGGCGATAAAATTGCGTTGGTTGGACCGAACGGTTGCGGTAAAACAACGTTTATTAAATTGCTTTTAGGCGAATTGCAACCGACGTCGGGTAAAATTCGTTGCGGTACTAAGCTGGATATTGCTTATTTTGATCAATATCGAGCGGATTTAGATCCGGAGAAAACCGTGATGGATAACGTGGCGGACGGAAAACAAGATATTGAAGTCAACGGGGTAAAACGTCATGTACTGGGATATTTGCAAGACTTTTTATTTCCGCCAAAACGCGCCATGACGCCGGTGAAAGCCTTATCCGGAGGCGAGCGCAATCGCTTGTTATTGGCAAAATTATTGTTGAAGCCGAATAATTTATTAATTCTGGATGAACCGACCAATGATTTGGATGTAGAAACCTTGGAATTATTGGAAGATATTTTGACCGATTATCAAGGAACTTTATTAATTGTGAGCCACGATCGTCAATTTATCGATAACACTGCCACAGAATGTTATATTTTTGAGGGCGAGGGCGTATTGAATAAATATGTAGGCGGGTTCCATGATGCCAAACAGCAACAAGTCAATTATTTTGCCACCAAAGCGGCTGAACAGGCGGCTCGTCAAAGTAAAAAAGCCACGCCACAGCAAGAAAGTGCGGTGCAAAAATCGGAAGTTTCGTCACAACCGCATAAACCGCGCACAGTGAAATTATCCTACAAAGAGCAGCGAGAATTAGAACAATTGCCGAGTTTATTGGAAGAATTAGAAGAAAAAATCACCGCACTTCAAGAAGAAATCGGTGATGCAAACTTTTTCCAACAGCCCCATGATTATACGTCGGCAAAACTGCAATTATTAGCGGACACCGAGCAAGCCTTGGAGGAGGCTTTTTTACGTTGGGAAAATTTAGAAAACAAGAAAAATGGTGCAAATGAGTAATAATATGCACTTACCTCGTTAAGTTTATCAGCTCCGTGCCAAGGGCATTTTGTAAAATTTTTAGTAGTTGGTGATGATGTAATGATCTATGTCTTCCAACCTAAAGGCATAATCCTACACTGAACATCATATCAAAGATGAAAAAATCCGTTGTAACTTGTTTGCAACGGATTTTTTTATCCACCAACCGAAAATAATTATTTTCGATTGGTGAATAAGAACGAACAGGCACCGGCTGACCTAGAGCGTTAAGGTGGCTAGGTGTGAATGAAAAAATCTCGGCTTTCCTTAGGTACTAGCTTTTTTGCGGTTATCTAAGGCAAAAGCACCGGGACCGGAGAAAACGAAATAGAAGAAGAGCAGTGCATATAATACCGCAATTTCACCTTTATTCGCAGGCGGAAATAAGAATGTCGCAGCGCTGGCATGGGCGATTAAATAGGCGACCGCCATTTGACCGGAGAGTAAAAAGGAAGTAATGCGGGTAAATAACCCTAAGAGTAAAAGCAAGCCACCGACTAATTCTAAAATAGCCGCGACGCCCATCAAGGAAAATAGGGCGACAGCGCCGTTTCCACTGGTCATGGATACAGGAAATTCAAATAATTTTGCAGTGCCATGTAAAAAATACAGATAGCCGGCAAGAATTCTCAATAAGCCTAAGATGTAAGGTTTCAGGTTTTCTAAGATGTTCATGTATGCTCCTCTATGGTTGTTAACTGGAATGAACGCCCGTCATCCTAGAGGAAATAAGAATAGGAAACAATAACAAAAAAAGTAAAAAATTTTTTCTTATTATGAAAAAACCATTTTGATATTTTAACTTAGGCGGTGTGTGATATGAACGACTTGCCTTATCCAAATTCTCGCATAACGACGATTGAGAGCAATGGTGTAAAATTTTTCGTTCCTTTGCTAATGAGAGACATTTTATTAACAGTTTGATTTAATTTCAAAAAATGAGACGTGTCAGCAACGGTTGTATCCATTCCTAAAGAATTAAGCTGGTAAAGTAACGGAAATATTAACTTTTGATACCTTACTTATGTTGATTTTTACGTCTGATGACCGTAAAATTAAAAAGTGCTTATAGGAGAGGAGAACAACAATGACAGTACAAATTCCAAAAGCAAGATTGGAGGCTAAAGTAAACTTAGATATATACCAACTAATTAAGCAAGCAGCAGCTATTTCAGGGCGAACATTAACTGATTTCGTTGTGGACGTAGCTTACAAGGAAGCTAAAAAAACCATTTCAGAACATCAAGTTTTGCGTTTGACATTGGAAGATCAGGCTTTACTTATCGAAAGTTTAAGTAAACCATTTAAACCTAACGCTTCAATGCAAAATGCTCTTGATGTATATGAAGAGTTCTTATCCATTCATAGAGAGAAATAATGAAAAATGAAAATTTGATAAATTTAACCGTATTGCCTTTAGAAGAATTAAGCCTCAAAAAAAACTCTTTTTCTTGTTCTGTTAAGGCATTGGAGAGTTACTTTCATCAGGATGCTTCTCAAGATGTAAAAAAAAGGCTAGCAAAATGTTTTGTGCTTATCGACAACAAACAATCTAAGATTATTGGTTATTACACATTGTCAGCGTTATCTGTACCAGTTTCAGATATACCACAAGAAAGAATAAAAAAAGGAATTCCATACCCTAATATTCCTGCTGTTTTAATCGGTCGATTGGCGATTGATGATAGTTTTCAGAAGCAAGGATATGGTAAATTTTTAATTGCAGATGCGATGTACAAAATCAAAAATACGACCGTAGGCTCTGCAATTTTGGTTGTTGACGCAAAAGATGATAATGCGGCTTCATTTTATGAGCGATTGGGCTTTATTGAATTTGAACATTTGGAGACGAAGCATAGAAAATTATTTTATCCGCTAGCAAAAATCATAAAATAGATGAAAATCCCCTCTTAAGAGAAGATTTTCATTTGTATTATAATGCACGAATGTTGCTGATTTTATCCGTTTATCCTTTCGTGCTGTAAAACACCGTTCTTCAGGGCGGTGATATAAGGCACAAGCGACGAAGTCGCTTCAACGCTAACTAATCGGGCATTTGTTGTTGCTCGATGTATTGGTGAATAATTGAATTTCTTTTTTTCATAGATGAGCATAGAATAAGCTCAATTTTCTGTCTATGAGTTCACAATGTTGCTACGCAAAGCCTTTAAGTTCGAAATAATGCCAAATGGCGAGCAAATTCGTAGAATTAAACAGTTCTGCGGTTGTTCTCGTTTTGTGTTTAACCGTGCGTTGGCTTGGCAAAATGAACAATATGAGCAAGACAATGCGTTTAAATTTAGCTATACCAAAATCGCCAATCTTCTTCCGCAATGGAAAAAAGAGCTGGTTTGGCTCAAAGAGTGCCATTCTCAAGTGCTTCAACAGTCGCTAAAAGACTTAGAAAGTGCCTTTAAAAATTTCTTTCAGAAACGTGCCGATTTTCCCAAATTTAAGAAAAAAGGGTTGAAAGAGCGTTTTCGTTTTCCGCAAGGTTGCAAATTAGAGCAACAAAATAACCGCTTGTACTTGCCGAAAATTGGTTGGGTTCGTTACCGCAATAGTCGTGATGTGATAGGCGAAATTAAAAATGTCACCGTTAGCCAAAAGTGCGGTCGATTTTTTGTGAGTATTCAAACGGAATTTGAATGTGAGATCCCAACGCATAAGGGCGGAGAGATTGGGATTGATATGGGCGTGGCTCGTTTTGCGACACTTTCCAATGGCGCATTTTTTGCGCCACTGAATGCGTTTAAAACCTATAAAGGCAAACTGGCAAAACTGCAAAAACAGCTTAAAAACAAGGTTAAATTTAGCCAAAATTGGCAAAAGTTAAAGGCGAAAATCGCTAAATTACATCACAAAATCGCCAACTGCCGCAAAGACTTTTTACACCAAACTTCAAGTAAAATCAGCAAAAACCACGCAATGCTCTACATTGAGGATTTGCAAGTGCAAAATATGTCGGCTTCCGCAAAAGGGACGGTGGAAGAACACGGAAAAAACGTGAAACAGAAATCGGGTTTGAATAGGGCGATATTAGACCAGTCTTGGTTTGAGTTTAGACGACAGTTGGACTACAAAACGCAATGGCTAGGCGGATTTTTGGTTGCAGTTCCACCGCAAAATACCAGCCGAACTTGCCCTTGTTGCGGACATACCGCCAAAGAAAACCGACAAACGCAGGCGAATTTTGAGTGCATAGAATGTGGTTACACGGAAAATGCGGATGTGGTTGGGGCAATCAATGTGTTAGAGCGTGGTCGAGCTATCGTCCAAGCATAACGAAAATCAGGGCGGGACACGCCCGTAGAGCTTGTGAAGTGAACTGCAATAGTGGTCAGCAGCAAGAACCCACCGAGAGTAGCCCACAGCTTGCTGGGGGAGCTAGTAGGAATCCCCTGCCTTTAGGCAGGGGAGGATGTCAATTGTAAGGTTTCTTGTCGCTCTTTCTCTAAACAAATTCGCTCATACATTTTGAAAAACGGATAATAAATTACAAGATCCAGTATAATCAATGCAATGCTTAAAACAGGCGCCCAAATATCTCCCGCAGAAACCAGATAAGCCCCGATAGGGGCTGGCGTTGTCCAAGGTGCCATTAAATAAATGCGATGGATTAATTCAAAATCCAACAACAAATAAGCAATGATAGCATTTGCCATTGGCGCTAAAATCAATGGGATAAAGAATAGCGGGTTGACAACCATGGGTACACCGTACACGATTGGTTCACCGATAGAGAAAAAGGAAGGGATGATACCAATTTTACCAATGGAACGCAGATGTGCTGATTGACTGCGCACTAATAAAAAAGCTAATGCAATAACCCCACCCGAGGCACCATGTACCACATAAAAATCCCAAAATGAATTGGTGACAATATAAGGGAGTGGCTCACCTGCTTGAAACGCGGATAAATTGGCAGCCATATTTTGTAACAAAAAAGGGGTCCAAAGCTGCATTAACACTAACGAGCCATTAATTCCCAAGAACCACAATAAGTGGGTAGCGAATACAAATAAACATATCGCGCCCAAAGAATCGCTCACTCGGATGAGCGGCGCCATGTAATCCATAATTAATTGAGGAATAGTCGAACCTGTAGCGTTTTCGATATAAAGTGTAAAAGGATAAAGCGTCAAGAGTACCGCTAATATCGGAATAACGATATTCAATGATTCCGCAACCGCAGTTGGCACCTCTTTAGGTAAACGAATGCGTATATGCAAATACTCCAATAAACGGGTAAGTTCTACCGTATAAATCGCAATAAAGATGGCGGAGAATAACCCGACACCGCCAAAAAACTGAATATTCATCAATCCATCTTTTACTGGTGTTGCGACCAACAAAAAGGTCATGACCGATAAAAATGCAGCGGGGAGGGGTTCACGTTTGTATGCCTTAGCTAAGTTGTAAGCAATACTAGCAGAGGTAAATAGCGAGATAGCATTGAAGGACATTTGGAAAAAACGCCAACCATAGTCACTCGCCCAGTGCGAAAATGCCCACCAACTTTGACCAAAGCTATTAGTAGTATTTTCATCAAAGGGAGGGATCAACAAAATCATGATAAAACTGCCGACAATCAAGAACGGCAATACCACGATAAAACCATCTCGAATTGCAAAAATGTGCGGTTGATTTTCCATTCGTTTTGCTACGGGAACAATATGTTTATTCATGAATTGAATCATGTGGTCTGCAGTTATTCCCATTGCTATGCCTCCCCATTTACGATCTTAAATCCTAAAACATACCAATTTTCCTGATAATTTTTAATCCGTAAAAATTGGCCTTGCGCATTTTGCGCTATGCAAAATTGTAGGTTGGGGTGTAAGGCTGCGATATTTTCAATTGCAATTTCGTTTAATGGCACAATATTTTCCCCAGGTTGTAATCCATCAATAAACAGGAATAAATCCCCTTGGACTTTAGTGTGGTAGCAGGTAATATTTTCCCATTTTTGAGTAGGATATTGACTGCAACGGGAAGCATAGATACCCTCACCATTGATTTTTAACCAATCACCTAAAGTAAGCAGACGATCCACCTGTGGTTGCGGTATGCTACCATCGGCTTTAGGACCAATATTGATCAACAAATTGCCATTATCAGCAACTGTCGATACCAATAAGGCAATTAATTCATGAATTGAAATTAGGTGGCTTTCATCTTCCACTTGGTTATAGCCAAAAGATAATCCCATTCCTCGACACATTTCCCACTTTTTATCGCGTGAAGCCGTGCCATATTGATATTCTTTTGACGTAAAATCACACCAAAGCTTATTCCAACGATCATCTACCACGCCCTCTGTAACGGTGTTGTAATAATGGGCAAATAAATGAGGCAGCATATGTTCACCCACCTTTGGCCAACCTATATCATTCCACAATACATCAGGTTTATAACGATCAATCAATTCTCTGACTTGTTTATACGCAAAGTCCGCATATTCATAAGTTGGGCAGGCATTGGAGAAATTTTGACTTTCCGTAAAAATAGGGTCAGAGGCATACTGCCAATCAATAATCCCCGAATAATAAGCCCCCATACGTAATCCTTTTGCTCTGACTTGCTCGGTCAGTTCTCCCATAATATCCCGTTGTGGTCCCGATTGAATGCTATTAAAATCAGTATATTGGCTAGGGAACAGGCAATATCCATCGTGATGTTTCGTGGTTAAAACAACATATTTGGCACCAGATTGATGGAATAATTCTGCCCATTGTTCGGGTTGCCATCTCTCCGCTTTCCATTGCGGGATAAATTGCTCATAAGTAAAGTCCTCGCCATAGGTGGCAATATGGTGTTCATAGGTTGGACCTTGCCCTACATTAATCGAATTAAAATACCATTCAGCATAAGGGTTATTACAAAACCATTGCTCATCCACATCAATTTCACCCAATTGACAAGTAGGCGGCGCAAATGCGGGCACGGAATAGACGCCCCAGTGAATAAAAATACCGAGTTTAGCATCTTCATACCAAGAGGGAAGTTGATGAGTACGAATTGAATTCCAGTCAGCGTAGTAATATTTTTTATGCATATTTGATCCTTAATAACTCAAAGAAAGAAAAAGAGAGAAGTTGAAAACCAATTAGAATATATTTTCGATTATTGAGGTGAGATAAAAAATATATTTCTGTTTACTATCAATTCATTCTTCCTTTTTTGTGAAGTAACTCACAAAAAAACACATAAAATTTCAAGGAAAAACGAGAAAAATTGACCGAATTTTACCAATTTTTGAAAAATCGGGTGTTTTATTCTAAAAATAGAAATTGTGGTAAATATTTACCATCTAGCCTATCCAAATTAGCCCTTGACCTTATTTCTGGGATGACAGAATTTTTACATTTTTTTCTGTTTTGTGTTAAAATCCGCTACTGATTATTTCAAACCAAAAGTAGGACACAGAATGAAAGTATTAGAAGGCGCAGTCGCCGCACCAGAGGCGAAAATTGCGGTGGTTATCGCGCGTTTTAACAGTTTTATCAACGAGAGTTTATTAGAAGGTGCAGTGGATGCGCTAAAACGTATCGGTCAAGTAAAAGAAGAAAATATTACACTAGTGCGCGCGCCGGGCGCCTATGAATTGCCCTTGGTGGCGCGTCGTTTGGCTGAAAGCAAAAAATATGATGCAATCGTCGCTTTAGGGACGGTTATTCGCGGCGGTACAGCGCATTTTGAATATGTCGCGGGCGAAGCGAGCAGCGGTTTAGGACAAGTCGCAATGCAAGCGGAAATTCCAGTCGCCTTTGGCGTGTTAACCACAGAAAATATCGAGCAAGCGATTGAGCGTGCGGGGACTAAAGCGGGAAATAAAGGCGCGGAAGCTGCCTTAGTCGCTTTAGAAATGGTTAATTTATTAGCGCAAATCAAAGCGGCATAAGACAATGAGTGAACAAATCAAAAAAATCTCTCCTCGCCGCCGGGCGAGAGAATGTGCGGTTCAAGCCTTATATTCTTGGTATGTGTCGCAAAATTCGGCTGAAGAAGTGGAATTGGCATTTTTTTTAGATCAGGAAGAAGAACTGAAAGGGGCGGATAAGCCTTATTTCCGTAAATTATTTCGTGAAACCGTCGCCAATATTGAAGCAGTGGACAGCACATTAACGCCATTTTTGGATCGTGATTTAATAGAGTTAGACCCAATAGAAAAAGCAGTGTTACGTTTAGCGGTGTATGAATTGCAATTTGAGCTGGATGTACCCTATAAAGTTGTCATTAACGAAGCCATTGAGGTGGCAAAAGTATTTGGTGCGGAAGATAGCCACAAATATATTAATGGCGTATTAGATAAAGTGGCTCCGTCGTTGTCTCGTAAATAAGTGTTTTAGAAGGATGCGTGCCAATGAGTAATGGCGAATTTGACATTATTCAACGTTATTTTACTGCGTCAAAACGCACTCCCCGCAAGGATGTCATCCTTTCCGTCGGGGACGATTGCGCCATCACGGAACACCGCCAAAATCAGCGCATTGCGATTACGACAGATACCATGGTAGAAAATGTACATTTTTTACCCTCCATCAATGTCGCCGATATGGCTTATAAAGCCGCGGCAACTAACTTAAGTGATCTCGCTGCCATGGGCGCAGAGCCCGCGTGGTTTTCTTTAGCCTTAACCTTACCGTATGTGGATCATCAATGGTTGAGCGAATTTAGCGATAGCTTTTTTGCAGTATTGGATCATTACAATGTCGATTTAATCGGCGGCGATACCACCAAAGGCGCCCTACACGTCATCACTATCACCGCGCAAGGCATTGTCCCCAAAGGCAAAGCCTTATGTCGGCATAGCGCAAAAGTGGGCGATTGGATTTATGTTTCCGGAACCCTCGGCGACAGTGCCGCAGGGCTTGCGCTATTGCAGCAAGGCAAAGCCAAAAGTGCGGTCAATTCTGATCAAGCATTTTTAATTCAGCGCCATTTGCGCCCGACGCCTCGCGTATTGCTAGGCTTTGAATTATCGGTTGGAATGTTGGCGAATGCGGCGATTGATATTTCTGATGGCTTTGTCGCCGATTTAGGGCATATTTTGCAGCGCAGCCAATGCAGCGCAGTGATTGATTTAGATAGATTGCCCTTGTCAGACGCATTATTAAACGTGGTCGGCAAACAAAAAGCGGAACAGTTAGCGCTGATCGGTGGCGAAGATTACGAACTTTGTTTTACCGTATCCGATAAAAACAAAGCAAAATTAGACCGCACTTTAGCCCATATCGGCGTGCCTTATACCTGTGTCGGACGCATTAGCGCAGCGCGGGCGGAACATAAAAAACCAGTAGTGTTTCAACGCCACGGGCAAGTGGTCGAATTTGAAGCTATCGCCGGATTTGATCATTTTAAATAGAGGGAAGCATGACAGCGTTGCAACAAAATCCATTATCTCGTCTTAGCTTAACCAACCCGGTTCATTTTCTCGCCCTTGGGTTTGGCGCCGGATTATGCGCCAAAGCGCCGGGGACATGGGGGTCTTTGGTTGGCGTATTGTTAGGATGGGCGTTATTAGCATGGCTTGGCAGTGGCATTTTTGCCCTGTTAATTATCGCCGGCTTTTGGCTCGGTTGCTATCTTTGCCAAAAAACCGCCCATGATATGGGCGTGCATGATCATGGCGCCATTGTCTGGGACGAAATTATCGGCATCTTTATAGTATTGCTTGCCTTGCCGGCGCTGACATGGGCGTGGTGCCTGACCGCCTTTATCCTATTTCGCTTTTTTGACATTCTCAAGCCGTATCCCATTTGTTATTTTGACCAAAAATTAACAACCGGCTTTGGAATTATGCTAGATGATGTATTGGCGGCAGCTTATGCCCTGTTATGTATTGTTTTATTAAATTGCTTTATATAGAAAATAGGTCAATATGTTAAATTTAATGCTTGTTCATTTTTTCGGTTTACTAACGCCCGGTCCAGATTTTTTTTATGTCAGTCGAATGGCAGCAAGTAACACGCGGCGCAACGTCCTTTGTGGAATTTTCGGCATCACCCTAGGTGTCTTATTTTGGGCAACCTCCGCCATGTTAGGCTTAGCAGTATTATTCACAACCTATCCCGCCCTACAAGGCATCATCATGGTCTTAGGCGGCGGATATTTAGCCTATTTAGGTGTATTGATGTTGCGCGTACGCGAAAATGTCGTATTTGATGAAAATACAGATCGACAGCTCAATCAAGCCACCACAATCGGCAAAGAAATTCGCAAAGGATTGTTAGTAAATTTATCAAATGCCAAAGCGATTATCTATTTCAGCAGTGTCATGTCCTTTGTTTTGGTGAATTTAACCGAAACCTGGCAAATTTTGACCGCACTTTTGATCATCCTTTTTGAAACCTTTTTCTATTTTTATTTCATCTCCCTTATTTTTTCACATAAGGTAGCAAAACGCTTTTACGGGCGTTACAGTCGTTACATTGATAATCTATCCGGCGTAATTTTTGTATTATTCGGCGCCTATCTAATGTACAGCGGCGCTTTGCTGGAAATGGGCAATCACGCCCTTTGAGCGGATTGACTGAATAAATCACCATAAAAGAGGAAAGAACATGACATTAAAAATTGCAGTCGCCGGTGCCGGCGGTCGTATGGGGCGTCAATTAATTCAAGCGGTACAAGCAGCGGATGGCGTAGTACTTGGCGCCGCTTTTGAAAGCCAAGGCTCGTCTTTGCTTGGAACGGATGCCGGCGAGTTAGCGGGCGTCGGACGATTGGGCGTACGGGTTTCGGATAATTTAGAAGCACAAAAAGATCAATTTGATGTGTTGATCGATTTTACCCGACCGGAAGGGACTTTAGCGCATCTTAACTTTTGCGTTGCCCACGGTAAAAAAATGATCATAGGCACCACCGGTTTTGATGATGCCGGCAAAGTGGCGATTCAACGTGCGGCAGAAAAAATCGCCATTGTCTTTGCCTCGAATTTCAGCGTCGGCGTCAATTTAGTCTTTAAATTGTTGGAAAAAGCGGCAAAAGTGATGGGCGATTATTGCGATATCGAAATTATCGAAGCGCACCACCGCCATAAAGTGGATGCCCCTTCGGGCACAGCGTTATCTATGGGAGAACATATCGCCAAAACCCTCGGACGCGATTTGAAAACTCATGGGGTCTTTTGTCGCGACGGAATAACCGGCGAGCGCAAACGGGATGAAATCGGTTTCGCCACGATCCGCGCCAGCGACGTAGTGGGCGAGCATACGGTATGGTTTGCTGACATTGGCGAACGAGTCGAAATTTCACACAAAGCCTCAAGTCGCATGACCTTTGCGAATGGTGCAGTACGCGCGGCAAAATGGCTAACGCAAAAAACGCAGGGCTTATTTGATATGACCGACGTATTAAGTTTAAATACCCTATAATTTTTACGGTATTGGAGCCCTAAAAACGCACTTCTCTAGGTTATTTTTCACTTTTTTTCACTCTCCACGAAAATTCTGCTTTTTCTGTGGGGAGATATTCGCTATACTAATTCCCCTCATATTTGTGCGGGGTTCTCGCCAATTTCCATATTATCGAACTATTTTCACAACATTTACATTAAGTTAAGGAGCTTGAAATGAATAAAATTTTCAAATGCAAGTACGACGTAACTTCTGGAGTCACCAAAGTTGTGTCAGAACTTGCTACGAATCAACAACTTACCTCACAAACTACCCGTTCTACCCCCCCCCCTCAACTGCTCATTTCTCGCTCACTTTACTGGCTTTAATTATACTGACAGCAAACGAGGCGTTTGCTGATGATTGGCTTTATGGTTGGAATGGAAATATATTCAAGTTTGGCGCATATAATGCGTGTATTGGGGATAGTTCAGTTCAATTTTCTAATCAATCAACTAATTGCCAATTCAAAGATTACGTTTCTATAGGTAAGGGCTCAAGTGTTGGCGTCAATTCACTCGCAAATGATCAAAAAAGTGGTATGGTTGCGATTGGTTTTGGTAGTCATGCTGCTGGTAGTAACAGTATTGCATTAGGTTCACTTGCAAAAACAAAAGAAGGCATGGGGCAAGCTATCGCTATTGGGAATAATGCGGGAGCAAACAGTCAGTCAGTAGCTTTGGGAGCGGATGTTTTTGCACATGGTAAATCCTCTGTTGCTATTGGTAATGATGATATAGATGACCCCAATTTTGATGATAAACTTCCCGAACAGTCTATTACAACAATTTTTAAAAACTTGATGACTGATAATACCTATTTTGATAAAAATGGTATGTTATTTAAGACAAAGTATGTAAAGGGTAACAATAATACTGACAATAGAAAATTTAGCCCGACTTATGCCGGTGGGGTAGGTTCTATCGCTATTGGTTCTCGGGCAGTAGCAGCTGGGAACTTATCCACTTCCGTCGGTGCGCTATCTTTCGCTTTAGCCGATCATTCTACAACCTTAGGTATGCGCGCCTTTGTCGGGCAAAGCGCAACCGGCGGTGTTGCGGTCGGTCAGGAATCTCGGGTGTTTGCCGCTAACTCTCTCGCCATAGGTAACTTCAACGAAGCCACTAGCAACGGTTCTATGGCATACGGTTATAACGCTCGCGCAGTGGGAGAACATAGTATTGCCATTGGTTCAATGGTCGCCGCGGGGGCTTCGTTTAATGCAGAAAAAGGAAAAGAATGGCTTCAACTGTATAAAGACTTTAATAAAAACGCCGATAATGTAAATAAAGAGAACCAATTTAATACGTTCAATGAAAAAGCCGAGAAAATTTTAAAAGGCAAAAATAACACTAATACTGGTGCCGATATGATGCCTTTGGAAACGGATGGTGATGCAATTTTAACTATTGGTAACAAGGATATTAAGAAAACCAAGCTTCACGGACAAGAGAATGAAGGCTTCGGCAAAAACGCGATTGTTATCGGTGGGCGTTCTTTTGCGTTGTGGGAGAACAGTTTAGCGTTGGGGTATTCGGCGTTGGCGGATGCGTCTAACGGGTTTGCGATTGGGTCTTATGCTTATGCGGGGAACCGTGCAACAAACGCGATGGCAATCGGGGTGCGTTCCTATGCCGAAGGGGTGAACAGTATCGCTTTGGGTTACCGCGCTAGGGTGCAGGATGAAAAAGATAATCAAACGATTACAAATGGTCAGAATAAAGAACATTACAAAGGCACAAACTCAATCGCGTTGGGGATTGAGTCTCTGGCTTATTTAAATAACTCCGTGGCGTTGGGGCACCAATCCAAAACTGATTATTTATATAACGATTTGCTACACGCCCCATACACCCCGAAAGGCTCCATCACCATCCCGACTAGTGCACAATCGGGCGTGATTTCCGTGGGTTCCAAGGGGCATGAGCGCCGCGTGGTTAACGTCGCGTCCGGTTATTTAGACACCGACGCTGCCAACGTGGGGCAATTAAAATCATTAGAGGAACGCGTTAACTTACTCACCTCCGGTGGCGCCGGCATCAACGCGCCATACCTCGCCGTCGACCAAACTTCCACAAACAGCGAAGCCAAACGCATCACCGACGGTCAAAAAGCGGTACAAAACTACGAGCGCTATGTGGAACTGGCAAAACAATACGCCACCCTCCTAAACCGTAAGGCGAATGGGAAAGAGACGTTTAATCAGCAATCATTAGATACGATTGGAACTGAGGTGACTAAGTTAGGAAAAAATAACAATATTGCAACCACTGCGAATACTATTACAAAAATTATTGAAGACTTAAAAAAAGAGGGGAATGGCGATAATTCGAAGAAAGATAGTACAGAGTTAAAGAAAAAATTCGACGAATGGCAGAAAAAAATTGATAGTGCAGTAACGACTGATAACACAAGTGATAAAAAATCAAAACTAACTAATTTATCAAAAGACGAAATCGAACAATCTAACTTCAACAGCAACCGCGCGAAAGGGCGAGATTCTATTGCTTTCGGTTTTAAAGCGAATACTGACCAAAAAGCTGAACACGCAATCGCTATCGGTTATAAAGCGGAAGCTAAAGCCGAGGGCGCAGTGGCTATCGGCGACACTGCTGTGGTTGAGAAAAACGCCGGTGACTCCGTCGCTTTAGGCAAAAACTCAAAAGCAGAGGCGAAAAAGACCGCACTTTCTAGCGCCACTATTCAGGATGGAACAGGTGGAAACAGCATTAAATTTAGTTGGAACGGTGCAGGTACCTCTACTAACACTAACGGAGACGGTAAAAAATCTATTGTCAGCGTAGGCACCGCGGGTCAGGAGCGTGTAATCACCCATGTCGCCGCCGGAAATGTCACCGCCACCTCCACCGACGCCATCAACGGCGGACAACTCTATGGCGTAGCCAGCGTATTTAGCACCATGGCAACCGGTATTTTAGGGTTGGAAAAAGCGGATAATGGTAGTGATGGGTTTAAATCTGTCAGTTTCACTAAACTAAAAACTGAAAATGGGCAAGATACAAATGATCAAGCCCCTTCTACGTTTAAAGCTGCAATTGATAAAAATATCGAAACCATCAACAAAGGCTTGAAGTTTGCGGGGAATAATGAGGGAGAGTTTACTCATCAACTCGGCGCTAAAATAACCATTAAGGGTGATGGCACAGATTTGACTTCAACTGCTAAAAATGGAGAAATCTCGTTTGCTTTGAACAAAGAAACTAATCTTGAAAATGGTACCAATAACAATAAAGTACCAACTACTCAAGCAGTTAAGTCTTATATAGATAAAAAAGTTGGAGATGTTAGCTCAACTCTACAATTCGAGGGAGATAATGTCGGCACTATTGGTAAAGTTGCACTCAAAACGCAAAATTTGAAATTAGCGGGTACCAAAGATGAAATTAAAACATCTGTTGAAAAAGACGGTCAAACCGTCACTATCGGTTTACACGACACCTTTAAAAATAAAGTTACCGCAATAGAAACTAACGTAACTAAAAATACAGAGGATATTCAAAAGGCAAATACAAAAATAGCCCAAAATGAAACTAAGATTAATGAGGTAAAAAATAAAGCGGATAAAAATGCAACTGATATTCAGAATGCAAACGCTAACATAACAAAAAATGCAGAAGCTATCAAAAACCAAACCATAAAATACAAAGCGAATGGTTCCGGTGATAAAACCGTAAAACTATCCGAGGGGCTTGACTTTAAGGGGGATACCAATATCTCTGTTGAAGCGGGCGAAAGTGGTCAAATTACCCACAAGCTAAATCCAGCTCTAAAAGGGATTAATTCTATTGCTAAAAATAAAGATGATAATGGAGCCAAAATCACTTTAGAGAATGACAAAATTACCGTTAATAAAAAAATTACTGGTTTAGAAGATGGCTTAATTCAGGCTAATTCAAAAGACGCAGTAACCGGCGGGCAACTGTATACTGAGCTTGATAAAAAAGCCAATAAAACATTGGATAACCTTGATCAATCCGGTAAAGATGAAATCTCAAAATTAGCGGTTCAGGCAATTAAAGCTGAAAAAGAGCCTAAAACTTCTAGCGCATTGACTGTCGAGGATAAAGCTAGTGAAGATGGCAAATCAAAAACCATTAAAGTCGGTTTAAATGAAAGCCAGTTGATCACTAATTTAAGTAAAGACGCTAATCTTAAATCACCAGCGGAAAACTCACCTAAACTGGTTACCGATAAACAAGTCAGTGAATTTATTGGCGGTAAAAAACTGATTTTTACAGACAGTAAGAATAGCAGACATGAAAATAAACTCGATAGTGAGTTTAAACTTGTCGGCAATAGCGATATTACGGTATCTGTGAGTAAAGATGGCGAAAATGGCAATGGTCAAGCTACTTTTGTGTTAAATAAAGTAACCACAATTGATAAAAATACCCCAAATAATGGAGATAAAGAAAAAGTTGCCACCGCCGGTGCGGTAAAAACCTATGTGGATAATGCGTTAACCGCTGCCAAAACCGAAGCGGATAAAACCGCGGTGAAATATGATGATGACAGTAAAAATGCCATCACGTTAGGCGGAAAAGACACGTCACATTCACCGGTAGAAATCAATAATTTACGCTCCGGATTGGGAATTGATGAGCTCAAAGACAGCGGCATCACTTCCGCGCCCCAAGGCAAACCCCGTGAATTGGTAAAAGATCTTGTGGATGGGAAATTAGATGAAAAAGCCCATAAAGCAGCCAATGTTAGCGATCTTAAAGCGGTAGCCACCGCGGGGCTTAATTTCGCCGGCAATGACAACAATCGCCTTGTTCACAAAAACCTCGGCGAAACCTTACAAATTGTAGGAAAAGGCGTGCGTGATGTGAATAAATTTAACGCGACAGATAATAATATCTTGGTGAAAACCACCGTTGATAATCAATTAGAAGTTGCCTTAAACGCCCAATTAACCGGATTGCAATCGGCTACGTTTGCCAACGAGCAAAAAACAGTCAAAATCGAAGGTGATAAAATTGTCTTAAAAGATAAGGCTGACAACGGTAACAGCGCCACCTACACCGCCGACAGCGCGACCTTAAAAGACGAAAATGGCAATACCGCCCAATTAAATGGTAAAGGGTTAACCGTTGGTGATAAAAATTCCGACGCCGATAAAACCCATACGGTTTACGGAAAAGACGGACTGACGATTAGTGGTAAAGACGGTAAAAATGCGGTCAGTTTAACCACAAAAAATGAAAACGGTAAAGACGCTGCCACTCTGGAATTTGCCAAAGATAAGGACGGTAAAGCCGGCACCGGCGCGATTACCGGATTAAAAGATCTTGCGGATAACGCCGACGGATCCAGCGCCACTAATAAAAATTACGTAGATAACCAGCTGAAAAAAGCCAAAGAAGACGCCGATAAAACCGCGGTGAAATATGATGATGACAAGAAAGACGCCATCACTTTAGGCGGCAAAGGCACATCACATAAACCAGTAGTGATCGACAATTTACGCTCCGGGTTGGGAATTGACGACATTAACGACGGAGGCATTGCCTCAATAAAACAAGGTAAAACCCGTGATTTAGTGAAAAAACTGGTGGATGGAAATTTAGATAGCAATTCCCGTAAAGCAGCCAATGTTAGCGATCTTAAAGCGTTGGCAACCGCCGGACTTAATTTCACCGGCAATGACGCCCAAGATATTCACAAAAACCTCGGCGAAACCTTGGCGATTGTGGGGCAGGGCGTGACTAATATCGCGTTGTTTGAAGGAACCGACAATAATATCGCGGTGAAAACAGACAATGATAAATTGTCGATTTCATTAAACGAAACGTTAACCGCGATTAAATCCTTAGTCACCCAAGCTAAACTGGTGGACGGTAATACTGGCTTATCCGCTATCAGCACGCTGGATGGGGCGGGGTTACATTTAACACCGGCAGAAGGCTCGACGAATGGACAAGGAAAACAAGCCGACTACGGATTACTTGGCTCCACGGTAAAGGACGGTGAAAAAACCAACACTCAAACCGCCGGCGGTATCACCTTA
This sequence comes from [Pasteurella] mairii, assembly GCA_900454475.1. Classification (GTDB taxonomy): domain Bacteria; phylum Pseudomonadota; class Gammaproteobacteria; order Enterobacterales; family Pasteurellaceae; genus Actinobacillus_B; species Actinobacillus_B mairii. The sequence continues at coordinate 700,554 of UGSS01000002.1, forward strand.
GCGCAGGGCGACAGCAAAAATATGGCGACCGCGACGGAAAATACCTTGCAGGCAAAAGACGCTAAAGATCCGACAGCGACCTTAACCAACCAGCAAACCGCTGCCGGTAACACGCTCTCTGATAATCAAGGCAACCGCGCGACTTATGATCGCCATGGGGTGAGCTTAAAAGATAAAGAGGGCAATACTGCCAAATTAGATGGTCAAGGTTTAACTGTTGGTGATAAAGACGCCAGCAATGGCGATAAAACCCATGCTACCTATGGTAAAAATGGGCTGACCATCAATGGCAAAGACGGTGAAAGTGCGGTCAGTTTAACCACGAAAAATGACAACGGTAAAGACGCTGCCACCCTTGCATTTGCTAAAGATAAGGACGGTAAATCCGGCACCGGCGCCATTACCGGATTAAAAGATCTTGCGGATGATGCCGACGGATCCAGCGCCACCAATAAAAATTATGTGGATAATCAGCTGAAAAAAGCCAAAGAAGACGCCGATAAAACTGCGGTGAAATATGATGATGAAACAAGGGATGTTATCACCTTGGGTGGCAAAGGCACATCACATAAACCGGTGGTGATCGACAATTTACGCTCCGGGTTGGGAATTGACGACATTAAAGACGGAGGCATTGCCTCAATAAAACAAGGATTGACCCGTGATTTAGTGAAAAAACTGGTGGCAGGTGAACTTGACAAAGACTTCTCCCATAAAGCAGCCAATGTTAGCGATCTTAAAGCGCTAGCCACCGCCGGACTTAATTTCGCCGGCAATGACGCCAAAGATATTCACAAAAACCTCGGCGAAACCTTGGCGATTGTGGGACAGGGCGTGACCGATATCGCGTTGTTTAAGGGAACCAACAATAATATCGCGGTGAAAACCGTTGCGGGTAATTTGGAAGTTTCATTAAACGAAGCATTAAGCGCGATTAAATCCTTGGTCACCCAAACTAAATCGCTAGAGGGTAATGCTGACTTATCCGCCATCAGCACGCTGGACGGTGCGGGCTTACATTTAACGCCGGTGACTAAAGACGGAAATGCGCCACAAAAACAAGCCGATTACGGATTGCTTGGCTCCACGCTAAAAGACGGTGAAAAAACCAACACCCAAACCGCAGGCAGTATCACCTTAGCGCTGGGCGAAAAATCCAATACCCAAACTGCGGAAAGCAATACCTTGCAGGCAAAAGACGCTGAAGATCCAACAACGACCTTAACCAATAAACAAACCGCTGCCGGTAACCAGATCTCTGACAATAAAGGCAACAGTGCGACTTACGATCGCCATGGGGTGAGTTTGCAAGATCAGGATAAAAACAGCGCTAACCTAAATGCCAAAGGCTTAACGGTGGGGGATGATAAAGGTGAGGATAAAACCCATGCTACTTATGGTAAAAATGGACTGACGATCCATGGCAAAGATGGTCAAAGTGCGGTCAGTTTAACCACGGAAAATACCCATGGTAAAGAGGCTGCCACTCTGGAATTTGCCAAAGGTGAGGACGGTAAAGCTGGCACCGGCGCGATTACTGGATTAAAAGATCTTGAGGCGTCTTCCGATGGATCCAGCGCGGCGAATAAAAATTACGTGGATGCTCAACTTAGCAGCGCCCTAGAAGAAGTCGCCGGCAACCGTCCGTTTGATTATTATTTAAACGATATCAAAGTCAGCAAAGACAAAGATGGCAATTTCTATAAAGAGGAGGGCGGTAAAAAAGTCAAATTGACTGATGTTGAAAAAGCCCAAGTTGTGATTAAAGCCGAACCGCAAAGCACGCCAATGACCGTGAGCAATATTAAAGCGGCGAAACTGGCGGAGAACTCAACGGACGCAGTAAACGGAGCGCAATTGGTGGCAGCGACCGGCGCGCTGGCGGGGCAAGATGGCAAGATGACCTTTGCTGACGGGCGGGATGGCAAAGCGGCGACAGACCCAACCGCGGCAGCAAATCAAGGGCTAACCGCGAAAGATGGGCTAAATGGTCACAATGCCAATGACAAAGCTAACGCCCTACGCAACGGGGAAGCGGGCACGGTGGTGTATACCGACAGCGCCGGTCAGCGTTTAGTAAAAGCCAATGATAGCAAATACTACCACGCGGCAGATGTGGGACGTGATGGAAAACCGCAAGGCGGAAAAAGTGCGGTGGAAAATCCACAACTTTCTTTGGTTAACGCCCAAGGTAACACCAATAATGCCGCTCTCTTGGGGAATGTGGCGAGTGGGTTGGGAATAAAAGAACCTAGCTCGGAGGAAAAACAAAAAATAGCCGCCCTTGCTGATGTGATAAAAGCAAAAGCCGGTGATGTGAGTACAAAAGCAGAGGCGGTTTCCGCTAAAGCGGATGTATTAAGCAGCTTGTCTGATGTCGTTAATGCGAAAGAAGATGCGATTAATGCAGAAAAACTGGCAATCGCCGCGTTACCAGATGGTGATGACAAAACGAAAGCACAGACTGCCTTAAAAGCTAAAGAAGTCGCTTTGGAAACAGAAAAGGCGAAATTAGCCACAGCCAAATCGGAGCTCGATAAAGCCAAACAAAATTTATCCAATGCCAAGGCAGGATTAAAAGTGGCAAATGATACTTACCGTGAGGCGCTAGCGTCGGTTAATAATAAAATCGCCGATTTAGTTAACGCAAACAGTCGCGCTACCTTAACCAATGCGGCTACCGTAGCGGACTTGCAAGCGGTGGCACGGGCTGGCTTGAACGTGGTGGGCAATGATGGATTGACAGTGCATAAACACCTTGGGGAAACCTTGTCCATTACCGGTGAAGGGGAGTTTAATAGCGACACTTCCGCCGCGGGCAATATTAAGGTGGAGCTCGCGCAAGATGGACAGGGGTTGAGCGTGAAATTATCTGATAAATTGCAAGGCATGACCTCAGTGGAAACCCGCGAAATCCATGGTAAAAAATCATTGCTCGATAGTAACGGGCTAAAAACTGTTAGCGCGGACAGCGAAACCCGCGTGAGCGCACAGGGAACCGAGATTGTGGGCAAAGGCGCCAACGCCGGAAAAGCGGCGGGCTATCGCTTGGATGGCGTCCGCTTGCAAGATGGTGTAAATCACGCCACCCTATCCGCACAACAAGGCTTACGCTTAACCGGTCAAGCAGGTGAACCTTCCTTGATAGCAACGAAAAACGGTTTAGTGGTCAAAGGAGCACAAGGCGATATTGCTCTTGACGGTCAGCGCGGCGAAATCTTGCTACCGAATGTCAAACCGGATGCGAGCGGCTATGTTGCAGTGAATAAAAATTATGTGGATAGCCAAAATAATGAACTGCGCACCCAATTGAGCAATACCAACCGCGAAATGCGCGCAGGAATTGCCGGCGCCTTGGCTGCCGCCAGCTTACCAAGCTCGGCGATACCGGGGAAATCCATGCTTGCCGCCTCTGCTGGAGCGTTCAAAGGACATAGCGCCATTGCCTTGGGCTACTCCAAAATGAGCGATAATGGCAAAATCAGCATCCGCTTACAAGGCACCAGCAACTCCGCCGGCGACCTTGGCGGCGCTGTCGGCGTGGGGTATCTTTGGTAATTTAAAGTTCTAATTCTAAATCCTCTTCTACTTGGCAGCAGCACAGTAGAATTTCATCAGGATTTAAAAAGGCAAGGGGCGTTTCTTTATAGGACACCTTGCCTTTTCTTATTTTGACGCGGCAAGAACCGCAATGACCCGCGCGGCATTGATATTCGGGAAAAATACCTTGCTGTTCTAAGGCTGAAAGCAGAGAGCTTTGATTGTTGTGCTGAATATGGCGTTGTTGGTGTAGAAGTTGGATGTGGTAAATTTTCATTGCGTACAATAGGAATGCTAACAACATTGGTGAATTGGCAAATTTTACGCTATTATGTCGCGCTTGTACAAAGCTATTAATCAGGAGACATTTATGTTTGATAACGAATTATTACATCTAACCCATCAACAACAGCAAGACGCAGTGGAAAAAATTCAAGCGCTTATGCAACAAGGCATGGGAAGCGGAGAAGCGATCGCGTTAGTCGCGCAAGAATTACGGGAAAAATATCAAGAAAATAAAAAACTTGAATAGATTTATCGGGCGCGTTCTATTTCTCGTTGATTTTTGCTGAATTGTTCAAGCAAGATAGGGCGTAAAAATTTTTGTGATCTCTGTTTGATTTTGACATATTTCTTATTGATCAATCTTCTAATTTTTAGGATTATCTTTACCCAGAGAAGGGGATAAGGCGAATGTCTTATTGAAGTTTTATCACAGAGGTTATGTTTATGGAAGTCGGTGTTGTTAAATGGTTTAATAATGCGAAAGGATTTGGATTTATTTCTGCAGAAGGAAGTGATGCAGATATTTTTGTGCATTATTCAGTCATTGAAATGGAAGGTTACCGTTCGTTAAGAGCGGGGCAAAAAGTCAATTTTGAGGCGGTGCATGGCGATAAAGGTTCACACGCCACTAAAATCATCCCTATTATCGAATAATTATAATAATTTTTCCTTTGGTTTAGTTTGGTTTAGTCATCAATTGAGGCAAGGTTACCCTTGTCTTTTTTCTTATTTTGCCCGCGGCTATGTTATATCTTTTCTTCTGTTATATACTTTCCCCTGTTATATACTTTCTCCTAGATGAATTTGATAACCTAAATTGATCAAACTGCTGGTTTGGGGTAGGTTTTTTAGCCTATCTAGTAATTCTTGTGCGGCACGTTGACCGATTTCTAAGCGAGGCGTTATGACGGTGGCAAGTTGTGGGGTCATGGATTGCCCGACATCATGTCCGTGAAAACCGGCGATTGCCATTTCTTGTGGAATACGAATGCCCAGCCTTTGACATTCAAAGATTGCGCCGATTGCCAAGTCATCATTGGTACAGAAAATTCCGTTGGTTTCTGGGTATTTTTCCAGCGTTTGTCTTAACTGTTCGGCTCCCAAACTAAAAGAAGAAGGCATTTCCGTGATTAAACTGTGTGGCGTGAGTCCGTGTCGTTTCATGGCTTGTTCATAACCTTGCATTTTTAGTCTTGTCCGCTTATCCATTCGAGCGCTGAAATACACAATATGACGACGACCTCGATTTATCATGGTTTCGACCATAGATTGTGCCGCCGATACATTATCAAACCCAATCGCTTGCTGGATCCCAACTTCGCTACAATCCATAATTTCAATCACTGGAATATTGGCGATTTCCAGCATTTTTCGCGTGCGTTCTGTGTGGTGATTTTCCGATAAAATTAGCCCGTCCACATTATAGGACAACAAACTTTCGATTCGCTGTTCTTCTTTGCTTTCGCTATAGCCATAGTGCGCCAGCATGGTTTGATAGCCGGCATTATCGGTTATTATCTCAATGCCTTTGATCACATCAGCGAAAACTTGGTTGGTAAGCGAGGGAACCAATACGCCAATGGCGCGACTTTTGGCATTAGATAAAATATCCGGTGCCCGATTAGGAATATAGCCAAACTCTTCAATCGCCATGGCAATTTTTTGGCGCGTGGATGCCGCTACTGTATTGGGATTGCGCAAATAACGACTGATGGTCATTTTGGTGATGCCGAGATGGGTGGCAATGTCTTGTAATGTCGGGCGTTTACGTTTAGTCATTTTGTTCCTCAATGTGACGTAAAATTAATTGTGCCATCATGTGGATATGCATGGGATCGGCATTTAATGCCGGAATATATTGATAGGATATTCCCCCGTGTTGCAAAAATAATTCGCGATTTTCTTGTGCGATTTCTTCTAATGTCTCTAAGCAATCTACAGAAAACCCAGGGCAGATCACGGCGATTTTTTGTATGCCTTGGCGCTCGGTAATCGTTGATAAAAAGCTATCGGTGTAAGGTTGTAACCATTCTTCTTTACCAAATCGGGATTGAAATGCCATTGCCCATTGATTTTCTGTTAAACCCAATTTATCGACTACTGCTAAAGTGGTTTGGCGACAATGTTCCCGATAATAATCGCCTTCTTCTTCATAACGCAGCGGAATGCCATGATAAGAAAAGAGCAAAAACTCGTCAGATTTTAACCGCACTTTAATGGATTGCGCTAACGCCGCAACATAATTTTCATCAGTTGGGTAGGAATGAATGAAATCAAAGGGCGGAATATGGCGTTGTGATTTTAAGGCGCCAGCGAATGCGTCAAATAATGCGGCGCTGGTGGTGCTGCTGTATTGTGGATACAATGGCAAAACAATGATTTTAGCAACGCGTAATTTGATCAAATTTTCGACTGCACTTGACATGGACGGATTACCATAGCACATGCCGATTTCAACGGTGACATTCTCCGAATGCTGAGCAAAATATTGTTGTAATGCCTGTTGTTGTTGGCGCGTGATGGCAAGCAGTGGCGCACCTTGTTCGCGCCAAATCGCCTGATAATTTTTCGCCACCCGTTCGGAACGTTTAGGCAAAATAATTCCTTTTAGCAATGGCAACCATTGCCATTTGGGTAAATCTACCACGCGTGGATCGGTCAAAAATTGCCATAAGTAACGCGAAACCGCGTCCGGCGTTGGCGCATCCGGCGTCCCTAAGTTGGCTAAAATAACACCGATTTTTGCTTGCATCATAAGGCGATCACCGAAAGGGTTAAACGCGAAGTACAACATAATTTATGTTGCTCATCATCTTGAATGTCAATTTGCCAAACTTGTACGCGTTTGCCTAACCGGATTGGCGTGGCGCGGGCGAATACGTTGCCGGAGGTTACCGGACGCAAATGGCTGGCATTAATATCTAATCCAACCACCGCCTGTTTTTCTTCCACACAACAAAATCCCGCCATTGACGCCACGGTTTCAGCAAGGGCTACGGAAATCCCACCGTGCAAAAATCCCATTGGTTGTGTGGTGCGCGGATCCACGGGCATGGTTGCTTCTAGCCAATCGTCGCCTTGTGCGCTGAACTGAATGCCTAAATGTGACACCGCACAATTTTCATTCATACGGTTTAGTTGTTCAATCGTGAAGTTTTTTTTCCAAATTGTCATAAGTTATCTCATGTTATAAGAATAATTGTAATAAGGCTTGTACCGGATGTTTGGTTTGCCAATGTGCCATTCGTTTGATTTGGCTGCGGCAAGAATAACCGGTTGCTAAGCAATAACTCGGATCTTTGCCGGCTAATTTACTTTCCCACGAGGAAGCATAAATGGCTTTTGACATGGCAATATGTTGCGTTTCATGCCCAAAGGTCCCCGCCATCCCGCAGCAACCGACATTTTCTACCTTTAAGGTTTGCCCGAAGGCGCTAAAAATGTGTTGCCATTCTTTTGGGCTATTTGGTAGCGCGGTGGATTCGGTGCAATGCGGGAATAAATACCATACTTGTTCCGTTTGCGCCAAAGTGCGGTGATTTTCGGCGAGATTTTTGACCGCACGTTGTAAGCGTTCTGATGATAATTGACTTTTTAGCCATTCGTGTGCGGTGATTACGCGGAAATCGCCGCGTTGCGCACCTAAAATTTCCTGATATTCATCGCGATAAGACAGTACAATCGCGGGATCGACGCCCACCAACGGAATGCCTAATTGGGCGGTACGATTTAAAAACTCGGCTTGGTTTTTAGCGGTTTTAGCAAAACGGGTTAAAAAGCCTTTAATATGCTGCGCCTTACCGTTCGGTTTAAACGGTAACACGACCGGTTTGAAGCCGAGTTTTTGTGTTAAGGCAACAAAATCGGCAACCACTTTGGCGTCATAATAGGAGGTAAATGGATCTTGCACAATCAGCAGCATATTTTGTTTTTCCGCTTGATCGATTTTTTCTAACTGCTCCAAACTGCAGCCTTGATACCCGATTTCAACCAGTTGTTGTTGCAAAGAGGGGCTGGATAATAAAGGCAAATCCGTCATGCCTAATACTTTTTCCGCCAGCGGTTGGGTGAGTTTGGCGGCGGTAAAAAAGTTGAAAAACTTCGGCGCTTTCGCCATCCAAGGCGCCACATATTCTACATTGGAAACCACATAATCTTTTAGCGGACGTAGGTAACGTTGGTGGTAAAGATGGAAAAATTTTGCCCTAAAACTGGGGACGTCAATTTTAATTGGGCATTGGCTCGCACAGGCTTTACACGCCAAACAGGTATCCATTGCTTGTTTGACTTCATGAGAAAAATCGTATTCCTTGGATTTTTTCAAGCTGTGACGTATTTTTTGCATAAAATCCGTCAACTTAATTTGACGGTGGTGAAAATCTAGTTGCTCCGGCGTGACATTTTCTTGCGCCATTAAACGTAACCATTCGCGTACCATTGCGGCGCGCCCTTTGGGAGAAAATACCCGATTTTTGCTCACTTTCATGGATGGACACATGGTGCTGTGCACATCAAAATTAAAGCATAATCCGTTCCCGTTACAATTCATGGCGCCGGAAAATTCGTGGCGCATTTGGATTGGGATTTGGCGATCCTGATCGGCGCGCATTGGCGACAGAATGGAGTAGAGCGCTTGTTCGCTGTTAAGTGCGGTGCAAATTTTGCCCGGATTTAATCGATTTTGTGGATCAAAAAGGGACTTGATATAACGTAATTCTTGCCAAAGTTCTGGGGTAAAGAATTTTTCGCCATATTGTGAACGCATTCCTTTACCATGTTCGCCCCAAATCAATCCACCATATTTACGGGTTAATTCTGCCACTTGGTCAGAGATTTGTTTAAAGCGTATGACTTGCGCTTTGTTGCATAAATCCAACGCGGGACGAACGTGTAACACGCCGGCATCAACGTGACCGAACATTCCGTATTGCAATTGATGTTGATCCAATAATGCGCGAAATTCCGCGATATAATCGGCTAAATTTTCTGGCGGGACACAGGTATCTTCTACAAACGGAATTGGCTTGGCAGCGCCTTTGGCATTGCCGAGTAAGCCTACCGCTTTTTTGCGCATGGCGTAAATTCGCTCGATAGAGGCTAGATCGCTACATACTTGATAGCCGATAATAGCATCTTGTTGATTGGCAATTTTATGCTCTAATTGGGCGCAAAGTTGTGCCACTTGGCGTTCGATTACCGTTTGATTATTGCCGGCATATTCAACAATATTTAAGCCTAAAATCGGGTTATTTTCTTCTTCGGTAAGCAATTCGCTGACTGAATTCCAGATAATGTCTTCTTTAGCAAGGTTTAATACTTTGCTGTCAACCGTTTCGACCGACAGCGCATTCGCTTTGACCATAAATGGCGCATTGCGCAGCGCGGCGTCAAAGGAGCTATATTTAATATTAATTAAGGTGCGATATTGCGGAATGGGGGTTAAATCTAAGGTCGCTTCGCAAATAAAGGCTAATGATCCTTCGGAGCCGGTTAAAATTCGGGTTAAATTAAATTCGGATAAATCGTCGTTAAAGACATTTTTTAGATCATAACCAGTTAAAAAACGATTGAGTTGCGGTAAATCTTGCAAAATGGTTTGGCGTTTATCATGGCAGCGTTGGAAAATTTCTTGATGCAACAATTTGCTTGTCGTTGAATAATCAGCAATTTTTGTAAAAAATGTCGCAGAATTGACCGCACTTGTATCCAAAATTTCACCATTCATCAATACGGAGCGCAAGCCTAAGACGTGATCCGAGGTTTTTCCATATTTTAAGGAACCTTGCCCCGAGGCGTCAGTGTTGATCATGCCGCCGATAGTGGCGCGGTTGCTGGTGGATAATTCTGGGGAGAAAAAAAGACCATAAGGTTTTAAATATTGGTTAAGTTGATCTTTAACTACGCCAGCTTGGACGCGAACCCAGCGTTGTTCGACGTTGAGTTCTAAAATCTGCGTCATGTGGCGAGAAAGATCGACAATGATGTTATTATTTAAGGATTGTCCGTTCGTGCCGGTACCGCTGCCGCGCGGGGTAAAGGTGAGCGTTTGAAATGTTTCTTGTTGCGCCAATTTGGTAATTCTTACTACATCCGCGACGGTTTTGGGAAATAAGATGGCTTGCGGCAGCTGTTGGTATACACTGTTATCGGTGGCAAGGCTTAAGCGGTCGGCATAATGCGAGGCGATATCGCCTTCGAAATGTTGGTGTTTGAGTTGTTGTAAATAATCTGAGACGACAGGTGATAGCTCAGGAATTTGTTGTAAACGGGGTAGCATATTATCACTCTCTGTAAAAAATTTATAATTTAAAACTTTTTTGATTTTAGCATAGATATTGTGCTTGGTTAGAGATTTTGTTGCAGATTTTGCGAGGAGAAATGGCATTTTTTATATTTAATTTGTACTAAAAATGATCGTTTTTGCTGCAAAATTTGATTTTGCATGTAAAAAGTGCTAGGCTTTTTCTTGTGCTATTCGAAAGAATAGCGCTTACAAAGGATGAGATGAAATTTAACAAACTTAAACTCAGAGGAACTGTAATATGAAAAAAACTGCAATCGCATTAGCAATCGCTGGTTTAGCAGCAGCATCAGTAGCACAAGCAGCGCCTGATCAAAACACTTTCTATGTGGGGGCAAAAGCAGGTTGGGCATCTTTGCACGACGGTTATACCCAATTTGAAAATGACGGTTTGGGTTACTTACGTAACTCCGTCACTTACGGTGTATTCGGTGGTTACCAAGTATTCAACCAAAATAGAGCAGGTTTAGCGGTTGAATTGGGCTATGACGATTTTGGTCGTGCCAAAATACGTGAAGAAGGTGAAACCTTTTTAAAACACACTAACCACGGTGCACATTTAAGCTTAAAAGGCAGCTACGGTTTAGGTGGCTTTACTCCAGCATTGGAAGGATTAGATGTGTATGCTCGTGTTGGTGCGGCATTAATTCGTTCTGATTATAAAGGTTATGGCGAAGACCAAGTCCGTGAACACAGCTTAAAAGTATCACCGGTATTTGCTGGTGGTTTAGAATATGCGCTACCTTCATTACCTGAATTAGCGTTACGTGTTGAATATCAATGGATCGAAAACGTAGGTAAAGTTGAAGAAGCTGATGGCACCCGTGTAGATTATACTCCGGATATTGGTTCTGTAACTGCAGGTTTATCTTACCGTTTTGGACAAGGTGCTGTTGTTGTACCTGAAGTGGTAAATAAAACTTTCTCATTGAATTCAGACGTGACTTTTGGTTTTGATAAAGCTAATTTAAAACCTGAAGCGCAAGGCGTGTTAGATGGTATTTATGGTGAAATCGCGCAATTAAGCGCACCACAAGTTACCGTTGCCGGTTATACCGACCGTATTGGTAAAGAAGCGTATAACTTGAAATTATCACAACAACGTGCAGATACCGTAGCGAACTACTTAGTTTCTAAAGGGGTAGCGCAAGATATTATCTCTGCAACGGGTTACGGTGAAGCAAACCCTGTGACTGGCGCAACTTGTGACTCTGTAAAAGGTCGTAAAGCTTTAATCGCTTGTTTGGCACCAGATCGTCGCGTAGAAGTCGCAGTTAAAGGTAATAAATAAGTTATTATTCCTTTTTCTTAATTAACTCAAAGAAGCCTCAAGTTTATCACTTGGGGCTTTTTTCATTATTGGTTGTTTTTGAGCAAGAGCCTCAATAGCAAAGAGAAATCATGGTGAGTTTTGTTTTGTATCAAATTAATTATAAAAACAAGTTTAATTAATAAACAAAATTTGAATTGATTGTCTAAAAGATGAGCGAGTTTATAGAAAATAATTTGATTTTCTCTATTTTCGAGAGGATAATAGCCACACTTTTGAACATTCCTTTAGCGTACTAAAGATTTGAATTTGTCAAAAGGGCAGTAATAGGGCAAATTCAAACCCTAACGGATACTGGCTTAGACTAGCAGTTTATAAAAAGGTTCACTTTTTGCGAAATCTAAGCGTTATAAATACAAGTTATCTTGTTTAGTTTTGTTTATGACTAACCGATACTTATTTAATTTATTGATGACTAAATTAGAGGATCATCCAAAATGAAAAAAACTGCAATCGCATTAGCAATCGCTGGTTTAGCAGCAGCATCAGTAGCACAAGCAGCGCCTGATCAAAACACTTTCTATGTGGGGGCAAAAGCAGGTTGGGCATCTTTGCACGACGGTTATACCCAATTTGAAAATAACGGTTTGGGTTACTTACGTAACTCCGTCACTTACGGTGTATTCGGTGGTTACCAAGTATTCAACCAAAATAGAGCAGGTTTAGCGGTTGAATTAGGTTACGATGACTTCGGACGTGCAAAATTACGTGAAGAAGGTGAAACTGTTGCTAAACACACAAACCATGGTGCACACTTAAGCTTAAAAGGTAGTTACGGTTTAGGCGGATTTACTCCAGCATTGGAAGGATTAGATGTGTATGCTCGTGTTGGTGCGGCATTAATTCGTTCTGATTATAAAGGTTATGGCGAAGACCAAGTCCGTGAACACAGCTTAAAAGTATCACCGGTATTTGCTGGTGGTTTAGAATATGCGCTACCTTCATTACCTGAATTAGCGTTACGTGTTGAATATCAATGGATCGAAAACGTAGGTAAACTTGAAGAAGCTGATGGCACCCGCGTAGATTATACTCCGGATATTGGTTCTGTAACTGCAGGTTTATCTTACCGTTTTGGACAAGGTGCTGTTGTTGTACCTGAAGTGGTAAATAAAACCTTCTCATTGAATTCAGACGTGACTTTTGGTTTTGATAAAGCTAATTTAAAACCTGAAGCGCAAGGCGTGTTAGATGGTATTTATGGTGAAATCGCGCAATTAAGCGCACCACAAGTTACCGTTGCCGGTTATACCGACCGTATTGGTAAAGAAGCGTATAACTTGAAATTATCACAACAACGTGCAGATACCGTAGCGAACTACTTAGTTTCTAAAGGGGTAGCGCAAGATACTATCTCTGCAACGGGTTACGGTGAAGCAAACCCTGTGACTGGCGCAACTTGTGATTCTGTAAAAGGTCGTAAAGCCTTGATCGCTTGTTTAGCCGCTGACCGTCGTGTTGAAATCGCGGTTAAAGGTAACAAATAATTAAATTTGTTTATCTTATCAAGTGATAATATAAAAAGACCTGGGCATTCGTGCTTGGGTCTTTTGCCTATTTGAAAATCACTTTCTTGAATAAGGAACTTAAAATGAAAAAATGGTTAGTTGTTATTATTATCGCGGTTATCGCTGGGTTTACGCTGATGACCAGCTACAATGGCTTGGTGAAAGCGGAAGAAGAGATTGATTCGGTATGGGCGAATGTAGAATCCAGTTATCAACGTCGTGCAGATCTTATTCCGAACTTAGTGAATACGGTCAAAGGTCAAGCGAATTTTGAAAAAGAGACGTTGACACAAGTTATTGAAGCGCGCTCCAAAGCGACGCAAACAAAAATCGATCCGGCAAATATGACGGAATCCCAATTGGTTGAATTCCAACAAAATCAAAGTTCCGTTGGTTCCGCCTTGTCTCGTTTATTGGTCACAGTGGAAAAATATCCGGAATTAAAAGCACACGAAGGTTTCATGAATCTTCAAGCACAACTTGAAGGCACGGAAAACCGCATCAATGTCGCGCGCAATCAGTTTAATGATGCCGCTCGTATTTATAATCAAAAAGTGCGTACTTTCCCAACCAAATTGGCAGCTCTGATTTTTGGTTTTAAAGAGAAACCTTATTTCAAATCTGCAGCGGGTGCAGAGAATGCGCCTGTGGTGAATTTTAACTAAAGTGCGGTCAAATATGCCTTTATTTTCACGAATTCCATTTAATAAAGCACAAATTGAGGCAGCAATCAGTCGCCTCGAGCAACAAACGTCAGCGGAATTACGCGTTTATATTGAACGACATCTTCCACAGGAAGAGAAATATTCTTCTCTCAAACGCGCGTCGCAGGTTTTTAACGAACTAAAAATGGATACCACCAAAGCGCGTAATGGCGTATTGATTTATATTGCATTCAAAGATCATCAGTGCGCCATTATTGGCGATCAAGGTATTCACCAGTACGTCGGCGAAGGTTTTTGGCGTGGGCAATGTGATTTGATGATGGCTTATTTTAAGCGCGCTGATTATACCGCCGGTATTGTTGAGGTTATTGAGCAAATTGGTGAGGAATTAATGAAATATTTCCCAATTCAAGCAGATGATATGAACGAATTGGAAAATGAGGTGATTATCAATGACTAAGATATTAAAAAGTGCGGTTGTTTTTTTCGCACTTTTTTTCAGTTCGCTCCTGATGGCAGTTTCTTTTCCCGCTTCGCCAGCGCCATTTCAGTATGTTAATGATTATACTCGCACATTAACCAGTAATGAAAAGCAGCAATTAGAAAATAAATTAATTGCCTATTCAAAAGAAACTAGCTCGCAGATTGCGGTTGTGCTGATTCCTTCTACGGAAGAATATGACATTTCGCAATATGCCTTTGAACTCGGGGATAAATGGGGGATTGGGCGCAAGCAGTTAAATAATGGTGTGTTGATGCTGGTGGCGGTCAATGATCGAAAAATTTTTATTGCTACTGGTCAAGGGCTGGAAGGCGTATTGCCAGATGCTTTTTTATCGCAAATTATTCGTCAAGTAATCACGCCACAATTTAAACAAAATCACTATGCACAAGGTATTAGCCACGGATTAGATTACATTATTGCTGCCAGCAAAGGCGAATTTGATCCTTACCAACAAGAAGAAAATGACTGGGGAAGTTATATTCCTTTTGTCATGGTCTGCCTGTTTATACTTTTTGTGATTTTCGGTGAACTGAGTTGGCGTAAAAAACCTTATATTAGCCCGAGTAATCGCCATCAAATGGAAAATGTAATTCGTCAATCTACCTTATCTCGTCGTGGTCGCAGTGGCTTTGGGGGATTTGGCAGCGGTAGCGGCTTTGGTAGCGGATCTGGCGGTGGTTTCGGCGGTGGTGGCTTTGGTGGCGGTGGTGCCGGCGGAAGTTGGTAATAGTTGATATTTAAAGTAGGTTATTTATCGTTTCTTTTGGTTATGATACAATGCACCTATTTTGTTACTCAAACCGTTAAGGATGATTATGGAAACTTTAGATAAAATTAAAAAACAAATTAGCGAAAATCCGATTCTTCTTTATATGAAAGGCTCGCCGAAATTTCCTTCTTGCGGATTTTCAGCACGGGCAGTAGAAGCGCTTATCAATTGCAATGTACCTTTTGGTTATGTGGATATTTTGCAATATCCGGATATTCGTGCAGAGTTGCCGGGATATGCGAACTGGCCGACATTCCCACAATTATGGGTAGAGGGCGAATTGGTTGGCGGCTGTGATATTATGCTTGAAATGTTTCAGCAAGGTGAATTGCAAACTTTACTATCTGAAGTGGCTGCAAGACATCCGCAAAACTAACTTCGGTGTTACAAGTAAACGTAAATCCTACTTGCAACCGAATTGAAAATCCTATAAAATTCGTGCGTTGTGCTGTAAAATGGCGCGAAAAATTATGGTCTTCTGCTAATGCAGTTTGATTGTCTGAAAAGTAATAAGAGGAATGAATTATTAAAACCGTAAAAAAAGCACCGGCTGCAAATCGCCCGAATCGTATCAATGATGAAATTCGAGTGAAAGAAGTTCGTTTGATTGACCAAGATGGTGAACAGGCGGGCATTGTAAGTATTCAGGAAGCTTTGGAAAAAGCAGAATCACTAGAATTAGATCTTGTTGAAATTAGTCCTAATGCCGAGCCACCGGTGTGTCGTATCATGAATTATGGTAAATTCCTCTATGAAAAAGGAAAAGCGGCAAAAGAGCAGAAGAAAAAGCAGAAAGTCGTACAAGTGAAGGAAATTAAATTCCGTCCGGGTACAGACGAAGGCGACTATCAGGTAAAACTACGCAGCCTGATTCGCTTTTTAGAAGATGGGGATAAAGCTAAAATTACCGTTCGTTTCCGCGGACGCGAAATGGCTCACCAAGATATCGGTTTGGACGTGTTAGAGCGTGTTAGAAATGATCTTGCCGAGATTTCTGTTGTGGAATCCGCTCCGGGTAAACTGGAAGGTCGTCAAGCTGTTATGGTACTTGCCCCTAAAAAGAAATAATTAGTGCATTTCAAGTAACAAAAGTGCGATGAGGATAATTGTATTTTCGACCGCACTTTTATTCGCCTAATTATTGGTTATTCACTTAAACAATGCGGAGTTTATAAAACAATGCCTAAAATTAAAACAGTACGTGGTGCTGCGAAGCGTTTCAAGAAAACCGCTTCCGGCGGTTTCAAACGTAAACAATCTCACTTACGTCATATTTTAACTAAGAAAACCACTAAACGTAAACGTCATCTACGTCATAAATCTATGGTTGCGAAAGCTGACCAAGTTTTAGTTGTAGCGTGCTTGCCATACGCATAAGCACAGCGTACGTTAAGTTAATTTTTAGTTCATTAAATAGACATAGGAGATTAAATAATGGCTCGTGTAAAACGTGGTGTTATTGCAAGAGCACGCCATAAGAAAGTTCTTAAGGCTGCTAAAGGTTATTATGGTGCGCGTTCACGTGTTTATCGCGTTGCGTTCCAAGCTGTAATTAAAGCTGGTCAATATGCTTACCGTGACCGTCGTCAACGTAAACGTCAATTCCGTCAATTATGGATTGCTCGTATCAACGCAGCGGCTCGTCAAAACGGTTTATCTTACAGTAAATTCATCAATGGCTTGAAAAAAGCTTCTGTTGAAATCGATCGTAAGATTTTAGCTGATATTGCAGTATTCGACAAAGTTGCTTTTGCTGCTTTAGTTGAAAAAGCAAAATCTGCACTTTAATTTTTTAAAGTTTAGATAAATTAGGACACTACTTGGTGTCCTTTTTTAGCTTCTTATTTTAAGATTTCATAGCAAGGTTCATAGGCGTCGCCACCTGGCAATTTCATCCGATGTTGCTCGATAAAGTCTCGCAATACGCGATCGACTTTTTCCATTAATTTCGGATCGCCTTGTAATTGGAATTTGCCCAATTCTTCGATTTTATCTTGGGTTTCAGGTTTGATATTTCCCGCGACAATACCAGAGAAAACGCGGCGCAAATTTGCCGCGAGAGACACTTTGGATTGATTTAAATGCAAATCCAATTCCGTCATATTTTGATGGGTTGGGATAAATGGCATTTGAAATTCTGGATCGATTTTTAATGACCAGTTAAACCCGTAAGAATTCCCTTTTTCATAGCGTGTTTCGCGAATGACTTTCATTGCTGATTTCACGCGGCGCGCCACTTTAACCGGATCATCAATGATAATCTCATATAACGCTTGCGCTTCTTCGCCCAAGGTTTCACCGATAAAGCGATCAATGGTTGCAAAATAATCGGCACTTTCTTTTGGACCAGTCAAAATAAGAGGCAATGTTTGTGCTTTATTTTGCGGGTTAAGTTTTATCCCTAAAATATAAAGCAATTCTTCAAATGTTCCCGGACCACCAGGGAAAATCACGATAGCGTGTCCCATGCGTACAAAGGCTTCCAAGCGTTTTTCAATATCCGGCATGATGATAAGTTCATTCACAATCGGATTTGGCGGTTCGGAGGCAATAATAGAGGGTTCAGTGATTCCAATAAAGCGGCTATTTTTATAGCGTTGATTGGCATGACCGATAGCGGCACCTTTCATTGGCGCTTCCATGACGCCGGGACCGCAGCCGGTAATAATATTGAGTTCACGCAAGCCTAATTCTAGCCCGACCGCGCGACAATATTGGTATTCAATTTGGTTGATAGAATGCCCACCCCAGCACACCACAAGATTGGGATGTTCGCCTACAATCAGCGCTTTGGCATTACGTAAAATCGCAAATACTTGGTTGGTGATATGTTTGCTGTCTTGAATATCGCAAGGATTAATGCGCTGGTTGAGTACGTTGACAAATAAAATATCGCGCAACACAGCAAACAAATGATATTGAATGTTAGCAATCATTTTATCATCTACAAACGCGGTTTGTGGTGGATTGTGTAGCTCTAATGCTACGCCACGTTCTCGCGCAAGCAAATTAATATCAAAATCCGGATATTGATTTAACAATGCGCGACTATCATCCGTTACCGCGCCGGAATTAAGTACCGCTAAAGAACAATTGCGATATAACGTATATAATTTCGACCGCGCTTTTTTCGCCAATTGCTCAACTTCCAAATGCGAAAGTTGATCCATACTTCCTTTTGGATTGACATAGTGAATATGACTCATAAAGACTCCTTATTGACGAGCTAAACGTTGATTTAACGGAATTGGCTCAAAATTGGAACGAAACGGATTAATATCCAACCCGCCACGCCGCGTATAACGTGCATAGACGGTGAGCTTTTCCGGTTGGGCAAATTGCATCAAATCACAAAAAATTCGCTCGACGCATTGTTCGTGAAACTCATTATGCTGTCGATAAGAAATAAGATAGCGCAATAATTTTTCACGATCAATTTGTTTTCCTACGTAATGAATTTGTACGCTGCCCCAATCAGGTTGCTGCGTGATAAGGCAATTGGATTTCAACAAATGGCTGACCAGCACTTCATCTACCAGATTTTCGCCGGTACAATGTTGCAACAATTGTGGATTAAATTGATAATCGACGATTTCAATACCCTGTTCGTCAATGCAATCGCCGGCAAAAAAGGCGATTGGCGTGTGGTGATAATTCGTCAAAGAATTTAACCGCACTTTGACCTCTCCTTGCGCGCATTGTTGTAAATCTTGCTGCAAAATGTGGCAAACTTCGTCGAATGAGCTAAATTTGCTTTGATTGAAACTATTGAGGTAAAGTTTAAAACTTTTCGACTCAATCAAATTTAGGCTGGTACAATCAATTTCCACATCAGCAATCGCCACTTGTGGCACGCCTTTGGTATTCAGCCACGAAATCTCATAAGCCGTCCAAATATCTGCGCCAACGGTAAAAGGTTGTCGCGCAGTAATCCCTAAACTGTCGCGATTTAACGAACGCGGCACGGGTTGCAATAACGTGCGGTCATAATTTTCCGCATATTTTGTTTGTTTTCCGAGAGGTAATGATTGCAAACTTTGGTCATGATAATGCATGGGTTTTCCTTATGTTATAACCAATTCCAAGATAAATTCGATACGAGGCGACAATGATCGCATTTAAAATAAAACAGATCAAATAGTGGCTCTGCTAGTTTCCATTCCTGTTGGCAACTTGGGCAGCGGCGTTGTTGTTCGGTGGCTAAACTTTCGCCACCAACGCGGTAAAGATAGTAATAGGTCGGGATGCCGGTGTGGTGTTCGATATCTTGTGCTAAATAACGCCCGTGTTTGGTGAGCGTGCTGTCGATGGCAGAAATTTGTTGTAAGGCGTGCTGTTCAAGCGCTGATCCGTTCATTTGTAGCTGATCACAAGCTTGCCAATTTTCTTGCCATTTGATCACGTCCATACTTAAGTGCGGTGCTTTTTTTAGCGATTGATATAGCGGAATTGGCGCAAAATCGTCGCCGCTGTGTAACGGTGAGCAAGAATGTAAATGGGTGGTATAAAGCAATTGCCAGCGGGGAACTTCCTGACAAGTGGAATCGGAATTGAGATCGTCGGCAACCACTTGAAAACTATCGAAAAAAATACCTGCACTTTCTGCTTTTTGCAAGGCGCGATCGACTTCAATATTATTGAATTCCGGTAATAAACTATGTTGTTGTGGGCAAATGACACGAGCGGCAAAACCGGGTTGGCTTTCTTGTTCGGCAAGATAAAGCGGAATTTCTCTGCCGATAATTTGTCCGTTATAGCGCCATTGATCGATAATTTGATTGATCAGATAGCGCCCTTGTTCAAGCGCGCAATCGGTATGATAGCGAAAAAATACGTCGATGATATACATAGGATACTATTGTGCTGTTAATCATAGAGTGGATAAACATAGCCAAATTTCATAAAATATACAAATAGTTTATGGGTGATGCCTGATAATTTAGGAATTTTTATGAAAGATCAAACAAAATTGCATTTGGCGACGTTGCAAAAGGTGATGCAAGAATTGGAATTATGGCAAACCATGCCGCCAGCAGAGTCAGCATTTTTAAGTAACGAGCCTTTTTCTGTGGATACCATGAGCGCAAATGAATGGTTACAATGGGTGTTTATTCCTCGGATGTATGCCTTATTGGAAAGCGATTTACCGCTGCCGGCGAAGATTGCTATTGTGCCTTATGTTGAAGAAGCGCTGAAAGAATTGGACGATTTGCCGCGCCTTTTGCAGCCGATCAGTGAAATTGAAAAAATTTGTCAGCAGCAATAATGTTACTGGATATTCTTTATCAAGACGAGCATCTGGTGGCAGTCAATAAGCCAGCGGGTATGTTGGTGCATCGCAGTTGGCTAGATTCGGGCGAGACGCAATTTGTCATGCAAACTTTGCGCGATCAGTTGGGGCAATTGGTTTATCCTATTCACCGCTTAGATCGCCCGACTTCTGGCGTATTGTTGTTTGCCTTGAGTAGCGAATGCGCGAATTTGCTTTGTCAGCAATTTGAGCAAAAATTGGTAGAAAAATCTTATTTGGCGGTGGTTCGCGGCTATGTGCATGGTGCGGCGCGGATTGATTATCCGCTGAAAATTCAATTAGATAAAATCGCTGATAAATTTTCTCGCCAAGATAAAGCGCCACAAGAGGCGGTGACCGATTATGTTGGATTGGAGACCGCAGAAATGCCTTATGCGGTAGGACGTTATCAAACCAGTCGTTATTCTTTGGTCAGATTAATTCCGCAAACGGGACGAAAACACCAATTGCGTCGCCACATGAAGCATATTTTTCATCCGATTTTAGGTGATACGCAATATGGCGATTTGCATCAAAATCGCGCCTTAACCGAGCATATTGGCGTCAATCGTTTGATGTTGCATTGTGAAAAATTGGCTATTTTGCATCCGTTTACGCGGCAACGCCTTGAAATTGTGGCGCCACTTGACCAACAATGGCAGCAATTATTAGCGCGTTTTGGCTGGTCAATAAAATCCACCCAAAATTGACCGCCCTTTTAGGGAGCGGAAAAACGATTTAGCATTTCGTTGAACTTAAGGTAAAATAAGGCATAAATTTCTTTATTGTGAGGATATATGGCATATACTACGTTTTCTCAAACTAAAAATGATCAATTAAAAGAACCTATGTTCTTTGGACAAAATGTGAACGTCGCTCGTTATGATCAACAAAAATATGAAACCTTTGAAAAATTAATCGAAAAACAATTATCTTTTTTTTGGCGTCCGGAAGAAGTGGACGTGTCGCAAGATCGCATTGATTATCAAGCCTTACCAGAGCACGAAAAACATATTTTTATCAGTAACTTAAAATATCAAACCTTGTTGGATTCCATTCAAGGGCGCAGCCCGAATGTGGCGTTATTGCCTTTGGTTTCTATTCCGGAATTGGAAACCTGGATTGAAACTTGGACCTTTTCTGAAACGATCCATTCGCGTTCTTATACTCATATTATCCGCAATATCGTTAACGATCCTTCTGTGGTATTTGATGATATTGTGACCAATAAAGAAATCATTAAACGGGCGCGCGATATTTCTGCTTATTATGATGATTTAATTCGCGACAGCCAGTTATACGGATTGTATGGTGAAGGCACTTATACGGTGGATGGCAAAGAATGCGTGGTGACCTTACGTCATTTGAAAAAACAATTGTATTTATGTTTGATGAGCGTCAATGCGTTAGAGGCAATTCGTTTCTATGTGTCTTTTGCGTGTTCTTTTGCGTTTGCCGAGCGCCAGTTAATGGAAGGGAATGCTAAAATCATCAAATTTATTGCCCGTGATGAATCCTTACATTTAACCGGTACACAGCATATTTTGAACATTATGGCAGCTGGACAAGATGATCCAGAAATGGCGGAAATTGCGGAAGAATGCAAACAAGAAGCCTATGATTTATTTGTTGCGGCAGCCGAACAAGAAAAAGAATGGGCAGATTATTTGTTTAAAGACGGTTCCATGATTGGTTTAAATCGCGATATTTTGGTGCAATATGTTGAATATATAACCAATATTCGGATGCAAGCGGTGGGATTACCGTTACCATTCCAAACGCGTTCTAATCCAATTCCGTGGATTAATGCTTGGCTTGTGTCTGATAATGTTCAGGTGGCGCCGCAAGAAGTGGAAGTCAGTTCCTATTTGGTGGGGCAAATTGATTCGAAAGTTGATACCAACGATTTCGGCGATTTTGATTTGTAATTTCGGAATACAATGGGAAAAGTGCGGTCATTTTAACCGCACTTTTTTTATGCTATTTTTCTTTTTTATACTTCATTGGCAGTCAGTGAGGTTATCTGCGGATGATGATAAAATATACCATGAAGTTGTGGCAGAATTTGGTAAATCAAGTTGAGTTGTTGCACCGGAATACTGAATTCGGTTTGTGTGCAATTGATCACTTGATCATCACTTAACTGCTTGAGCGATAGTTCTATGTTGAGCAGAAGCTTGTTAAATATCTCTGGTGTGAGACTGTCGATATGTTCCAACACATAAATAATTTTTTTCGCTATAGGATAGAATTCCGCCAGAAAGCTGATGGTTTGTGTGGTGCGTTTGAGGTTTTGGCGGTAGGCACCAAGGGCTGAAATATAACTAAGCAGAGAATAGTTAATTTTTAACAGCTCAAATCCTTCCTGTAAATGGGCTTTGTATTTTTGTGGCTCGCTGCTCATGTCGGCAAGTGTTGTACTCAGTGTGGCGGCGTAGTCGTGGGCGTTGCGGCGGGCAATGCGATATTTCAAGGGATCGCCTTTGCCGAATTGCAATTGACTGATGACGTAAAGCAAATATTTTGCATCGCTTTTTATTGCTTGATGGATTACTTTATCTAACTGTAAATAATGCCAATCTGGCCATAAATAAGAGACAGCAAACCAAGCGATTAAGGCGCCGATCAGGGTATCCAGTAGGCGCGAGAAGGTCGCGGTATGAATATCAAATCCCATTACGTTAAAACTGATTAAAACTTGTAATGTGATGAAAAAGGTGGAGTAACTGTAATTGTTACTGCGGAAAAAGAAAAATAGGGTACTGGTGACCACAATTAAGCCCAGTTGCAGCGCCAAAGTCGGTTGGATATAAGGTAGTAGAGAACCGATAATGACGCCGAGTATGGTGCCAATAATGCGCTGTTTTAAGCGTTTTTTAGTGGCAGAGTAGTTTGGCTGACAGACAAAAATGGCTGTCAATAATATCCAGTAACCGCGATCCAATTGGAAAAATTCAACAATAATACAGCTGATAAATACGACAATAGAAAGTCGTATTGCATGGCGGAATAATTGGGAGTTGAAATTGAGGTGGCTACGAATAGCCAGCCAAATATTTTTTAAACCGGTAATTTGTTCATTATGAATTTTGGCTTTTTCTGAATTTTCTTCTTGTACCGATTGCGCTTGTTCTAGATGGCGCAATTGCCAATCTACACCTTGTAAATTATCAATTAAGGTTTTTAATGCAAATAAACGCTTGTCATTGGCGTCTGAATAATTTTTGGCATGAATTTCAAGGGATTGATTGATACCGAGAATGGCTTTTTCTAAGCGTACATTGTAATTATAGGTTTTATTTTGGCGTAAACTTTGCGCCACATCACGACAGGCTTGCGCTTGCAGTTCGAGTAAGCGCTGAATACGGAAAATCAGATCGCTGTTTTTAAGCTGTTGCGCTAATTCAAAGTAATTGAAATAGCTGGAATTTACGCGCTCGTGAATATCTTGTGCCGAAAAGTAAAATTTAAGCATTTTGGTAGTTCGAGCATGGCGGTTTTGCCCCCGAATTCGATAAAACAAAGCCGTTCGACAAGCATTAAAGGCGTCGATTAAAGTACTGTTTCTCATAGCAAGGGTGACTTGCTTGTTCGCTAGTTGCTCAATATCGTCCGGATCGAAAAATGCCGCTTTAGCTTCCAGATATTCAGCAAGTGCGACAAAGGATTTTGCCATATTTTCCTGTACCGGACGGTTAGGGAAAAATAAATAAACGATAATGGTAATGCTGCTGTAGAGCAAGGTTCCGCATAGAATGAGAAGCGGATTGAGATACCATAGGGTATCGGGGAGATAGGTTAAGGTGGTATAGACCGCGACCACTAGCGTACCGAATGAAATAGTTCTATAACGCAGTCCTACTGCACCGACGAGGGTAAATACAAAGGTGATCACTGTCATTAACAGGGTAAACTCCAGCCCTTTGCCCAAGGTTAATTGGACGCAAAGGGAGGAAATAGAAAAGGCGATTAGGGTATAAAAAATATTTTTTAAACGACCGGTAAGGCGATTATCAAGATCTACCAAGCCGCCGGCAATGATGCCCAATACTAATGGCATACTCTGTTGCGAGATGCCCAATACCCAAACGGTTATTGCGGCAAGATTTACTGCGATAAAAATAGGAATTGCCGCAATAACTTTCGCATTGAACCAATTATTCATATATTAACGATCGTAAAATTGTTGTTGCGCCGCTCGTTGACGAGCTAATTGTGCTAATTCTTTGGAGACGACACGTTGTCCAACCGGAAATAAGGAAATACCGGCGAGTTTAAAATTGGCTAAACCAACGGGAATTCCGATAATGGTGATACATTGCGAAATACCGGCGATAATATGGAAAATGCACAACCACCAACCGAATAAAATAAACCAGACTACGTTAAATACGCTACCTAAGGTATTTAATGTGGCGCTTTTTGGTTCAAGATATTTCACATGAATAATATCATTGCCAAAAGGCACAAATGACATTTTGGTGATTTCCCAGCAGCTTCGGCTGTAAGGCAGAGTGACGATCAAGAGAGCGCTGATGATTGTCGCTAAAAGCCAACCTAGCGTGGTGGCAAATCCGCCAAGAATAAAATTTAAAATGTTTAAAATCAGAGACATTAGGGGGTCCTTATTCAATCCGAGCTTTTAAATAACCTTGATAATCAGGAATGCGAATATCAATAGATTGATTAAAATGAGGCGAGCTAATGAGAAAATCTGCTGTTGCCATATTCATTGCTACCGGAATATTCCAAACCGTAGCAATACGCATTAAGGCTTTCACATCAGGATCATGAGGCACTGCATTCATTGGATCCCAGAAGAAAATCAGCAAATCAATTTTATTTTCCGCAATTAATCCGCCTAATTGCTGATCACCGCCCATTGGACCGCTTAATAGATTGGCAATTTTCAGCTGTGTTTCTTGCTGGATTAGATTACCAGTGGTTCCGGTAGCGTATAATGTATGTTGGCTTAGTAAAGTGCGGTTGTTTTTACACCAATTTATAAGATCTTGTTTGCAGTGATCATGTGCGACAAGAGCAATGCTTTTATGCGGGGATAGGGTTCGGGTGATGGTTTGCATAATTCCTCCTCAAATAAAAAAAGTGAGCAATTTAAGCTCACTTTTTATTATAGCAAAACGAAACTGGCAATCATCAATTATTTCAATTTTTTAGCCCAATCTAAGAAACGCGCTTGAGTTTCTTTATCCGCTTGTTGGAACCAATATTGTAATTGTTGTTCAGCCACATTTTCACCTTGTACGACGACTTTTCCTTTATTGGCTTTAGTTGCGAAACCAGGTACCGCCGCAGGAACCGCAGTTGTCGCTAGTGAAGAAACCGAGGCGACTGCGCCGGAGGTATTATAATCAGATAAGGTGTTGACAAGATTAACACCCGGCAAAAAACCTTCCTGAGCCAAGGTATCTTGTTTGGTCGCAATTTCACGACCGGAAACGGTTTTTACTGAAATTGTTGGATTTTTTTTGAAATTTTTTGCATCACGCTCGTCTTCAATACGCGGCGCAGAAATCACCACATCTTCTTGAGAACCTTGGAAAGAGATAATAATTGGATCGGATTCGAATAATTCGCGGTCGGAGCCGGCACGGATAATTTCAGTCACTCTCACTACGACTTGGTGCATTTGTGAATCGTTTACATTGAAGGAATTGGTTGATTTTAAAAGAGAAGTAGCCGGTTTTTTTCCATCAATCGCTAAAAATTCAATATTAGTTGAACTGGTTACAACACCTGCAAAGCTGGCTGTACTCATTAATAGGGCGGTAGTCGCTAATGCAGCAGAACGGAATTTCATAATTGCTCCTTTATCTAGATACAATCTTTACAAATAATTAAATGGGTTTATTCTCAAAGGAATGCTTGCTATCCTATTCTAATTCAAAGAGAATGAAAATAGAAAAGTGCATTTTCTTTAAAAAATTTTTTAAATTTAGCAATAAATTGAAGGATAATGTGGCTGATGATGTTAAAAAAACATTTTTTGATCTATGGTCGGGTGCAGGGCGTCAGTTTTCGTTATTTTACGTGGAAACAAGCCAATGTATTAGCGTTGTGCGGCATGGTCAGAAATCGCAAAGACGGTAGTGTCGAAGTGATTGCCATGGGAGAGGATTCACAAATAGATGCCTTATATCATTGGCTACAGCAAGGACCAAAAACCGCTGACGTGAAACAGGTTATTATGCAAGATTATGTTGGGCAAGCGGTTTTTGATGATTTTTCTGTGCAACGCTAAAGATTGATGAAGATTAAGCGGCTTAAAGGCATTTTGCCGGTTTCGGTAGTCCCGCGAGTTTGCTGGCTTGTTTTGCCGGACCTTCAGGGAAAAGACGTTGCAGATAACGGCTATTGCCTTTTTCCGCCCCCAATTTTTCTGCCATTGCTTTTACTAACATCCGAATGGCGGGAGAGGTGTGGTATTCTTGGTAGAACTGGCGTACGAAATAAATCACTTCCCAATGCGCCTCGGTTAGCATAATATTTTCTTGCTGCGCAATAGCTTTTGCCACATCTTCATTCCACTGCGACATGTCTGCCAAATAACCGGTAGCGTCGGTTTCAAGCGTTATATTATTAACGATTAACATAAAAAAGAATACCCTCCGATCACAAACACCCCAAAATGGGGTGTTTCATTGAGACCGCATAAATTAGTCGTTGTTGTTTAAAATACCTAATAAATTCAATAGGCTGATAAATAAATTGTAGAGTGAAACGTATAAACTTACCGTTGCACGAATATAGTTTGTTTCTCCGCCATGAACGATATTGCTGGTTTCGTATAAAATCCCCATGGTAGAAAATATGATAAATAATGCACTGATCGCCACATAAAGCGCCGGTGTATTAAAGAAGAAACTTGCCACCATGCCGACAAGTAGAACCACAAAAAGCGCAAACATCATGCCGGATAAGAAAGACATATCTTTTTTCGAGGTTAACACATAAGCCGAGCAAGCGAAAAAGACCGCAGCGGTACCAGCAAGCGCGAGTACCACTAAATCGCCTAATCCAGCCCCTACATAATGACTTAAAATTGGACCGAGAGAATAACCTAAAAATCCGGTTAATGCGAAGGTAGATAAAATCCCCCAACCGCTATTTGCTAAAGCATTATTTAAAAATAACAACCCGTAAAATCCGACTAGTAACACGACAAAATGCAGGCGCGGTAAATTTAAACTCATGGCGACAAACGCAACGATCGCCGAAAAAGTTAAGGTTAACGCCAGTAAAAAGTATGTATTACGCAACACTTTATTCGTTGCCAAAACCGACTCTCTGCCTGCATCAACAATAATACGAGATTCCATAAAAGCTCCTGTGTAAGTTTAACAAAAAACAGACTATAAAGTAGCGGTTAGATGGGTAAAAGTCAATGTTTTATCTACAAATTTTATACTTCGTTATGTTATCAAATGACACAGTATATTTTCTTAAATGACAACACATTGCTTAATCTTCGTAAATCAAGTCAAATTCTTGCCTAAATTTAGATTTAGATATTAAAAATGAGGTTGAAAATAAGGCATGAGGAGAAATTGTAGAAAATAAAAAAGTTGTAAATTACGAATGCTTAAGATCATAAATTTACAACTTTATAGAAAAATGGCGGAGGAAGTGAGATTCGAACTCACGGAGGGCGTAAACCCTCGCCGGTTTTCAAGACCGGTGCCTTCAACCACTCGACCATTCCTCCGTTGTGGCTGTGGCGTAATATAATATAGAAAAAAAATGATGTAAATTAAAAAATAGAAGGGGAAATCTTGAAAGAAGATTATTTATACATCTTGCACAAAATTAAGGCAAAAGTGACCGCACTTTGCGGAAAATTGAGACAAAGTGCGGTGAAAAAATGATGAATTTTTAGGCTTATTCTATGCTTGTTCAACGAGGCGTTTAATTTCGGCTTGCGATTGTAGTAACTCCGCTTTGGTGAGTGCAAAAACGCCTAAGCCACCATTTTTTAATTCAACCCAGCGAAACGGAACCGTTGGCAATTGTTCGACGAGGTGTACCATGCTGTTCCCCACTTCGCAGACTAATACGCCATTGTCGTTAAGATAATCCGTGGCGTGCAGTAAAATTTGTTTGGTGGCGTATAGCCCGTCAGAACCGGAACCGAGCGCTATTTCCGGTTCGTGATGGAATTCTTCCGGCATCTCTGCTAAGTCTTCTGCATCTACATACGGCGGATTGGTCACGATAAGATCGTAATGATCTTGTGGCAATTGGCGAAATAAATCTGATTGGATTGGGATTACGCGGTGGGCGAGTTGGTAGCGCTCAATATTAATTTCCGCCACATTTAACGCATCCACCGATAAATCCACCGCATCCACTTCCGCTTGCGGAAATTGCTCGGCACAGGCGATAGCGATACAACCGCTGCCAGTACACATATCTAAAATACGCGTTGGTGACTGGGTTAGTAAACCAGCAAATTTTTCTTGAATCAGCGCGCTGATCGGCGAGCGCGGAATGATGACGCGTTCATCTACATAAAATTCTAATCCGCAAAACCAAGCGCTGTTGGTAAGATAGGCAACGGGAATGCGTTGATTAATACGTTGTGTTACCAATTCAATGATGGTTTCTTTTTCTGTTTGAGTGAGACGGGACGGATAAAAGGCAGCGGGAAAATCGGGCGGCAGTTGCAGCGCCGAGAAAACCAATTGTTGTGCTTCATCCCAGCCATTATCATAACCATGACCATAATAAATTTCTGCGCGGTTGAACATAGACAATGTCCAGCGCAAATAATCTTGGATAGAATGCAGATCTTGCGTAATTTGTGAGGCAAGTAATTGCGGATCAATAATATCGTTGTTGGGATCGAGATGAAAATGGGTATTCATAGGCTATCCTTCGTCAAGCAGGCGAAAATTTGTTATGATAATCATGTGGCACTATTTTATGTCAAGTCGGTGATCAAAATCGACATTTATATCAGATTATTTTTACAATTCAGAAAAATTTTTATCATCATAAGAAAACTATGTTAAAAGAAGAAGATATTGCTTTATTTCGTGAGGCGATCAAAGGAGCAAAAAAATTGCAGCAAAATGAGTTTGTACCGCCACGGGTGAAAAATAGACGAAAAAAAGAGGAAATTCGCAGTCTTCGCGAAACAGAAGATACGCTGTTTTTCTTCTCGGACGAATATGAGCCCTTATTGGAAGAAGAAAGTGCGGTCAAATATTTGCGTGAAAATGAAGACAGTTACTTGTTGAAACAATTACGCCGTGGCGATTTTTCCCCACAAATTTTTTTAGATTTACATGGTTTAACCAAAGATGAAGCTAAATTGGAGCTGGCGGAATTAATTCTTGCCTGTGAAAAAGCGCATTTATATTGCGCCAGCGTGATGACCGGATATGGCACTTATACTTTAAAACGCCAAATTCCCCGTTGGTTGGTGCAACATCCGCGTGTGCGCGCTTTACATCAAGCGCCGAAAGCGTGGGGTGGGGAAGCGGCGATTTTAATGCTGTTGGATGTGTAAGAAATGGCATTCAGGGGCGCTACGCAGTTGAATTTTTCTGGGTAGTGCGAGTAAAAGGTTATCGGATTTTGCTTGATTTGTGTATAATTGCGTCAAGTGAAAAAAGGAAGGGGATATGAGTCAGTTTTTTTATGTTCATCCGGAAAATCCACAAGCGCGTTTGATTAATCAAGCGGTGGAAATTTTACGCAAAGGTGGCGTTATCGTTTATCCGACAGATTCAGGATATGCGTTGGGCTGTTTAGTCGGCGATAAGCACGCAATGGATAGAATTGTGCAAATCAGGCAGCTACCAGAAGGGCATAATTTTACGTTGGTATGCAGCGATTTGTCAGAATTATCGACTTATTCGGTGGTGACCAATCGCGCTTATCGGTTGATTAAAAATAATACACCGGGTCGCTATACCTTTATTTTAACCGCTACCAAAGAATTGCCACGGCGTTTGATGACGTCGAAACGTAAAACCATTGGTTTGCGCGTACCGGATAATCAGATTGCCTTGGAATTGTTGAAAGCATTAAACGAACCGCTGTTATCTTGTTCGTTGATGTTGCCCGGCGAAGATCATATCACCCAATCGGATCCAGAGGAAATTCGCGATCGGCTAGAGCGCCAAGTGGATTTGATTATTCATGGCGGTTATTTGGGGCAAGAGCCAACGACGGTGGTGGATTTGACGGAAGAAGCGCCGGTTATTTTACGTGAAGGAAGCGGATCTACCGCCCCTTTTATCGGATAAATTTAATTACAATGAAAGACGCTTGTGAAAGCGACAAGAGGAAATATGAAAGCAAAGAATACAAACTCTCGCCAAAAAGCACCGCACTTTGAGAAAAAATCAGCGAAAAAAAAGACGAAAACAGCGCCTTTAGATAAGGTAAATGTCAACGCTAAAGCAAAGGTAGAAGGCGAGAAATTGCAAAAGGTTTTGGCGCGCGCTGGTCAAGGATCGCGACGTGAAATTGAGGCGATGATTGCGGAAAATCGTATTAGTGTGGATGGAAAAGTCGCGACTTTGGGTGATCGGATTGATGTGCGTTCCGGTGCCAAAGTGCGTATTGATGGTCATGTTGTCAATTTATTACACGCGCAAAAAGAAGTGTGTCGTGTGTTGATGTATTACAAACCAGAAGGCGAGCTTTGTACTCGCCATGATCCAGAAGGACGGGCGACGGTATTTGATCGCTTGCCACGCTTAACTGGATCTCGCTGGATTGCTGTTGGGCGCTTGGATATTAATACTTCTGGTTTATTGTTATTTACTACTGACGGTGAATTAGCCAATCGTTTAATGCACCCGAGTCGAGAAGTGGAGCGCGAATATTCAGTTCGGGTATTCGGGCAAGTGGATGAAGCGATACTTCAGCGTTTGAAAAAAGGCGTTCAGTTGGAAGATGGTCCGGCAAGTTTTAAGTCAATTAAAGCGGTAGGCGGGCAAGGGATGAATCAGTGGTTTGATGTAACCTTGATGGAAGGGCGTAATCGTGAAGTCCGGCGTCTGTGGGAATCGCAAGGGATTCAAGTCAGCCGTTTAATTCGTATTCGCTATGGTAATATTCATCTGATGAAATCATTGCCTCGTGGTGGTTGGGAAGAAATGAATTTGACCAATGTAAATTATTTGCGTGAATTGGTCGGTCTTCCCCCGGAAACAGAAACGAAACTTGATGTAAATAAACCCAAACGTCGTCCGAAAACGAATCAAATTCGGAAAGCGGTCAAACGCTATGGGGAATTAACTAAGCGTTATAAGAAATCCTAAGAAAAACTACCGCACTTTTGTACGCCTTGATGCAAAAGCGTGGTTATTTATGAGCCATATTATGAAAATACAGCAACTGCGTTATATTGTCGAAATTGTTAATCAAAATCTGAACGTCACGGAAGCGGCGAATTCCTTGTTTACTTCTCAACCAGGGATCAGTAAGCAGGTGCGCTTGTTGGAAGACGAATTGGGGTTGGAAATTTTTGAGCGTAATGGCAAACATATTAAAGCGTTGACGCCTGCTGGGAAAAAAATTGTGTCCATTGCGCGCGAATTATTGGTAAAAACACAAAGTATTCGCGCAGTGGCAAACGAATATACCCAACCTAATCATGGGGTATTGCGTATTGCGACGACCAATACGCAAGCGCGTTATATGCTGCCGCCGGTGGTGGAGCGCTTTTCTAAGCAATATCCTGACGTGAGCTTGCATATTCATCAAGGTTCACCAATGCAAATTTATGATGCTTTGCTTTCTGGCGAAGTGGATTTTGCGATTACTACGGAAGCGCAATATTTGTTTGATGATGTGGTGTTGTTGCCTTGTTATATGTGGAATCGTTCGGTGATTGTCAAGCCGGAACATCCTTTGGCTCAATGCGAAAAACTGACGGTGGAAGCGTTGGGTAAATACCCGTTGGTGACCTATACTTTCGGTTTTACGGGTGTTTCGGATTTGGACTATGCCTTTAATAGTGCCGGTATTTTGCCGAATATTGTGTTTACCGCAACTGATGCCGACGTGATCAAAACTTATGTACGCTTGGGATTAGGTGTCGGAATTATGGCGTCAATGGCGCACACGCCGGCGGATACGGATTTATTGGCATTAGATGCGAGCCATCTTTTCCGTCCGAGTATGACCCAAATCGCGTTTAAACATAGCATTTTCTTGCGTAATTATATGTATGATTTTATTAGCTATTTTTCGCCGCACTTAACGCGTTCTGTGATTGAAAAAGCAGAGCGTTTGCATGATAACAACGCGGTGAAAAAATTATTTGAAGGCATTGAGTTAGAAACGCGCTAAGTGGCGTGGCTGAATGCGAAATTGGATAAAGTGCGGTGATGTTTTATCGCGTTTTTTATCGCCTTTTCCCTTATGTTTTTTGCTTTTCTTGAGAGTGGATGAAAAAGTGCTCACAGAAAAAAGATGTCTTTTTAGTGGATTTATGTAAGAATAAGGCTTTATTTTTAATTTATTCGTTATAGGAAACACCATGTCAAACTTGCAAAATATCATTGAAGCGGCATTTGAGCGTCGCGCCGACATTACGCCAAAAACCGTTGATGCACAAACGCGTGCAGCCATTGAGGAAGTGATCGAAGGATTGGATCAGGGAAAATATCGCGTGGCGGAAAAAATTGATGGCGAGTGGGTGACCCATCAATGGTTGAAAAAAGCGGTATTACTTTCTTTCCGCATTAATGATAACGAAATTATTGACGGGGCGGAAACCAAATATTATGACAAAGTGCCATTGAAATTTGCTAATTACACCGCTGAACGTTTCCAACAAGAAGGCTTCCGCGTAGTGCCATCTGCAACTGTGCGTAAAGGCGCGTATATTGCTAAAAACACCGTATTAATGCCATCTTATGTCAATATCGGGGCCTACGTTGGCGAAGGTACCATGGTCGATACTTGGGCAACCGTGGGATCTTGTGCGCAAATCGGTAAAAATGTGCATTTATCTGGTGGCGTAGGTATTGGTGGCGTATTAGAACCGTTACAGGCAAACCCAACCATTATCGGCGACAACTGCTTTATCGGCGCACGTTCTGAAGTGGTTGAGGGCGTTATCGTGGAAGACGGTTGCGTGATTTCTATGGGCGTCTTTATCGGTCAATCTACCAAAATTTATGATCGCGAAACCGGCGAAGTGTTCTACGGACGTGTTCCGGCGGGATCTGTGGTGGTTTCCGGCAGCTTACCATCTAAAGATGGTAAATATAGCTTATATTGCGCGGTAATCGTGAAAAAAGTTGATGCGAAAACCTTAGGAAAAGTGGGTATCAACGAATTGTTGCGTTCAATTGAAGAATAATTTGTGGTTAAGGCAGCAGTGTTAAACAAAAAGTGCGGTCATTTTTACCGCGCTTTTTCTTACACTTTTGAGCTGAATAATTAACTTAACGTTAGGCTATTCAATTATTTTTTCCAAATAATATGGTATTCGCGGTCTTCTTCGCGGTGCGAGATGAGGAGTTTGGCAAAAATATCGTCCATTTCATCTTGTTCATTGACCAAGCCAATCCAAACTTCCGCATAGGCTTCTGGGTCGATTAAAACGCCGATTTCTTGTTCCCAATCGTCGGCAGTTTCCACAAATTCTACCGCGCCGCGTTCTTCAAATTGTAAATTAAACAGCAAAATATCTGTCGGATCGAGGTTTTCGCCTGCCATCTCCAAGAAAATATCATAAGCTATATCAATAGCAGAGTCGGGATCGAGTTTTTGTCTATTTTGTGTCATAAATTTTCCAAAGCTAAAACAACAAGAGAATTGTATCATAGCATAAAATATTACGTATCATTAGAGAAAAGATGAACGCGAAGCCAAAGGGAGTGGCTTGTGGAATATAACAAGAAAATGACCGCACTTTTGCTGATTTTGTGCTACATAAAAATAAAGCTGGCAAAATATTGCCAGCTTGGTAGATGAAACCATTCAATTCTAGCCTGTGTTACGCATTCCGGCAGCGATACCTGTGATAGTGATCATCAAGGCTTGCTCAACATCCGGATTTGGGTTTTCCGGATTTTCCCGTAAGCGACGCAATAATTCCACTTGCAATAAATTAAGCGGATCAGTGTAAACGTTGCGTAGCGCAATTGATTCGGCGATCCATGGCAAATCAGACATCAATTGATCTTCATGGGAAAGGGATAACACCGTTTTGATATCAGCGTTAAGCTGTTCGCGCAAGGCTTGTCCGAGGTACCATAACTCTTTTTTCACCAAGTGATGATCATAATGTTCCGATAACCAAGCGTCGGTTTTACTAAACACCATCTCCAACATCCCGATTCGGGTAGAGAAGAAAGGCCACATTTTGCACATTTCGGCAATGGTTTCTTGTTGGCCGTTTTCGATTACTTGGCGAATAGCGGCGCCGGCGCCCAGCCATGCCGGTAACATTAAGCGATTTTGCATCCAAGCGAAAATCCAAGGGATGGCGCGCAAACTTTCTACACCACCATTTGGATTACGTTTTGCCGGGCGGGAGCCGAGTGGCAATTTAGATAACTCTTGTTCCGGTGTAGCAGAGCGGAAATAAGGTACAAAATCTTTATCACCACGCACCACACCGCGATAAACCTCGCAAGAACGAGCAGAAAGCTCATCCATCACGGCGCGCCAATCGGCTTTCGGTTCCGGCGGTGGCAATAAATTGGCTTGTAAAATAGCGCTGGCGTAAAAATCTAAACTGCCGACTGCGACTTCTGGTAAGCCGAGTTTAAAGCGGATCATTTCCCCTTGTTCCGTTACACGTAAACCATTTTTCAAAGAACGCGGCGGTTGTGATAATAGCGCAGCATGTGCTGGTGCGCCACCGCGACCGATAGTACCGCCACGACCATGGAACAGGGTTAATTCAATGCCTAATTTTTCACATAAATTCACCAGTTGTTCTTGCGCGCGATATTGCGCCCAAGAGGCTGCCATCATGCCGGCATCTTTGGCACTGTCGGAATAACCGATCATTACCATTTGTTGATTATTGATCACGCCACGATACCAACCAATGTTGAATAATTGGGTCATCACTTCTTCAGAGGCATCTAAGTCATCTAAGGTTTCAAATAACGGAACCACCGGTAAATGATAAGGGACGCCGGCTTCTTTCAGCAGTAGATGCACCGCGAGGACATCTGATGTGGTACGCGCCATGGAAATAATATAACAAGAAATCACCCCTTCCGGTTGTTCGGCGATTACGCGACAGGTTTCCAACACTTCTTGGGTGTTTTCTGATGGTGCCCAGTCGCGTGGTAATAATGGGCGGCGCGAGCTAAGTTCGCGAATTAAAAAAGCTTGTTTATCGTCTTCTGTCCATTGCGAATAATCGCCTAAACCGATATAGCGGGTAATTTCCGCGATAGCATCTGTATGGCGGGTACTTTCTTGGCGGATATCTAAACGCGATAGGCTCAATCCGAAACAACGCACGCGGCGTAAACAATCTAGCAAATCCCCATTGGCAATAATACGCATACCGCATTGTTGTAACGATTGGTAGCAGTCGTATAGCGGTTCCCAAAGTTGCTCGTCTTGAGTGAGGATTTCATCTCGCGTAATGGTCGGCGTTCTGCCTTCTAATAAACTTCCGTAATACGCTACGGTTTTGGTTAATTTGCTGCGTAAGTCTTTGATCACCACGCGGTAAGGTTCAAGATGATCGCCATATTTAGCACGGAATTCATCCGTACATTGAATGACGGAAAGTTCATCAACTAAGCCTTGAATGTCGGATAAGAATAATTCCGCCGCTTTCCAACGGTTCATGGCTAATACTTGGCGTGTGGTTTTGGCGGTTACAAACGGATTTCCGTCACGGTCGCCCCCCATCCAAGATGAAAATTTTACCGGCGCCAGATCAACAGGGTGTTGCACGCCAAAGTTTTTTTCCAAATGGAGATTGAGCTGACGACAAAATTCCGGTACAGCTTTCCACAAACTGTTTTCCAATACCGCCATGCCCCATTTAGCTTCGTCCACGGGTGTCGGGCGTTGGGTACGAATTTCATTGGTATGCCATGCCAACGCGATTAATTGCATAAGGCGACGTTTTAATTTGCTGGTTTCCGCTTCAGTTAAATCATCATGTTCTAAGCGACTTAAACAGCGGTTGATTTCTACGTGTTTGTGAACCAACGAGCGGCGAGTAACTTCCGTTGGGTGTGCGGTTAAGACCAATTCAATCAATAAATTCTCAACGGTTTCAATTACCTTTTCTTTCGCGATATGTTGTGCTTTTAAGTTTTTAAATAAGGCTTCCAAGGAGCGGGAGGACGCTTCTAGGTCAAAATGTTGGCGCGAAATCGTTTGATATTGTTCGGCGATATTGGTCAAGTTTAAGAATTGGCTAAAGGCGCGCGCAACAGGAATAATTTGATCGTCGGAAATGGTTGCCAGCGTGTCTAGCAATTGTTGACGCGCTTTTTCGTCACCGGATCGTGAGTCACGGGAGAGTACTCGAATATTTTCAATCAGATCCAAAATGTCATTGCCTTGAGCGTCACGAATTGTTTCTCCAAGAAAATGCCCAAGCATACTGATGTTATTACGCATAGTAGAATATTGTGAGAGCATAGAAACCTCTTAGTATAAATAGTAAATAAGATGATAGGTTATTTCATGAACATAGATATAACGCAAATTAGCGATAGAGGTCAATGTAATTTTTTAAAAAAATTAAAAAATTTAAATTTAGGGAAATAAATTAAATTTTTTTAAAAAAATCGTTACTAAATTAGCATAAATTTAATTGTTATAGCAATGTAATAGATAAATTTTTATTCATCAAATGACAGGAGGAGAGAATAAAAAGCGGACGAATAGCGGCATTATCCGCCCGTAGTAAAAAGCGCGGTTAATTTTAGCTCCGTTTTTTCACTGATTTGCGGATGACTAATTCTGGATAAAGCTCAATAACACGGTGTTCACTATTTTTTTTGCTGATACGTTCAAATAATAAACTTAATGCCTGCATTCCCAAACGGGCTTTAGATTGGTGAATGGTGGTCAATGGTGGCGAATAAAAACGCGAGGAATGGATATTGTCATAACCGATAATGGAAATATCTTCCGGTACGCGCAAACCTTTTTCTCCGATAGCGGAAATGGCACCCAACGCCATGACGTCATTACAACAAAAAACCGCAGTTGGTAATTTTTCTTGCGCCAAGATTTTATTCATGCACTCATAACCATCCTCCGGCTCGAAAAAGCCCTCCATAATCCAATCAGGATTGATCGTTAAATCAGCCTCTTGCATGGCTTTAACAAAACCATCATAGCGGTTTTTTGCGGTGGTTTTAATGAGCTCTCCGGCGATAACTCCAATGTCTTTATGCCCATTTTCGATCAGGTATTTCGTTGCTAAATAACCGCCATCAAAGCTATGATCTTGAATGAGATCGGTGTAAGGGTTGTTTGGACCCCAATCCATTACCACCATAGGGATGCTGGAAAAATCCGCTAATAAATCCAAAGAATCTTGCGTATATTCCGCACACATCACCAAGATGCCATCCACGCGTTTTTTTGCCAACATATCAAGATGGTTGCGAATTTTTTCCGGATTATTTTGCGTATTGCATAAAAACAGCGAATACCCTTGGCGATAACAATGTTCTTCGACTGCATGAATAATTTCAGCAAAATAAGGGGTTTCACTGGTAGTGACGATCATTCCGATAGATTTTGTCGTATTGACTTTTAAGCTACGCGCTACAGCACTTGGCGAGTAATTTAGGACTTTAATTGCCTGCAACACAACATTTTCTGTTTCAGTTGCAACAAAACGGGTTTTATTGATCACGTGGGATACCGTTGTGGTTGAAACGCCCGCCATTTTTGCTACATCTTTAATTGTTGCCATAATCTCCTCCAAATCATTTTGACGCCTATTATAATAGAGAAGTGAGTTAGGTTAATAGCTTAATGATAAAAATTGTGAGAAGGTGGCGATATTATGATAGTTGCCTTGATAGGAGAAGGCGCGTGATAAGCGTCTAAAAGTGCGGTAATGTTAACCGCACTTTTATCGGTCAGTTTAATTGGGTTTTGTCCCACGCTAATTCTTGACTTTCCCAACCGATATATTCACCGGAAAATTGCAAGGAGATTTCCTCAAATTGTTCCACATATTTGAAAATATCTGTCCCGCTTAAATTCATTTCTTGCTCTAATTTAACGATAAACGCCCTTTCTTCTTCATCCAAGGGAATTGGGATACTGGTGTGTTTTAGGGTTAAAAAGGAAATATTGTGTGTGGCGACATATTCAAGGAACAAATACATATTCTCTTCTTCCGGAAAATGAAAAGTATGCTCGATTAAATAAGTCATATCCAAACTGCGTCCATTTTGTATCAGCATATCCAAAATTTCTTCCGTCGCATTGATTTTCATTTCCAAGGGAGAGGGCAGGAGAAAATCAAAATAAATATCCCAGTTAGGATCTTGTTGTTCGCTAATGTTGGTCACTTGCGCAAAATCGGCAAGCACAGCTTTTAATGGCGCCGCATCTTGGCAATAAAAATAAAGGGTCGCTTGTTTATCGGAAAGCATATAACCTACATAGACGGACTGCGGTTGTGCGCTTAATAATGTCGAAAGGCGCAACATTTCTTTCAGCAAGGGTTGATAATTTTCTGTTTGTGGCAACCCGTTTTCTTCCGCCGCATAAGGCAGCGAAAATTGCAAAATGGTGTGGTGGGTCGCTTGCGTTTTTTGATAGCTTTGGAACAGCGTCAAGTTTACGGAAAAAATCGCCACTTTTTCTTTAACCATGGAACGATAATTTTGCCAATTTTGTTCAATTTCCATAGTCGCTTCCTATTTAAATTCAGCCCAGATCGGCGCATGATCCGACGGTTTTTCCATGGCGCGAATATCCAAAGCGATCCCCGCCGCCACGCAATGTTGCGCCAGTTCGTGATTTGCCAAAATATGATCAATGCGTAACCCACGGTTATCGTTAAACCCTTTGGAGCGATAATCAAACCACGAAAAGTGATCATTAACCGTTGGGTTTAATTGTCTAAAGGTATCGACCAAACCGAATTGATACAAACGTTGGTACCATTCGCGTTCTTCCGGTAAAAACGAGCATTTGCCGGTGCGCAACCAACGTTTGCGATTTTCTTCGCCGATACCAATATCCAAATCGCTCGGGCTGATGTTCATATCACCCATAATCACGATGGGTTGTTGGGCTGGATGATCTTGTTCTAAATAGCGCTGTAAATCCGCATAGAACTTGGCTTTGGCGGGAAATTTTGTTTCATGATTGCGGCTTTCGCCTTGGGGGAAATACCCATTAATCACGGTTAATGAGCCAAAAGAGGTGGCTAAATCTGCCATAATAATGCGTTTTTGTGCCGCTTGATCGTCAGTTGGAAAACCTTTGCGAATTTGTGTTGGTGCCTGTTTTAGCAATAAGGCGACGCCATAATGTCCTTTTTGCCCGTGGTGAAAAACGTGATAACCCAAATGTTCAACCAAATTATGCGGAAAGTCTTCATCAGCAACTTTAATTTCCTGTAATCCTAGTACATCCGGTTGATATTTTTCAATGACCGCTTCTAATTGATGCGGTCTTGCGCGTAATCCATTGATATTAAAAGACATTATTTTCATAAATCGAAATCCTGACGTTATATTTTACTAAGTTGTTTTTCATTATACCTTAGATTGACAAAATCTTAATAAAATTGACCGCCCTTCGTGTATAAAATTAAATTATTTTTATTTTTTAGTTATGTAAATGTTAAGCCTCAATGTGATAAAGCTCACATAAATTATAAAAATATGCCATATAGGTTGCATCTTACGTCGCTTTTTTTATTATCAATTAGAAAAAAGCATATTGTCTTATTTTAATTTTAGTTTTTCACATTGAGGGAGAGAACGCGTTATGGCAAAGAAAGTCTATTTTTTGTCTGCAGTTGGATGCGTCATAATTGGAGTGGTGGGCATATTGGGAGCGCAATATGTGATGAAAGAAACCAGTAGTAGCGAATTTTGCGTTAGTTGCCATTCCATGAGTTATCCGCAAGCAGAATGGGAGGGCAGTATACATTATTCGAATCGCAAAGGCATTCGCGCCGAATGTGCCGATTGTCATGTACCTCATGAAGGATTGGATTATGTCAAAGCTAAAGTCGTGGCGCTGAAAGATATATGGTACGAATGGCAAGGCAAATTAAAAACCCAAGAAGACTTTGAAAAACATCGTGCTGAAATGGCGAAAACCGTTTGGCAACAGATGAAAGATAGCGATTCGGCGACCTGTAAAACCTGTCATACGATGGAAGCCATGGTGCTTTCTGATCAAAGTGAATCAGCCCAGAAAATGCATAAATTGGCGCAAGAAACCCAGCAAACCTGTATTGATTGTCATAAAGGCTTAGTGCATTTCTTGCCGGAAAATGATGTGGATAATGCCGCGGCGAGCACGGAATTAGCGAAACATGGTGGCGAATTTAGCGAGGCGGATAACCTATTATATGCCTTGGCAATGACGCCGGCGCAATTGCTGGCAGGCGGTGATATTCGTTTAATGCCTTTTGCGGAATTGAGCGC
This sequence comes from [Pasteurella] mairii, assembly GCA_900454475.1. Taxonomy (GTDB): domain Bacteria; phylum Pseudomonadota; class Gammaproteobacteria; order Enterobacterales; family Pasteurellaceae; genus Actinobacillus_B; species Actinobacillus_B mairii. The sequence continues at coordinate 741,362 of UGSS01000002.1, forward strand.
CTGGAAAACGGAAGGCGAGGAGATTGTGGCGCAATTACATGGCTGGCAACAAGTTGGCGCAGAAAGCGTAGTGTATAGCCAATTGGGGCAACGAATTATGTTGGCGTTGCTGGAAGATAATGCGAAAGCGCAAGTGAAGATCGAGAAAACTGTGCATGATGACGTGACCGCGTCTGATTGGAACGAGGTGACGTTGGCGCTGAAAGTCAATAAAAAGGCCTTGACTTCGAACTTAGCGGCGTTGAATCAATTTGGGCATAATTTAAATGAAACCCATTGTAGTGGTTGCCATGCGGCAATTGGTGCGGATCATTATACGGCGAATCAATGGATTGGCGTGGTGAATTCAATGAAAGATCGTACTTCAATGTCAGCGGATGATGTCAGAGCGGTCACTATTTATTTGCAACGTAATGCAAAAGATATGCAAGGTGTGGCGCATTAACGCACCGATTTAGCTGACTCCGAGCTTGTGTGCCTAAGTTGTTGTTTGATTTAAAACGGGCAATATGGCAGCAATGCCAGTAAAAGTGCGGTAATTTTTTCCGTGTTTTTACTCAATGGATAAGTTGAGAAATCGGTTATCCACTCATCTTTAGAAAGGTGTCAAGTTTTAACTTTGTAACAAATCGAGGTTTAAAATGAAAAAACACGAGAAAATTAGCGCAACACGCAGAAATTTTCTAAAAAATTCTTCTTTGGGGATTGCCGGTGCGTCATTGATGGGCGGTACAACGGGCGTGGTCGGTTCTTTGGTGGCGCCGAAAGCTAAAGCGGCGGAAGCCAAAACCGTCTTTACCGCCGCACACTGGGGACCGCTTGGTTTAGTGGTGGAAGATGGTAAAGTCGTGAAATCTGGTCCGGCGATTGAACCGGCGATTGTCAATGAATTACAAACCGTCACGCAAGAATTAGTGCATGGTGAAAGCCGAGTGAAATATCCTATGGTGCGCAAAGGTTATTTAGAAGGCAACAAAGATACGACATTGCGCGGACGAGATGAGTGGGTTCGGGTTTCTTGGGAAAAAGCCTTATCGTTGGTGGATACTGAATTAAAACGTATTCGGGCAGAGCAAGGACCGAGCGGTATTTTTGCTGGCTCTTACGGTTGGCGCAGCTCCGGTGTGTTACACGCTTGTCGGGTATTATTACATCGTTATCTTAACGCCACCGGCGGGTTTGTTGGCACCAAAGGCGACTATTCTACTGGTGCGGCGCAGGTGATCATGCCACACGTATTGGGCACCATTGAGGTTTATGAACAACAAACCAGTTGGGAAGTGATTTTAGAAAGTTCTGATATTGTGGTGCTTTGGTCAGCAAATCCAATTACAACCTTGCGTATCGCTTGGACCTCTACCGATCAAGAGGGCTTGGCATATTTCAAAAAATTAAAAGAGAGTGGCAAACGGATTATTTGTATCGATCCAGTGCGGAGTGAAAGTTGCGAATATTTGGGGGCAGAATGGTTGCCAATTCATACTGCAACCGACGTGCCTTTAATGTTGGGGATCGCGCATACCTTGGTCGTGACAGATAAACATGATAAAGCCTTTTTACAAAAATACACTACCGGTTATGACAAATTCGAAGAATATTTGTTAGGTAAAATTGACGGTCAAGTCAAAGATGCCGAATGGGCGAGCAAAATTTGCGGCTTGCCGGCAGAAGTGATCAAACAATTAGCGGCTGATTTTTCAACTAAACGGACGATGTTGATGGGCGGTTGGGGGATGCAGCGTCAACGCCATGGCGAACAAGCGCATTGGATGATGGTTACGCTGGCTTCCATGCTGGGACAAATCGGTTTGCCGGGTGGTGGATTTGGTTTCAGTTATCATTATTCCAACGGTGGGGTACCGAGTGTAACCGGTGGAACATTGAGCGCGATTTCGGCGACCTTAGGCGATAATAGCACCAATACCGGACAGTCTTGGTTACTTGAATCTTCAAAATATAGCTTCCCAGTGGCATTAATTGCCGATGCCTTGTTAAATCCAGGTAAAACGGTGCAATATAATGGTGAAGAATTAACCTATTCCGACATTAAATTTATTTACTGGGCGGGCGGAAATCCATTTGTTCATCATCAAGATACTAACCGTTTGGTGAAAGCATGGCAAAAACCGGATACTGTGGTGGTAAATGAAATTTTCTGGACACCAACTGCGCGTATGGCGGATATTGTATTGCCGGTGACTACCAGTTACGAACGTAACGACCTGACCATGTCCGGCGATTATTCCATGATGAATATCTTCCCAATGAAAAAAGCGGTCGAGCCGCAATTTGAAGCGAAAAGTGATTATGAAATTTTCACTGAATTAGCCAAACTTGCCGGCGTGGAAGAACGTTTTACGGAAAATAAATCGGAGATGGATTGGCTGAAAAGTTTCTACCAAAGCGCTTTCGACAGCGCGCGTAAAAATCGGGTGATCATGCCGAAATTTGAATCGTTCTGGGAGGAAAATAAACCGATTACCTTTAAAGCCAACGAGAAAGCGAAAAAATGGGTACGTTACGAAGAATTCCGTAATGATCCGTTGCTTAATCCATTAGGTACACCATCCGGTAAAATCGAAATTTACTCCGATGTGGTCGCTAAAATGAATTATGACGATTGCAAAGGCTATCCAAGCTGGATGGAACCGGAAGAATTTGCTGGTAGTGTAACGGAAGAAGCGCCATTGGCATTGGTTACACCGCACCCGTATTATCGTTTGCACAGCCAACTCAACAATACTTCATTGCGCGAAAAATACGCAGTGAAAGATCGCGAGCCGGTGTTGATCCATAAAGAGGATGCGGCGGCACGCGGTATTGCGGATGGTGACATTGTGCGCATTTTCAACAAACGCGGACAAGTCTTGGCGGGCGCTGTGGTAACAGAGGGGATCATCAAAGGGACTGTCGCTTTACATGAAGGGGCATGGTACGATCCGTTGGATCTTGGACAAAGCGAACAACCGTTGTGTAAAAACGGTTGTGCCAACGTGTTAACCATGGATAAAGGCACCTCCAAACTGGCGCAAGGTAACTCCTCGCATACCAGCATTGTACAGGTGGAAAAATATAACGGAGATGCCACGGCGGTAACCGTATTTGACCACCCGAAATTTATCGAAAGTTAACCGCACTTTTGATGTCCGATAATCAAAATCCCGATCTTAGGCTCGGGATTTTTTGATGGTTAATGTGCGGTATTTTTTTGTTGCCTTTTGTGTAATTCGAGCAAATTTTCTTCCACTTTCGGCATTTGTAGGTAAAAACCTTGATTTTGCAAATGGGCGAGAACTTCTTGATTATCCGCTTGGATTAAGGATTTATTGCCTTTTAAATTAAATAACATCACGAAAATCGGCGTTCCAAAAAGGGCTTTGAGTTCGGGCGGGACGTTGTCAAAAACATCCCGTTTTTCCACGTATAAATACATTCCGTCTTTCTTTTTACTTTTATAAATTGCACATAACATGGGGCATTCTCTCTGATGGGTAAAAAATTATTGCTGATTTTACCGCAATTCTTTATTATCAAACCACAACATTTTGTTTTGGGAATTTATTATGGCACAAGATATTGTCGAATTACGCACCGGTCAATTTTCTTCGGTATTTCTGATGCTTAACAGCTCAAGTTTAACGGTGATTAAACGGGCATTAGCCAAAAAAGTTAAAAAGTCGCCATCATTTTTTCAAAATATTGCGGTGATTTTGCAATTTAATCCGATGTTGGAAAAAATCAATTTAAGCGAGTTAAACGCGTTATTAGCACAATTTAATATTCATGTGATCGGCGTGACAGATTGGCAAAACGCCTTACAAAAAGAGTTGATTCTTACCGCCGGTTTTACATTATTGGGAAAAAGTGATGAAATTTCAGATATTTTGCCGGAACCGCGTTATTTGCCGACCAAAGTGATTGAACAAAATGTGGAAGCCAATCAAGTGATTTATGCGAAAAACAGCGATTTGATTATTCATGGTAACGTGGAAAAAGGCGCGGAAGTGGCAGCGGATGGGAATGTGCATATTTATGGAAAATTACGCGGTCGGGTGATGGCGGGCGTAAATACCAATACGGGATCGATTTACGCGCAACATTTGGATGCGGAGTTTGTGGCGGTGAATAGTCGGTTTTTAAATCGAGATAAAATCCCCTTGGAATTTATGCAAAGAGCGGTGCGAATTTTTGCAGAAAAAGAGAAACTTGCTTTTCGTATTTTGGGCGAATATTAAAATAGGAAAAATGAGCGAAAAAAATACCGCACTTTCATGTCGAAAAGTGCGGTTATTTTTTATGTGATTTTATAATACGTTAACGATACTTTCGCACAAGTAATGAATATTATCTTCCGTAATCCCCGCCACGTTGATCCGTCCGGAACGTACCGCGTAAATCGCAAATTCTTCTTTTAAGCGATCTACTTGCTCGGCAGACAGCCCGCTAAATGAGAACATCCCGTTTTGCTCAATAATAAAGCTGAAGTCTTGTTTGGCACCGGCTTCTTTCAATAATTGAACGAAAAGATGGCGCATTTTTTTGATGCGTTCGCGCATCTCGGTCAATTCGCTTTCCCATTCGCTGCGCAATTGTTCGTCGCCTAAGACTAAAGCAACGGTGGACGCCCCGTGAGAGGCTGGATTTGAGTAAAGGGTGCGCACGATAGCTTTGACTTGAGTTAATGCAGTCGCGGCAATTTGCTCATTTTCAGCCACTAACGTGAACGCGCCGACACGTTCGTTATACAAACCAAAGTTTTTAGAGAAAGAGCTTGCGACGAGTAATTCTTTGTGGTTAGCCGCAAAGGTACGTAACCCAAGGGCATCTTCTTCTAATCCATTGGCTAAACCTTGATAGGCAAAGTCAAATAGCGGCAACCAACCGTTTTTAACAGACATTTCTGCTAATTTTTGCCATTGTTCTGGGGTTGGATCGATACCGGTCGGATTATGGCAGCAACCGTGTAATAACACCACGTCACCTTCGCCCGCATTGCTAAGATCGGCAATTAAATTGTCCCAGTCCAAGGCTTTGCGCTCGGCATCATAATAGCGATATTCGCGGATGGTCATGCCGACGGCGTTAAAAATCGCGTTGTGATTTGGCCAAGTTGGACTGCTGATCCACACATTTTGCGCTTTGGTTTGGCGTTTGATAAACTCCGCCGCGATACGTAATGCACCGGTTCCGCCTAAACTTTGGACGGTTTTAGCACGGCCTTGCGTGACGACTTCTGAATTTGCTCCGAATAATAATGCCTTCGTTCTGGCATTAAATTCCGCCACGCCATCAATCGACAAATAATTTTTGGTCGTTTCGACGTCGAAAAGACGTTGTTCTGCTTTTTTAACCGCTTTCATAATTGGCGTTGTGCCTTTCGCATCTTTATATACGCCGATACCTAAATTGATTTTTTTGTCACGTGTTTCCGCTTTAAAGGCTTCGCCTAATCCAAGAATTGGGTCAGCGGGTGCGGCATTAATATTTTCAAACATAGTGATTATCCTTACTTTTGTTGTATTTGAACGTCTCTTGTTATACTCATAAAGCCTTAGGGATGCAAGTCTTTATTTAAGTAAACTGAGTATTTTTTATAACGCATTTAAATTTTAAGCCTACAAATTAGCTTATTTCAAATTTTCTAGCACCCATTCTACGCCAGATTGATAATCTTCCGGCAAAAATTGGCTCAATTGCGAAAGGTTTTGCGCCATCACGGTTTTATCCGGATAGGATAGATTAATGTGTCCGACTTTGCGCCCTGGGCGTACTTCTTTGCCATACCAATGTAATTGGCTAAACGGAATATTGAGCCATTGCGGATGGAACGGTGCACCGATTAAATTAACCATCAGGCTTGGCGCGCTAATAGCAAGGGGGGGCGTTGGCAGCTCCAGCAAGGCGCGTAAATGCAATTCAAATTGGCTGATGCTGCAACCTAACTGCGTCCAGTGGCCGCTGTTGTGTACGCGTGGCGCCAATTCATTAATCAATAAATTTTCACCAATCACAAAACATTCCATCGCCATGACGCCAACATAATGTAATTTATGCATAATTTTGCTTAACATAGCTTCCGCTTGTTGTTGCAATTGGGCTTGGGCAGGGAAAGCAGGATCCATTAGGCTGTAGCGTAAAATACCGGCTTGCTGTAAATTGCGCGTGACCGAGTAGAAACGGGTTTCCCCGTTGCGAAATCGGGCACCAACCAACGAGATTTCGTAATCAAAGGGAATAAATTTTTCGACGATCACTTCATTGTTTAGATCCTCAGTGATGATGCTGGTATTTTCTTGCTTGATGATCCACTGACCGCGCCCGTCGTAGCCCCCTGTGCGACGTTTTACAACGACTTTTTCGCCGATTTGCTGGAAAATTTCTGTCCATTGTTGTGCGTTTTGTAATAGGCACCAAGGGGAAGTGGATAATTGTAATTCATCAAGTAAGGCTTTTTGGGATAAACGATCGGCTAATAAACCAAAGACATTTTTATTCACGAAATTCGGATGGCTTTCCAGCATGGCAGTGAGCGGTGTTTTCTCCCAGCGTTCAATTTCGGCAGTAATCAGACTGTTGGCAGGTAAATCAATACAGGGGGCATCAAAAGCGAGCGGGTGAACCGCAATATCCAAAGGCGCACCGGCATAGCGCAACATACGTCCTAATTGACCATTGCCGAGAACATAAACCGGGGGATATAAAGCACTGGGTTGCATGTTTAATCCTTACGATAAAATAACTAATGGGAATGGGAAGCTCTTTTTTGTCAAAACGTACTGACAAGATATCGGCGAAATTATACTAAATTGTCGGCGAAGTGCGGTGCTTTTTTTACAAGTTTTTTACTTATTTACCACGAGAAGGGGAATTTCTGCTGGAGAATGCGAAATTGCTGATATTTTTAGCTGATTTTGCGCAATGAATGGGATATATTATAACAGTTCGTCTCTTAAGAAAATGCCTTCGGAGAGAACGCCGAGGGGCGTTTACTTAATGCAGAACGGATCGCGGCAGAGGGGCGTTTAAGGTTTAAATTCGTCGGACAAAGACCCTTGATTTTAAAAGGAAACGGTCAGATTGAGTTGGATCTTTTGCTCCTCTACTTAGCTTTATTATTTTTTAAAGAGGATAGTCTTATGAATAAGGTTTTTAAACTCATTTGGAACCATGCACAACAACGTTTTGACGTTACTTCCGAATTAACGCGTAGCCAACGTAAAAACGCCACAACAGATAACCGAGAAAAGCCAGCTAAAGCCTTGTTGGTCGCGGGTTTATCCCTTTCTTTACTCGGGGGGGGGGGGGGGGTAGCAGTTGCTGCTGAAACTTTCTCCCTTTCAAACTCTGCCAATTTAGGTACTGTATCACAAAATAGTCACGGAGCTTATATTGCTCTCGGTAAAGATTCTAAAGTTGAGGTTACAGCTGAAACGATCAATACTGAATCGCCAAACAGTCAAGTAAAAATGAAAAGAATAAAATTGGATAAGAATTTTATTCAAGACGGAAACGATGATAGTGGTGTATGGAAAATGGTTGATGATCCCGCTAAAGACGTCAATTTTTATGCAGGAGGTATAGCAATTGGTCCGGAGTCTATTGTAACCAATAAAGCTCCAAACGGAATTGCTATCGGTCAAGGTGCATATAGCAATAATAAATTAGCAACTGCACTTGGTTTTTTAACAGAAGCACATGGTGAACAGTCTTTTGCACAAGGTTTTAAAACGGTTGCTTTAAGCGATCAAAATATTGCCTTGGGTACGGAAGTCATTACGTTCGGTACAAATTCTATTGCTATCGGTGATCATGCCCGCGCTATTCCATCTATTTTTGCAGCAGGTAAAAATAAAAAAATAGAAAAAGAAGAAAATAATGGATTTGATGAAAGCAAGGGTGACGCCAAGGTTGATAATGAAACTATTGCTACACCTGCATTAGCAATTGGATCGGGTGCGAAAGCGTTAAACCGTAATACCGTTGCGATTGGAACCAAAGCAACCGCTTCAGGTAATCGCGCGGTAGCGATACATGGTGATGCTACCGAAGAACGGGCGTTGGCTGTGGGTTTCTTTTCAGAAGCAAATGCGCATAATGCAGTGGCTGTCGGGGCAAGGGCTTCTGTGGGTGGCACAAGCTCTATTTCCGTTGGGGAGAAAACCATTGTTGAAAAAGCCAATTCTACCGCAGTAGGTCAATTAAATGTCGTTCGAGGAGAACGCTCGGGTTCATTTGGTTATTCGGGGAATACTAAAGAGAATTTTACTCAATATGAAAATAGTGAGTTTGAAGAAAAAAAATACCATGAGCGTGATTACTCGGCTTTTAAATATGGCGTATTTGCAAATGACGCCTACGCTTTCGGTAATCAAAATAAAATTGCCACAACCGCAAATAAAACGTTTGTTTTAGGAAACAACATTACTGCTACTTATGAAAACAACGTTATTCTCGGTAATGAAAGTGCGGATAAAAAATTCAAAGAAGTGGACGGCGCAAAAAACGGTACCTTCGTCACGGTAGGACCTTTAAAATATAACGGTTTTGCCGGTACCCCAAAAGGCGTGGTTTCGGTAGGTTCCGCAAATAACGAACGTCAAGTTGTTAATGTTGCACCTGGCGAAATCTCCAGCACCTCTACTGACGCAATCAACGGTTCGCAACTTTACGCGACAAATGCCATTTTAGGCAATGTTGCAAACTCAACTGTCAATGCATTGGGTGGTGGTGCGAATTTAAACCCTAATGGTACTTTTTCCGTAAGTTATGATTTAACTGGTGAAAATCCGAACGCTAGTGAACCGACAGGTATTCGTTATACAAATGTTGGTGACGCTTTGACGGTGTTAAGTAAAGCTGTAAATCAACCTATTACTTTTACTGGAGATACTGGTTCAACTACTCAAGAATTAGGTAGCACGATTGCTATTAAGAGTGGCAATGCTACTGATACTAGCACTAAGAACTTAAAAACCACAGTTACTGCTAACCAAGTAGAAATCAGTTTGGCTGAAACTCCAGAATTTAAAGGTGTGGACATTAAAACTGACAATGGCGATAACTCGGTTAGTATTCGTAGTGGTGCAAATGGCGGTACTATTAGTAACCTTGCAATAACCTTACCTAATCCTATAGATAAAAATATAGATGCTCCTCAAATTTCAACCATTAATAATGCTGCAACTTTAGGCGATATTTTAAATTCTGGTTGGAATTTACAAAATAACGGTCAAGCGAGTGATTTTGTTAAGCCTTATGACACCGTAAATTTTGTTAATGGTGTAGGAACTACCGCCGTGGTTGGTACTTCAGAGGACGGTACAACCAGTACAGTTCGGATTAACAGTTTGTTAGGGATTACCGACAAGGCGGGTAATCAATTGGTACTGGGCAAAAACGGTAAATACTATAAACCGTCAGAGCTTAAACCGAACGGAGAGCCGAAAGATGGGGCTGTTCCTGTTGAAGCGGAAGATATATTGGTGAATGTTATTAATCCAGCCGCACCTAACGGGACGAAAGGGGATGTGGTACAAGTTGGGAATTTGAGTAGTGGTTTAGGCACGAAAAATATTGATACTTACCCAAGTGGTAAAAATAATCCAACAAAACCAAGCCCATTACTTGACCTTTATGCGTTAGCAGATGGTACGAATAACTATAAAATTCCCGATAGCAATGCAGCAACAGTAGGCGATCTGCGCAATATGGGGTGGATTGTTTCCGCTTCCGGTAACGGTTATCTTAATACGGTGAAAAATGCTAACCAAGTTAACTTTGTCGGCATTGACGGTATCAGTGTAACAGGGGAAGATGTTGGCGATATCCGTACTATTACAGCGAAAGTGAACGTAGATAATATTACCACCGAGATCACATATAAAGCGGATGGTTACGAGAAACTATATCGACAAAAAGATGGTTCATACAACACTAAGCGTGATGGTTCGGGCAAAAAACTAACAGCCGAGGAGTTAAAAGATAAAAATCTTATCAGCCAAATTTCAGCCATTACACCAATGGTCAACGGTGAAACGGTGAACGGTGTACCAAACTTGGTCAATAGTTACACAACAACGTTAAATAACACACCAGAAGGTATTAAGGTAGAGGTCAATACCGGTGAAATCACTCCGCAAGATGATGGCACGGTAACCGGTCCTGTTGCTAATCTTGATGATTTAAAAGCGAAGCAGGAGGCGCTAAAAGCAGCACAACAAGTATTAGCAACAGCGCCAGATAGCGAGAAGCCAAAGGCTCAAGAGAAAGTAAATGAGGCTGAAGATGCGCTCAACGACACCGGCGTCAATAAAATTGCTACCGCACAAAATGTGGCGGAAGCCATCAATAAATCTGGTTGGAGAACCAAACCAACAAAAGTGGTGGATAAAGATGGTAAGACAGTTGAAAATCCAGCAGAGACTATCGTTAATCCAGGTGATACCGTGAACTATGTTGACGGTAAGGCAACTACTGCAAACGTTGTTGTTACACAAGGTTCAGACGGTAAAGAGACGGTCAATGTGTCTTATGATATCAATGTTGATGGTAAAACGACTAAAATTACTTATGTGACTGGTAGCGGAGAGCAACAAAAGGCGGTCTATGAAAAAGATGGTAAGTTTTATACACAACCTAATGGTCAAGGTGATGAAATTCAGGCGGCACAAGTCAGAAGCCAAATCACTGCTATTGCACCAACTTTTACCGCTAATGAAAAAGGGGATAAAGCAGGTTCATTGAACTTTGTAGATACTCCAACAACCAGAGTGAATGTCGAGGGCAATAACGTGACGGTGGATGTGAAAACTGGCGATATAACCAATAATGTTAAAGGGGATGTCACAGGTCCTGTAACACCAACCTTAATTGATGCACTTAAAGCAGCACAAAATGCTAAAACAGCCTTGCCAACTGACGCGACACCGGAACAGCTACAAGCCACTCAAGTCGCAATTGATGAGGCACAAAAAGCTATTGATGATGCCAATAAGCAAATTGCCACTGCACAAAACGTAGCAGATGCCATCAATCAATCCGGTTGGAATGTGGTGTCTAAAGCCAATGGTGGTACAGTATCTGGTAACCAAGAAACAAAATTGGTTAACCCAGGCTCAACCGTGGAATTAAAAGCCGGTAAGAATATTGATATTAAACAAGAAGGAATGAACTTCACGTTTGCGACAGTAGCAGATCCGGAATTTAATACGGTAACAATCGGTAATCCAACCTATCAAGATGCTGATGGAAAGGCTGTTAATAAAGCCGGTAATAAATACTATTATGCCGACGGAACAGAAGTGCCCGCAGATAAAGTAGTCAAGCCGACAAGTCCAGCGACGAAGTTAGCGGCGGAAAAAGCCCTTCCGGCAACGAATAATCATGAAACCAATGCACCAACAACAGCATTGAATATGACTTCGGTAGATGGTAAACCAACGCAATTGACAGGTGTCGGTTCCGTGTTGAATACGACGACTGTGGCGACAAATCCGGATGCAAATAGTAGTACTGCGCCTGTTGATAGTAAATTGGTAGACTTGGGCAATGCAACAAATCCATTATCTGAACAACAATTGAATTCTGCTGCTACCGTACGCGATATCGCCAACATGGGTTGGGTTATTTCAGCGGAGGATGGTTATAAAGACACGGTGAAAAATGCTAACGAAGTAAAATTCTTAGGAACGGGGTTAGCCACGGTGAGCGGAAAAACGGATGAAGCTGGGGTACGTACTATCACGGTCAATGTAGATGCACAACGCGCAGTGGAATCTGCCCAATTACCGGTGGTTTATACCAATCGTGATGGGGATAAACTGGTGAAAGTAGAGGGCAAATTCTATAAAGCCGGTGATGTGACAAATGGCGTACCAAATCAAGAGGCAACCCCGGTTAATTCAGGTGATGTGATTGCCGCTATGAATAACGGTGACAACAATACGACAACACCAATGGCATTATCTAACGTACAAAGTCATTTAACCCCGACCACGTCAACCACCCAGTTGATTGATAAAGTGGGCGCTGTCAGTACGGTCGAGGCGCCGACGACATCACAAACTGCGCCAACAGTAGCCGAGGCGGCGAAGATGAACAACAAGGCGGCGACGGTTGGTGATGTGTTAAATGCCGGTTGGAATTTACAGGTTAATGGTGAGGCGAAAGACTTCGTGAAACCTTATGATACGGTGAATTTTGGTGATGGTATTGGCACGAAAGCGGAGGTAGAAAGTGATGGCGCAACATCTACCATTAAAGTGAATATTGATGCCGGTTCATTAGAAGCCAACGCGGACGGTTCTGTCCGAGGGGCTGCCCCAACGCCGGAGTTAGCAGAAAATTTAGCGAAAGCAGAAGAGGCGCTCGCGGCAGTTGAGGCGTTAGGAGATAAGGCACCACAAAATGTGTTGGAGGCAGCAAAAGCCGCGGTTTATGATGCGGAGAAAGCGATTAAGCAGGCTAATGCTAATAAAGTCGCCACAGTAAGCAATGTGGTTGAAGCGGTGAATAACTCCGGTTGGACAGCCACGGTAGGAAAAACGGGAACAGGCGAAGTCGTTGATAAGGGCGGTGATAAACTGGTTAATCCGGGCGATACGGTGAGTATGATTGCCGGTGATAATATGAAAATCACAAAAGATGGTTTGAATTATACGGTTGAAACGAAAAAAGAAGTAACCTTTGATCGCGTGACTGCCAATGTGGTGAATGTGGGACCTGTGAGTTTGTCTGGTTCGACAGCGACAAACCCGGATGGCAGCCGCACAAACGAGTTAAGCGTGGGTAAACCGGGTGAGGAAACACGGATTACAAACGTGGCGCAGGGGGTTAAACCAACGGATGCGGTCAACGTCGGTCAGTTGAAAGATGAAATTGGCGGCATAAATAATCGTATCAATAAAGCAACTAAAGAACACCGTTCTGGTATTGCGGGCGCCGCAGCAATTGCGGGGTTACCAGAAATTCACTTATCTGGTAAGTCTATGTTAGCAGCTGCTGCAAGTACTTATAAAGGTGAGAATGCGATTGCGATAGGTTATTCTCGTTTGTCTGACAACAGCAAGATCAAACTGAAAATTACCGGTAGTGCGACATCACAAGGTGATGTTATCGGTACGGTTGGTGTTGGTTATGCTTGGTAAAATCTAAGCTAAATACATTAAAACCTCTAAACAGAGATGTTTAGAGGTTTTTTTAGTGTTGTGTAACGATTTGTTTCTTAACGCTTGCTTTTTTATTTAAGTAAGAGCCTATTTTAAACCCACTTAGTTAAGCTCTTCTTCACTTAATTTTAAAAGGCGGGCGATAGCGTTACGATAGGAGATTTCTAAGGTTTCACAACTGGTAGCGATAACGCCCTGATCAATTAAATAACCGTCGTTAACATCATAAACCCAACCGTGCAAAGATAAGGTTTTCCCACTTTTCCAAGCAGAAGTGATAATAGAAGAACGCCCTAAGTTATAAACTTGTTCCGCTACATTAATTTTGGTCAGCATATCGGCACGTTTTTCCGCCGGTACATTGCCTAATAAATGACTGTGTTTATACCAAATATCGCGTAAATGTAATAACCAATTGTTGATTAATCCGAGATCTTGATTTGCCATGGCTGCTTTAATCCCACCGCAATTGGTATGCCCACAAATGATAATATGCTCAATATTTAATACATCAACCGCATATTGAACTACGGATAAACAGTTTAAATCGGTGTGAATAACTTGGTTTGCCACGTTGCGATGAACAAATAATTCGCCAGGACCGAGATTAGTTAATTTTTCCGCCGGAACACGACTGTCGGAACAACCGATCCATAAGTAACTTGGGGTTTGGTGATCGGCTAACTCGCGAAAATAATCCGAGTTTTCTTCTTTCATGCGCGTAGCCCAACTGTAGTTGTTGGCAAAAAGCTGTTCGATTCTTTTCATTACTGCTAAACTCCTGTCTTATCGAAACCGCTAAGTATAGCGCAGAATACAGAAGGGGTAAAAGTAAAACTGCTCCAATCAGTACGGGGAAATACGCCGACATCTACCAAGGATGGGCGCATTTCCCCAAGAGGATGTTTAGCGCGTCGCCGCTTTCATGGCTTGTACAAATTGCGCTAATTCGGCGAGACAAAGGGCGTGATTATCTAAGTTTTTCTCGATAATTTTTACCGTTGCCGACCCGGAAATCGCGCCAGCCGCGCCTAAAGCAATGGCTTGTTTGACTTGTTGTGGTGTGGCAATTCCAAAACCTTGTAAAATCGGCGCTGAATGATGCGCTTTTAATTGCTCGATCAAATTGTCCAAATTGGCGGAATGCTGTTGATTTTCTGCACTGGTGACACCGGCGCGCGAGACTAAATAGGTATAGCCTTGCGTATGTTCGGCAACGCCTTGTATGGTATGTGCATCCGCATTTGGTGGGCAAATAAAGACCTGCTGAATGCCATGTTTTTGTGCAGCTTGAATATAAGGCTCGGCGGCAAGCAGCGGAATATCAGCAATTAATACCGCATCCACGCCCACATCAGCACAGCGCTGATAAAACTTATCCAAGGTTTGCGCATAAACCAAATTAGCGCAAAGCAATAAGCTAATTGGAATCTGCGGATATTTTGACCGCACTTTTTGGAGCAATTGGAAACTTTCTTCCGTGCTGCAACCTGCTTGTAAGGCACGATTGTTTGCCGCTTGGATCACCGGTCCATCAAGTAGCGGATCGGAAAATGGAAAACCTAATTCTAAGGCATCGGCGCCATTTTCTACCAAGGTACAAATAATCTCAAAAGAGCGATCAAAGCTCGGATCGCCAAGGGTGACGAATGGGACAAACCCGCCTTGTTTTTGGGCGGCAAGTTGTGCAAATACATCAGCAAAACGTGTGGTTTGATAAGACATTAGATTTTCCCCCTTGCAGTTAATAGTTTATCTACGGTGAAAATATCTTTATCTCCCCGACCGGATAAATTGACGACGAGTAACTGTTCTTTGTCCGGATTTTGTTTAATTAATTTTAAGGCGTGTGCCAAGGCGTGCGAACTTTCCAAGGCGGGAATAATGCCTTCATGTTGTGCTAAGGCTTGAAAAGCATCCAGCGCTTCATCATCAGTGATGCTTTCATATTCGGCACGTCCGATAGAATGTAAATAGGCGTGTTGTGGACCGACGGAAGGGAAGTCCAGTCCGGCGGAAACGCTGTAGGATTCTTCGATTTGCCCGTCTTCTGTTTGCATAATCGGCGATTTCATGCCGAAATAAATACCCACTTTGCCATGACGCAATGGGGCGCCATGTTCTCCGGTTTCAATGCCTTTTCCGGCTGGTTCAATGCCGATTAAGCGCACGGATTTTTCCTCGATAAAATCGGCAAACATCCCGATCGCATTCGATCCGCCACCAACTGCCGCGATCACCGCATCCGGCAAGCGTCCTTCTTTTTCCAAAATTTGACGTTTGGTTTCTTCACCAATCATTTTCTGGAATTCACGCACAATGGTTGGGAACGGGTGTGGACCCGCGGCGGTACCGAGTAAATAGTGGGTATTTTCATAGTTTGCCGACCAATCGCGCATGGCTTCACAACAAGCATCTTTTAATGAGCAAGATCCTTTTTCCACCGACACGACTTCAGCGCCCATCAAGCGCATACGAAACACATTAGGCGATTGGCGTTCCACATCTTTCGCGCCCATATAAATTTTGCAAGGCATATCCAACATAGCGCAAGCCAACGCTGTCGCTACGCCATGTTGTCCGGCGCCAGTTTCTGCGATAATACGAGTTTTGCCCATACGTTTGGCAAGTAAAATTTGTCCTAATACTTGGTTGGTTTTATGCGCACCGCCATGCAATAAATCTTCGCGTTTTAAATATAATTTCGTTTTCGTGCCTTTGGTCAAATTGCGACACAAGGTTAATGCGGTCGGGCGCCCAGCGTAGTTTTTTAATAAATCTTGAAATTCTTGCTGGAATTGCGGATCTTGTTGCGCTTCTACGAACGCTTTTTCCAGTTCTTGCAAGACTGGAACCAAAATTTCTGGAACGTACATACCGCCAAACTCTCCAAAATAAGGGTTTAAAATCGTCTCTGACATAAGTCTTCTCCATTGTATTTTTGTATTGAAGTTATACTACTACACTAGTACATAATTGTGTAGTGTTTTTTATAAATTTTTAGGATTTTCCTGTTCAGCTTAAAATGGCAAAGAAAAAGGCGAAAATCCCTTCGCCTTAATTATTTTTAGAATGGATTTGAGAAAATCACCGCACAACTTTTCGTTATTTATTTATCTAAAATGTGCTGAAAAGCCTGCGCTAGTTTGGCGTTATCTTTGATTCCCGCTGCACTTTCCACGCCGGAGTTTAAATCCACCCCTAGGCATTGTTGTTCAAGAGCTAATTCAATATTTTGCGGAGTAATGCCACCGGCTAACATGATGTTATCTTTGTATTGTGCCGGAATTTTCGACCAATCAAAGGTCACGCCGGTACCGCCTTGTTGATTACCGATTTTACTGTCTAACACGTAGCGATCTACTGCCGAAATCGGCTGAAAATCCACCGCACTTTGCGAGACATCAATAGATATCGCTTGCCAAATTTGGCAATGTGGCGGCAGATCTTGGCGAAGTGCGGTAATAAATTCGGCAGTTTCTGCGCCATGTAATTGCACAGCAAATAACTCCAATTGTTTGGCAAGTTTGACGATCAGATCTTTATCTTGATTTTGAAACACGCCGACAAAACGCAGTGGGGCTTGGGTGACCAATTCTTGTGCTTGGCGTAAGGACAAACAACGCGGCGATTTTTCGGCAAAAATTAACCCGCCATAAAGCGCGCCTTGCGCATAAACCGCTTGCACATCTTGCGGACGGGTTAAGCCGCACACTTTGTTTTCGCCGAAAATCACGGATCGTACCGCGTTATTTAAATCCGTGCTGCCCATTAAGCTGCTGCCGATCAAAAATCCGTTAACATCGGATTTCAGTTGTTGCACTTGCTTGTGGGTATAAATGCCGGATTCGCTGATAATGATACGATCCGCGGGAATTTGGCGGGCAAGCGATGGTGTTCTGTCGAGATCAACCGATAAATCGTGCAGATCTCGATTGTTAATGCCAATCACTTTAGCGCCCAACGCAATGGCGCGCTCCAATTCTTGTTGATTTGATGTTTCGGTTAATACTCCCATACCCACTTCATGAGCAAGGGTGGAGAGCGTACGATAAGTGTCATCATCCACCACAGATAACATCAGCAAAATGGCATCCGCTTGATGATAACGTGCCAAATAGACTTGATATTCGCTGATCATAAAATCTTTGCATAAAACCGGTTGATGAACGATATCGCGCACCTGTTTAATAAAAGCAAAATCGCCTTGGAAATATTTTTCGTCGGTCAATACGGAAATCGCGCCGGCATAATGGCGATATACATTGGCAATTTCTGTTAAGTTGAATTCTTGACGAATTAGCCCTTTTGAAGGAGAGGCTTTTTTACATTCTAAAATAAATACCGGACGCTGATGAGTGCCTTGTGCTAAGGCTTCATAAAAAGTGCGGTCGGATTTTGTTATCTTTTGTTGAAATTGTTCAAGCGGAAATGCCGCCTGTTTTTGTTTTACCCATTCGATTTTATCCAACACAATTTGTTGCAAAATCGTCGGTTTGTTGTGTAAGTTAATATTCATAATGATGTCCTAATACTGCGTAAATTTTTGTAATAAATCAAATGCGTTGCCAGAACGAAGCACGTCCAAGGCGCGTTCTGAATTTTCTTTTAAGTTATCATGACCGAATAATGTTAGCAGCATAGCGGTATTCATGGCGACCGCTTGATTATGTGCCTCTTTGCCTTTGCCTTGCAAAATTGCGGTCAAAATTTTGGCATTTTCTGCCGGTTCGCCACCGCGTAAACTTTCCAATGGTTGTTCTTTAAAACCGAAGTCTTGCGGCGTGAGGCGATAATATTCGATATTTTTACCGCGAATTTCTGCCACTTCGGTACTACCATGGACAGCAATTTCATCTAAACCGGAGCCATGTACTACAATGGTATGTTCATGATTTAATTGCGCAATAGTTTCTGCGTAGGTTTTTAATAATGGGATGGAGTAAACGCCGAGAAATTGGCGTTTTGCATGTGCTGGGTTGATTAACGGACCTAAGATATTAAAAATGGTACGCGTTTTAAGGGCTTGTCGCACGGGTACCGCATGTTTAAATCCCGGGTGGTAATGTGGTGCGAATAGAAAACAGAAATTGACTTCATCTAAGGCTTTGCGCGCTTGGGCGGGAGCCATGGTGATGTTGATTCCTAAGCTGGTTAATAAATCACTGGCGCCAGTTTTGCTGGAAACGCTGCGGTTGCCATGTTTTGCTACTTTGATCCCGCAAGCTGCACCGACAAGGGCGGAGGCGGTAGAAATATTAATCGTATTGGCGCCGTCGCCACCAGTTCCAACAATATCGGCAAAAGCGTAATCTGGCGTCGGGAAAGGTTGCGCTGCATCTAATAATGCGGAGACCGCACCGCTAATTTCTTCCGGTGTTTCACCGCGCATTTTTAGCGCAATTAATACGCCGGACAGTTGTTCGTTGGATAATTTTCCTTGAATAATATCGCCAAATAAGACCGCACTTTCTGCGTGGGTAAGTGGTTGTCTGTCAAAAACGCGATTGATGATGTGTTCAGTTTGCATATGTTATCCTTAAATTGTTGTTAATTTGTTAAAATTCCGAGTGAAATTACGCTTGTTTTGCTAATAACCAATCAATACTTTGCGCCAATAATTGCGCTCCTTGTACGGTGAGAATACTTTCGGGGTGAAATTGGAAACTACAAATTGGTAACGTGCGGTGGCGAATTGCCATAATAATGTTGTTGTATTGCGCATTGATAATAAACTCCAGTGGTAAATCCACACCCATTAACGAGTGATAGCGCGCTACGGGCATTGGATTGGCTAAATTGGCAAACATGGCTTGTTCATCATGTTGAATATTGGAGACTTTTCCGTGTAATACTTCGCCGGCGTGTACTACTTTACCGCCAAAGGCTTCGATAATGGCTTGATGACCCAAGCAAATACCTAAAATGGCGATTTTGCCTTTTAAACGTTGGATGAGAGGCAATAAATTACCCGCTTGAGCCGGCGTTCCCGGTCCGGGCGAAAGGGCTAATAAGGTATTAGGTTGTGCCAATGCGGCTTGTTCCAACATTTCCAAATCGCAGTCATTACGGTAAATCTGTACTTGATGCCCGAGGGTGCGAAATTGATCGACTAAGTTGTAAGTAAATGAGTCAAAATTATCTAAAAATAAAATGGTTGCCATGATGTACTCCTTACGACTGAGCTTGCTGGTTGGTTTGAATAATGGCGTTGATGACCGCGCGGGCTTTGTGGCGAGTTTCATCTGCTTCCATTTGCGGGTCAGAGTCCAAAACTTCGCCACAGCCGGCTTGAATATGCGCTATGCCATTTTGCACAAAAGCGGAACGGATCACGATACAAGTATCAAAATTTCCGTCGGAGCCTAAATAACCGACCGCACCGCCATAGCTGTGGCGTTTTTGTTGTTCAAATTGATAAATCAATTGCATGGCTTTAATTTTTGGCGCGCCGGTTAAGGTTCCCATGTTCATGCAGGCTTGGTAGGCGTGTAACGCGTCTAGTTCAGGACGCAAGGTGCCGACAACGCGGGAAACGAGGTGCATAATGTGGGAGTAGCGATCAATTTGCATTAATTCTTTGACTTGGCGGGTACCGCTTTGGCAGACGCGAGCGACATCGTTGCGCGCTAAGTCCACGAGCATTAAATGTTCGGCTAATTCTTTTTTGTCCAAGCGTAATTCAAGTTCAAGACGAGCATCTAAATCAGGATCGATATTGCCTTGTTTGTCAAAACCGCGTGGGCGTGAACCGGCAATCGGGTAAATTTCCAGTTGTCGGCTTGCGGCAGAGTATTTTAATGCACTTTCTGGCGACGCACCGAATAAGGTGAATTCCTCATCTTGCATAAAGAACATATAAGGGCTTGGGTTGTTATGTTTGAGTTGACGATAGGTTGCCAAGGTATTTGGGCAAGCTAAGGAAAAACGCCGAGATGGAACAATTTGGAAAACATCACCAAGGTTAATATGGTGCTTTAAGGCGCGAATAATGTCTTTGAATTTGTCGTCTTCAAGATTGGTGCTGACGTCGGTGGAGGCGGCTTTAATCGGTAAGTGCGGTTCAATTTTTTGTAATTTTTCGCCAATTTTAACCGCACTTTGGGTTAATTCGGTTTGTGTGCTTGCGTTAAAACAGAAGGTTTGCAGTGTGGATTGTTGGGCTTGGTGATCGATAATTAATAAGTTTTCCGCTAAATAAAACACATAATCAGGGCAGTTTAAACCGTCTTGTTTTAATTCAATATGTGCCATTGGGATAAAATTGGTAACTAAATCATAGGCAAATAATCCGCCGAGGAAAACGGGCGTGCTGCTATGTTGGTATAATGCGGTGATGCAGCGTAATCCATCAAAAATGGTTGCTGCTTGTAATTTGCTGTCTTCATCAAGATTTTGTTGTGGAGCAGAGAATTCAACCACGAGTTGATTTTCTGTCCGTTTAGTTAATTGGCTAATGGCACGCAATTGTTCTTGAATAAGTGGCAATATGGCGGCGCCATTGGCAGTTAAGGCGTCAAAGGTGACCGTTTGCGTCAAGCAAGAGATTTTGAGTGCCGCATTGATGAGCAATAAACTTTTTAAGCTGTTTTTGCTGTGGATCTCTGCTGATTCCAGTAATAATGTATTTTTTTGCGCTTGGCAAATAGTCGCAAAAATGGCTGTCGGGTCATTGTGGTACGGGACGGACTGCGATTCTGTTCGGATAAAAGGGGACGACATAGTAAAATCCTTGTATAAAAATAACCTTGCACTATTAAACTAGTGCAAGGTTATTTTGTCAAGTGATATATCGCCTGTTTTGGTGAAATTTTCGTTGAAAAAAGAGAATAAAAAAAAGGACACCTACTTGTGTCCTTGGAGTGGTTTCTTCAACAAACGGAGAAAAATATAAATTAAATGTTTTTTGCTAATTCGTCAAGTTGATCTTTCGCTTTTGCTTGTGCTTTTTCAATGGCTTCCGCACCAAGACCGATACCTTCTGCGTAAACGAATTGAACATCAGTAATGCCAATGAAACCTAAGAACGTTTTTAAATAACCGGTAATTAAATCGGTTGTTTGACCTTGGTGCATACCGCCGAATGAAGCGATAACGATCGCTTTCGTATTTTTTACTAAGCCTTCTGGACCATTGGCGCTATATTGGAAAGTGACGCGTGGACGTGCGATAAAGTCAATATAGCTTTTTAATTGAGTAGGAATACCGAAGTTATACATTGGTGCATTGATAACAACGGTATCCGCATTTTTCAATTCAGCCACTAATTCGTCAGATAAGGCTAAAAGCGCTTTGTCTTGTTCTGTGCTTGGTTGACCGCGTAGTGCATTGGCAGCAACACCGTCGAAATGTGGAAGCGGGTTAGCGGCAAGATCGCGTACAACAACATTTGCGCCTTGTAATTTAGATACAAGGTAGTCTGAAAGTTGGTTGCTTTGTGAGTTTCCTGCAAGAATACTGGATTTTAATACTAATACATTACTCATTTTATATTTCCTTACTAAAGTTAACAGATTTTGCTTGAAAGTGCGGTTATTATAAATTTCATTTGATGAGAAATAAACCGCCGAATTGTAAAATGATTTTTTACTTATTATTAATAGAATGAAGTACTGCTTTTGAGGTAGGCTGTTATTGACTGAATATGAGGAAGAATATATTAAGCGCATTGCACTTTTAGCCGGATCGTTTATGATAGCTGCGATTAGTTTTTATTTATCATAGGATAGGAAAAGAGAATGTGGTCTGATTTGTTAGTAGGATACGGATTGTTTATTTTGGAAATGTTAACTCTGATTTTGGTGGTTGCGGCGGTTGTATTGGCGAGTATTAGCCTTAAGCGTCGTAATGCAGCGCAGAGTGGTGAATTAGTTATCAAGAATTTATCGCAGGAATATGAAAATAATCGCAAAAAATTAGCCGATTTTTATTTATCGGAAGAGGAAATAAAGCAGCAAGAAAAAGTACAGAAAAAAGAAGAAAAGAGCAAAGCAAAAGCGGAAAAGATGAAACGGAAAAAAGGCGAAAATGTTGGCTCCGACCGTAAACCGCATCTTTATGTGTTAGATTTTAAAGGCGATATTTCGGCGTCAGAGACGACCGCGCTTCGCGAAGAAATCAGCGCGATTATTGCAGTAGCAAAAGCGGAAGATGAAGTATTGTTGCGTTTGGAAAGCCCCGGTGGTGTGGTGCATGGTTACGGTTTGGCGGCATCTCAATTGGCTCGCTTAAAAACGCATCAAATTAAATTGACGATTGCGGTGGATAAAGTCGCAGCGAGCGGGGGCTATATGATGGCGTGTGTGGCAGATAAAATTATTGCTGCCCCTTTTGCTATTATTGGTTCCGTTGGGGTGGTTGCGCAAATTCCAAATGTACATCGTTTGTTGAAAAAGCATGATATTGATGTGGATGTGATGACGGCGGGGGAATATAAACGCACAATGACGGTGTTGGGTGAAAATACGGAAAAAGGAAAAGAAAAATTCCGACAAGAGTTGGAGGAAACCCATCAATTATTTAAACAATTTGTGGCGCAAAATCGACCGCACTTGGATATGGAAAAAATTGCTACCGGCGAACATTGGTTTGGGCAACAGGCGTTAGCGTTAAATTTGGTGGATGAGTTGCAAACCAGTGATGATGTCATTTTGGGTGCAATCAAGGATAAATTAGTGCTTTCGGTAAAATATATGACAAAAAAATCATTATTACAAAAATTGGGAAAACAAGCAGAAGAAAGTGCGGATAATGTATTGTTGAGTTGGTTAAAAAGAAATCAACGAATTTTATTGTAATTTATTTTTACGTAGTGGCTTTTATTATGTAAAGTTATGTAATTTCTTGGGGAAAAGATTTACTTTTATCAGGTTTCCAATTACTATATTTCTCCTGTGGTATTGTGAACTAAGTCTTAGCTATTTTTTTATGTTTATGGTCTTAGGCAAAACAATTCACGGTGAACTAATTGAGCGAAATTTTAAGCGTCTAAGGTTTCGCGGTGGTTTTTGAATAAGTATCAAAGTGATTAACTCAAACAAGACAGGGTAAACAAATGAAATTATCGCATCTTTTATTATCTGCTATGGCAGCAACGACACTTGCCGCCTGTGGAAACTTAAGTAAAGTTACAGACGAAGGGACATCAGACAATTTGGTCTGGCCAAAAATCGACGAAGCGCAATATAACCATGATGGTAGCCAATTTGGTTCATGGCCAAATTGGGATAACGTGCGCATGGTTGAACGCGGTATGAATAAAGATCAAATTTATTATTTATTGGGTCGTCCGCATTTTGCTGAAGGTTTATATGGCGTGCGTGAATGGGATTACGCGTTTAACTACCGTGAAGATGGTGTACATAAAATTTGTCAATATAAAATCTTATTTGATAAAAATATGAATGCACAAAATTTTTATTGGTATCCAAACGGTTGTAACGGTAACTCGACATTCAATATAAATGCTGATTTTTTATTTGATTTCGATAAAGATACTTTAACGGTTGAAGGTGCGGATGTAGTTGATAATGTAGCAAATCAATTAAAAACTTCTGGTGCGAAATCGGTTAAAGTTGCTGGTTATACCGACCGTTTAGGTTCTGTAGAATATAACTTGGATCTTTCTCAACGTCGTGCAGAACGCGTAAAAGCGCGTTTATTACAACAAGGTGTTGAGGCTGATATTTTAACTATCGGTTATGGTAAAGCGCAACAAGTGAAAGCTTGTGATGGCGAAAGTGGTCAAGCATTGCGTGATTGTTTACGTCCAAACCGTCGTGTGGAAATCAGCGCGTCAGGTACCGTATTAAAACAATTTAAAAGTGGTGAAAACAAAGCGGGAAAAACGGGACCGGCTCCACTTTATCAAAAATAAGATAACGAAATAAAATAAAAGCCAAATTCAAGAGAGTTTGGCTTTTTTGTTATAGGCAGACAAAGTCTGCCTATAAAAACCATACGCTATGCGTATGGAATCAAAAAGCTTAAGCGTTGAGCAGAAATGAAAAATCCTCGCTATATAATGAATAAGGCTGACAACCAAAATTCAAAATATAGGAGGATAAGTTATGGCAAGTAAATCCAATGACGATTCAAGTCTATCACACACGAGATGGAACAGTAAGTATCATATTGTGTTTATTCCGAAATATCGAAGAAAGGCAATTTATGGGAAATTGCGAGTTGATATAGGAGGGATATTAAGGCAATTATGTGACTACAAAAATGTAGAAATCATAGAAGCTCATGCAATGAAAGAGCATATTCATATGCTATTAAAGATACCGCCGAAATTGGCAGTGTCGAGTTTTATGGGATATCTTAAAGGTAAATCTTCATTGATGATATTTGAACGACATGGGAATTTAAAATACAAATACGGAAATAGGCACTTTTGGGCGAAAGGCTACTATGTGAGTACGGTAGGCTTAAACACAAAAGTAGTGGAAGAATACATCAGGAATCAAGAAAAAGAAGATATGATTCAGGATAATTTATCGAAGAAAGAATATGTAGACCCCTTTAAGGGGTAAGCCATAGAGTCATTGTGCGGTTGTCGGTCTTTTCACATGCCCCTTGAGGGGCATGTGAAGTCCTAGGCCCTTATAGGGTAGCCTAAAAACCGCCCGTTTTACGGGCGGATTGTTATTTGAGTAAAATTAAACAACTTTTTGTACTAGTGCTGAAATATCCGGAGCGAAATTTTCATGGGTTGCCATTTCCACAATTTGCTCTGTTCTATATTGAGAACCATTATATACCACGACGATACTGGTATCACCCGGCTGCAAAAAGTGCGTCTCGCCAAATTCCGTATAACGCGTTGCGCCAATGCCAATGATGGCTTTTTGTGGATAATTTGCTTGTTGAAGCAATTCTGCAATATTGTTCATTGGACCTTCATCTGGCTGATTATTCATTTTATCTACTATCCATGTCAGCAATTTTTGGTGGAAATAGCTATAACCCAGCGCTGGACTATCGACACCATAGTGATTTAGTTGATCATTGCGTTTATGGAAACAGGCAATTCGATATTGATCAATTTCACTCCCATGTTCAAAAGAAGAAAGCGGGATAAAGGTATTGGCAACACCTTTAGAAGAAGCGCCCCAGTTTTTTTTCTCACAAATTTTGTTTGCGCCAGGACGTCGAATCGAACAGTCATTATAGGCGGCGAAGGCGCGTGGTAAAAGTGCGGTCACTTTTTGCCCAGAATATTGAATGTCGCAAAGTAATGCGATTTCAGGTTCAATTTGTAAGTTATCGGCGTCTTGAGGAAATGCAATGGTATTGGCGGAAATCGGATAGACAGAAAGGAATTGGTAAGGGGAATTCAATTTATCACTTGGTACATAAAAAGGAAAAATAGCTTTTGGCTGAATTACCTCTTCGGTTTTTACATTAACAAAGTCCGCTGCCTCGCCGGCTTGCTCTAAATGCCCGGCGAAATTGCCAGCCACGCCGAAACCAATGACATTTTCAAAATTATTCATGAGTATCTCCTTTATTTTTTTACTAAAAAGTAACCGCACTTTAGCGTGAAATAACAGATAACTCAATTGCTATTTGTTTATTTTCCAAACAATCAAACATAAAAGTAAAAATTTTTACAAAAAAGACTTGCAAAGAAATTTCAGATGCCTATAATACGCACCCACAACGACGCGACGTTGTAAAACATTAAGAAAAACACCTCGCGTCGTTTTTTGTTCTTTAACAATATATCAGACAATCTGTGTGGGCACTTGTTGATTGACTTTGTTTAAAAATAATTTTTAATTTTGAAGTCTTAATAGGTGCTTAAACTAGAAATTCATAATTACGTAGAGTGATATGTAAACTTTAGCTAAGCAGTATATTGAGCGATTTAACTTGAATTGAAGAGTTTGATCATGGCTCAGATTGAACGCTGGCGGCAGGCTTAACACATGCAAGTCGAACGGTATCAGGGAAGTGCTTGCACTTTTGCTGACGAGTGGCGGACGGGTGAGTAATGCTTGGGAATCTGGCTTATGGAGGGGGATAACGACGGGAAACTGTCGCTAATACCGCGTAGAATCGGGAGATGAAAGTGTGGGACCGTAAGGCCACATGCCATAAGATGAGCCCAAGTGGGATTAGGTAGTTGGTGGGGTAAAGGCCTACCAAGCCTGCGATCTCTAGCTGGTCTGAGAGGATGGCCAGCCACACTGGAACTGAGACACGGTCCAGACTCCTACGGGAGGCAGCAGTGGGGAATATTGCGCAATGGGGGGAACCCTGACGCAGCCATGCCGCGTGAATGAAGAAGGCCTTCGGGTTGTAAAGTTCTTTCGGTGGTGAGGAAGGTGGTGGATTTAATAGATTCACTAATTGACGTTAATCACAGAAGAAGCACCGGCTAACTCCGTGCCAGCAGCCGCGGTAATACGGGGGGTGCAAGCGTTAATCGGAATAACTGGGCGTAAAGGGCACGCAGGCGGACTTTTAAGTGAGGTGTGAAATCCCCGGGCTTAACCTGGGAATGGCATTTCAGACTGGGGGTCTAGAGTATTTTAGGGAGGGGTAGAATTCCACGTGTAGCGGTGAAATGCGTAGAGATGTGGAGGAATACCGAAGGCGAAGGCAGCCCCTTGGGGGGATACTGACGCTCAAGTGCGAAAGCGTGGGGAGCAAACAGGATTAGATACCCTGGTAGTCCACGCTGTAAACGATGTCGATTTGGGGATTGGGCTTTAAGTTTGGTGCCCGTAGCTAACGTGATAAATCGACCGCCTGGGGAGTACGGCCGCAAGGTTAAAACTCAAATGAATTGACGGGGGCCCGCACAAGCGGTGGAGCATGTGGTTTAATTCGATGCAACGCGAAGAACCTTACCTACTCTTGACATCCATAGAAGAGCTCAGAGATGAGTTTGTGCCTTCGGGAGCTATGAGACAGGTGCTGCATGGCTGTCGTCAGCTCGTGTTGTGAAATGTTGGGTTAAGTCCCGCAACGAGCGCAACCCTTATCCTTTGTTGCCAGCGATTAGGTCGGGAACTCAAAGGAGACTGCCGGTGATAAACCGGAGGAAGGTGGGGATGACGTCAAGTCATCATGGCCCTTACGAGTAGGGCTACACACGTGCTACAATGGTGCATACAGAGAGCGACGAGGCCGCGAGGTGGAGTGAATCTCAGAAAGTGCATCTAAGTCCGGATTGGAGTCTGCAACTCGACTCCATGAAGTCGGAATCGCTAGTAATCGCGGATCAGAATGTCGCGGTGAATACGTTCCCGGGCCTTGTACACACCGCCCGTCACACCATGGGAGTGGGTTGTACCAGAAGTAGATAGCTTAACCGTAAGGATGGCGTTTACCACGGTATGATTCATGACTGGGGTGAAGTCGTAACAAGGTAACCGTAGGGGAACCTGCGGTTGGATCACCTCCTTAACTAAATGAAGTGATAGCGAGTGTTCACACAGATTGGCTGAGATATTGTAGACAAGAAAAAGACAAAGAAACATCCTTTTGGGTCTGTAGCTCAGGTGGTTAGAGCGCACCCCTGATAAGGGTGAGGTCGGTGGTTCAAGTCCACTCAGACCCACCACTCAATGCTAATATAGCATACTTAACGAAAGTGAAAAGTAATATAAATTGAGTGAGAGTGAAAGCTAAAGGGAATTGTTGATGACTGGGGATATAGCTCAGCTGGGAGAGCGCCTGCCTTGCACGCAGGAGGTCAGCGGTTCGATCCCGCTTATCTCCACCAAATCATCATGCCTAAGTGCATAGTATAGACCCACTTTATGGGTGATAAATTTTATTAACATGTATTTAGTCATGATGATTTGCTGAAAGGCAAATATCTATTGTTCTTTAAAAAATTGGAAACAAGCTGAAAACTGAGAGATTTTTCAAGTCAGGGCTTACGAGAGTAGGAACTGATAAAAAGGAAAGTCTGAGTAGTTCGAAAGAAAATCTTAACTGAGAAAAGGCAGTTAAGTGTTTAGTTGTAATACTACCGTTAAGCATAAAATGTTTGAGGTTGTATGGTTAAGTGACTAAGCGTACACGGTGGATGCCTAGGCAATCAGAGGCGAAGAAGGACGTGCTAATCTGCGAAAAGCTTGGATGAGTTGATAAGAAGCGAATAATCCAAGATATCCGAATGGGGAAACCCGATGGATGAAGAATCCATCATTCTTAAATGAATAAATAGTTTAAGGAAGCGAACCGGGAGAACTGAAACATCTAAGTACCCCGAGGAAAAGAAATCAACCGAGATTTTGTGAGTAGCGGCGAGCGAAAGCGAAAGAGCCAGCAAGTGATAGCGACTTAAGACAGAGGAAGCAATTGGGAAATTGCGCGACACAGGGTGATAGTCCCGTACTTAAAGTTTGGGTTGTGGTACTAAGTTTGCGAGAAGTAGGGCGGGACACGAGAAATCCTGTTTGAAGAAGGGGGGACCATCCTCCAAGGCTAAATACTCCTGATTGACCGATAGTGAACCAGTACTGTGAAGGAAAGGCGAAAAGAACCGGGGTGACCGGAGTGAAATAGAACCTGAAACCGTGTACGTACAAGCAGTGGGAGCCAAGTTATTTGGTGACTGCGTACCTTTTGTATAATGGGTCAGCGACTTATATTTTGTAGCGAGGTTAACTGAATAAGGGAGCCGAAGGGAAACCGAGTCTTAACTGGGCGGTGAGTTGCAAGGTATAGACCCGAAACCCGGTGATCTAGCCATGGGCAGGTTGAAGGTTGGGTAACACTAACTGGAGGACCGAACCGACTAATGTTGAAAAATTAGCGGATGACTTGTGGCTGGGGGTGAAAGGCCAATCAAACCGGGAGATAGCTGGTTCTCCCCGAAATCTATTTAGGTAGAGCCTTGAGCGGACACCTTTGGGGGTAGAGCACTGTTTCGGCTAGGGGGCCATCCCGGCTTACCAACCCGATGCAAACTGCGAATACCGAAGAGTGATACTCAGGAGACACACGGCGGGTGCTAACGTCCGTCGTGGAGAGGGAAACAACCCAGACCGCCAGCTAAGGTCCCAAAGTCTATATTAAGTGGGAAACGAAGTGGGAAGGCTTAGACAGCTAGGATGTTGGCTTAGAAGCAGCCATCATTTAAAGAAAGCGTAATAGCTCACTAGTCGAGTCGGCCTGCGCGGAAGATGTAACGGGGCTAAAATATAGCACCGAAGCTGCGGCATCAGTCGAAATACTGTTGGGTAGGGGAGCGTTGTGTAAGTTGATGAAGGTGTATTGAGAGGTATGCTGGAGATATCACAAGTGCGAATGCTGACATAAGTAACGATAAAACGAGTGAAAAACTCGTTCGCCGGAAGACCAAGGGTTCCTGTCCAACGTTAATCGGGGCAGGGTGAGTCGGCCCCTAAGGCGAGGCTGAGAAGCGTAGTCGATGGGAAACGGGTTAATATTCCCGTACTTGGTAAAGCTGCGATGTGGGGACGGAGAAGGTTAGGTTATCGCACTGTTGGATGTGCGTTTAAGCTGGTAGGTGGAGAGTTTAGGCAAATCCGGATTCTCATAACACCGAGAAGTGATGACGAGGTGCAAAGGCACTGAAGTAACTGATACCCTGCTTCCAGGAAAAGCCACTAAGCGAAAGGCTTTACTGAACCGTACTGAAAACCGACACAGGTGGTCAGGTAGAGAATACTCAGGCGCTTGAGAGAACTCGGGTGAAGGAACTAGGCAAAATAGCACCGTAACTTCGGGAGAAGGTGCGCTTACAGTAATTGAAGCCCTTTACGGGAAGAGGTGAGGTAAGTCGAAGATACCAGCTGGCTGCAACTGTTTATTAAAAACACAGCACTCTGCAAACACGAAAGTGGAAGTATAGGGTGTGATGCCTGCCCGGTGCTGGAAGGTTAATTGAAGGAGTTATCGAAAGAGAAGCTCCTGATCGAAGCCCCAGTAAACGGCGGCCGTAACTATAACGGTCCTAAGGTAGCGAAATTCCTTGTCGGGTAAGTTCCGACCTGCACGAATGGCATAATGATGGCCAGGCTGTCTCCACCCGAGACTCAGTGAAATTGAAATCGCCGTGAAGATGCGGTGTACCCGCGGCTAGACGGAAAGACCCCGTGAACCTTTACTATAGCTTGACACTGAACATTGAATTTTGATGTGTAGGATAGGTGGGAGCCTGAGAAGCAGTCACGCCAGTGATTGTGGAGGCGTTGTTGAAATACCACCCTTTAACGTTTGATGTTCTAACGAAGCGCCGAAGACAGGTGTTCGGACAGTGTCTGGTGGGTAGTTTGACTGGGGCGGTCTCCTCCCAAAGCGTAACGGAGGAGCACGAAGGTTTGCTAATCACGGTCGGACATCGTGAGGTTAGTGCAATGGTATAAGCGAGCTTAACTGCGAGACGGACAAGTCGAGCAGGTGCGAAAGCAGGTCATAGTGATCCGGTGGTTCTGAATGGAAGGGCCATCGCTCAACGGATAAAAGGTACTCCGGGGATAACAGGCTGATACCGCCCAAGAGTTCATATCGACGGCGGTGTTTGGCACCTCGATGTCGGCTCATCACATCCTGGGGCTGAAGTAGGTCCCAAGGGTATGGCTGTTCGCCATTTAAAGTGGTACGCGAGCTGGGTTTAGAACGTCGTGAGACAGTTCGGTCCCTATCTGCCGTGGGCGTTGGAGAATTGAGGGGGGCTGCTCCTAGTACGAGAGGACCGGAGTGGACGCATCACTGGTGTGCCAGTTGTCTCGCCAGAGGCATTGCTGGGTAGCTAAATGCGGGAGAGATAAGTGCTGAAAGCATCTAAGCACGAAACTTGCCCTAAGATGAGTTCTCCCTGGCGATAAGCCGGTAAGGGTTGTTGAAGACGACGACGTAGATAGGTGGGGTGTGTAAGTGTAGTGATACATTGAGCTAACCCATACTAATATCCCGAGAGGCTTAACCATACAACCTCAAGCGTTTTAGTTTGGGGTGTACAACGAGACTAGAGACGAAAGAGAGAAGTACAAAAGTGCGAAAGCGAAAAGAATACAGTAGACAGCTTGTTTCGGATTTAAGAGAAAGAATAGAGACGAAGAACAAAGACAAAACAAAGCAAGAAGATAGGATAGAGCACCGAAAGGTGAAATCATCGAAAGAATAATCTTGGCGGCGATAGTGCAGTGGGACCACCTGACCCCATGCCGAACTCAGAAGTGAAACGCTGTAACGCCGATGGTAGTGTGGGGCATCCCCATGTGAGAGTAGGGCACCGCCAGGTAACCAATCATAAGAACCTCAATGAGAAATCGTTGAGGTTTTTGGCATTCTACAGCAAACGGGGAGAAAGGTAGACACCAACGCAAAAGGAAATCAACTCCTAACCTACCTTATCATCCATCCCCAATAACTTAGCAACCAAAGGATAACTCCTTATCATAACGAATAACACCAAACATCAATAACACAATAGAAAATAACGAAAAGTGCGGTGGTTTTTTATGTATTTTTAGAGTAAAAATTGTGAAAAAATCACCGCACTTTAATCTTTATTTAAAAATATTTTATTTCCTTAATATTTTCTTCATCTTTTTGTTGTCTAATTGAATGTTGAAAGTGACAGAAAAATGACCGCACTTTTTAACAATATATTTATTTGGAAAATAGAGGGACTTATTATGAATATTCGTTATCCAAAGCCAATGATTTTACTTCACTGGATGGTTGACGTTCTTGTTTTGCTTGCCTATATTACCGGAGGTCACCCGACTGATGATGATTTTGTCGGTGCGCTTCATGTCAGTAGCGGGCTTTCCATCATGGTATTATTGGTTTTTCGTTTAATTTTTCGTTTGCTTTTTAAAAACAAGCTGCCGAAACATATTTTGCCAGCATGGCAAGTAAAATTAGCCAATATCGTACATTTTGCGTTATATTTCTGTATGTTACTGATTCCTTTACTGGGGCTATTGGCGTTAGCGGAAGAAACGGATCACTATACTATTTTGGGGATAAATATTCCAATGTTGCCTGATTTAGCCATGGGGATAGGGAATGTACATGAATTTTTTGCCCAAGTTTTTATTGCGCTAGCAGGAATTCATGCACTGGCGGGATTAGCCCATCATTTCTTGTTTAAAGATGATGTTTTAAAAGCAATGCTTCCATTTAAAAATAATACAAAATGGCTAATCAAGGATTAGCCATTGTGTTTTAATTAAGGCTGATTTTGACAATAATTTTATCGCCTTGCTGCATTGTTTGATCCAATTTGGCGCTTTCTACGCAAACCATGGTTTGATAGCCATTTTCGCTCATATTGCTGGTCGGTTTGTGCCATGGGTTCCATAAGACGGTGTTTGACGCTTCAAGTTGTTCAATGTGAATGGTGCGGTTAAAAGTTGGATCGACAATTTTTTGTGTAACCGGTGTTTGTATTTGGTAAATACAATCGACGTTTTCGCTGATGGTGCGCGGTGACGGAACCTTTTCTTGTTGCTCTGTGAGTTTATTAAAACATTGTGTCGGCAATCCTTCAATTTGCACAGGAACAATATCACCGATATTAAAATAAGTATGCAATGCGGCTTGTACTGGTTCGTTTCCGTAGTGAGTTAGGTGTAATTCGCATTGTTCGGTAAAAATAATTGTTAATTTCGCTTCAATTAAATTATCTGAAGAAAATAAGGAAAAATCTAACCGCACTTTTTGCTCGTCAATTTGATAATCACTTAATTGCCACAGGCGAATGCGCGCATATCCATGCATTGGTTCTTTGCTTGGACCAAACCAAGGATAGCAAATTGGAATACCGCCACGAATGGCTTTGCCGGCAACAAATGGCTCAATTTCGCTTAACCATAAGATATCTTGTTGTGTAGCTTTGGGGCGCCAACGCAATAATTGCGCACCTTGTAGCGAAATTTCAGCTTCGCCGAGGGCGTGTTGCAATTTTAATACAGGAATGTCATTGTATTGATATAAACTCAATGCTTGTGTAATTTGTTTGATAAATTTTATCTGCATAATTTTTCCTTTTTATTCGGTTTTAATCGGATGGTTTGTTACAATATACCGCAAAATGAAAAAAAATAAATGAAATGATGGTCAGTAACAAACAAATCACGCAAGTATTTGCCGAAGATGGTGAATTAAGTCGATATATCAACGGGTTCCATCCTCGAGCCGAGCAAATTGAGATGGCAAGTGCGGTGGAAAATGCGATTAAAAATCACCGCACTTTAGTGATCGAAGCCGGTACCGGAACCGGTAAAACCTTTGCGTATTTGGCACCCTCCTTACTTGCCACCAAAAAGACGATTATTTCAACCGGTTCTAAAAATCTGCAAGATCAGCTGTTTGACCGTGATTTGCCGGCGATTCAACGCGCGCTTAATTACAGTGGCAAAATTGCGTTGCTAAAAGGGCGCGCCAATTATCTGTGTTTAGAGCGTTTGGATCAAGTGATTGCGCAAGGCGTGGTAGGGGATCGTTCGGTGTTAGCAGATTTGAGCAAGGTGCGAAAATGGAATAATGCTACCCAAACCGGCGATTTGACAGAATGTGTTGAGTTAACGGAAGACAGTCCGATTTTACCTCAATTAACCAGTACGACGGAAAGTTGCTTGGGATCCGATTGTCCGCATTATGCGGAATGTTACGTGGCATTGGCGCGCAAAAAAGCGTTAAATGCGGATTTAGTGGTGGTCAATCATCATCTATTTTTTGCCGATATGGCGGTGAAAGAAAGCGGCTTTGGTGAGTTAATTCCTAATGCGGAAGTGATTATTTTTGATGAGGCGCACCAACTTCCGGATATTGCCAGTCAATATTTCGGACAATCAGTTAGCGCGCGACAACTCTTTGATTTATGTCGCGATATTAATTTGGTTTACCGCACAGAAGTGCGCGATATGCAACAATTGGAAGTCGCAGCCGATACGCTGTTGAAAGTCGTGCAAGATTTTCGTTTGCTGTTAGGTGATGGAATGCAGCGCGGAAATTGGCGCGAATTATTAAATGGGCGGCAGGCAAGTGCGGTCAAAAAATCGCTTGGATTGTTACAAGAAAAATTGGATTTTACTGCTGAAGTGATCAAAATTGGCATTCAGCGTTCACAAAGTTTGGGTAGTTTATTTGATCGTATTGCGACGATTAAAAATTTGCTAAAACGTTTGGAGGATACTTCGGTTACCGGTTATTGCTATTGGTATGAAACCATGGGGCGTTATTTCGCCTTGCATATTACGCCCTTAACCGTCGCCGATAAATTCGGTGAGCAAATGAAATTGCGTGAAACTGCGTGGATTTTTACTTCTGCTACGTTGGAAGTGGGCGGAACCTTTGATCATTTTTGTCAGCGCTTGGGCATTGATGACGCTGAACAGAAAATTTTGCACAGTCCATTTAATTATGCCGAACAAGCCATGCTTTGCGTACCGCGTTATTTACCGGCAACGAATCAGCAAAATACATTGGCGCGTTTGGGTGCAATGTTGCTGCCGGTCATTGAAGGCAATCAAGGGCGCTGTTTTGTGCTTTGTACGTCTTATTCCATGATGCGCGGTTTAGCGGAATATTTGCGCTCAAACAGTCAGCTGCAAGTCTTATTGCAAGGTGAGACTTCTAAAGCGAAATTATTAGAGCAATTTATTGAAGGCAAAGATCGCGTGTTGGTCGCCACATCCAGCTTTTGGGAGGGGGTAGATGTGCGGGGAGACGCATTATCATTAGTGATCATTGATAAATTACCGTTTACGTCGCCCGATGAACCCTTATTAAATGCGCGAATTGAAGATTGTCGTTTGCAAGGTGGTGATCCGTTTAATCAAATTCAATTGCCGGAAGCGGTGATCGCGTTAAAACAAGGGGTTGGGCGGTTAATTCGTGATATTCACGATCGCGGCGTGGTGATTATTTGTGATAGTCGCTTAGTGATGCGCAGCTATGGAGAAACGTTTTTGAAAAGTTTACCTAATGCAAAACGTACCAGAGACTTGCACAAAGTGATACAATTTCTGACAAATTTACAACATTAAATAAACATTTGGAAAATAAAATGAAGAATATAACGCTGTTGGCATTGGATACCGCAACGGAAGCCTGTTCCGTCGCCTTATGGCATCATGGGGAAATGACTTATTTGGATGAAATCGCTCAACGTTCGCATACCAAGCGGATTTTGCCAATGGTGGATCAATTGTTGGCAAATTCAGGTCTTCAATTAACGCAAGTGGATGCCTTAGCCTTTGGGCGAGGTCCGGGCAGTTTTACCGGCGTGCGTGTGGCGGCGGGCATTGCGCAGGGATTGGCGTTGGGGGCTGATTTGCCCGTGATTCCTATTTCAAATTTAACCGCCATGGCGCAACAAGCCTATGAACAATATGGGGCAAATCAAGTTTTGGCAGCGATTGATGCGCGTATGGATGAAGTGTATTTTAGCTATTTGCAGGGGCAAAAAGTGCGGTCGGATTTTGGCGAGTTTATGGAGTGGCAGTCCATTATTGCTGAACAAGTTTGTTCGCCGGAGCAAGTGGTGGCGCAATTAGTGGAGATGAGTACGCATTCCGTGCCGGAGAATTGGCAAGTAGGGACCGGTTGGGGGGCGTATGCTGTGTTAAATGAAGGTAATATCGGGCGTCCGTCGGATATTCAATTGCCATCAGCGCGTTATATGTTGTCATTGGCGCTGCCGCATTATTGTCATCAAGAATATATAAGTGCGGTCGAAATTGAGCCAGTTTATTTGCGTAATACCGTGGCTTGGAAAAAATTACCGGGCAGAGAATAAGGGGGAATGCTTATGAAACGAATGTGGTTAATGGCGGCGATGGTGTGCGGGTTAAGTGCCTGTATCGCGCCACCGCCGGGATTGGAGCGCAATGAATTTACGATTCAAAGCGTGAAAAAGATTGAGACGTCGGATTATGAATGTCAATGCAAAGAGGTGCGTTTAGGCGGTAAAGTCTTGTCGGCAACAGCGTTGAAAGATCAGACAAAAATTGAAGTATTGAGTTTACCAGTGCGTGGTCTTTCGGCAAAACCGTCCATTGATGGCGCGGTTGAAGGGCGTTTTATTGCCTATTTGCCGGGATTTATTGATCCGGAATATTTGAAAGATCAATTTATTACCGTTGCCGGAAAATTAATGAAGCAGGAAAAAGGAAAAATTGATCAGGCGGATTATTGGTATCCGGTGATTGATGTAACCCATTATAAACGTTGGAAATTAGTACAAGAATACTATTATGAACCGGACGATTGGGATGATTGGGGATATGGGCGATTTGGTTGGTCATCCCGTTTTTGGTGGCAAGAGCCTCGGTTGCGCTATTATTTGTATTAATCGTATTTTAGGTGGTAAAATCGTCGCGAATTATTTTATTTAATAAGGAAAAACAATGGAAAAGCCTTGGTTTAAAAATTATCCGGAAGACGCTCCGAGAGAACTTGATACATCAATGTACGACAGTATTTTGGATATGTTTGATAAGGCAATTTTTGAACATCCAGACCGTGCCGCCTATATTAATATGGGGCAGGTGCTGACCTTTCGTAAATTAGAAGAACGTAGCCGAGCGTTTGCCGCGTATTTACAAAATGAATTAAAACTGGAACGCGGTGATCGTGTGGCATTGATGATGCCGAATTTATTGCAATATCCAATCGCACTTTTCGGCATTTTGCGAGCCGGATTGGTGGTGGTGAATGTGAACCCGCTTTATACGCCGCGTGAATTAGAACATCAATTGCAAGATAGCGGTGCGAAAGCGATTGTGGTGGTTTCAAACTTTGCTTCTACCTTGGAAGAAATCGTCTTTAATACCCAAGTTAAACACGTTATTTTAACCCGTATGGGCGATCAGTTGTCCTTTGGTAAACGTACGTTAGTTAATTTTGTGGTGAAATATATTAAAAAATTAGTGCCAAAATATAAATTGCCGAATGCGGTGACGTTTCGTGAAGTGTTGGCGATTGGTAAACATCGTCAATATGTACGACCGCAATTGGAACGTGATGAATTGGCGTTTTTGCAATATACCGGCGGTACGACGGGCGTGGCGAAAGGCGCCATGTTGTCTCATGGTAATATCATTACCAATGTTTTTCAAGCTAAATGGATTGCGGAACCTTTTGTTGGTAACCGCGCGAAAGAACGTAGTGCAGTGATTGCTTTACCTTTATATCATGTTTTCGCGCTGACGGTGAATTGCTTGTTATTTATCGAATTAGGCATTACCGGTATTTTAATTACCAATCCACGTGATATTGATGGTTTTGTCAAAGAGTTGAAAAAATACCCTTTTGTGGCGCTGACCGGCGTGAATACCTTATTTAACGCGTTGTTAAATAACGAAAACTTTAAAGAAGTGGATTTTTCTCAATTAAAATTATCCGTTGGTGGCGGGATGGCGGTTCAGCAATCCGTGGCGACACGTTGGCATGAGTTGACCGGCTGTAATATTATCGAGGGTTATGGCATGACGGAATGCTCCCCGTTAATTGCCGCCTGTCCAATTAATGTGGTTAAACATAACGGAACCATTGGCGTGCCTGTTCCGAATACGGATATTCGTATCATCAAAGATGACGGAAGTGAAGCGCAATTAGGCGAACCCGGCGAGTTGTTGGTGAAAGGTGAGCAAGTGATGCAAGGCTATTGGCAGCGTCCGGAAGCCACTTCAGAAGTCTTGAAAGACGGTTGGATGGCGACGGGAGATATTGTGATCATGGATGAAAATTACAGTTTACGTATTGTGGATCGTAAAAAAGATATGATCATCGTGTCTGGTTTTAATGTATATCCGAATGAAATTGAAGACGTGGTGATGCTAAATTATAAAGTGGCAGAAGTGGTGGCGGTTGGTATGCCACACGAAGTATCAGGTGAAACGATCAAAATTTACGTGGTGAAAAAAGATGACAGCTTAACGCGTGATGAAATTCGTCAACATTGTCGTAAGCATTTAACCGGTTATAAAGTGCCGAAAGATATTGAATTCCGAGAGGAATTGCCAAAAAGCAATGTGGGGAAAATTTTGCGTCGTGTACTACGCGAAGAAGAATTGGCAAAACGAGCAAATGCTTAATTTCATCAATAGTGGGTCTTTTGACCCACTGTTAATTTAAATTTCACTTTGATTTCATTGCCTTTTAGTTACATATAAACGTTTATGACCAATAAAAAAGAACTCGAAAATCCACCGCACTTTGTCGTCATTTCCTCCAATCAAGATTTGTATGACATATGCTTGCAAGCGGAACGTAAAAGTGCGGTCGCGTTAGACACAGAATTTGTGCGCACTCGTACCTATTATGCGCAATTAGGCTTGATCCAATTATATGATGGTGAGCAAGTCAGTTTGATTGATCCTAATGATATTGATGATTTTTCGCCGTTTATCCATTTGTTGGCAAATCCTCAAGTCGTCAAGGTGTTACATGCCAGCAGCGAAGATTTGGAAGTGTTTCAGCATTATTTTCAACAACTTCCGACGCCAATGATCGATACGCAAATTGCAGCCGCCTTTTTAGGGCTGGGTAATTCTGTTGGATTGGCGAGTTTGTTGAAGCATTATTTTGATCTGGAAATGGACAAAGGCGCGTCAAGAACAGATTGGCTTGCGCGCCCTTTATCTGATACGCAACTTTATTATGCTGCTGCTGATGTGTGGTATTTATTGCCACTTTATGCGCGTATGCAACAAGCGTTAAGCCAAACGCCATGGCAAAGTGCGGTGGAATATGATTGCGAAACTTTATTGCGTAAACGTGAACAAGGCAAAGATACTGAAAATGCGTATTTAACTATTCCTAATGTTTGGAGATTGAGTTCGGAAGAATTAATGCGCTTAAAATTGTTAGCAAAATGGCGTCAAGAAGAAGCGATAAATCGTAATTTAGCCTTGAATTTTGTTGTGAAAGGCGAAAATTTATGGTTAGTAGCCAAATATAATCCCAAAAATACTTCTGCGCTATTAGAAATAGGACTAAGTGTGCAAGAAGTACGAATTCACGGTAAAAAAATGCTGCAAATTTTGGAGCAAATGAAACGAATTAATATGGCAGATTATCCGCCGGTGATCAATCGAATCGCGGATGACCCCCGTTATAAACGCGCGATCAAGTTATTGCAACAGAAAGTCAAAGATGTGGTACCACCGACGCTGGCGCCTGAAGTACTTGCGGGTAAGAAAAGTTTGGAAAGTTTGCTGCGTTGGGTTTGGATAAAACAACAAGATCCTAACTGCTTACCGAAATTACTTTGTGGCTGGCGGAGAGAGTTTGGGATGCAATTATTAAAATCTTTACAAAGTTTTGTATAAGATAACTTGGCAAGGCATATATCACAAGGTAAAATGTGCCTCGTCATGTAGTATGATAAAATTTAACTCACAATATTTAAGGAAAATAAAATGAAGAAATTATTTAAGATTGGAGCAACACTTTTATTTGCTCTTTTTTTAGCTGCTTGTAACAAAGCAGATCCCGCAGCGGAGCTAAAAAAATTAGAAGATTGGAGCGCCGCTAATCAACAAGCGCAAGCCACATTCCAAGCGGATTTTCAAAAGAAAATGGCAAGTGGCGACCTAGCTCAAATTGAACAAGCTGCAAAAGAATTTAATGATAATATCACTAAAATTGAGCAAAGCCTTGATGCTGTTGAAGTGAAAAATGATGAAATAAAAGCACTAAAAACTAAAATGCAAGAAACCCTGAAGTTATCGACTTCATTAGTTCAAGATGGTGTCGAGTTGCTACGTAACCCAGAGCAATCGCCAGAGAAAATTGCAGCTGTTCAGAAAAAAACAGAAGATACGATTAAAAGCTCCCAAGAAGTATTAAAATTAAAAAGTGAATTAACGGAAAAATTTAATAAAAAACAATAACCGTTTATGAGATAAAAAAGCCACTAAACGAGAATTTAGTGGCTTTTTTATGCAAGAAATTTGAAGAAAAAATGACCGCCCTTTTATTCTTATTTTTTATTTAATTTGGTTTATTGCATCATTTTTCCTTGTGCCTTTGCAAGATTTTCCTATTTACCTTGACCAAGCTAAGTTATTTATGTTAAAACAAAGTAAATCATACACTTATATTCTTTATCTTTTGTTTTTGGGAGGGTAGATGGTTCAATATATAAAGTATTTTATGAAACTGGAAGCGGCGAGCGGGGTGTTGTTGTTAGCCTTTGCCGGGTTAGCAATTTTGTTGGCGAATACGCCATTAAGTCATTTCTATTTTGATTTTCTTGATCTTCCTGTGGTCATTCAAATTGGTGCCTTTAGTATTAACAAGCCATTATTGATGTGGGTGAATGATGGATTTATGGCAATTTTCTTCATTTTAGTTGGACTTGAAGTGAAACGAGAATTGCTGGTGGGCGCCATTTCTAGTTATCAACGGGCGATTTTCCCAGCAATGGGCGCCCTTGGCGGTATGGTGGTGCCGGCGCTGGTTTATTGGTTTATCAATCGTGATTTTCCAGATTTTCAGCAAGGTTGGGCAATCCCAATGGCAACGGATATTGCTTTTGCGCTTGGCGTATTGGCGCTGTTAGGCAAAAGGGTTCCTTTTGCGCTGAAAATTTTCTTATTGGCACTTGCGATCATCGATGACTTAGGTGCGATTGTAGTCATTGCCTTATTCTTTTCCCATGATTTAAGTACTACTGCGTTAATTACCGCAGCGATATCTATTATGGTATTAATTGGGATGAATATCCGCAATGTCGGCTCCATTAGTGCTTACATGGTGGTAGGAACTGTGTTGTGGGCATCAGTACTGAAATCCGGTGTCCACGCCACCCTTGCTGGTGTGATTATCGGTTTTTGTGTACCGCTGAAAGCGCGTCGTGGAACCAAACCGTTGCATGATTTGGAACACGCCTTAGCACCTTGGTGTTCATTTTTTATTTTACCATTTTTCGCCTTCTCCAATGCGGGCGTGAGCTTAGCTGGCATGGGATTAGACACTTTAACTTCCCCATTAACCTTGGGCGTAGCATTAGGTTTATTATTAGGAAAACCAATCGGTGTATTTTTGTTTAGTTATTTATCGGTGAAATTCAAACTCGCTAAATTACCTCAAGGTATTAATTTTAAACAAATTTTTGCAGTGGCGGTACTTTGTGGAATTGGTTTCACTATGTCCATGTTCCTTGCAGGGCTAGCGTTTGGTGGTGAGGGCGGAAGTGAGTCGACTGCATTTGCCCGCCTTGGGATTTTAATCGGTTCAGGATTATCGGCAGTGATCGGTTATTTATTATTAAAAATGTTTACTTCCTCATCTGTGGAGGCGAAAGTGAATGTGGTACAGTAGATAAGAAAAGGAGCTGTGATGCTCCTTTTTTATCAGATTGATGACAGGGGAAAACTTTCCAAAAAAGTACCGCGCTTTTACCGAAATAGCGATATAATGAAATAATCCTATTCAACAAGGAGTGAGCTATGCAAAACGAAGAGCTACAAGATATTCAAAGTGAATTAAATAAGACCATTGCCCATACGATTCGTTTGACCCAATACAGTCATGGCGCCGGTTGTGGTTGTAAAATTTCGCCTAAAGTATTAGAGATAATTTTGCATTCCAACATGGAAAAATTTGTTGATCCACATTTATTAGTGGGCAACGAAACGAAAGATGATGCTGCGGTTTATGATATTGGTAATGGCGTTGGGATCATTAGTACCACTGACTTTTTTATGCCGATTGTTGATGATCCTTTTGATTTTGGACGAATTGCTGCCACCAATGCCATTAGTGATATTTTTGCCATGGGCGGTAAACCGATTATGGCAATTGCAGTGTTAGGTTTTCCGATTAAAGTGTTGCCTGCGGAAGTGGCGCAGCGTATTGTGGATGGTGGACGTTTTGCTTGCCAACAAGCGGGGATCGTGCTTGCCGGTGGGCATTCTATTGATGCCCCAGAACCGATTTTCGGCTTGGCAGTGACTGGAGTGATCAGTACGGAAAAAGTGAAGAAAAACAACTCAGCACAAGCTGGCTGTAAACTATTTTTAACCAAACCTTTAGGTATCGGCATATTAACGACCGCTGAGAAAAAAGGTAAATTAAAAGCAGTACATCAAGGTTTAGCTACAGAGACTATGTGCAAAATGAACAGTATTGGTAGCCGATTTGCTGAATTGGAGGCGGTAACTGCCATGACGGATGTGACCGGTTTTGGTTTATTGGGACATTTAAGCGAGATTTGCGAGGGCTCCAATTTACAAGCAGAAGTATATTTTAGCAAAATCAAGACATTAGATGGTGTCGAGCGTTATATCGAAAAAGGTTGTATCCCGGGAGGAGCCGAACGTAACTTCGATAGTTATGGGCACAAAATCAGTCCAATGACAGAGCGACAAAAAGCGGTACTTTGTGATCCACAAACTTCCGGCGGTTTATTAATTGCTGTCAAACCGGAAGCGGAACAGCAAGTCAAAACAATGGCGGAAGAAGAAGGTATCCAATTAATTGAAGTCGGTCGATTATTAGAGAAAGAAACGGAAAACGACGTGCTTATTCAGGTGATCTAATAGTAGTTGCTAAATTTTTATAAGTCACCTAGACTATGGCGGGCTTATCTAAGGGCACTTTATATGAACAAAAACGGTTATCGCGTGATTTTCAGTAAAACCTTACAACGTTGGGTCGTGGTTTCGGAGTTCAGTCAAGGGGAAAGTAAAGCGACAACCGCGTTCAAGCCTTTTTTTACCCCAAGTTTATCGCATGTGGCGATAAAACCGCTGGTGTTTAGCCTTTATTGTGCCTTAGGTTTTGTTGTCTTTTCTGATTTAGCACTGGCAAATCTCATTATTCAAGCGGATACCTCTGCCCCAAAGACGCAACAAGCCATTATATTACAAACCGCTAACGGATTGCCGCAAGTGAATATTCAAACCCCAAACAGCAAGGGGCTTTCCCATAATAAATATGCGCAATTTGATGTAGATACCAAAGGGGTGATTTTAAATAACAGCCACACCTATGTGCAAACCCAACAAGGTGGTTGGGTGCAAGGCAATCCCTATTTAGCGCGTGGTGAAGCGAAAGTGATTTTAAATGAAGTCAACTCGTCTAACCCAAGCCAATTAAAAGGCTATGTGGAAGTGGCGGGTAAAAAAGCGGATGTGATTATTGCCAACCCTAGTGGCATTCATTGTGCGGGTTGTGGCGTCATTAACTCGGGGCGTACCACCTTCACCACAGGTAACCCCCATATCAAAGACGGACAGGTAGATAGCTTTACCGTTGAAAAAGGCAAGGTGAGTGTTTCAGGTAAAGGCTTGGATAATAGCCGAGTGGATTATACCGAAATTATTGCGCGCGAAACCGAAATGAATGCGGGTATTTGGTCGAATAAAAAACTCACCGTTGTCACAGGCGAAAATACGATTAAACGGACAGCAACGTCAGCCAGTCAAAACGATAACGACCATTTAAAAATTATTCACACTAAACCCACCGATAATGTCACACAGCCAACGGAAAAATACGCTGTGGATGTGAGCGAACTGGGCGGCATGTATGCGGGTAAAATTCATCTTATCGGCACTGAACAAGGTTTAGGCGTGCGCAATGCGGGGCATATTGGGGCAAGTGTTGACACTTTAACAATTGACAGCCAAGGGCGAATTGTGAATACCGGGACGCTCAATGCACAAAAAAGCGTCCAGCTTACTAGCACAAAAGGCATTGAAAATCGTGGCAAAATCGAAAACCGACGTAGCAATATTCATTTATCCACGCAAGCCGATATTCAACAAGACGGTTCGATGGTTGCACGCGCTGGTAATATCAACCAACAAGCCAACACCCAAATTTCGCAACAAGGCGAAACCGTTGCTAAAGGCAATATTACTTATTTGGCACCTAAAGTAACGGCTTCAACCTCATCATGGATTGTCGCGGGTGTTGATATTAAAGACAGCGCAGATGGCGAAGTGCGCTCCCTTGAGACTGCCTCAAGCCAAGGTCAACATATCGTCGTCACCACATCGGGCAAAACCACCTTACAAGGCAAAAATCTCGCTTCGGGCAAAATTCAAGTCAATGCCGCTGAAGCGCATTTAGATAATAGCCAAACTTCGGCTTATTCCATTCATATTGAGGCGAAGCAAGGCAACATTCTGGCAGATAATGCAATTTTAGTCGCAGAAAAAGAAATTGCATTTCGCACGCCAACGCAACTGCAGACTGAAAATAGTGTAGTGAAAGCGCAGAAAATCACCACAAAACAGACCGCACTTAACACGAAAAAGGCGGTTTGGGAGCAGACGGGTACGGATGAATTAAAACTGGATGTCCTTGATACGTTGCAAAACCAAGGTGGCACGTTCAAAACGCAAGGGGATTTACGCGTTAAGGCAAACGGTATTAATAACCAACA
The DNA here is from genome assembly GCA_900454475.1 of [Pasteurella] mairii. Lineage (GTDB taxonomy): Bacteria > Pseudomonadota > Gammaproteobacteria > Enterobacterales > Pasteurellaceae > Actinobacillus_B > Actinobacillus_B mairii. The sequence continues at coordinate 785,873 of UGSS01000002.1, forward strand.
AGGTCGCTTGATTGCCAAGGGTAAGTTGACGATTAATGCCGCTAAAGGAAAAGTGGATTCCACACAAGGTGCTTTGGTTTCCAAACAAGATTTACGCGTAATGTCAGGTGAGTTAGTCAATGATGCTGGGGTAATGCAATCCCAGCAAAATATCGCTATCAACACCCCAGGGCAGAATTTATCGAATAAGCAAACTTTAACGGAGGCGCAAGATAAAGGGATTGTAGCGTTAGGTGAGCTTACCCTTCAGTCTCAAGCGCTTTTGAATCAAAATGGACGAATTATCGCGAAAGGTAATGCTAATATCCACGCTGAACAGTTGAAAAATGAAACTGGCGAAATACGTGTTGGACAACAAGGCAAACTTGATGCGGTGCATCTTGATAATCAGGCAGGTACGATAGTTTCTGTTGGCGGTGATTTATCTCTCACTACGCCAACAATCTTGAATAACCAACAAGGTTATATTTCAGCTAACAATACATTATCGTTGCAAACGCAAGGGGTAGAAAATCAGCAAGGGAATATTATTTCATCAAATAACCTTGTTATTGATAGCGCGGAACATCTGCTTAACAATTTAAAAGGAACGCTTTTTGCCACTCATCAAACAGAAATCCATGCGGGTGAGCTCAATAATCAATATGGCTTGATTCGTGCAGATAACACGCTTGTGATTAATACAAACCGGCATGCTTTAGATAACCGCAATACCCAAGCTATACAACAAGGCATTGTAGGGGGAGGTGAAGTGATGTTGAAAAATGTCACGACACTATTGAACCAGCAAGGTAGCTTGTATGGTGAAAATGCACTTGATATTACGACACAAGTGGAGACAAATAACCAGCAAGGTACAATTCAATCTAATGGAAAACTTTCTCTTGTCACCCCTAAATTAGATAACCGCGCAGGTGATATTGCTTCCTATGTCGGTAACATTACCGCTCAGTATATTGATAACCGTGCGGTCTCTAATAGGGGCTCATTAATTTATGGTGAGAACCTTTCTCTTGTAACGCAACAGCTTGATAACCAAGAGACAAAAGCAACAGGAGACATACCAACTCAAGGGATTCAAGGCGAAAGGCTTGCTATCCAAAGTGCGAGTTTAAGTAATCAACATGGGGGATGTATAGTACAGATACAACATCGATTACCGCAAGCCAACAAGTTAACAACCAACAGGGTGAGTTATTGTCAGCCAATGCTATTTCTGTGAAAAATAATGGCAATTTAATGCTTAACAATGAAAATGGACTGATTCAAGCCCAAAATGCGATTCATTTGACGGTAAAAGCCTTAGAGAAAGAAGGCACGATAAAAACAAAGGGGGATTTGACTGTTGAGCTACAAGATGATTTCACATTAAACCACGCCTTTGCGGTAGGCAATAATCTTACCTTTAAAACACAAGCGGATTTTACCAATAATGTTGAACAAGTGGTGGGTAATCAAGCCACCTTTATGGCAAATCATTTGATTAATCATGCCAATGCAGCGATTTCATCAAATCAAACCTTGCTCAATGCAGGAACTATCACCAACTATGGATTATTAGACGGTCGAGAAAATATCATCAAAACCGGCACATTAGATAATCGAGGCACGGGGCGAATCTATGGTGATCATGTAGCAATTCAAGCGGATAGTCTTAACAATCTCAATCAGGGTGAACAATCTGCCACAATTGCAGCACGTCACCGTGTAGATTTCGGTGTGGGGACATTAACTAATCGCGATCATAGTCTCCTATTCAGCACTGGCGATATGGCTATTGGCGGTCAATTAGACGAAAACCATCATGCGGTAGGTTATGCTAACTTCGTGGATAATGGCAGTGCGACGATTGAAGCTTTGGGGAATGGCGATATTAAAACACAACGTTTGTTTAATCATGACCTTTATCTAAAGCTTGGAGAATATCATAAGGATGAGCATATTATTGAATATGCGCCATTAACTAGTTCAAAACGTTATGCGCTACTCAATCAAGAGGGTGGCGAGGGAACTTTTGAACCCAAAAATAATAGTCGACGCGATTCAAATTCTTATTTTATTTTGAAGGACGGTACGAAAATAGCTTCTCGCTATTGGATGACTTGGGATTATAATCGCCATACGGTAACAACAACGATAGCGCACCGTGACCCCGCCAAAATTTTAATTGGCGGTCATTTATCGCTTGCCGGTTCTGATTTAGAAAATAAGGCTTCAACCCTATCAATAGGCAAAACGCTATTATTAGGGGATAGCATGTTTACGCGTAATGAGAATAATGAAAATGTAACAGCAGGTGATATCACCTTAAAAAATATTGATATTCCAGGCACGATTGATATTACGGATACGGGAACCTGGTCAAGCTTTGGAAAAGAGCGTCGACGTTATGGTGTTAGAGGTAAAAAACGTTGGGCGGTTTATAGTAATGGTTCAGGTAATCTACATGACATCCACCCGACACAACATTTCACCTTTGATAAGGTGTTGAATGAAATCGGGCATGACATTGTCGGCACGAATACCCAAATTGAGAAACAACCGGATACCAATAGGGTTACATTAAAAAGCGTTGTTACATCAGACTTACCGACGAAAGGGCAAAGCGCGCTGTCTATCCCAGCGGTAAGTGCGGTCATTTCTGGACACATTTCAGCAATTCAGCCTGAAAACTTAAGCCATCATACGTTGCCAATGATAAAAACCCTAGCAGATATTCGTTTACCGCAAGCAAGCCTTTATCAAATTAACCCTGATGCGCCAAATGGTTATCTGGTCGAAACCGATCCCCAATTTACCAAGAAGAAAAATTGGTTAAGTTCAGATTATATGTTTAACGCGTTGCGCTATCACCACGACAACGTACATAAACGCTTGGGTGATGGTTTTTATGAGCAACGTTTGATTAACGAACAAATTCATCAACTGACAGGACGCCGTTATATTGAAGGCTACACCAATGAGTTAGAACAATATAAAGCGTTGATGAACAGCGGTATAAACTATGCCAAAGCCTTTAATTTAACGGTTGGTGTAGGGTTAACCGCAAAACAAATGGCTGAACTTACGACAGACATGGTGTGGTTCGTCAACAAAGAAATCACGCTACAAAATGGCAAAAAAGTGACCGCACTTGTGCCACAGGTTTACTTAGTGGCACGGGATACCGATGTGACCCCTCAAGGCGCGGTGATATCGGCGAACAACATTTTGGGTGATGTGGGCGAACTAAACAATAGTGGCGTTATCGCAGGACGAGATTTAACTCAAATTCGTAGCCACAACATAGAAAACCGCGGTGTGATTTTAGGGGATTCGGTGGATTTATCGGCGAAACAACATCTGGTTAATTTGGGCGGACGTATTGAAGGGGTGAATACCTTGAACCTGTTTGCCGGCAAACACTTAGAGATTGCCAGCACGTTATCGTCAGCGGAAAGTGACAATGGCAAACTTGCACGCACGCAATTAGACCAGTTAAGCACAATTAAGGTCACCGGCAATGGCGGAGCATTGGCATTGCGCAGTGAAGGCAATATCGCCATCAAAGCGGCTCAACTTGAAAGTAAGGGCACAGTGGGGATAACCGCGGGCGACAGTCTTCAAATTACCACCTTAAACGTGCACAACAAAGAAAATTATGAGGGTGATGCCAATAACTACTACCACGTAGAGCAAACTTCCGAAGCAGGAAGTCATATTATGGCTCAAGATGGTGTGGCATTGGTGGTACAACATGATGTCAAGTTGCGTCAAACCGATATCCGTAGTCAACAAGGCACAACACGGATTGGCTCAAAAGCGGGCAATGTGGTGATTACTGCAGGTCGTTCGGCGGAGCAATTAGCGACCTCAACGAAATCAACGGAAAAAGGTCTCTTGAGTAAAACCACCACGATTTCGCGTTATGAGCATAATATGACGAATGCGAAGACCAGCAATATTGACGGTAACAAGGTTGCCATTATTGCGCAACAAGGCAATGTCACGGTAAGCGGTTCGAACGTAGTCGCAGACAAGGATTTAAGCCTTTTCGCCAAAGAAAATGTGTCTATCTTGTCTGATAAAAACACCTACTACCAAAACGAAGAAATCACCAAACGCAAATCCGGGGTCATGGGCAGTGGTGGCATAGGTTTTACCATTGGTTCGAAAAAAGAAAAAGTGGAACAAGACCGCACCCAAGAAAGTGCCACAAGTAGTCAAGTGGGGAGTTTAAACGGTCACACCGCCATTCAAGCAGGCAACCACTATCAACAAACGGGCAGTGTTGTCACCGCTGTCAAAGGTGATGTTAATATTTTGGCAAAATCCGCCACTATCGCTGCCACACGTTCGGATTATGAGAGTAACTATAAATACACCATGGAGCAGAAAGGACTGACAGTATCATTAACTTCTCCTGTGTTATCGGCAATAAGTGTGGCTGAAACTGCAATGAGTTCACTGCATCAAATGGGGGAAAGCAAAAATAATCGTATCAATGCGTTAGCAGGTGCAAACACATTTTGGAATTCATTTAGCACTGTAGAAGCTGGGATGGCTGCATGGGACTCGCTAGGTAAACTGTCTCAAGGTGAAATAGCCAACTCGGGCGTAGGTATTTCTCTTACTTATGGTCAACAGAAAAGTGTTTCAATAAGCCATTCTGAAGGCACACATACAATTAGTAGCGAAATCAATACTGGAAGTAAAGTGAATATCTTGGCTCATGGTGATGGAGATAATTCGGTCATCAATGTTGTGGGTTCAAATATTGCTGGCAATCTAGGCACCAATCTTAATGCGGATGGCGCCATCAATATTGAAGCGGCGAAACAATATCACCAAGAACGTAGCAATAATAAATCCAGTGGATTTAGTGCTGGTGTGGCTATTGGAACTGATGGGATTGGTTTTACTGTCGGCGGTAATTATGGGAAAAGTTATAGCAATGGTGATGAAACGACTTATACCTATTCCCATGTAGGAAGTCAAAATAGCCAAACAAATATTGATTCAGGTAATAATGTTACCTTAAAAGGAATTCAGGTTACAGGGAAAGGTGTAGCAATTAAGGCAAATAATCTTGATATAGAAAGCTTACAAGAAACGCTTGACTATGAAAGCAAACAGAAAAATGTATCAGGCTCTGTTACTGTGGGAGCTGGCGCTTCAGCCTCTGCAAACTATAGTTCATCAAAAATGAATACCTACTATAAGCGTGTTGTTGAGCAGTCTGGTATTTATGCTGGAGATGACGGTTATCAGGTGAGTGTCACTCATCATACCAATTTAGTAGGTGGTACAGTTCAGTCATCAGATGAAGCTAAAAATAGAAATAAAAACGTATTTTCAACGGGAACTATTGATTATACCGAATTGAAAAATTCATCAAGTTATGATGCACAAGGTTATTCATTAAATGGTGGTTTTTCTATTGATGGTGATTTTCGTATTCCATTAGGGGATAAGTCTGCCAAACAAGAACCAGCCACTAGTGAGAGTAATGGAAATGAAGTCAAGGAAACAGCCAAAGATAAAACCGTTATAGATACTATCAAAGGTATGGGCGGAACGTCGTTGTTACAAAAAGAGTTGAATAAATCTGATAAAGATAAAGAGTCTGATACAGGTGTAAAACTCAATGGGCTTGCAGGCGTGTTTACCCAAGGGAACTGGGGCATTGCAAAAGCCTTATCAACAGCCATGTTGGGCTCCGTAAATCGTAATGGCAGTGAAACAGGGGTGACAACAAGTCATATTGATACAAGAGATATTAAAATTGCTCAAGGTGATGACATTGAGAACCAAGCAAAAATTGCAGAGTTAAATAAAGAAAATATCAACCAAAGGGTTTCAAAAGCGAATGCTGAACAAATTAAATCAGAGCTTGAATCAGATTTAGCAACAGCAAAAGAGTTTATGGAAAATCTCAATCAAATTGGAGATAAGCTACATTATGATGTGGAGAAACATAAGAAAAATATTTTAATAAAATATAAATTAGAAAATTGTCAGAATTCGGCACAAAATTGTGTTAAAGCTTTTGAGTTAAACCTTGACGAACTTAAAAATCGAGATTTAAAACCAGAAGAAGCAAAAATCTTATCGCATATGTATGCCCATGGTATTTTGAACCAAAATGATATGGATAGGATTAATGGCGCCATTCAATATTCAGGTAAAAACATTTTAAATAATGCAAGCGTGGTCGTTCGTAAACCTTATGCAGGGTTGGCGGAAGAAATGACATATACGCTTTTTGAGCGTTTGCGAGCAGGTATTGATTTACCATCTCTCTTCGGTGCATCAAATGCTAGCCGAGATCAGGCAATGATTTGGGATAAATTAAATACCTATAATGCCCAAAATCCAAATACTGGCGTGTCATTAGATCATGTCGCTCATAGTTTAGGTGCGTCTAGCAGTAAAAATGCCATGAACTGGGCAAAATCGCAAGGAATGAAGTTAGATAATACTACCTTAAAAAGTTATGTAGCCGGTACGTCTTACCCGATTACTAATAGCACGATTTTGGGGAAATTAAGTTTAGGTGTATTAGATCAAGGTTATGTAGAAAAAGCAGCTAGTTTATTTAAAAATGGACAAGTTGAATATGCGATAGCTCCAAGAGATACCGTGGCAACAGGAATTGGTTTGCCTTGGCAAATGGGGTCGTTGAGTTTTGGGATTGGGAATACGGATACAACGGGAAATAACTTTGTAGGTATCCCATTGTGGGGGATGATTATGGGGGATCATACTAAGGCTTATTATCGGGATGAAGATGTTATTAGATTTCTAACTAACACTGAACAAACCCTCGTGAATGAGATAAAAGACTATCAAAAGAAAACTTGGGGGAAAATTGAACCTGAAACAAAAGTTATTAAATTTAATGATGGAGATAAGTAATGAAAAAGTTCATTTTATTATCCTCACTATTATTAGTTGGATGCTATTTGGCTAATGGTTCGCCTTTCTCTACAAATTATTGGGTAAAACAAGGTGAAATAATAACATATAATGATCAAACATTTTGTCATAAAAAAGTTTATGGTTCATTCGACCATAGATTTAATTATTTAGATAATCTATTTTGGAATAATAAACTATCTTCTATAGAGTATGAAGAATATTCACAGTATCTTCGTATAGCAAAGCAAATGCTTAGTCAATGCTATTTTGATTTAGGTTATCGTTTTACTGCTCCTTATTATTGGTGTATTGCAGAGAGAAATATGGAGACCTGTAAAATAAATCAGAAATATCGTTAATATGCATGTTGCTCAACAAAAAATGGCAAAAAAGTGACCGCACTTGTGCCACAGGTTTACTTAGTGGCACGGGATACCGATGTGACCCCTCAAGGTGCGGTGATATCGGCGAACAACATTTTGGGTGATGTGGGCGAACTAAACAATAGCGGCGTTATCGCAGGACGAGATTTAACTCAAATTCGTAGCCACAACATAGAAAACCGCGGTGTGATTTTAGGGGATTCGGTGGATTTATCGGCGAAACAACATCTGGTTAATTTGGGCGGACGTATTGAAGGGGTGAATACCTTGAACCTGTTTGCCGGCAAACACTTAGAGATTGCCAGCACGTTATCGTCAGCGGAAAGTGACAATGGCAAACTTGCACGCACGCAATTAGACCAGTTAAGCACAATTAAGGTCACCGGCAATGGCGGAGCATTGGCATTGCGCAGTGAAGGCAATATCGCCATCAAAGCGGCTCAACTTGAAAGTAAGGGCACAGTGGGGATAACCGCGGGCGACAGTCTTCAAATTACCACCTTAAACGTGCACAACAAAGAAAATTATGAGGGTGATGCCAATAACTACTACCACGTAGAGCAAACTTCCGAAGCAGGAAGTCATATTATGGCTCAAGATGGTGTGGCATTGGTGGTACAACATGATGTCAAGTTGCGTCAAACCGATATCCGTAGTCAACAAGGCACAACACGGATTGGCTCAAAAGCGGGCAATGTGGTGATTACTGCAGGTCGTTCGGCGGAGCAATTAGCGACCTCAACGAAATCAACGGAAAAAGGTCTCTTGAGTAAAACCACCACGATTTCGCGTTATGAGCATAATATGACGAATGCGAAGACCAGCAATATTGACGGTAACAAGGTTGCCATTATTGCGCAACAAGGCAATGTCACGGTAAGCGGTTCGAACGTAGTCGCAGACAAGGATTTAAGCCTTTTCGCCAAAGAAAATGTGTCTATCTTGTCTGATAAAAACACCTACTACCAAAACGAAGAAATCACCAAACGCAAATCCGGGGTCATGGGCAGTGGTGGCATAGGTTTTACCATTGGTTCGAAAAAAGAAAAAGTGGAACAAGACCGCACCCAAGAAAGTGCCACAAGTAGTCAAGTGGGGAGTTTAAACGGTCACACCGCCATTCAAGCAGGCAACCACTATCAACAAATGGGCAGTGTTGTCACCGCTGTCAAAGGTGATGTTAATATTTTGGCAAAATCCGCCGCTATCACTGCCGCACGTTCGGATTATGAGAGTAACTATAAATACACCATGGAGCCGAAAGGCTTGACGATTGCGCTTACTGGTGCAGTCGCTAGTGCACTTCAAGCAGTAGATTTTACCGTGAAATCAGCTAAAAACATAGGTGATAGCAAAAATAACCGTATTAACGCTATGGCGACAGCCAATACAGTTTTTGAGGCAGCACGTGCTGTAGAGCAACTTCAAGGTGTTGCGCAGGCTGTGGCAAATGGCTCTACAACAGGTGGAGCAGTGGGCGTTAGTATTACCTATGGACAACAAAAAAACGTTCAAACTCAGCATACCGAAGGCAATACGATTGAAAAAAGTGCGGTCAATGCAGGCGGAAAAGTAAATATTCAAGCCACAGGAAATGGTGAACAATCCCAAATTGATATTCTAGGTGCTGATGCTTCAGGTCAGACTGGTACCCATTTAAAAGCTGATGGAAAGGTTAATATTCAAGCGGTAGATGAAAATCACCTTGAACGTAGTAAAAACAAATCCAGTGGCTTTAATGTCGGCGTGGCAATTCAATTTGATAACAGCATTCTGCTGGTATCATTGCTGGCGGAAATGTGGCTAAAGGCTATGGCAATGGTGAAAGTCAAGCGTGGGTTACAAGCTATGTGGGCGATAAAAACAGCCAAACTACCATTGAAAGCGGTAATGACACGAATATCATTGGTTCACAAGTTAAAGGCAAACGTGTCAATGTGACCGCAGAAAACCTCAACATTGAGAGTTTACAAGATACTGCAAAATATGCGGACAAACAAGGAAGTGTCTCAGGGCAAGTGACAGTGGGTTACGGTTTCTCTGCTGGGGGCAGTTATAGTAGAAGCAAAGTTAAGTCTAATTATGCAAGTGTGAAAACACAGGCAGGGATTTTGGCGGGAGATGGGGGATATGATGTAAATGTGGATAACAAGGTACATCTTACAGGTGGTGTTATTCTTTCTTCGGCTGAAAAAAATAAGAATTCTTTATCTGCGCAAACATTTAGCTTTGAAGATATACAAAATCACTCAGATGCAGAGGCAAGTGCATCTGGATTTGGTATGGGATTGTCTGTGGGGAGAGATCAAACATCGGAAGAAGATAAACAGCAGAACCGAGTTTATCGTGATGAACGTGAACAAAACGGAGAAACTTTCGATAAAGCCAATCCGAATAAACAGCACTCAAGCCCAATTAAATTTGGTTTAGGTGAGAATGATGTACATAGTACAGATTTTTATGCTTTAGCTAAAATTGGCGCAGTCAATTTATTGAGTAATGAGAGTAAATCAGAAAGTAGTTCAAGTATAACGTCATCCATTATTAGTGAAGGAAACTTCAATATCCAAGATAAGGATGGTCAAAATAATATTAATCGTATTAAAAAAGGAACTATTGAAGAAACTAATAGCTTAGAACAAAAAGATTATCAATCGCTCCAAAAAGAAGTTGAAATAGATAGTTCGATCAAAAAAGCATTTTATACGAATGTTGCTGGTTTAACTGACGAAGCTTATCGAACGATGTTTATTGCTGAGCATCGGATGATGGGTTTTGTAACAGATAAAAATGGAAAATCTATACCTGATGAAAAACTAATCAATAAGCTAAAAGATGAAGCTCTTGTTGATTTAAATGTAGCTGAAATGTCAGAAGATGAAATTAATACAACTGTATTAAAATATATTGAACAAGAAATTTCTAAAGGTAGAAATATTTATCAACTTTACGAACTTTCAGACCAACAAAGAGCTAAATTAAAGACAACTAAGTTTATTAATCTTGAAACTGGAGAATATATCGATAAGGTTGTTGTCGGTTTTAATGGTATTTTTAATCAACTTCAAAATGCAGCTAAGTATGCAGTTCAAAATTATGTGAGTGATGCAGAAAATAATCGTCTTTATCAGAATACTTATTTTGTACATTTTCCTAAAGCGAATAATACGGTTTCTGAATTACTTGTTGCAGGTTATCAAAAATATCTCGAAGGTCATAGTGGTTTATTTGGTTTAACCAATTCATCAATCCAAGCTAGAGGCTTAATGGAACAATATGGGCAAAGTGGGTTATTTATTGGTGCACACAGTCGAGGTACGTTAACGGTTTCAAATGCTTTAGCTGCTTTATCAAGCGATATTAATTTACAAGGAACAACAATGAAAATGTTAGGTCCAGCAGCTAATGTAGAAAATACAGACCGTATTTTTAATAAATTAAGTGGACATCATATTTTTGTTGATAATGATGGTAATGATATAGTCGGGACGTTAGTTGGATTTAATCCGTCAACATACACGATTAACACTAATAATTACGGATGGGGAAAATTATTAGTAGATTCATTTTGGGGAGATGCATCGCCACATAATTGTGGAGGATTAGGCAATGCTTATTGTGTACAGCAAGGTTATAGAAATTTTGAAAGAATGGCGCCATCTATTTCAGTCAAAGATTTGGAGAAATAGTTGATGAAGAAGCTTAAACTGATGGGTATTCTTGTAATGTTATTAAGCGCCGGATGCGAGTTACTTCCGAATAGATTTCATAAATGTAGTTCTTTAACTGGTTGGTGTGTTAAAGAAACAAGAAACCATGGACCAATAGAAGAAATTCAACGTTGGGGGGTGAGTAATGAACCTAAAACGAAGTGTTGTGGGAGTGACTGGGCTCGGGAGGTTCGTATTCGAAATACTCAAATAAAAAAAATATTTTTTAACTGTCGAGTTGATCCACTTACAGGTAATACATTGACTCATGAACCACTTTTTATTGCTCATCAATGCTTACGAAAGAGTGGATTATGCAAAGTAAATGTTGATAAGGGATGTAAATAAAAATAGATAATAAATAAACAAGTGCAGAAGGTTCAATCCATATAGAAAACCACAGCCAAGATCCTGTTGGTAGCCTTCCTGTAATATTAGGCGGAAATCCATCAACGATGAACGACAACACACAGGAGCGTGGATGGGTTAGAAGAATTATTGATATGTTTGGAGATAATTCTTCAATGCATAATTGTTATGGTTTAGGGCAAAAACAATGTGTTACAGATGGGTATCGTAAAAATGAAAAAGATCTGTTCATGAATAAAGAACAAACTATCTTTGATTTAAACCAAAAGAAAGAGCTAAATAAATAGGTGGAGAAGTTATGAACAAAATCGTTGTAATAATATTAGGAATAAATTTTCTGGTATCTTGTTCAATGGGAGGATTTAAGCCACCTAAGGCTTATTATGTATGGTACCCAGGTAAGCAATTTTATTCGGCAACACGAGAAAAAAAATTTGATTTTTTTGAACAAAGAGAGCTCGATATGCGTTCTTGTGGAATGGATCCCGTCCGTGGTGAAAGTAGCTATCTTGAAGTGAATTTATGTTTAGAAAAAAGAGGATGGTATTTAAAACAAGGTCCTGTATGTGAGGAGAAACATGTATGGGATGAACCATTATGCATTAAATGGCGAGCGAAATATAGTAAACCAGATGCTAAACCTTGGGGTAGGTAATAATTGTTAGTATTACATATAAAGAAGTAGACATCAGTAGTCAACATGGCACAACACGGATTGGCTCAAAAGCGGGCAAAGGTAGAAAAAATACTGATGAGATTACTCAATCTATATTGTATATAGTATAAATAATTCTGCACCTTAATCAGTTAGTTTTCCTCTAACACTTAAGGTGCAGACATTGCTATCTGGCTTTATGTTTTGTTATCGCCCTGAATAATAACCGCCCATCGCGCTATAAACCGCATTTTCATTTTGAATAACGCTATATTTGGCGTTTAAAATAGAAAGTTGCGAATTTTTCTCGGTATTGGCGGCGGTTAACCAATCTTTCAACTCGGATAAACCAGCATCATAGCGGTTTTTGTAGTATTGGGTAATACGTTGGTTGTAAGTATAGGTTTGTTGTAAATTGGATAAATTTTCACGCGATTGAGTATAAGCGTAGTAGTTTTTATCCACATCATTTAACGCGGTGGTGATACTTTGTTCAAAATTCACTAGCGCTTGTTCATATTTAGCTTCAGAAATTTTCACATTCCATTTCACCGTATTCCAGCTTAAGAACGGTAAACTGATTGCCACGGTTCCGGCAGCAAAACCGGTTTCAAAGGCGTTATTCACATGAGTTCCACTGGAAGAAAGGCTTCCGCCAAGTGTGATGCTCGGGAACCAGCTTTTTTGCATGGCTTTCGCATCTTTAAACGCGCTGTTTAAGCGGTATTGTGACGCTTTTAAATCCGGGCGATTGGCGATGGTGGAAAGCGGAACATTTAAATTTACGCCGGCATTTTTCACATTTAAAATATGTGGATAATTCACGCTTAGCGCATCACTTGGTTTTAAGTTAAGCAAATTACGCAAAGCGGATTCGGTATTTTTCTTCATGGTTTGATAATTAATCAAGGTATTGCGTGCAGTCAATACGGCTTGTTGCGCTTGGTCGGTGCTTGCGCTGTCGGCGACGCCTTGGCTTAATTTGTTTTGCATAATGCGGTTAATTTGCGAATAATAATTAATGGTTTGATTCGTGACATCAATCGCATCATTTAAATATGCCAACTGATAATAAGTGGTGACTACCGCATTAATCAATGAAATACGCGTAGCTTCCATATCTTGTTGGGTGGCAGCATGGGTCCATTCTGCGGCTGATGCGGTATCAGCTAAACGACGCCATAAATCCACGGTATAACTGACTTCTAATGCGCCGGTGTGAGATAGGGTGGAATTGCCACCATCAGTAATATTTTTTCGCGCCGAAGACTTGGTACTTCCGCTAAAATTCGGCACGAGATCGGCGCCGACTAAATTGGCTTGGTATAATGCCATATTGACGGAAATGGCGGCTTTCGCCAAATCTTTGTTATTGGCAAGCGCTTGTTCCACTAAGCGGTTAAGCTGCGGATCGCGGTATAATGTCCACCAATTTTCTTGAATATGATATTGTTGGGTTAAGTCTTGATATTGTTGAAAATCGGCTTGTGCATTATTGTATGAATCGTCAAGATTCGCACAACCAATTAAGGCAGTAGAAAATACCACGCTCAACGTTAATTTACTTAGTTTTAACATCTTTTTTTCCTTTAAAGTCATCGGGAAAAGTGCGGTGATTTTGACCGCACTTTTAATTGAATTTTATCAAATAAAACTATTATTACAAAACCTTATTCTCTAGCTAAGGCATTTATCGGATCTAATTGCGCCGCATTTTTTGCCGGCATATAGCCAAATACTACGCCGATTAATGTGGAACATAATACGGCGGCGATAATCGACCAATTAGAGAAAATCATGGCAAAATCGGTCATCAGCGAGTTAAATAGCGCACCAAATAACAAGGCAAGCGCAATACCGGTAAGTCCGCCGATCATACAAATTAATACCGCTTCAATTAAAAATTGTTGCAGTATATTTGATTGTCTTGCGCCAATTGCCATGCGCACGCCGATTTCTTTGGTGCGTTCAGTGACCGAAACTAACATGATATTCATCACGCCAATACCACCAACTACCAGCGAGATTAACGCGATAGACGAGACTAACAGGCGCATGGTATTGGTGGTGCTTTCTACGGTTTGCTTAATCGTATCGGTATTCATGGTAAAAAAGTCTTTTTTGCCATGTCGAGCAAGCAACAAGGCAGTTATATCTTTTTCCGCAACAGAAGAATTCACATCATCACGCACCTTGACCGTAATGGACGCTATTTTTTGAACGCCAGAAATTTTGTTCATTGCAGTAGTATAAGGAATATAAATTTTTAAGCTTGAACTGTTCATGCCCATTGTTTTAGAAGCTACCACCACACCGAGCACGCGCAATGGTTTTTTGTTTAACATCAAAATCTTACCCAATGGATTTTGATTGTTAAACACTTCTCGCAACGTATTATCATCAATCACTGCTACCGATTCATTATTTTTTACATCTTTTGCGCTAAACAAGGATCCTTGCTGCAAACTTAGTCCTTTTACATCAAAAAATTGTTCGCCAACGCCTTGTACTTGTGCTGTAAAATCTTTATTTTCAAAGACTAAGGTACCGCTAACGCTGGTATTGGGCGTGACGCTTTCGATATAACGTTGGCGCCCAAGCATATTGGCATCATCAATAGTCAGATTTTGCATTTTCTCCGAACGCCGATCGCCAAACCCCGTTCCGTTATACACATCCATGGTATTGGTTCCCATAGAATTAATATTGGCAAGGATTTTTTGTTGCGAACCGTTTCCCAAGGCGACCACACAAACCACAGAGGTAATCCCAATAATGATCCCCAACATGGTTAAAAGCGAGCGAAGTTTATGGGCAATAATGGCTTTAACCGACATATTAAAGGATTCGATAAATTGATCTTTATAGAAATTAAAACGACTTTTTTTCACCTCTAGGGATGGCGTTTTGCTCGCGGTAAAATCGGATTTACGCTGATCTTCAATAATGCGACCGTCTTTAATTTCAATGATCCGATTGGCAAAATTGGCAACTTGCTGATCGTGGGTGACCAAAATAATGGTGTGTCCTTCTTGGTGCAATTGCTGCAAGATTTCCATGACGTTTTTGCCGCTTTTACTATCCAAGGCACCGGTCGGCTCATCCGCTAAAATAATATCGCCGCCATTCATTAACGCTCGCGCAATACTGACTCGTTGTTGCTGACCGCCGGAAAGTTGACTGGGTTTATTTTGCAGCCGATCACCTAATCCCAATTTTTCCAGTAAAAGTGCGGCGCGTTTTAGGCGAGATTTTTGATCCATGCCAGCATAAATCGCCGGAAGTGCGACATTTTCCACCGCACTTAGGGTCGAAAGCAGATTATAACGTTGGAAAATAAAGCCAAATTTCTTTTGACGCAGTTCGGAGAGTTGATCTGAATTCAGGCGACTGACTTCCGTATCGGCGATTCGATAAGAGCCGGAAGTGGCGGTATCTAAGCAACCGATAATATTCATTAAGGTGGATTTCCCAGAACCGGATTGCCCGATAATGGCAACAAAATCGCCTTTTTTAATTTCTAAATCAATATTTTTTAAAATATGAGTACGATTTTCACCTTCGCCAAAAAAGCGATTTAGTTGTTTAATTTCAATAATATTCATAATAAACCAACCGCACTTTAGAACATTCTCGGACGACGAACAGCGCCAACGGTTTCGCCAGCAGTCACTTGAGAGGAAATCACTTTTTCGCCCTCTTGTAAACCAGATAAAATTTGCGTATTGATATCGTCATTTATACCAATTTCCACTTCGCGCTGTTCCACTTGATTATCCGCGGTCAGCACATTCACAAATACCTTATTTTTTTGTCTTTTTAGCGTAATGGTTGGCACTAATAGCGCGTTTTCTACATTGGCAATAGCAATGTGGTTTTGAGTTGTCATGCCGATACGCAATTTATTGTCCGGGTTATCCACGACGACGTTAGCATAGTAATAAATGGCGTTGGTGTCAGAAATGCTTTCTTTATATTCGTTATCGGTTAAAGTGGTCATTGCCGGATCGACGGAATCAATTTTGGCGTGATAAACGGTATCCGGAGCGGAAAGGGTAGAGAATTCCACCGCCATGCCGGCATTTACTTTAGTAATATCCCCCTCGGAAATTTCCGGTTTAATCAGCATTTTGCTTAAATCTGCCACTTGCACAATGGTTGGTGTTGTTTGATTGGCGTTGACGGTTTGCCCCACGGAAACGGGAATAGAAATTACGGTGGCGTCAATTGGTGCGACGATTTTAGTATAACCCAAATTGGTTTTCGCATTGCTTAGTTCAATTTCCGCTTGTTTAATCAACGCGTTGGTTTCGTCAATCGCGGCTTCCGCGCTGGCTAAGGTGTCTTTTGCATTTTCAAACTCATCCAAACTCACGGATTTTTTCGCATATAATTTCGCTAACCGATCGTAAGATGATTTGGCGACGTTATAGGCGACTTTGCGCGCTTTTAATTGTGCTTGATAAGAAGTAAGTTTAGCGGAAGCTGTGTCTAAGGTGTTTTGTTGCGTTGAAGAATCAATTTCCGCAATCACTTCCCCGGCTTTGACTTTTTGTCCCAAGGTGACATAAATTTTTTCAATTTTTCCTGAAACTTGCGCACCGACTTCAACGCGATTGTAAGCTCGTACGGTGCCGGTTGCGACCACGGTTTTTTGTAAATTGCCACGTTGTACGGTTTCCGTGAGGTAAGTAATTTGGTTGTCCGTATTCTTGCCGAAGTAAAAATAGCTGGCAACGACAGCGGCGATCACAATAAAAAGTAAAAAAAGACGCTTTGGGGTCATATTATCCTCAATTTTTTATTCTTTAAATGATGTGCTGACCAGTATAGAAATCAAATCTTAAGAAAATCTTAAGTAAGATGCATTTTACATAATGAATGAATGTTCGTTCATTCTAACATTTCATTTAAGAAGAACAAGAAATTATTTAAAAAAACCGAAAAAACAACCGCACTTTGTATTCTGGATACAAACATTGTAGAATAGTCAAATTATGCCAAAAGAATTAGTTCACATGAGGTTAAAATGAACCATACTGCTATTGAAGAGAATAACGAACACCGTCCAACAAACTTTATTCGCCAAATTATTGATGAAGATTTGGCAAGCGGTAAACATCAAAATGTTTATACCCGCTTCCCGCCGGAGCCTAATGGTTACTTGCATATCGGTCATGCAAAATCGATCTGTTTAAATTTTGGCATTGCGCAAGATTACAATGGGTTATGCAATTTGCGTTTTGACGATACCAACCCAGTAAAAGAAGATGTGGAATATGTGGATTCAATTAAGCAAGATGTGGAATGGCTAGGATTTCATTGGCAAGGAGAACCTCGTTATGCTTCCGATTATTTTGATCAATTGTACGGATATGCTATTGAATTAATTGAAAAAGGTTTGGCTTATGTGGATGAGCTTTCGGCAGAAGAAATGCGCGAATATCGTGGTACTTTGACCGAACCGGGCAAAAATAGTCCTTATCGTGATCGCAGTATCGAAGAAAATTTAGCCTTATTTGAAAAAATGAAAAATGGCGAATTTTCAGAAGGTAAGGCAAGTTTGCGTGCTAAAATTGATATGGCGTCGCCGTTTATGGTGATGCGCGATCCGGTGCTTTATCGGATTAAATTTGCCAGCCATCACCAAACCGGCGATAAATGGTGCATTTATCCAATGTACGATTTTACCCATTGTATTTCCGATGCGATCGAACGAATTACGCATTCTTTGTGTACGTTGGAATTCCAAGATAACCGTCGTTTATATGATTGGGTCTTGGAGCATATTTCCATTGAACGTCCACTACCGCACCAATATGAATTCTCTCGTTTAAATTTGGAATATACCTTAACATCTAAACGTAAGTTATTGAAATTGGTAGAAGACGGTGTTGTGGATGGTTGGAACGATCCGCGTATGCCGACCATTTCGGGGTTGCGTCGTCGTGGCTATACGCCGGAATCTTTGCGTGAGTTTTGTCGTCGTATTGGCGTAACGAAACAAGATAATGTGGTGGAATATAGCGCCTTGGAAAGCTGTGTTCGTGATGATCTGAATGTCAATGCGCCACGCGCGATGGCGGTGATTAATCCGTTGCGCATTGTGATCGAAAATTTCAGTGACAGTGAAACGCTCAAGGCGCCAAATCATCCAAATCGTGAAGAATTAGGCACCAGAGAATTGCCATTCACCAAAGAATTGTATATCGATCAAGCCGATTTCCGCGAGGAAGCGAATAAACAATATAAACGTTTGGTATTAGGTAAAGAAGTACGCTTGCGTAATGCCTACGTTATCAAAGCCGAACGCGTGGAAAAAGATGCCGAAGGGAATATTACCACGGTTTATTGTACTTACGATCCGGATACGTTAGGTAAAAATCCGGCGGATGGACGCAAGGTGAAAGGTGTTATCCAATGGGTTTCTGCCACAGATAATCTTGCTGCAGAATTTCGCATTTACGATCGTTTATTTACGGTTGCCAACCCAAGTGCGGCAGAGGATCTTAATGATGTGTTAAATCCAAATTCCTTAGTGGTTAAACAGGGTTTTGTGGAAAAAAGCTTGGCTAATGCGCCGGCGGAAAAAGCCTACCAATTTGAGCGTGAAGGCTATTATTGCGCCGACAGTAAAGATAGCCGCCCAGAACAGTTAGTGTTTAACTTAACTGTCAGCTTGAAGGAAGGGTTTTAATTTCGTTTATGCGAAGAAAATAAGCTAAAACAGCGGGTCAATTTGATCCGCTGTTTTTACATTTCACTCTTTTTTAATGACCAATAAATGTACTATCCGCAGTTTGTCGCTAAAGGAGAATATGCTAAAATCCTAAAAGTTTTGACCGCACTTTAGGAAATCACTATGTCAGATCTTATGCCTCACAGTCGTCATCCGTATTTGGATTCGGTTAAGCACATTGTCGCTATTGGCGGCGGACATGGTTTGGGACGGGTGATGTCGGCGTTAAGTTTTATGAAAGAGCGTTTGACCGGTATTGTGACGACGACAGATAATGGCGGTTCAACCGGGCGAATTCGGATGCAGCAAGGCGGGATTGCCTGGGGCGATTTACGCAATTGTTTAAATCAAATCATTACGGAACCGAGTACCGCATCAGCGCTGTTTGAATATCGCTTTAGTGGGCAAGGGGAGTTAGCGGGGCACAATCTGGGCAATTTAATGTTGACCGCCTTGGGCAATTTATATGTTCGCCCGACGGAAGCGGTGAACCTTATTCGCGAATTATTGCACGTCAAATCCTTTATTATTCCTATGTCAGAATCTTCGGTGCATTTGGCAGCAAGCCTGCCTTCCGGCAAAAGTATTGTGGGGGAAGTTGGGATTGATAATTTGGATGTACTGCCAAAATCTGTATTTTTAGTACCGCTGGTGAGCGCGACGCCAGAAGCAGTTGAGGCGTTAAACAAGGCGGAGGTGATTTTATTCGGTCCGGGCAGTTTTTTAACCAGCATTATGCCGCCTTTGCTGCTGCCTGAAATTGTGCAAAGTTTACAACAAAGTTCGGCGAAAAAAATTTTTATTGATAATTTAGGCGTGGAACATAGTCCAGTGGCAGCGTTGTCCTTAAGCGAACGTATTGATTGGATTGATGATGTTATTGGGAAAAAAATCATTGATGGCGCGATTATCCCCATCAACTCGCCGGAAAAAGACCGCACTTTTAATTGCAAAATTATGGCGCGTCGCTTGAATGCAGATGATGTCAGTTATCGCCATGATCGCACGTTATTATGTAAAGCCATTGATGATATATTAAGTGAATTATGATGTATTTCATTGTTTCTTTCTGCTTAAAATGATGTCAATTTTGACCGCACTTTTATGTCACCTTTCCTGTCAGAGCATTTTATATTCATTACTTAAGGTTGTTTTTGTTTAAAATATCGTTATATACGTTTCTATTTCATTGAAAATGAAAGAAAAAATGTCTATTTTGTTAAATAGATCAAATTTTAGGTATATCTTTAACGATATTAATCCTTTACAATAGACAAGAATTTATCGCATAACTCCGAGCTTGTTTTACCTAAGTTTGCCAAAATAAGGTAGCAATGCCAGCGACAATGTAAACTAAATGTCGCTCAGGGATATTACTGGAAACGGTTTATCCTCTCGTGTTTTAGAAAGGTGTCTCATGCAAACTATACCCATTAAAAATGTTGGGCAGACTTGTTTAATTGATGAGTTCCAACGCCAATATTATTATCTGCGTTTATCCATTACGGATATGTGCAATTTTCGTTGTAATTATTGCTTGCCGAATGGTTATCAACCGGAAGCGAATAAGCCGAGTTTTTTAACTTTGGCAGAAATTCGTCGTCTTGCCATAGCGTTTGCTGATTTAGGGACGGAAAAAATTCGCGTGACCGGCGGGGAGCCGACCTTACGCAAGGATTTTTTGCCGATTGTTGAAACGCTGGCGCAAATCCCACAACTCAAAATCCTCGCTTTGACCACCAACGGTTATCGTATGGCAAAGGATGTGGCGGTTTGGAAAGCGGCAGGCATTACTTCGATTAATGTCAGCGTGGATAGCCTTGATGCCAAAATGTTTCATCGAATTACCGGCGTGAATAAATTTGATGAGGTGATGCGCGGGATTGATCGTGCTTTTGAATGCGGTTATCAGAAAGTGAAAGTAAATTCCGTTTTGATGAAACGCTTGAATGATCAAGATTTTGCACAATTTTTGGCTTGGATCAAAGATAAACCGATCCAAATGCGCTTTATCGAATTGATGCAAACCGGCGAGATGGAGCAGTTTTTCGCGCAACATCATTTATCCGGTCAAGTATTAGCACAACGATTGTTACGTGATGGCTGGCAATTGCAGGACAAAGAGCGGAGCGATGGTCCGGCGAAAGTCTTTCGCCATCCGGATTATCTTGGCGAAATCGGGTTGATTATGCCTTATGAGAAAAACTTTTGCACCAGTTGCAATCGCTTGCGAGTATCCGCGAAAGGAAAATTGCATTTATGCTTATTTGGTGAGGAGGGTATTGAATTGCGCGATTTGTTACAATCTGATGACCAAATCACCCAGTTGCAAGCTCGCTTATTCAGCGCGTTACAGGGTAAACTCGAACATCATTTTTTACATCAAGGTGATAGCGGAGTGCGCAATCATCTTGCCAGTATCGGCGGTTAATTTTACTGGAGGCTAAATTTTATATGACCGGTCTTACACATATTAATAATAACGGTGAAGCCAATATGGTGGACGTTTCGGAGAAGCAAGAAACGGTACGTATTGCCAGAGCAGAGGCGTTTGTCACCATGTCAGCGGAAACCTTGGCGATGATTATGTCAGGACAGCATCATAAAGGGGATGTTTTCGCAACCGCGCGCATTGCCGGTATTCAAGCGGCGAAACGCACATGGGAGCTTATTCCGTTGTGTCACCCGTTGCTGTTGTCGAAAGTGGAAGTGCAATTAACCGCTTTACCGGAACGCAATCAGGTGCGCATTGAAAGTTTATGTAAATTAACCGGTAAAACTGGCGTGGAAATGGAAGCATTAACCGCAGCCAGCGTTGCCGCCTTGACGATTTATGATATGTGTAAAGCGGTGCAAAAAGATATGGTTATCGAACAAGTTCGCTTATTGGAAAAGAGCGGTGGAAAATCCGGTCATTTTATAGCGGCGTAAGCGCAATAAAAAATAAAGGAAAAGCTATGTTAAACGTATTATTTTTTGCCCAAACGAGAGAATTAATCGGCGTGGATAGCCTTGAATTACCTGCCTCTTTTGCCACTGCTGATGACGTGCGTGCGCATTTAGCGGCAAAAGGGGATAAATGGGCATTGGCATTGGAGAAAGGCAAGTTGCTGGTGGCGATCAATCAAACCTTAACTCCATTAGAAAGTGCGGTCAAAGATGGGGATGAAATCGCCTTTTTCCCGCCGGTAACCGGAGGCTAAATGAGCGATATTCAAATTGCAGTTCAAGAGCAACCCTTTGATCAGCAAGCAATTTATCAATGGATTTCCGCGCCGAACTCCGTCGGAGCAAGCGTCATTTTTGTTGGTAAAGTACGTGATTTGAACTTGGGTGATGAAGTTTCCAGTTTGTATTTAGAACATTATCCGGCAATGACGGAAAAAACGTTGCGGGAAATTGTTGAACAAGCTAAACAGCGTTGGGATATTTTGCGCGTGGTAGTGGTTCATCGTGTTGGGTTGTTGCATACCGGTGATGAAATCGTTTTGGTCGGTGTGAGTTCCGCACATCGCGGCGAGGCATACCAAGCAAATCAATTTATTATGGACTTTCTTAAAAGCAAAGCGCCTTTTTGGAAAAAAGAGCAAACTGATAGAGGCGAACGTTGGGTTGAATCTCGCGCAGTTGATCAACAAGCGCTGGAACGTTGGGAAAAATAGAACGTAATATATTATTTTGCAAAATAACAATCCGCCCGTAAAACGGGCGGTTTTTAGGCTACCCTATAAGGGCCTAGGACTTCACATGCCCCTCAAGGGGCATGTGAAAAGACCGACAACCGCACAATGACTCTATGGCTTACCCCTTAAAGGGGTCTACATATTCTTTCTTCGATAAATTATCCTGAATCATATCTTCTTTTTCTTGATTCCTGATGTATTCTTCCACTACTTTTGTGTTTAAGCCTACCGTACTCACATAGTAGCCTTTCGCCCAAAAGTGCCTATTTCCGTATTTGTATTTTAAATTCCCATGTCGTTCAAATATCATCAATGAAGATTTACCTTTAAGATATCCCATAAAACTCGACACTGCCAATTTCGGCGGTATCTTTAATAGCATATGAATATGCTCTTTCATTGCATGAGCTTCTATGATTTCTACATTTTTGTAGTCACATAATTGCCTTAATATCCCTCCTATATCAACTCGCAATTTCCCATAAATTGCCTTTCTTCGATATTTCGGAATAAACACAATATGATACTTACTGTTCCATCTCGTGTGTGATAGACTTGAATCGTCATTGGATTTACTTGCCATAACTTATCCTCCTATATTTTGAATTTTGGTTGTCAGCCTTATTCATTATATAGCGAGGATTTTTCATTTCTGCTCAACGCTTAAGCTTTTTGATTCCATACGCATAGCGTATGGTTTTTATAGGCAGACTTTGTCTGCCTATAATAAAAATGGCTTTCTTGTATAAAGAAAGCCATTTTTTATGCTTATTTTTGACAAAACAAAAGCCTAGCTTCTTGGATCGGGATTTTCCAATACGTCTTTGGTTTGTTTTTCTCTAAATTGCCATAAACGCATTGCCAGTTCAGGCTCAAATATCGCCAGAATTTGTGCGGCTAATAAGCCCGCATTTGCGCCTCCGGCAGGACCGATTGCCAAGGTTCCAACCGGAACGCCTTTTGGCATTTGTACAATCGAATAGAGGCTGTCAACGCCGCTTAACATGGAGCTTTTCACCGGGACACCCAATACCGGAACAATGGTTTTTGCCGCAATCATTCCCGGTAAATGCGCCGCGCCGCCGGCTCCGGCAATAATTACTTTGTATCCTTTTTCGACCGCACTTTCAGCAAATTGAAATAATTTATCCGGCGTACGATGGGCCGATATGATTTCGACGTGATAAGGCAATTGAAGTTGATCTAAAATCGCAGTGGCTTCTTGCATGGTTACCCAGTCGCTTTTTGACCCCATAACAATAGCAATTTGTGGAGAATGGTTTGGCATAATAATCGTTTCCTGTTAATAACAAAGGTGTAGAGTAGCGTATTTTGCTTTTTTTCGCAAACGATTGCTTGTGTTTTTAGGTGAGCTTATTTTCTTTTTATGAAGCAGAAATATGAAATAGATCACAAATAGAGAAAATTGCATTTTACTCATTAATTTTTATGGCGATAATAGCCTCGGCGTTAGCCATGATAATAAAGGAGTCATTTTATGAAATTAAAAAAATTATTCGCATTGATGTTTTTAGGGTTGGGTATTTCAAGCGCGTATGCGGCTGAATTACCGAATATTACGATTTTAGCCACCGGCGGTACCATTGCTGGGAGCGGAAAAAGTTCGGTCAGTTCGGAATATCAAGCCGGTCAGTTGACGATTGATACGTTAATTGAGGCGGTTCCGGAGATGAAAAACATTGCTAATATTAAAGGCGAGCAAATTGTCAAAATCGGTTCGCAAGATATGAGTGACGAGGTGTGGTTAAAATTAGCGAAAGCCATTAACAGTCAGTGTAAAGGTACTGATGGTTTTGTGATTACCCATGGCACAGATACCATGGAAGAAACCGCGTATTTCTTAGATATGACGGTAAAATGCGAAAAACCGGTGGTTTTAGTTGGCGCAATGCGTCCGGCGACCGAGAAAAGTGCGGACGGTCCGTTAAACCTTTATAATGCTGTCGTGGTGGCATCTGACAAAGCTTCGGCGGGGCGCGGGGTATTAGTCGCAATGAATGATGTAGTGTTAGGTGCGCGTGATGTGACTAAAACCAGTACTACCGCGGTACAAACCTTTAGTTCACCAAATTTTGGTGCTTTAGGTTATATTCATAACAGCAAAGTAGATTATGAACGCGCTCCGGAAAGTAAGCATACGGTAAATACACCGTTTAATGTGGATGAGTTAACTGAATTGCCAAAAGTTGGGATCGTTTATGCGTAT
Source organism: [Pasteurella] mairii (assembly GCA_900454475.1). Taxonomy (GTDB): domain Bacteria; phylum Pseudomonadota; class Gammaproteobacteria; order Enterobacterales; family Pasteurellaceae; genus Actinobacillus_B; species Actinobacillus_B mairii. Next base: position 810,539 of record UGSS01000002.1, read on the forward strand.
TCCAATATGCCAACGGAACCGTTGAAAGCCTTGTTGGATGCAGGATATAAAGGCATTGTCGCTGCGGGCGTGGGTAATGGTAATGTGAATACTGCTAATTTAGCATTGCTCGAACAAGCCGCGAAAAACGGGGTAGCAGTAGTGCGTTCTTCTCGTGTTCCGACTGGATATACCACGCGAGATGCCGAAGTGGATGACAGTAAATACGGTTTTAGCGCATCCGGTACTTTAAACCCACAAAAAGCGCGTGTTTTATTGCAATTAGCCTTAACGAAAACCCAAGATCCGAAACAAATTCAACAGTATTTTGAGGATTTTTAATTTTATTACGTAATATTTTAAAAGTGCGGTAAAAATCGCTGCACTTTTGGTTTATTAAGCGGGCTTGATAGAATGAAGATATCTGTTCAGCGAAGAAAACCTTCTTGCAAGTTCGTAGTAAAAATCATATCCTAAGCACAAATTTAGCATGACATTTTAGGTTGTTTTATGACCACTAAAGCGAAATATAGAAAAGACTATAAGAAACCGGATTTTACGGTCACCGATCTCTCTCTTGATTTTCAACTTGAGCCTCAAAAAACGGTTGTGACCGCCCAAAGTCAGTTCCAACGTGTCAACTCGGAAAGTTCGACGTTGCGCCTTGATGGACACGGTTTTCAGTTTGTTTCACTTTTATTGAATGGTGAAAAATTCACGAATTATCAACAAGATAGCGAAAGTTTAACCTTGGATTTGGAGCTCGTTGAGGCGGATAGTTTTACCTTAGAAATTGTCACCCATTTGGTTCCGGCGGAAAATACTTCGCTACAAGGGTTGTATCAGTCCGGTGATGGTATTTGTACACAATGTGAAGCGGAAGGTTTTCGTCAAATTACTTATATGTTGGATCGTCCGGATGTATTGGCGCGTTATACGACCAAAATTACTGCCGATAAAAGTAAATACCCGTATTTACTTTCCAACGGTAATCGCATGGCGAGTGGCGATTTGGAGGATGGTCGCCATTGGGTTCAATGGCAAGATCCATTCCCTAAACCGAGTTATTTATTCGCCTTGGTTGCCGGCGACTTTGATTTATTGCAAGACAAGTTTGTGACCAAAAGCGGACGGGAAGTGTTGCTTGAATTATATGTGGATCGCGGCAATTTAAATCGTGCCGATTGGGCAATGCAGAGCTTGAAAAAAGCCATGAAATGGGACGAAGATCGTTTCGGTTTAGAATACGATTTGGATATTTATATGATCGTCGCGGTGGATTTTTTCAATATGGGCGCCATGGAAAACAAAGGGTTAAATATTTTTAATTCCAAATTTGTATTGGCAAATCTGCAAACCGCTACGGATGACGATTATTTGGCGATTGAAAGCGTGATCGCGCATGAATATTTTCATAACTGGACAGGCAATCGCGTCACTTGTCGCGATTGGTTCCAATTGAGCTTAAAAGAAGGCTTAACAGTTTTCCGTGATCAAGAGTTCTCCTCCGATACTGGATCGCGCGCGGTTAATCGTATCAATAATGTGAAATTGTTGAGAACCGTGCAATTTGCGGAAGATTCCGGTCCAATGTCGCATCCGATACGCCCGGAAAAAGTGATTGAAATGAATAACTTTTATACCGTTACTGTGTATGAAAAAGGGGCGGAAGTGATCCGTATGTTGCATACCTTGTTGGGCGAAAAAGGGTTCCAAGCGGGGATGCAGCTCTATATCGCGGAAAATGATGGAAAAGCGGCGACGTGCGAAGATTTTGTGTCCGCAATGGAACGAGCATCTGGCGTGGATTTAGCACAATTTCGTCGTTGGTATAGCCAATCCGGTACGCCAGAATTAACAATCACGGACAGTTATGACGAAAAAACGCATACCTATCAATTATCTGTTTCGCAAATGACGCCGGCAACTGCCGATCAAATGGATAAAGTGAATTTGCATATTCCGCTCAAAATAGCGCTTTATGATGAGCAGGGAATTGAGCAATTGTTGCAATATGATGGTCAAGCAGTTTGTGATATTTTAAATGTGACACAGCAAGACCAAGTATTTGAATTCCATAATATTTATACCAAACCTGTGCCGGCATTGTTGTGCAATTTTTCGGCGCCGGTAAAATTGGATTATGAATATTCCACTAAACAATTATTAGTATTGTTACAATCGGCAAAAAATGAATTTGTGCGTTGGGATGCGGCGCAAATGCTATTTAATGCAGAGTTACGTCGTAATTTAACTAATTATCAACAAGGCGAAGCGCTTAGCATTTCTACTGAAATTTTGACCGCACTTTCGACCGTTTTGGAACAGTATCAAAGCAATGTGGCATTGACGACCTTGATTTTAACTTTGCCGAAAGAAACTGAATTTGCTGAATTATTTAAAACGATCGATCCTGACGGTATTTCGGCGGTGCGCCAATTTATGCTGAAAAGCATTGCAGAACATTTAAAAGAATTATTATTGAAAACCTACAATAAAATTCAGTTGGATGAATATCGTCTTGAGCAATCGGATATTGCATTGCGTGGCTTGCGTAATTTATGTTTAAGTTATTTAGCTTATACTCAATTTGGCAATGCTTTGGCGCATAAACATTATACTTACGCTAATAATATGACGGATACGTTAGCGGCGTTGGCAGTAGTGACTAAAGCGCAATTGCCTTGTCGTGAAGCCTTGTTGCAAGATTTTGAGCAAAAATGGCAACATGACGGGTTAGTGATGGATAAATGGTTTGCTTTGCAGGCAACAAGACCGGATGAACACGTATTGCAACAGGTTATCCAGTTGATGGATCACCCGAGCTTTAATTTCAATAATCCAAACCGTTTGCGAGCGTTAGTCGGCAGTTTTGTGGCGCATAATTTAAAAGCGTTCCATGCTATTGATGGTTCCGGTTATCGTTTTTTAACCGATATTTTATTGCGTTTAAACGAAACCAATCCACAAGTAGCATCGCGCTTAATCGAGCCACTGATTCGTTTTGCCCGTTTTGATGCACAACGTCAAACCTTGATGAAACGCGCGCTTGAACGATTAAGTGAAGTAGAAAATTTATCGCGCGATTTATTTGAAAAAATTGAAAAAGCGCTTCAATAAAAAAATAAAAGTGCGGTAAAATCTACCGCACTTTTCAGACCACTGACAAACCTCTAGACATTTGGCTAGAGGTTTGATCTAATAAGCATACCAAACAGAGGATATGCTTATGCTCAAAAATACCCAATCCCCTCAATATGAGTTCGAGATGATAAGTCTTGAACAGCTCGTACCTAAAGACCGCCTTGTCCGTAAAATCAATAAAGCGATTGATTTTGAATTTATTCGTGATGAAGTCGCACACCTTTATTGCCAAGATAATGGTTGCCCTGCTGTCGACTCGGTTCGCCTATTTAAGATTATGTTACAGGGCTATATTTTTGGAATTAAAAGCGAACGCCGGCTCGTCAAAGAACTTAAAGTTAATGCTGCTTACCGTTGGTTTGTGCGAATGTCTTTCGCGAATAAAAACAAGTATCGCAATGAAGAACGTGAAGTGCGAGTAAGTCAATACATTGACAACTGAATACCGATATTGCTACAGAGCGGGAGATACACGGAAAAAAGGCGTTAAAGGCGAGTGAAACAAAAAAAGGATACTAAAGTCAGTAAAACCGACCCTGAGAGCGGTTTTATGACACGAGATGGAAAACCGAAAGGCTTTTTCTATCTTGACCATCGCACCGTGGAAGGCAAACACGGCATTATTTTAGATACCTTCGCAACCGCAGGGAATGTTAATGACAGTCAACCCTATATTGCTCGCTTGGATGAAGTAAGGCTAAGCGAAAAAGGAAAAGTGATTTATGCAAGAGGCAAGGAGACCGTAGAACGTAGTTTTGCCGATGCAAAACAGCATCATGGTCATCGCTATGCACGTTTTAGAGGATTAAGAAAAGTTTAAATGCAATGCTTTTTGGCGAGTATTGCCCGAGATATCAAGAAGATAGCCCTTGTTATCTGGGCTATTTTATATTGTTTTATGGCTTGGATAAGGGAATATATTGAGGTATATCGCCGAATACTCGGAATGAGCGTTCTAAAATTAGTGGGGCAAAAATATTGGTTTACAAGCTATCAAATACAAAACAACCCCACTATTTTTTATTGATTGTAAAAATAGTGGGGTTGTCATTGGTCTGAAAAGTGCGGTAAAATTTACCGCACTTTTTTGATCTATTATGTTACAGTTAAACTATCCGGAGAGATAAACGAGTATGTATTCTTTAATTCGCAAAGCCCTTTTTTCCCTTGATGCCGAACAAGCGCACAATTTAACCGTGCAGTTATTAAAAATCGCCGGTTATTCTCCCTTAAATGCTTTATTGAAAGCGGTATTGGCTTGCCCAGTTGGTAGTGGTAAAACCGTGATGGGATTACATTTTAAAAATCCGATTGGACTTGCTGCGGGCGCCGATAAAAACGGAGAAGCGATTGATGGTTTTGGTGCTTTAGGTTTTGGTTTTATTGAAGTGGGAACGGTCACACCGTTGGCGCAAGAGGGCAATCCAAAACCGCGTCAGTTTCGTCTCATTGAAGCGGAGGGGATTATTAATCGTAATGGATTTAATAACTTAGGCATTGATTATTTAATTGAAAATGTGAAAAAGTCCAAATATGGCGGTGTGTTAGGGATTAATATTGGCAAAAATAAAGTCACTCCGATAGAGCATGGCAAAGAGGATTATCTTTTTTGCCTAAATAAAGCCTATAATTATGCAGATTATATTACGGTAAATATTTCCTCGCCAAATACGCCGGATTTGCGCCAATTGCAATATGGTGATGCCCTTGATGATTTGTTACAAAGTATTAAAGCGCGTCAAAAGGTATTAGCGGAGCAATATAATAAATATGTGCCAATTGCGGTGAAAATTGCGCCAGATTTGAATGAGGCAGAAGTGGTACAAATTGCCGATACGCTTTGTCGTCATCATATTGACGGGGTCATTGCGACCAATACCACAATTTCGCGTAAGACGGTCAACGGAATCAAGAATGCGCAAGAAATCGGTGGTTTAAGTGGTAAACCCTTGCAACAGCAAAGTACACAAATTATCACGCGCTTGGCAAGCGAATTGCAAGGACGTCTGCCGATTATCGGTAGCGGAGGCATTGATTCCGTAGCCCAAGCCGAAGAAAAAATGACCGCCGGCGCGGAGTTATTACAACTATATTCCGGTTTAATTTATCATGGACCACAATTAGTCAAGGCGTTAGTCAGTGTGGTAAAATAAAAGCGATATTCATCGCTTTTATGTTTGGTATATAAATAAAATAACTATTGCGCTTTAGTTTTTTTACTTTGTTTCCATTTCCAAAAAAGGAAGAGGGCTAAAAGCGCTACAAAAACATAAATGACAGTTTGTCCACGTTTAATTTGTTCATGTAGCCAATCTAAATTACTGGCGCCGAAATAACCTAAGTAAACCCAAATTGGAACAGAAATGATGGCAGCGATAAAATCAATTAAGATAAAACGGGTGAAACTAACGCGACGAGTGATGCCGGAAATCATATAAATTGGCGCTCTTAAGCCGGGCAAGAAACGCGCCGAAAATAACACGCGGTTGCCGTATTTATCGAATTTTTCACGGACAGATTTGAGGCGTTTTAAAGTCAGCATTTTACGGATTGGTCTAAAACGTAAAATTTTGGTTCCGTAAATTCTGCCGAGCCAGTACATAGTGCTATCGCCGATTAAAACGCCGAACATACTGACAACCAGCATAGTATGAGGATTGGCATAACCTAAGCCAGAAATGACGCCACCAGAAACTAAAGTAATATCTTCCGGAATAGGTACGCCAAATCCACAAATAACTAAAACAAAAAATACAGCAAAGTAGCCATAATCAGTGAAAAAACCAATTAATACATCCATTAAAAACCCACTTATTGAAATACAACTTTAAATACAACAATCTAAAATCATCACTATTATATGTACTGGCTTATTTTAGCTTGTTTTGCATGGGAAAGGCTATAAAAATTACCTTTGAGAGGGAATTAAAATTATGGTTTTATTTGATTTACTTCAATTTATTCAGTATAATCCGCGCACTCAAAGAAATCTTTGAGCAAAATTTGGGAAATCGCTGGGTCGCCTGCGGTTTTTTTATTCATTTTTTATTAAGAGAACAGTAAAATGGCATTCAAATTTAACGCTGAAGTTCGTTCTGCGCAAGGTAAGGGTGCGAGCCGCCGCCTGCGCCATAACGGTCAAATTCCTGCTATCGTTTACGGTGGTAGCGAAGCACCGGTGTCTATCGTTTTAAATCATGATGAACTTAACAATGCGCAAGCTAGCGATTGTTTTTATTCTGAAGTGATCACCTTAGTGATCGACGGTAAAGAAGTTGCAGTAAAAGTTCAAGCAATGCAACGTCACCCGTTCAAACCAAAATTGGTTCATATTGACTTCAAACGCGTTTAATCCTTTATTTATAGCGGATTAGAGACAGCATGTTCCAAAATTATTGCTTGATTTGTGTAAAGTAAATTAAGATTTTATAAAATAGTTTCGGAACATATTGAGAAAAGAATAAGCTATTTGAATAAGTAAAATAGCTTATTTTTTTATTATAGGCAGACAAAGTCTGCCTATAAAAACCATACGCTATGCGTATGGAATCAAAAAGCTTAAGCGTTGAGCAGAAATGAAAAATCCTCGCTATATAATGAATAAGGCTGACAACCAAAATTCAAAATATAGGAGGATAAGTTATGGCAAGTAAATCCAATGACGATTCAAGTCTATCACACACGAGATGGAACAGTAAGTATCATATTGTGTTTATTCCGAAATATCGAAGAAAGGCAATTTATGGGAAATTGCGAGTTGATATAGGAGGGATATTAAGGCAATTATGTGACTACAAAAATGTAGAAATCATAGAAGCTCATGCAATGAAAGAGCATATTCATATGCTATTAAAGATACCGCCGAAATTGGCAGTGTCGAGTTTTATGGGATATCTTAAAGGTAAATCTTCATTGATGATATTTGAACGACATGGGAATTTAAAATACAAATACGGAAATAGGCACTTTTGGGCGAAAGGCTACTATGTGAGTACGGTAGGCTTAAACACAAAAGTAGTGGAAGAATACATCAGGAATCAAGAAAAAGAAGATATGATTCAGGATAATTTATCGAAGAAAGAATATGTAGACCCCTTTAAGGGGTAAGCCATAGAGTCATTGTGCGGTTGTCGGTCTTTTCACATGCCCCTTGAGGGGCATGTGAAGTCCTAGGCCCTTATAGGGTAGCCTAAAAACCGCCCGTTTTACGGGCGGATTGTTATTTTTTAATACGTGTTTTGGCACGCATCCCTCGTGTTTGTACTTGATTAATCGCATTAACTAGTTCAGGATAGGTTTTTTCTGGTCTCTTATGGTAGAGAAAAAATGAAAATCGCATTAGGAATTGAATATAACGGAAAACGCTATTTTGGTTGGCAAAAACAAGAAAATTTGTTGACAGTGCAAGGGGAGCTGGAAAAGGCGATTGCGTTTGTGGCAAATGCGCCTTGTCAGGTATTTTGTGCGGGGCGAACGGATTCAGGGGTACACGCCAGCGGGCAAGTGGTACATTTTGAGACCGATGCCTCTCGCCCGGAAAAAGCCTGGTGTTTTGGTGTGAATGCCAAATTGCCGGATGATATTGCAGTCAGTTGGGCGAAAATCGTGGATGAGGATTTTCATGCGCGATTTAGCGCCACCGCGCGGCGTTATCGTTACATTCTCTATTGCAATAAATTACGTTCGGCGATTTTGCCGGAGGGCATTACCCATTGTCATTATGATCTCGATCATCAACTAATGCACCAAGCGGGACAAGCCTTGTTGGGGGAAAATGATTTTTCCGCTTTTCGCGCCGCACAATGCCAATCGAATACGCCTTTTCGCAATGTGCATCATCTTCAGGTAACGCGTAAAGGGCGTTATGTGATCGTGGATATTCAAGCGAATGCGTTTTTACACCATATGGTGCGCAATATTGTCGGAAGCCTCATCGAAATCGGCTGCGGCAATCAACCGGCAGATTGGATGGCGTGGTTATTAGCAAAAAAAGACCGCACTTTAGCCGCGCCAACCGCCAAAGCGGAAGGATTATATTTGGTAAATGTGCAATATCCCACGCATTTTCAACTTCCCACACACCCGCTGGGACCGTTGTTTTTAGAATAAATGCAAATGCCATGTCAGACCTTTAGCACTAGCATATTCATTGGTTTTATGGTCTAATACGTAGAATTTTCTCATGTATAAAAAAGGGTAAAAATGAGCTGGATTGATCGAATTTTTAGTAAAAGTCCTACGACGTCAGCACGTAAATCAAATGTGCCGGAGGGCGTATGGACGAAGTGTACCTCTTGTGAACAAGTGTTGTACCGTGATGAATTAAGACGTCATTTGGAAGTTTGTCCGAAATGTGGTCATCATATGCGAATTGATGCCAGAGAGCGTTTGTTAGCCTTATTAGACAAGGGCAGCGAGCAGGAAATGGCAGCGGAATTAGAGCCTAAAGATATTTTAAAATTCAAAGACTTAAAAAAATATAAAGATCGTATTTCCGCGGCGCAAAAAGAAACTGGGGAAAAAGATGCGTTAGTGGTGATGTCTGGAACCTTATATAATATGCCGATCATCGTTGCCGCATCTAATTTTAGTTTTATGGGCGGTTCCATGGGTTCTGTGGTCGGGGCTAAATTTGTGCAAGCGGCGGAAAAAGCGATTGAATTGAATTGTCCATTTGTGTGTTTTTCTGCCAGCGGCGGTGCGCGTATGCAAGAGGCGTTATTTTCACTAATGCAAATGGCGAAAACCAGTGCAGTTTTGGCAAAAATGCGTGAAAAAGGGGTACCTTTTATTTCCGTTTTAACCGATCCGACTCTTGGTGGCGTTTCGGCAAGTTTTGCCATGCTTGGGGATATTAATATCGCCGAACCAAAAGCCTTAATCGGCTTTGCTGGTCCGCGTGTTATCGAGCAGACCGTTCGCGAAAAATTACCGGAAGGCTTTCAACGCAGCGAATTTTTATTGGAAAAAGGGGCGATTGATATGATTGTTGAACGTGCCGAAATGCGTTCGACTCTTGCCAGTTTACTTAGCAAACTCACTCATCAACCCTCTTCGTTTGTTGAGCCAGAAGTGATTGAAACAGAAGCAAATAATGGATAAATTAACATTATCACCAACAGCCACTTCCTCACTCGCGGAGTGGCTTTCTTTTTTAGAAAACAGCCATTTTAAAGCCATCGATTTAGGCTTAGAACGCGTACAATCCGTGGCACAGAAGTTGGATCTATTAACGCCGGCTCCGTTTGTGATCACCGTTGGCGGCACCAATGGCAAAGGTACCACTTGTCGTTTATTAGAAATTCTTTTATTAAATGCCGGTTATCGTGTCGGTGTGTATTCTTCGCCACATTTGCTACGTTATAACGAACGGGTTCGGATTCAAAATCAAGAGCTGCCGGATAGCGCACATTGTGAATCTTTCGCCTTTATTGATGCCCACAAAAGTGCCTCGCTAACGTATTTTGAATTCAGCACCTTGTCAGCATTACATCTCTTTAAACAAGCAAAATTAGATGTGGTGATTTTGGAAGTTGGGCTAGGCGGGCGCTTGGATGCCACCAATATTGTCGATAGCGATATTGCCGTGATTACCGGAATTGATATTGATCATACGGAATTTTTGGGCAATACGCGTGAACAAATTGGTTTTGAAAAAGCGGGGATTTTTCGTGCGAATAAACCGGTTGTGATCGGCGATCCGCAAATTCCGGACAGTATGTTGCAACAAGCGAATAAGTTACATTGTCACATTGCGTACCGCGATATGGAATGGCAATATCAAAGTGAAAACACTCACTGGACTTGGCAAGGCAATAAACAAGGGCAAAAAGTGCGGTTGGAAAATCTTCCGTTTCCACGTATTCCGCTCGCTAATGCCGCGACGGCGCTGGCGATTGTTCAACATTTACCTTTTGATATTTCTGCTCAAGTCATTGTGCAATCTTTGCAACAAGTGGAACTAAACGGACGTTTTCAATTTATTGCTCCGGAAAAATTAACCGCCTTGGCTGCCTCCGTGGGAAAAACGACGGAAACCTTGGCAAAAATGGTGATTGATGTGGGGCATAATCCGCAGGCGGCGCGATATTTAGCGGAAAAATTGACCGCACTTCGTCCGCAAATTCAAGGCAAGATTATTGCGGTATGCGGTATTTTGAAAGATAAAGATGCACAAGGCGTATTGTCACCGTTGCTCCCTTTGGTGGATTATTGGTATTGTGCCTCCTTGGAGGGCAGTCGAGGACAGACTGGGGATGCATTGTTACGCGGTTTACAGCAAGTTGCTCAAACGTATTCACAATCGGTTTCTGCCGAAGCGCAGAGCTCTGTTGCTGAAGCGGTAAAAAGTGCGGTCAAAAAGAGCGAGAAATCGGATCTTATTTTAGTTTTCGGATCTTTTTATACCGTCGCCGGATTGTTGGAATGTCTTGCTATCCATAATTAATTTTTGATAGCCATCCATATTCTACGTGGAGAATGCTCATTTTTATAGTGAAATGTCAAATTAGGTTTTATCTTCTACAAAAATCAGCATCTTATTAGTGAGAAAATTAAATCTCCTTTTGTAGGATATATTTGATGTAAATCAATAAATAATGATGCCATTATTGACAATAAAAAAGAAAACTTTACAATTTTAATACTTTTTCTTCACAAACATTATACTAAGGGTTAGTTATGTTTTGGTCTTTCTTATCAGCCTTACTACTTGGTGGATTACTAGGTTTTGTTTTTCAACGTGCTCGCTTCTGCTTAACCGGTGGTTTTCGAGATATGTATCTCTCTAAAAATAATCGTATGTTTTATGCATTATTAATTGCTATTTCGGTACAAAGTATCGGTGTTTTAGCGTTGATAGAGCTTGGTTATATCAGTTCACCTTATAAGGATTTCTCATTGCTTTCTGTTATTGTTGGCTCAATAATTTTTGGGATAAGTATTGTTCTTGCAAGCGGCTGCGCTACCGGAACTTGGTATCGAGCAGGTGAAGGGTTAATCAGCAGTTGGATTGCTTTATTTATGTACATGTTGAGTGCGGCGGCAATGCGTTCTGGAGCATTGAGTGATTTTACCAAATTGATGGGGCAGTATGGCAAAATGAATGAAAATATTGCTGCCAGCTTAGGAATTTCCGTGTGGTGGCTTGTGGCATTATTGTTAATTGTTACTCTATTGAGCGTTTACAAAAGCCTGTCGAAACCAGTAGTAAAAGTAGCAAGTTTAGCTCCTCGCTATAGTGGAGTTCGCCACTATTTATTTGAGAAAAAAATACATCCTTTTGTTGCCGCGGTTTTTATTGGGATGCTTGCATTTTTCGCTTGGGTAGCCAATGGGATAGCTGGAAAAACTGCAGGTTTAAGTATAACGGGGCCTTCAGCCAATATTATTTTGTTTATTACTTCTGGCGAAGCAAAATATATTAACTGGGGCGTATTTCTCGTTCTCGGCATTATGTTTGGCTCTTATATTGCGGCGAAAGGCAGCCGAGAATTTAGATGGCGCTTACCAGATCTTAATACCTTGCGTAATAGTGTTATCGGTGGGGTGTTGATGGGCGTAGGTGCTTCATTAGCTGGCGGTTGCACGATAGGAAATGGTTTAACCGCAACTGCGGTGATGAGTGCCAAAGGTTGGATTTCACTCTTTTTTATCATAGTGGGAGTATGGATTATGTCCTATTTCTCTTATGTTCGTCCACTTAAACAAGCAAATTAGGAGATCAATATGCGCTATATTCTTGATACAAATGGGCATTTATGTCCATTTCCTTTAATGGAAGCTAAAAAGAAAATCATAGATTTAGAAATTGGTGATGAGTTGTTAATTCAATTTACTTGTGCTGAAGCAACAGAAAATTTACCCCGTTGGGCAGCAGAAAACGGTTATCCCGTCACGCATTTTGCGCAAGTAGATGATGCAGCATGGGAAATTATTATTCAAAAAGCATAAGTTTAATACTAAAAAAACTACTTATAATACAAATTATAAGTAGTTTTTTATTTTTTTCGGAAAAAGATTTTAGTGGGTTATACTATCTAATTGGGGTTAAAAATAGTATAATTTACCGTTTTTTTAATGAAATATAATATAAAGTGAGGAATATATGAAATTACAAATAACATATAGGGATTTTATACGGTTTTTATTTTTTTTCGTTGGGATATGCATTATTTCGCTAGGGACAGTACTAGTGACTAAAGCTGATTTAGGGACATCCCAAATTTCTAGCGTTCCCTATGTATTGAGTTTAGCAGTTGATTGGTTGACATTTGGGCAAGCGACATTGCTTCTTAATTTTATTTTTTTAATTATACAAATGGTGTTATTAAAAAATCCTTTGAAAATCTCGTTACTACTACAAATTCCCGTAAGTATAGTCTTTAGTTATTTGATTGACATTGAAATGCACTTCCTTTCTTTTTGGACACCTCATACCCTGATCATTCAATGGGGAATGTTATTGTTGGGTTGTATTTTCCTAGGACTAGGTATTAGCCTTGAGATTGCACCGAGTATAGTGGCGGTACCGGGCGATAGTGTAGTTAATGTCATTGCAAGTGTAAAACGTATTCGTTTTGTTAAAGTAAAAGTTATTTTAGATGTGACTTTAGTTATTATTGCTTTGACATTATCTCTTTTTTATTTCCGTGATATCAAAGGGGTAGGCGTCGGGACATTAGTTTCAGCCTTACTCGTTGGTCATGTTGTTATATTTTTTAATCAACAATTAAGAGGAGTGTATCGCACTTATTTAACCGAAAATAAGCCAATGAAAGAAAATAAATTATCTGTTTGATTATTTGTATAAGGTTATAGATTTAACCTTATACTTCGTTCAAAATTGAATTTTTTGTCTTAGATGTCAATAAGTAAGTTTAATTTGAACAAAAGAACTTTTTGGTTTTGTTAAGCGCGTAATAGTATCTTGTAAAGCAAGATATTATTTTTTCTTTTTTGGAAAATATTTTTATAGAAATTATCGCTACCTGATTCATTTTAAAAAATCTATAATTTTCTCATATAGCTCAAGTGACATTATAGCGATAGGAATATATGAAATTACAACTGAAAAATAGAGATTTTATGCGTTTTTTATTTTTCTTTGTCGGGATCTGTGTCAGTTCATTAGGGATTGTTTTGATCACCAAAGCCGATTTAGGTACCTCACAAATATCAAGCGTTCCTTATGTTCTAAGTTTGGCTTTTGATTGGTTGACGTTTGGTCAAGCCACTTTTGTGATGAATATTATTTTCTTACTTGTGCAAATGGCGCTATTAAAAAATCCGTTAAAAATATCGCTTCTTTTGCAAATTCCAGTAAGCATTTTATTTAGTTATTTTATTGATCTTCAAATGCAGCTATTTTCATTTTTGATGCTTGATACTTTTGCCATGCAATGGGCTATTTTATTGCTTGGTTGTGTCATCTTAGGATTGGGAATTAGTTTAGAGATTGCTCCTAATATTGTGGCGGTACCAGGGGATGCGGTAGTAAATGTGATTGCTACGGTAAAACATATTCGTTTTGGTAAAGTGAAAGTCATGTTGGATGTGACTTTGGTGGTAATGGCATTGGTATTATCCTTTTTCTATTTAGGGGATATTAAAGGGATTGGTGCCGGCACCTTAATTTCCGCGTTATTGGTTGGTCGGATTGTGATGTTCTTTAATCAATGTTTCAGAAAAGTCTATCTTACTTATTTGATAGGCGAGAAAGTCGTTACACAGGAAGAGAAATTATCCATTTAAGGATTGCATTTTAACAAAGGGGATAGCACAATGGGCTATCCTTTTTTATTTTGGGGGAATTATGCTATTAGCCGATTATTATCAACGTCCCGATATTCTTCATGTTAATACAACGCCACATCATGCCTATTTTATTCCTTTTAAGTGCGGTCAAAAAATCGAACAAATTGCCCGCGAACAATCGGACTTTTTTTATTTATTAAGCGGAGAATGGGATTTTCAATATTATCCTAGCCATCATGAGCTGCCTGAACTTGCTGATATTGTCTTTGAGCACCAAATTCCGGTTCCGTCCAATTGGCAAAATCATGGCTTTGATCAACATCAATACACCAATATTCGTTATCCCATTCCTTTTGATCCGCCTTATGTGCCGCTGCAAAATCCATGTGGGGTATATCAACGTCACTTTGAATTTCACCCGCAAGCCAATAAACGCTATTTACTGAATTTTGAAGGCGTGGATTCTTGTCTTTATGTCTATTTAAATCAACAATTTATCGGCTATGGGCAAATTAGCCATTGCACCAATGAATTTGAGATAACCGATCATCTGATTGCCGGTAATAATCAATTGACTGTGATCGTGCTGAAATGGTGTGACGGAAGTTATTTGGAAGATCAGGATAAATTCCGGATGTCAGGGATTTTTCGTGACGTGTATATTTTGCAACGGGAACAGAATTATTTACAAGATTTCTTTCTGCACACGCCGCTTTCGCACAACTTTACCCAAGCAACCTTGTTTTTGGATACTCAATTTAGCGGACAACCGCAAGCGCTGGATTATCAACTATTTGATCCGCAACAGCGATTAATTGCAGACGGGCGCGCGAAAAATTTACGATTAGATATTGCCAATGTTCAGTTATGGAATGCGGAAACGCCGAGATTATATACCCTATATTTGCGTTATGGTGAAGAAGTGATTTGTCAAAAAATCGGTTTTCGCCGCATTGAAATTCAGCAAGGGGTGATGTTGATCAATGGACAAGCAGTGAAATTTAAAGGGGTTAATCGCCATGATAGCGATCCGAAAACCGGTTATTGTATTAGCCGCGAACAGGCGATTGCGGATTTATGTTTAATGAAACAGCATAATATTAATGCCATTCGTACCGCCCATTATCCAAATGCGCCTTGGTTTACCGAACTTTGTGATCAATATGGATTTTATGTCATTGCGGAAGGTGATATTGAGGCACACGGAGCGAGTATGCAATATGTAGCGCAACCTGAGCAGAGTATTTTATTGAATGTGAAAAAAGTAGAGGAGAACGCGCGTATTCAGCAACAAATCATCGATCATCTTTGTTACTTTGCGCGTCATCCTGATTATAAATCAGCAATTTTAGACCGCACTTTTGCCAATGTGGAACGCGATAAAAATCGCACTTGCGTGCTGATTTGGTCGTTGGGCAATGAAAGTGGTTATGGAGAAAATTTTGAAGCAGCGGCACGCTGGATTAAGCAGCGTGACCCCCAACGTTTGCTGCATTATGAAAGCGCAATCTATCAACATTCCGCACATCAAAATGATCTTAGCCAATTGGATTTTCACAGCGAAATGTATGCCTCAACGGAAGATATGGATCGCTACTTTCAACAGATGCAAACTAAACCGTTTATGTTGTGTGAATATTCTCATGCTATGGGGAATTCCAACGGGGATTTGGAAGATTATTTTCAAGCGTTTCAACGCCATGCCGGCGCGTGTGGCGGATTTGTGTGGGAATGGTGTGATCATTCGCCTTATCTAAACGAGGGATCGCTACATTTGGGATATGGTGGCGATTTTGCCGAAACCTTGCATGACGGGAATTTTTGTGTAGATGGACTTGTTTCCGCGCACCGCCAACCGCACAGCAATTTGTTGGAGTTGAAAAACGTCAATCGCCCGGCACGAGCGACATTAATGGGAAGCCAAATTGGGTTAACCAATTATTTAGATTTTACCGATTTAGCCGAAGCATTAGTAGTGCAATATGAATGGTTGGAAAATGGCGTCACAGTGGAAAGGGGAAGTTTGGAGGTAAAATGTTTGCCAAAACAGACCGCACTTTTACCGTTAAATTTACCGCCCAATAATGGTCATCATTGGCTGCTGACCTTAAGTTATCATCAAAAATCGGCGACTGCATTTCTTGATCAAGGTGCGTGTTTAGGTTTTGATCAGCTCGAATTTTTTGCGCAAAATCGCCTGTTGCCGGAAGTGGGTGATATGCCAAAAAGGGCGGTTAAAAATTCATGGATTTTGCAGGAAACGCCACAACATTGGCGCATTCAAAATGAATGCATTGATTATGAGTTTGATCGAGCAAAGGGCATTTTTAGTCGATTAACGGTGAATGGCAGGGCGCTTATTATTAAACCGTTGGATTTCAATATTTGGCGTGCGCCGACGGATAACGACCGTTTAGTGCGCGAATTTTGGCAATTGGCGGGTTATGATCAAAGTGAAAGTCGGGCTTATAACAGCCGAATTGAGCTGCATCATGATGAAATAAGGATTTATGCGAATGTTGGGCTGGTTGCAGTGGCAAGATCGCGGATTTTGACGCTGGATGTGGTTTATCGTATCGCGGCGACAGGGCAATTGACCGTGGATATTCAGGCGCAAAAAGCGCCGCAATTGCCTTATTTACCGCGTTTCGGTTTGCGTTTTTTCTTGCCGAAAAGCGATAATCAGGTGGAATATTTCGGCTATGGCGCAGGCGAAAGTTATTGTGATAAACATCATGCTACGCGCTTGGGGCGTTATCATCTTTCCGCGCAGGAAAATCATGTGGATTATATGAAACCGCAGGAAAACGGTAGCCATTTTGCTTGTCATTATGTGAAAAGCGCGGCGTTTTACTTGAGCGCGGAAACCCCGTTCAGTTTTAATTTATCGCCTTATACGCAAGAAGAATTAACTCATAAAACGCATCATTATCAATTAGAAGAAGCGCAAGCCACGATCTTGTGTGCGGATTATAAAATGAGTGGGATTGGGTCTAATTCATGTGGACCGAGCTTGAAAGCGCAATATCGTTTAGATGAGGAAAATTTTCGTTATTGTCTGACTATCACTCCGTGCTAATCTTAGCACCATAAAAAGAAAAAACCGCTATTCAAAACGGTTGAATAGCGGGGAGGTCTTATATAAGAGAAATTTAAAAAGACGACTGCATTTGCAGTGCACTAGCATTAACTAAGACTCGAAATAAAAAAAATAGTTCACAAAAAATTAAAAATTTTTATTTTTTTGTAAAAATTTTTCGATTTGTTGCTCAATTCCTGCCGCGTCTAATTGTAAATCCGCTAAGATTTCTTGTTGTGTTCCTTGCGGGATAAAGAAATCCGGTAAGCCCAATTGCAATAATTTCACTTCAAGCTGCTGCGCATTTAAATATTCGGCAACAGCGCTGCCGGCACCACCTTGAATGGCATTTTCTTCTAACGTCACAAAAGTGCGGTGATTTTTGGCTAAGAATTGCAATTTTTCTGTATCTAGCGGCTTAACAAAACGCATATCAACTAAGGTGGCATTCAGTTTTTCTGCTACTTGCAAGGCATTTGGCAACAGGGTGCCAAAATTTAAAATGGCAATGTCTTTTCCTTGGCGCACGAGACGGGATTTCCCTATCTTCAAGCTATGCAATGGTTCCAATTCTACGCCGATAGCATTGCCGCGAGGGTAACGTACTGCGGCAGGTTGACCACAATGATAACCGGTGTACAACATCAGGCGGCATTCATTTTCATCACTTGGTGTCATAATCACTAAATTCGGGATGCAGCGCATAAAACTAATATCAAAGGCGCCTTGATGGGTTTGTCCGTCGGCGCCAACAATGCCGGCACGATCAATGGCAAATAATACAGGCAGATTTTGAATGGCGACATCATGGATTAATTGATCGTAAGCTCGTTGTAGGAATGTGGAATAAATTGCCACGACCGGATGATAACCGGCGATCGCTAAACCGGCGGCAAAGGTGACAGCGTGTTGTTCAGCAATAGCAACATCAAAATATTGTTCAGGAAAACGGTTGGAGAATTCAACTAAACCGGAACCTTCGCGCATTGCCGGCGTAATGCCCATTAATTTGGGATCTTGTTCTGCCATTTCGCATAACCATTTGCCAAAAATTTGCGAATAGGTTGGCGTTGACGATTTTGGCAATTTTCCGCTTAAATGATCGAATTTTGGCACACCATGAAAACCGATAGGATCTTTTTCAGCAGGCGCGTAGCCTTTGCCTTTTTTGGTACGAATATGCAAAAATTGTGGACCACTCAAGGAGCGCATATTGCGCAAGGTAGTGATTAACTCATCAATATTATGCCCATCAATCGGACCAATGTAATTAAATCCTAATTGTTCAAACATGGTACCAAGTGGCGAGACTAACCCTTTTACGTGTTCTTCGGTTTTTTTCACGAATTCTTTAATCGGCGGTACGCCAGAGAGGATTTTTTTGCCGCTTTCGCGCAAAGAAGAATACAGCGAACCGGATAAAATGCGGGCGAGGTGATTATTCAGTGCGCCGACATTTTCCGAGATTGACATTTCATTATCATTTAAAATCACCAACATATCCGTATGCAAGGCGCCGGCATGATTTAGCGCTTCAAATGCCATACCAGCGGTAATGGCGCCATCACCAATGACACACACGGTTTTGCGACCGGCATTTTCGCGTTGGGCGGCAATGGCAATGCCTAATCCAGCGCTGATAGAAGTCGAGGAATGTCCGACGCTTAATACGTCGAATTCGCTTTCTCCCCGCCAAGGAAACGGATGAATACCATTTTTTTGACGAATAGTTGACATTTGATCACGACGCCCAGTCAGGATTTTGTGCGGATAGGCTTGATGCCCCACATCCCATAATAATTGATCAAATGGGGTTTTAAATACGTAGTGCAATGCTACTGTCAGCTCAACCGTGCCTAATCCGGATGCTAAATGACCGCTGCTTTGGCTCACGGTTTCTAACAAATAACTGCGCAACTCTTGGCAGACTTGGGGAAGTTGTTCTTTCTCTAAAAGACGTAAATCGTCGGGTGAATTAATGAATGATAATAAAGGGTAGTTTTGCATAATATCGTTATTTTAATTACAGGGTTTAGTTAACTTTTACGGTTAACGACAAATTCGGCTAACGCGCGTAATGCACTGGTATCAAAAGGCAAATCCGTTAATTCATCAAGCGCCAGTTGGTATAAATCCAATGCTTTTTGTTTTGCGCCGGCAAGACCTAATAATTTCGGATAAGTACTTTTATCTGCCATCAAATCCGCGCCTACCGTTTTTCCGAGCACCGCGCTTTCCCCTTCAATATCTAAAATATCATCTTGTACTTGAAACGCTAAGCCGATCGCTGCTGCATAACGGATTAGCGGTGCAAGTACCGCGGGATCGGCAAAATGTGGCGAACAAATCACACCCATTTTAAGGGCTACTGAAAGCAAGGCGCCGGTTTTATTGCGGTGAATGCGTTCTAATTGGGCTAAATCAATTTGTTGATGTTCCGCTAAGAGATCCAAACTTTGCCCCAAACACATTCCTTGCACGCCGGCGCCATGACTTAATACTTGCACTAACGCAATTTTTTGTTCGGCAGAAAGTGCGGTCGCTTTGGTAATCATTTCAAAGGCAAAGGCTTGCAATGCATCACCGGCTAAAATGGCTGTCGCTTCGTCAAAGGCAATATGACACGTAGGCTGTTCGCGACGCAATTTATCGTTATCCATTGCGGGCAGATCGTCGTGAATTAACGAATAGGCATGGATAGATTCAATCGCTGCTGCCGCATAATCCAATTGATTGATCTCAGCGCCTAGCATCCGTCCGGTAGCATAGACCAAAAACGGGCGAATGCGTTTTCCGCCAAGTAACAAACCATATTTCATGGCATCTGCCAAGGGTGACGGTTGGCTGTTTATCTGCTCAAATTGCGCGTTCAAAAAACCATTAATGCGTTGTTGGAATTGGGTTAAATCTTCAGCAAAGCGATACATACACATTCACCTTCACCTATTCTTCATCCGGCTGATAATCGGTTAATGTTGCGCTGTCGCTTTTTTGCAATAAAATTTGAATACGTTGTTCTGCCGATTGGAGGCGTTCTTGTCCTAATTGCGCTAATTTAATCCCGTTTTCAAACGCTTTCAACGCGTCTTCTAGCGGTAATTCGCCGCTTTCCAAATGCGAAACAAGGGTTTCCAGTTGGGACAGCGTGCTTTCAAAATCTGCTGGAGGCGTTGGTTTTGCTTGACGTGCCATTGATTGATCCTTCAGTTAAACGTATAAGTTCCTCATTGTACTTTATTTTTGCGGCGTTGTTAAAAAATAGTGTTACAATAGCGCAAATTTTTTTCGTTCACCTGTTAATGTATTGAGATTATGAAATTTATTATTAAACTTTTTCCTGAAATTATGATTAAAAGCGAATCGGTACGGAAACGTTTTATCAAAATTCTGACCGGCAATATTCGCAATGTGTTACATAAATATGATGATTCTGTAGCTGTGATTAAACATTGGGATTACATTGAAGTGCGGTCAAAAAATGAAGAACATCAACCGCACTTACTTGAGTTATTACAACGTATTCCCGGTATTCACCATTTCTTACAAGTAGAAGAAAAAACCTTTGCTACCTTACATGACATTTTTGAATATACGCTAGCGGATGTGGCTGCTCAATTGGAAAATAAAACCTTTTGTGTTCGCGTAAAACGCAAAGGCAAACATCAATTTAGCTCATTGGATGTAGAACGTTACGTGGGTGGCGGGTTAAATCAGCATATTGCCAGCGCCAAAGTGCAATTAAGTAAACCGGATGTCACGGTGCGCATTGAAATTGATCAAGATAAAATGTTGTTGGTTAAAGCGCGTTATGAGGGCATTGGCGGCTATCCGATTGGGACGCAAGAAGATGTGTTATCCTTGATTTCTGGCGGTTTTGATTCCGGCGTTTCCAGTTATATGCTGATTCGTCGCGGTTGCCGAGTGCATTATTGTTTCTTTAATCTTGGCGGCGCCACCCATGAAATTGGGGTGAAACAAATGGCGTATCATATTTGGAATCGTTATAGCGGCTCGCATAAAGTACGCTTTGTGGCAATTAATTTTGAAACGGTGGTCGGCGAAATTTTAGAAAAAGTTGATAACGGTCAAATGGGGGTGGTGTTAAAACGTATGATGGTGCGAGCAGCGAGTAAAGTTGCCGAACGTTTTGGCATTCAAGCGATTGTCACTGGCGAAGCTTTAGGGCAAGTTTCCAGTCAAACCTTAACCAATTTGCGTTTAATTGATGAAGCTGCGGATTGCTTGGTGTTGCGTCCATTAATCACCCATGATAAAGAACAAATTATTGCCATGGCGAAAAATATTGGTACCGATGATATTGCCAAATCGATGCCAGAATTTTGCGGCGTGATTTCAAAAAATCCGACGGTTAAAGCCGTTAAAGCCAAAATTGAGCAAGAAGAAGGGCATTTTGATTTTTCTGTGTTGGAAAGTGCGGTGCAAAATGCGCAATATTTGGACATTCGTCAAATTGCAGAACAAACGGAAAAAGAGGTGATGACCGTAGATACGGTTTCTACGCTGGCGGAAAATGACATTATTCTGGATATTCGTAGCCCAGAAGAAACCGATGAAAATCCGTTGGAAATTGAGAGTCATCAGGTGCTGTTAATGCCATTTTATAAATTATCCTCACATTTCGCCGAGTTGGATCAAAGTAAACAATATTTGTTGTATTGTGAACGCGGCGTGATGAGCAAATTGCAGGCGTTGTATTTGAAAGAAAAGGGTTTTTCAAATATCAAAGTATTCCGTCAACCGCATAACTAAGTGAGAAATCAATGACCGCTTTAGCTAAGGAGTTTTGGAAGCATAAATCGCTGCTGGATATGAACGAGGCGGAGTGGGAAGCAGTGTGTGACGGTTGTGGTAAATGTTGCTATCGTAAATTTATCGAGGGACACGGGCGCCGCCAGCGCCTGTATTTTACCCGCATTGCTTGTAATTTGCTGGATTTAGACAGTGGAAAGTGCGGTCATTATGCCACACGTTTTCAATTGGAAGCCGATTGTACCAAATTGACCAAGGAAAATTTGCCCGATTTTGCTTGGTTGCCGAAAACTTGTGCTTATCGATTATTGTACGAAAATAAACCGCTCTTTGATTGGCATCCGCTGATTTCCGGCGATCCGAATTCGGTAAAATTAGCCGGCGTGATGGTAGAAAACGGAATTCATGAAAAAGAGGTGATCGATTGGTTTGAATATGTTGATGAAGATCACTAATTTTAACTAAAGGCATTGTAATTTTTCCGTTTATCTGTTTACAATGTGCTCATATCCAGTTTTTATTGTTGTTGGAAATAAAGATGAATATGGCGGAGCAATTACAGCATGAGGCTGAAACATTAGGTATTGCCTTGTCCCATTATGATATTGACGGACGGTTAATTTATGCTCATCCGGAAAGCGTGGCTTATTTTACGCAAGTGCTGCGCTCAACGGGCGGAGGAGCGCGGGGCGGTGGCGAACGGTTTGATGATGTTATCGTTGCCCAAGAAAGTGAGCCGATAACCTACGATACTTCGCCTTTAAATTTGCCTCAATGTGCCGCTATTCATATTGCGATCACCGATGAAAACGAGCAATCCGTTTTTGAACAAACTTCTTCTTTGACTTCCATTCTTTCCTTACCGCCTTTATCCTTTGGTTATTATTTGCTGATTTTAGTGGCCGCCAAGCAGCAATATCGTTTTCGCCTATTAGTTAGCCCGTCCACCGCTTATCAGCCGCCAGTGTTTGCACAGAAAAAGGCTTGGGGATTGAATGTGCAAGTCTATAGTTTGCGTTCTGAACGAAATTGGGGGATTGGGGATTTTGCTGATTTAGCCTATTTGGCAAAAAGTGCGGTCAAATTTGGCGCCGATTTTATCGGGGTTAATCCGTTACATTTGTTGTATCCGTCGGTACCGGAATGGGCAAGTCCTTATAGTTCTTCTTCCCGTCGTTGGCTAAATTATCTGTATCTTGCTATTGATCAATTGCCGGAATTTAAATTGTGCAAATCTGTACAATCTTGGTTCGCTAAAGAAGAAATTCAACAACAGGTAATCGCATTGCGTGCGAGTGAATTAGTGAATTACAGCGGTGTGCATCAGCTTAAAATACAAGCGTTAGAAAAATTATTTGATTTTTTCAAACGCAGTAAAACTGCCCAAATTAGCGCTCGCCGCGAAGCCTTTGCCGCCTTTGTGCGGTGTGAGGGGGAAGAGTTGTTGTTGCAAGGATTGTTTAACGTTTTAGACAGTTTGGAACACGATAAAATGCCGGAGGATGAAAATCAAATCGGCTGGCTTGGCTGGCGGCAAGAATGGCAGCAGTTAAGCATTGAACAATGCGATGCGCTGCTGGTTAAGCACCAAGAAAAAGTAATGTTTTATGCGTGGTTGCAATGGATCACTGCGGTGCAATTGACGGAATTGCAAGCAGATTGTTTAACCTCCGGCATGGCGCTGGGGCTTTATGGCGATTTAGCAGTCAGCAGCTCGCGCGGTAGCGTGGATGTGTGGTCTGATCCAAGTTTGTATTGTGTTAATGTGTCCGTCGGCGCACCGCCTGATCCGCTTGGTCCGGTGGGGCAAAATTGGAATATCCCGCCTTATAATACGACGGAATTAAAAGCGCGCGGTTTTCAACCTTTTATTGAGATGTTACGCGCGAATATGTGCCATTTCGGTGTGTTACGCATTGATCATATTATGGGCTTGTTCCGGCTGTGGCTGATTCCTGAGGGTAAAACCGCGGCGGATGGATTATATGTGCGTTGTGCCTTTGAGGCATTGATGGCGGTACTTGCCATTGAAAGTCAACGTCATCGCTGTTTGATCATCGGTGAGGATTTGGGGACAGTGCCGGATGAAGTGCGGTCAAAATTAAACGCGTTATCGATTTTTTCTTATTTTGTGCTGTATTTTGAACAGCGTGATCAACAATTCCCGAATAATCAAGTATTTCCATTAAAAGCCTTTGCCACAATTGGTACTCATGATGTGCCATCGCTTGCCAGTTTCTGGCATTGTCGTGATTTACAATTATTTGCGGATTTAGGCATTTTAAGCGCGGATTTTTTGCGGCAAAAATATGATCAGCGGGTGATGGATAAACAAGCGATTTTAAATACCTTACGTCGTGATCATTATTTGCCGCCGGATTATGCCGGTGATGCTTTGTCAATGGCGATGCACGATCATCTCAATGATATGATTCATCAATATGTTGCTGAAAGCCGAACCCAATTGATCGGTGTTCAGTTAGAAAATTTATTAAATCAAGAAGTTTCCTTTAATTTGCCGGGAACTTCAACCGAATATCCGAACTGGCGGAAAAAACTACCTTATACTTTGGAAGGGCTGTTTAGTAATGATTATATTCCGTCATTTTTAACCCGAATTAATTCGGCTCGACACAAATAAGTGAGGATTTTATGAACAAATTAGTTGCACAAGCGGAAATTGATGCGTTTTTTGCCGGTCGCCATGCCGATCCTTTTGCGGTGTTAGGGATGCATGAAACAGAACAGGGGATTGAAATTAGAGCGATATTGCCTGATGCGAGTCGAGTGGTGGTATTGAATAAAGAAACGCATCAAGCCATTTGTGAGTTAAATTGCGTTGATGAGCGGGGATTTTTTACCGCCGTTGTGCCAAATACGAGAAGTTTTTTTGCTTACCAGTTACAAGTATTTTGGGGAAATGAATCACAAATTGTCGAAGATCCGTATCGCTTCCATCCCATGATGAGCGATTTAGATAATTGGTTCTTTGCCGAGGGTTCGTATTTAAGACCTTATGAAGTTTTAGGGGCGCATTTTATGGAGTGTGACGGTGTCACGGGTGTGAGTTTCCGTTTATGGGCGCCGAATGCCAAACGCGTTTCTGTGGTGGGAGATTTTAACTATTGGGATGGGCGTCGCAACCCAATGCGACGTCATCAATCAACGGGGATTTGGGAGTTATTTTTGCCAAAAGCCTCCCTTGGGCAATTGTATAAATTTGAATTATTAGACTGCAACGATCAACTGCGTCTCAAAGCCGATCCTTATGCGTTTAGTTCGCAATTGCGTCCAGATACTGCCTCGCAAATCAGCGCGTTGCCAGATATTGTTGCCATGACAGAGCAACGTCGCAAAGCGAATCAGGCGGATCAACCGATATCGATTTATGAAGTGCATTTAGGTTCGTGGCGGCGTAATTTAGCCAATAATTATTGGTTGGATTATGATCAAATTGCCGAAGAATTAATTCCTTATGTGAAAGAAATGGGCTTTACGCACATTGAATTTTTACCGCTATCGGAATTTCCGTTTGATGGTTCTTGGGGCTATCAACCGATCGGGCTTTATGCGCCAACCAGCCGCTTTGGCTCGCCGGAAGCGTTCAAACGTTTAATTGATAAAGCGCACCAAGCGGGAATTAATGTGATTTTAGATTGGGTGCCGGGACATTTTCCAAGCGATACCCATGGATTAGTGGCATTTGACGGTACTGCACTTTATGAACACGCCGATCCGCGCGAGGGTTATCACCAAGATTGGAATACTTTGATTTATAACTATGGTCGTCATGAAGTGAGAAATTTCTTGGCAAGCAATGCCTTATATTGGTTAGAGCGTTTCGGTTTGGACGGGATTCGGGTGGATGCAGTTGCGTCGATGATTTATCGTGATTATAGTCGTGCGGATGGACAATGGATCCCAAATCAATATGGTGGACGCGAAAATTTAGAGGCTATTGCGTTTTTAAAACATACCAACGAGATTATTCAAAAAGAAGTCGATGGAGCAATTTCGATAGCAGAAGAATCCACCTCCTTTGCCGGTGTTAGCCATCCTTTGAATGAGGGCGGTTTAGGCTTTAATTTTAAATGGAATATGGGATGGATGAATGACACGCTGTCGTATATGCAAAAAGATCCGATTTACCGTCAATATCATCACAATCAAATGACTTTCGGTATGATGTATCAATATAGCGAAAATTTTGTGTTGCCGCTTTCTCATGACGAAGTGGTACATGGCAAATATTCCTTATTAGGCAAAATGCCGGGGGATGCATGGCAGCAATTTGCGAATTTACGTGCTTATTATGGCTATATGTGGGGTTATCCGGGTAAAAAATTGTTGTTTATGGGCAATGAATTTGCGCAAGGGCGCGAGTGGAATTATCAAGAAAGCCTAGATTGGTATTTGTTGGAAGAGGAATTTGGCGGCGGTTGGCATAAAGGTGTGCAAGATTTTGTGAAAGATTTGAACCGCACTTATCAGCAACAAGCGGCATTATATGAATTAGATAATGATCCTGCTGGTTTTGAATGGCTGGTGGTGGATGATGCCACGAATTCGGTGTTTGTCTTTGAACGTCGCAGTCGTCAGGGTGAGCCGATTATTGTGGTGAGTAACTTTACGCCGGTGCCTCGTCATGCCTACCGTTTTGGTGTAAATATCGCGGGGGAATATGAAGAAATTCTTAATTCCGATGCCGGCGTTTATAAGGGGTCTAATGTAGCAAATGTGGGTAAATTGGTGAGCGAAGAAATTGAAAGCCATGGTAAAACCCATTCTCTCAGTTTAGTCATTCCGCCACTTGCTACCATTTATTTAAAGCTAAAAAAGGCGAAAAAAAACGCAGCTAAAAAACGGACAACAGTAAAAAAAGTGACAACGAAAGACGCAACTGCAGCGGCAGATAGCATCGCAGAGACGGTGGAAAAAGCGCCGGTGAAAAAAACGCAAGAATAAGCGCAAAATAAGCGGATTTGAATGTGTAATATCATATTAAGGAAAGCAGTAAGAAAATGAGCAAAATTGGTATCGGCGTGCCTTATCCGTTGGGTTGTACGGTGCGGATAGAAAAACAAAGAAAGGGGCTGAATTTTAGCTTGTTTTCTTCCAAAGCAAGTCGAGTTGAGCTTTGCTTGTTTGATGAAAATGAGCGGGAAACGCGTTTTGAGTTAACGCAGAAAACCGAGGATATTTGGCATATTTGGTTATCGGATATTGCACAGGGAACGCGTTACGGTTATCGGGTGTATGGTGATGAACCTTGGTTTAATCCGCAAAAATTATTGCTCGATCCTTATGCTAAGGTGGTAGATGGAAAACCGGATTTAAGTCACGCGGAAAAACGAGCTTGGTTTGAGTTGAGCGATTGGCGAGACAATGCGGCAGTGGCGCCTAAAGCGAAAATTGAGATAGCGGATTTTGATTGGGAAGCGGATCGATTTCCTGATGTTTCGTGGGCGAATACGATTATTTATGAGTTGCATGTCAAAGGCTTTAGCCAATTACAAACTGCTTTACCCAAAGCGATTCGCGGTACTTATGCGGGATTAGCTCATCCAGTGTCCATTGCTTATTTGCAAAATTTGGGTATTACTACAGTAGAGTTGTTGCCGATAAATTATTTTGTTGATGAACCGCATTTGCAGCAAAAACAGCTACAAAATTATTGGGGTTATAACCCGTTGGCGATGTTTGCAGTAGAGCCTAAATATTGGTCGGGCAAAGCAGGCACTTCACCTTTGCACGAGTTTAAAACCATGGTCAAAGCCTTGCATCAGGCAGGAATTGAAGTGATTTTGGATGTAGTATTTAATCATACTGCCGAATCGGAACAAGGGTATCCAACGTTTAGCCAACGCGGAATTGACGACGATTATTACTATTGGAAAGATGCACAAGGGTGTTATTTGAACTGGACGGGATGCGGCAATATGCTGAATTTATCGCAGCCGATGAGCCGCAAATGGGTGGTGGATTGTTTGTGCTATTGGGTGGAAGAATGCCATGTGGACGGTTTCCGCTTTGATTTAGCCACCGTTTTAGGGCGTGAAACGCCGAATTATCATGCACAGGCGCAATTGTTCCACGATATTGCCATTGAACCGCGTTTGCAAGGGCGTAAATTTATTGCTGAACCTTGGGATATTGGCGAATACGGTTATCAAGTGGGGAATTTCCCCGCGTATTTTGCTGAATGGAATGATCGATTTAGGGATGATATTTCGCGCTTTTGGTTGTGGCAGAGCGGCGAGTTAGGTGCCTTTGCCGAGCGCTTTGCGGGCTCAAGTGATCTTTATCAACGGGGTAATCGTAAACCGCATCATTCGATTAATTTTATTACTGCCCATGACGGTTTTACGTTACATGATGCAGTAAGTTATAACGAGAAGCATAACTGGGCGAATGGGGAAGAAAATCGCGATGGTAGAAATGAAAACTACAGTTATAACCATGGCATTGAAGGTACGGACGGGCTTTCCGAGCAAGTAAAGTGCGCTCGTTTTTTTAGTAGAATAGCGTTATTACGCAGTTTGTTGTTGGCAAATGGGACGCCTATGTTACTGGCGGGAGATGAATTTGGTAATACCCAATGGGGCAATAATAATGCCTATTGTCAGGATAATGAGATGGCTTGGTTGAAATGGGATCAATTTGACCAAGCATTATTTGAGGTAGTTAAGCAAACGATTGCCTTGCGTAAGAAAATATGCAGCTTATCCCGTGATCAATGGTGGAGTGCGGAAAATGTACAATGGTTGGATACGCAAGGGCAGCCAATGACAGTAGCGCAGTGGCAAAATCCCGATTTAAAAGCAATGCAGATAGTGTTGGATAATCAGTGGTTGTTTTTGATTAATACTAAAGCACGCTTACAAACTTTTTTCCTACCCGAGGGGCAATGGGAAACGATAGATGGTGTACACCTAAATGAAAATCAACAGATGTTTGATGCTTTGGCGTTTAGTGTGTTGCGAAAAGTGGCTTAAATTCAACCGCACTTTGGGTTGAATCAATTGGAAAAATGGAGTTCACTATGAAAAGTAGTATTTCTCAATTACCTAGTAAATATGAATTAGTCAAAGATACATTAGTGCTTATTTTAGCCGGTGGTCGGGGGTCACGTTTACATGAATTAACTGATAAACGCGCTAAACCGGCGTTGTATTTCGGCGGTAACCGTCGCATTATTGATTTTGCATTGTCTAACTGTATTAATTCGGGACTTAATCGTATCGGAGTGGTGACACAATATGCCGCACATTCCTTATTGCGTCATTTGCAAAACGGTTGGTCTTTTTTACCGCAAGAACGTGGCGAGTTTATTGATATGTTGCCGGCGCGTCAACAAATTGATGATTCTACATGGTATCGCGGAACTGCTGATGCGGTGTATCAAAATATGGCGATTATCCGTGATCATTATCGCCCTAAATATGTGTTAATTTTAGCCGGTGACCATATTTATAAACAAGATTATAGCCAAATGCTATTGGATCACGTGTCAAGTGGGGCGAAATGTACTGTGGGCTGTATTGAAGTTCCGCGTAAAGAGGCGACGGAATTTGGGGTGATGGCGGTAGATGAAAATTTGAAAGTCAAAGCCTTTGTGGAAAAACCAAAAGATCCGCCGGCAATGGTTGGTAAACCGGATATCTCTCTCGCTTCTATGGGAATTTATGTGTTTAATGCGGATTATTTATATGATGT
Organism: [Pasteurella] mairii; assembly: GCA_900454475.1. GTDB lineage: Bacteria > Pseudomonadota > Gammaproteobacteria > Enterobacterales > Pasteurellaceae > Actinobacillus_B > Actinobacillus_B mairii. Next base: position 839,982 of record UGSS01000002.1, read on the forward strand.
GTTAGTTCGAGAAGTCAATACACTTTATACTTCTCATGATTTCGGAAAGGATATTTTACCAAAATCCCTTGAGGAAGGCGTATTATATGCACACCCATTTAGTCGTTCTTGTATGGGGCGCAATACCGAGGGAGAAATCTATTGGCGAGATGTGGGAACTTTGGATAGTTTTTGGCAATCCAATATTGATTTAGTCTCGGAAAATCCGCAATTGGATATTTATGATCAGCGCTGGCCGATTCGTGGTAATCCAGTACAAACATATCCATCTAAGTTTTTTTATAAGAAGGCAGATATAAGAGCGGTGGATAATTCATTGATTGCGGGTGGGTGTGTGATTACTGATGCATCTATTCGATATTCGGTATTGTTTGATCGCGTGAGTGTTGATGAGGGCTCTACCGTTGATTATTCCGTTGTTTTGCCTCAAGTAAAAATTGGTAAAAACTGTGTATTAAAAAATTGTATTGTCGATCGCCATTCGGTTATTCCAGACGGGATGCAAATTGGGGTGGATATTGAGGAAGATCGTAAGTGTTTCCGCGTAAGTAGTACCGGACGGGTTGTATTAGTCACGCCAAGTATGCTTAAAAAGCTCAATGGTGAGCAGGTGGAAGTAGAAGATCATTTGGATTAATGCGATAAGACGGTGCGGATAGCGCCGTCAGTATTTAGGTTAAGGAATAAAAATTAATGAGAGTGTTACACGTTTGTTCGGAGTTATATCCTTTATTAAAAACCGGCGGATTAGCGGATGTGATGGGCGCGTTGCCTTTTGCGCAAAAAGAAGTCGGTATTGATGCTCGAGTTGTAGTTCCCGGTTATCCGGCAATGCTCAATGGGATTGCGAATACGGTTGTTGTGGCGGAATTTGATAATTTTGCCGGTCATGTAGTTTTGCGTTACGGGGAATATAACGGAGTAGGAATTTATCTGATTGATGCGCCACATTTATATTGGCGGGAGGGCAATCCTTATCATGATATGTGGTATAACGATTATCCGGATAATTATAAACGCTTTGCATTATTGGCTTTGGTTGGCGCGGAATTAGCGACCGGTTTAGATTTTTGGTGGCAAGCGCAAGTCGTGCATTCCCACGATTGGCACGCAGGATTAACCAGCGCTTATTTAGCCAATAAAGGACGACCGGCAAAATCGGTATTTACTATCCATAATTTAGCCTATCAGGGAAAATTCTCTCCTTATCATTTATTTGAAATTGGGTTACCGAGCCATATGTATCAGGTGGAGGGGTTAGAGTTTTATGGCGAAATGTCTTATCTGAAAGCCGGGCTTTATTATTCTGATGTTTCTACAGCGGTTAGCCCGACTTATGCCAAAGAAATTACGACACCGGAATTTTCCTACGGTTTACAAGGTTTGTTGAATACCTTGCAATGGCAAGGCAGATTGGTTGGGATTTTAAATGGGGTTGATGCGAAAATTTGGAGTCCAAATCAAGATCCGTATATTGAAGATCATTATCAAGCAAATGCCCTTGGTGGGAAAGCTAAAAATAAAGCCAAATTGCAAGCCCATTTCCAATTGCCACAACAGCCGGATGCGTTGTTGTTTGTGATGGTGACCCGTTTAACCGAACAAAAAGGCGTGGATTTACTGATTGAAAGCGCGGAAGACATTGTCAATCGCGGTGGGCAATTAGTGGTGCTTGGATCCGGTGCGCCACATTTGGAACAAGGGTTGCTGTATTTGATGGAACGTTATCCGCATCATGTGGCAGTGAAAATCGGTTATGATGAAGTCTTATCACATTTAATTATCGCCGGCGGTGATGTGATTTTAGTACCAAGTCGTTTTGAGCCTTGCGGATTAACTCAGCTTTATGGTTTGAAATACGGTACCTTGCCATTGGTGCGTTTAACCGGTGGGTTAGCAGATACCGTGGTGCATTGCACGCAAGAAAATATAGCAGCACATAAAGCGACTGGCTTTGTCTTTAATGATGCAGATCGCGGCGGTATGCTATATGCCATAGGTTGTGCATTTGAATTATGGCAAAAACAATTGCAGTGGGGCGAGGTAAGAGCGGTGGCAATGGCGCAAGATTTTAGTTGGCAGATTTCCGCCGAACAATATCGTGCTTTGTATCAGCGCATTTTATCTGTGTAATTGATTTATTAAAGGAATGGCATAATGAGATTAGGTTTAATTGTGCATTCCTTTTTTTGTGTAAAAAATATTTAATACAAAATACCATGAAAAAGAGTTGTAATTTTACTCTAAATGCATAGAATTCACTCATTTTTTATTGAGGAGCTTACATATTATGACAATGGAAGATTCACATTCTCCATTTTTGTACAATCGTCCGCAGCAAAATACGGAGTCTTTGAAAAAGGCGATTGTTTATAAATTAATTTTTGCCATTGGACGTTCGCCTGAGGAAGCCAGTCAACGAGATTGGTTAAATGCCACCTTATTTGCAGTACGTGATTTAGTCACTGAAGGATGGATTTCTACCGCCAATGATTATCGTGAGGCAAATACTCGTCGCGTGTATTATCTTTCTATGGAGTTTTTAATCGGCAGAACCTTATCCAATGCCTTAATTGCCGAAGGGGTTTATGACTTAGCGAAAGAAGCATTAAATGAATTAAATGTCGATTTAGAAGAAATTTTAGAAAAAGAAGTCGATCCCGGTTTGGGCAATGGCGGGTTAGGTCGCTTAGCTGCTTGTTTTATGGATTCCATTGCGACTTTAAATATTCCGGCAATGGGGTATGGCATTCGCTATGAATACGGAATGTTCCAACAACATATCGAAGATGGTCGTCAAGTGGAAAAACCGGATGCTTGGTTAGAAAAAGGCGTCGCTTGGGAGTTTTTACGCCCTTCAAAACGTTATGTTATTCGTTTCGGTGGACATATTTATTTTGAAGGGAAACGTTGCATTTGGGCACACTCGGAAGAAATTGCCGCCCTTGCGTATGACCAAATGATCCCAGGGTATGCCAATAATGTGTCTTCTACATTGCGATTATGGAGCGCTTATGCGGGGGATTCCTTTAATTTAGCGTCTTTTAATAAAGGGGATTATTTTAAAGCCATTGAAAGACGAACGCAATCTGAAAACGTCTCTCGCGTATTATATCCGGATGATTCTACTTGGGCGGGTCGTGAATTGCGCCTTTGCCAAGAATACTTTTTAGTATCGGCATCATTACAAGATATTATTAAGCGCCATAAACGCGCTAATGACAGTGTGAGAAATTTAGCTGAAAAAGTGGCGATCCATTTAAATGATACCCATCCAGCATTAGCTATTCCGGAATTGATGCATATTTTAGTGGACCAAGAGGGATTACAATGGGATGAGGCATGGGAAATTAGTCGTGCAGTTTTCTCTTATACTTGCCACACCTTAATGTCAGAAGCATTAGAAACTTGGCCGGTGGAAATGATGGCGAAAGTATTGCCACGCCATTTGCAAATTATCTTTGAGATTAACGATTATTTCTTGGAATACGTCAGAACCTATGTGACACAAGATGAAGATTTCGTTCGTCGTGTCTCCTTAATTGAAGAAGGAGAGCAGCGCAAAGTCCGTATGGGATGGTTATCGGTGGTCGGTTCGCATAAAGTCAACGGGGTGGCGGCTATTCATTCTGATTTAATGGTTAGCTCAACCTTTGCTGATTTTGCCCGTATTTATCCAGAACGTTTCACCAATGTGACCAACGGAATTACACCACGTCGCTGGATTGCGGTCGCCAATCCGGACTTATCCGCGTTATTCGATCGTTATATCGGCAAAGAATGGCGCCGAGATTTAAGTCTCATTGAAAAATTGAAAGCGCATATTCACGAGCCGGCATTTAAAGCGGAAATTCCGAAGATCAAATATGCTAATAAAGTCAAATTGGCGCACTATGTGAAACAAGAATTGGGCATTGACATTGATCCAAATGCCTTGTTTGATGTGCAAGTAAAACGGATTCACGAATATAAACGCCAGATTTTGAACGTGTTGCACATTATCAGTCGCTACAACGAAATGTTGGCACACCCGGAAAAAGAGTGGACGCCACGGGTGTTTATCTTAGCGGGTAAAGCTGCGTCCGCTTATTATGCGGCAAAACAAACGATTAATTTAATCAATGATGTCGCGCAAGTGATCAATAATGACGGACGTTTGCACGGTCGCTTAAAAGTGGTCTTTATTCCAAATTACAGCGTGAGCCTCGCGCAATTAATTATTCCGGCGGCGGATATTTCCGAGCAAATTTCTTTAGCCGGTACAGAGGCTTCCGGTACCAGCAATATGAAATTTGCTTTAAACGGTGCGTTAACGTTGGGAACTTTGGACGGGGCAAATGTTGAAATTTTGCAAAATGTTGGTGAAGATCATATCTTTATTTTCGGTCACAAAGTAGAAGAAGTGGAAGCGTTACGTCGTAACGGTTATACACCATTTGATATTTACCAAAATGACGAAAGTTTGCGTATGGTTATCGATCAAATTGCGTCAGGACGTTTTTCTCCACAAGATCCAAACCGTTATCAAGATTTACTCAATGGGTTGCGTTACACGGATTATTATCAATCCTTTGCAGATTTCCGCAGCTATGTGGAGGCGCAAAAATTAGTAGATGAGAAATATCGTAATCAAGCGGCTTGGGTGGAAAGTGCTATTCAAAATATCGTGAATATGAGTTTCTTCTCATCCGATCGCACGATCAAAGAGTACGCTGAGAAAATTTGGAAAATTAAGCCCTTTAATTAAAAAAGTTGCTTGATTTTTCCCCTAAAAGTGCGGTAGTTTTTTATAAGTTTTTGCCATACAGTGATGATGACACTATAGCAAAACTTTCTAAAAAACACCGCACTTTTATTTTGAAAAACGAGATAAGCTATGCAATCCAATGAATTTCTTTCCTCGCTGCTATTTTCTGTCAGCGTGATTTCGCCCATCTTATTGATGTTGTCGATCGGTATTGTTTTGCGTCGTAAAAACGTGATTGACGATAAATTTGGTGGTCAAGCGACGAAACTTATTTTTAATATTACGTTGCCAACCTTACTTTTTTTTAATATTTATCAAAATCCCATTGAGCATATTGAAGATCAATTTCGCCTGCTGTCTGCTTGTATCGTCGGGACATTATTGTTATTTACGCTGGCGGAATTGGTGGCGGCAAAATGGGTGAAAGATAAAAAGGAACGTGGCACTTTCGTACAAGGCATTTATCGCAGTAACGCGGGTATTTTGGGGCTGGCTTTTTGTTTTAATGCCTATGGCGATTCGGCATTGGCGCCAGCTTCGATTTACAGCGCGGTCGCAGTATTATTATTTAATATTTTGGCGGTGATTACGATCAGCCGATCGTTATCTGATGGCAAGGTTAGCGTGAGTAAGATGTTGGCTAATTTAGTAAAAAATCCCTTAGTGATCAGCATTATACTTGGTTTATTGGCAGTAAATTTGCAAATTAGCCTGCCGAAACCGTTGATGACTGCTGGCAATTATTTGGCAAATATTACCTTGCCGCTCGCTTTGATTTGTGCCGGTGCCAGTATTGATTTTAAAACCCTGTTTAAAACCTCTGATGTTTCTTTGTGGGCGAGTTTAGGGCGGGTAATTGTGGCGCCGATTTTTATGGTGGGAATCGGCAAATTATTCGGATTAAGCGAAATGGGTTTAGGGATTATCTTTTTAGTCAATGCCACCCCTATGGCAACTGCCACTTACGCCATGGTTCGTGGCATGGGCGGTAATGCGGTGACGGTTGCCAATATTATCGGGCTCACCACGTTTGGCTCCATGTTCAGTTCCGCATTTGGATTAATTATTTTAAAACAAATGGGGTGGATTTAATTACCACCACAAAAACAAACCGATAATAAGTGGCATGGTGATCACGCAAAGCAAGGTAGTGACACCATAAATTGCACTAGCTTTATTGGCATTTTGATTAAAAATTAATGCCATTTGGGTGACGGTAGCCGCGGCAGGGCTGATGGTGGCGAGAAAACTTATCATGGTAATGGTTTTTCCGTTGGCAACCCATGTTTCAAAGCCGATAAGTTTTATGACCACGAGCAAACATAGCGGGATAAAAATTAAACGCAAAAAGGTGACTAAATAAATCCGTTTAGAAGAAAAAATAGTTTTCAATGGAATAGCGGCAATCAGCATTCCGGCAATAAGCATAGCGTTTGGACCGATCATTTGACCGACAGAAGATAAGGTACCGGTGATAATGGCGGGTAATTTGAGATTAAAGGCAAAGAGACTGACGCCGATGATAATGGACAGAATATTGACGTTGGTGAAAATATTTTTGAAGCTTAATTTGAATTTTCCGCACAATAAAATGCGACAGTGAGTCCAGAATAAAAAGGTTTGTATTACAATAAAGCAGCTAGCATAAATGACCCATTCTTCGCCGAATAAGGAGGCGACGATAGGAATAATTAAGTTGCCAGAATTAGAATAAATTGATGCTGCTTGCTCAAGGGGATCGAGTTTGAGTAGTTTTTTTAAGATCCAGCCTAATAAAATCAGTAAGGCGTGCAAAAAGACCGCCATACCAAGGGAGAGTAATAATCCTTGTAGAATTTGTGGTGTGTAATCAATTTGAAAGGCGTTAATCATCACCGCCGGGCTGATAATATATAACCCGATCACCGAAAGTGGATAGCTGTCTTTCGCAGTTAAGGCTTTGCTTTTCACCAATACATAGCCCATTAATACCGCCAGTGTTAATTCAACGATTTTTGTTCCGAGTAAAAAGGCAATTTCCATTCTTGTTACCTAAAAAAGAGAATAGAATAATAGTACTGTTTTTTACAACGAATGGGAATAAAAATTCACAGAAAAATGCGCATCAATAAAGAAGTGCTATGTGATTTTCCCAAAGATAGGAGCCTGTGCTCATCAACCTTTTTGTTAGGATGTCTAAATAGCTGGATATGCCATTTTTTGCCACTTAAACGCACATTTAACGCAAAAATTTTCGGTTAATTTCAGGTATTAAGACTAAAGGAAAAGTGCGGTGATTTTAACCGCACTTTTTATGCCTAAATTTTCTTAATTTGTTATTAACAGGTGGGTAAATGATCGATAGAATTGATTTTTTCAACTATAAATTTCCCCAGTTGTTTTTCCTGTTCTTGCTGATAATGCACGATACTAATTGACGTATTAAGCAGGCTTTGACTACGATTGGCATCACGGTGGTTTTGCCACGTAGCGCCATTAAGTAAGGCAATAAGTAGGCGTAGAGTATGCCCATGGGACACAACTAAAATATTCCCTGATTGATGCACTTGAATAATATCATTGAGCGCCGCCAGAGCGCGATTACCTAATTGTTCGTAAGTTTCGCCTTGATTGCTTAGGGCTTTATAATTTGCCGGTTCGGTAAGCATTTGTTGAAATTCTTGCGTATGACGAATGCTGTCAATTTGTTTGCCTTCCCAACTGCCAAAATAATGTTCATTAAAGCCTTGATGATGAAAAAATGGAATGGGACGATCGCCTAAAATATATTTTGTCGTGTCAATAGTACGCTGCAATAAACTGGAGTAGGCAGCAACAAAAGGGACGTTTTGCAAGGTTTTTCCTGTCATTTTGGCGCCAATAATCCCTTCTTCAACCAACGGAGAATCGCCGGAACCTTGCATTAAACCTTGCTGGTTCCAAACGGTTCGTCCATGACGTACAAAATAAAAGGTAAGTTGTTTTTTCATTCTATGTACCTAATTTTATGTCATTCGGTTATATTTTTATAAGCTATATGAAAATTTTTTAAACGTTGTATGATGGTATAAGTAATTTGCCAGCCACTACGTAAAATGAGCAGGCTAAGAAGCAGGCTAGCAACGGGATCGACCCAATACCAGTCCAGAAAGTAGGCGGCTAATCCGGAAATAATGGCGATAATTGAGCCGAAAAGATCGCTTAAAACGTGAAAATAAGCTGCTTTAATGTTGAGGTTATGATGATCGGCGGTAAGCATTAATTTTGCTACGATAAGATTAATTATTAAGCCAAATAACGCAATACTTAACATTGGCAGGGAAAGCATAGGTTGGGGATGATATAGGCGTTGTATGGCTTCATAAATAATAAATACGGAAATTAAAATCAAAGATGCACCGTTGATTAACGTGAGATATTTTTCCAATCTCGGTGATTTATCCGCCACATGTAACGCCAATAAGGCAAGTCCCAAAGAAAGACTATCATTTGCCATATGACCGGCGTCGGCTGTGAGTGCTAAGCTATTAAAAAAATAACCGCCCAAAAATTCGATAATCATAAAACTTGCAATCAGCATAAAACTGGTTTTTAACACGGTTTTATCTTGTGGAATATGATGGTGATCTGCGTGCGCATGATGATTATGGTTTGACATACTTTTCCTTTTTATACTACATTGACAAATCGAGCTGAATTGTACCATAGTTAAAAACGATGAATAAACAGAATAAAGAGATACGTGGTAGAAGATGAATAAAATTTACGATTTACATTGCCATAGTTCCGCATCAGATGGTTTTTTATCGCCGGCAGAGCTGGTTTCACGCGCAGCGGCGCAAGGGGTTAATGTGTTAGCATTAACTGATCACGATACAGTGAATGGCTTGGCAGAAGCGCGCTTACAAGCGGAAACGTTAGGCATTCAGTTGATCAATGGGGTGGAAATTTCTACTGCGTGGGAAAATCGTGCGATTCATGTGGTGGGCTTAGGATTTGATGAAACGCATGAAAAAATGACCGCACTTTTAACTCAACAAGCGGAACTTCGCCATCAAAGAGCGGTCGAAATTGGGCAAAAATTGGAAAAAGCGGGTGTGCCGAATGCGTTTGAAGAAACCAAAAAATTGGCAGATGGTGAAGTCACTCGTGCGCATTATGCTCGTTATTTGGTGCAAATTGGTAAAGTCAGTAGCGAAAATCAAGCCTTTAAAAAATATTTATCACAAGGTAAATCAGCATATGTTAAAACCAATTGGGTGGATATTCCGACCGCTATTGAAATTATTCATCAAGCCGGTGGCGTTGCGGTATTGGCGCATCCGTTGCGTTATACATTGACGACAAAATGGATTAAGCAATTAATTGCGTCGTTTAAACAATGGGGCGGAGAGGCAATTGAAGTCGCTGGTTGTGGTCAAACGAAAGATCAGCGTTTATTGCTGGCGCGCTGGGCGACAGAATATGGGCTGCTGGCTTCTGTCGGGTCGGATTTTCATTATCCTTGCGGTTGGGTTGAATTAGGTAAATCGTTACAGCTTCCGGCAGATTGTCAGGCAATTTGGGAGCATGTCGATCTATAGCAGGAATAACGTGGGCGAAGATGCCCACTTTTAGGGGCATTATTCATAAGTAATTAAGGATTATTTTTTCGTATAAAGGTTAAGACCTTGGATGAATTCAATAAAGGCTTTGACTTTTGATGTCAAGTGACGACGGTGTGGATAGACTAAATATAAATTCATATCCTGTTGTTGATAATCAGGGAAAAGCTCCACTAATTCACCGGATTGCAGCTCTTCCTCAATAAAAAAACGCGGGGTGTTGATAATGCCGAGACCAGATTTTGTCATTTCAACCAAGGTTAATCCGTTATTACAAACCAATTTGGAATCAGGTTTGACATTGTAGATTTTATTTTGTTTTTTAAATTCCCAATGAATTTGGTTGGATTTTTTATATAGCAAACAATCGAAGTTTTTTAATTCATCCGGTGTTTTGGGTTGTCCGTGTTTTTTAATGTATTCTGGCGAGGCAACCACGTGTTTCGTTGTGGTACCGATTTTTTTCGCAACCAAGGAGCTGTCTTGCAATTGACCGATACGCAAGGCTAAATCGATGCCTTCCGCGACTAAATCTACGACGCGGTCGTTAAATTCAATATCCAAGTGCAGATTGGGATTTTGTTTAATAAACTCAATTAAATTCGGCGCGATAAAACGTAAACCGAAATCGCGAGGAATGGAAACACTAAGGTTGCCTTGCAGCGTAGTGGCGAGGTTGGTAATACTGGATTCGGCATCTTCTAGCTCGTTTAAAATCGGTTGGCAGCGTTGGTAATAGATCACGCCGGCTTCTGTGGCAACAATTTTACGGGTGGTTCGTTGCAATAAGCGTGTTTTCAAGTGTTCCTCCAGTTTCGAAACGAGCTTACTTGCCATTGCAACGGAGATATTTTGTTGTGCTGCCGCTTGCGTAAAACTTTGCGTTTCAATCACGCGACAAAACACAGAAATTGCATTCAGTTTGTCCATTTATGCATCCTTATTAAAAAAATGGTTGACCTATCAACAGATAGTTAGCAATATATCGGCAATTTTATTAAAAGAAAATAGATTAGGTAAATAAAAAATGAGTAAATCCCTAGTTATTGTGGAATCTCCTGCGAAAGCAAAGACCATTAATAAATATTTAGGCAGTAATTACGTGGTGAAATCCAGTGTTGGGCATATTCGCGATTTGCCGACTGGCAGTGTGACCACGGAAAAAGCCAAACCGGTCTCAAGCAAAGGATTGACCGCGGAACAAAAGCAAGCAATGAAAAGTGAAAAGGAGCGTGCGGCGTTGGTAAAACGCATGGGGATTGATCCTTATCACAATTGGGACGCTAATTATCAAATTTTACCGGGTAAAGAAAAAGTGGTTGCCGAGTTGAAATCCTTGGCGAAAAAAGCAGATCATATTTATCTTGCTACCGACTTGGATAGAGAGGGAGAGGCAATTGCTTGGCATTTGCGTGAAGTGATTGGTGGCGAGGAGTCGCGTTTTAGTCGCGTGGTGTTTAATGAAATTACTAAAAATGCGATTAAGCAAGCCTTTGAGAAACCAGAGCATTTAAATATTGATCGGGTAAATGCGCAGCAAACTCGTCGTTTTTTAGATCGCGTGGTAGGATTTATGGTTTCGCCTTTGCTTTGGAAAAAAGTGGCGCGGGGCTTATCTGCCGGGCGAGTTCAATCAGTGGCGGTGAAATTATTAGTGGAGCGTGAGCGCGAAATTAAAGCCTTTAAACCGGAAGAGTTTTGGTTGGTGGATGTTGCGGTAAAAAACGCGAAAAAAGCGGCAATTTGCCTGGAAGTAACGCAATTTGGCGGGAAAAAATTCGAGCCAAAAACGGCGGAACAAGCGCAAAGTGCGGTGGATTTTTTGCAAAAATCTGACTATGTCGTCTCTGATTTAGAAACTAAACCGACTAGCTCGAAACCGCGTGCGCCTTTTATCACGTCCACCTTGCAACAAAGCGCGAGTACGCGTTTGGGTTTTGGCGTGAAAAAAACCATGATGTTAGCGCAGCGTTTGTATGAAGCCGGTTATATCACCTATATGCGTACAGACAGTACTAACTTAAGTCAAGATGCGCTAAATATGGTGCGTAATTATATTGATCAACAATATGGTCAAGCCTATTTGCCGGAAAAACCGAATTTTTATTCTAGCAAAGCCAATGCGCAAGAAGCGCACGAAGCCATTCGTCCGTCAGATGTGAGCTTAAGTGCGAGCGCGTTGAGCGGAATGGAAAAAGATGCGGTACGCCTGTATGATTTGATTTGGCGTCAATTTGTGGCGTGCCAAATGCCGGCGGCGCAATATGATAGCACAACCTTAACGGTGAATGCCGGCGAATATGAATTGAAAGCGAAAGGGCGAATTTTACGTTTTGACGGTTGGACGAAAGTCTTGCCACAATCTAGCAAAAATCCGGAAGATCAAGAGTTACCGGCAGTGCAATTAGGCGAAAAATTAGCGTTGGATAAGGTGGATCCGCAACAGCATTTTACCAAACCGCCAGCGCGTTTTACGGAAGCAGCGCTAGTAAAAGAATTGGAAAAACGGGGTATTGGGCGTCCGTCCACTTATGCGGCAATTATTTCGACGATCCAAGAGCGCGGTTATGTACGCGTAGAAAATCGTCGTTTTTATGCGGAAAAAATGGGCGAAATTGTTACCGATCGTTTAAATCAATCCTTTGCGGATTTGATGAGCTACGATTTTACTGCCAATATGGAAGATATTTTAGACCAAATTGCGAATGGCGAAAAAGATTGGAAAACAGAATTAAATCAATTTTTTAGCGATTTTTCCCAACGCTTGAGTAAAGCGGAATTGGATGAGTTGGAGGGCGGGATGAAACCGAATAGTTTGGTGTTGACCGATATTCAATGTCCGACTTGTTCGCGCCCAATGGCAATTCGTACCGCTAGTACCGGCGTATTTTTAGGCTGCTCCGGTTATGCGTTGCCGCCAAAAGAGCGGTGCAAAACGACGATAAATTTAATTCCGGAAGCGGAATTGTTGAACGTATTGGATGAATCTTCTGAAACCAAGGCGTTAATGGAGCGTAAACGCTGTCCGAAATGTAATACCGCCATGGATAGCTATTTGATTGATGCTCATCGCAAACTGCATATTTGTGGGAATAATCCGAATTGTGATGGATATGTAGTGGAGCAAGGGGAATATAAAATTAAAGGCTATGATGGACCGGTAGTGGAATGCGACAAATGCGGCGCGGATATGCATTTGAAACTCGGGCGTTTCGGTAAATATATGGCGTGTACGCAATGCGATAATACCCGTAAGATTTTGAAAAATGGGGAAGTTGCGCCGCCAAAAGAAGAACCGGTACATTTTCCTGAATTAAAATGTGAAAAATCGGATGCCTATTTTGTTTTACGTGATGGCGCGAGCGGGGTGTTTATGTCAGCGCATAACTTCCCGAAATCGCGCGAAACGCGGGCAGCAAAAGTAGCAGAATTAGCGCAATATCGCGATCGTTTGCCGGAAAAATTGCGCTATCTTGCAGATGCGCCACAATTTGATCCGGAAGGTAATGAAGCCATTATCCGTTTCAGTCGTAAAGAAAAACGTCAATATGTTACTTCGGAAAAAAATGGCAAAGCGACCAAATGGATCGTGAATTATATTGATGGGAAATGGGTAGAAACGAAATAATTCCCTGATTTAAAGCAAAAGTGCGGTGAAAAATGACATATTTTTGACCGCACTTTGACGATAAAAAAGGCTAAAACCATGGGTTTTAGCCTTTGTTGTTTGGATTATCGACTATTGTGTCGCTTGGATAGCAGTTAAGGCGATAGTATAAACAATATCGTCAACTAAAGCACCGCGTGACAAGTCGTTTACCGGTTTGCGCATACCTTGTAACATTGGACCGATAGAAACCAAGTCCGCAGAGCGTTGTACCGCTTTATATGTGGTATTACCGGTATTCAAATCAGGGAAGATGAATACGGTAGCTTTACCTGCAACCGGTGAATTTGGCGCTTTAGAACGCGCTACGTCTTCCATTACCGCGGCGTCATATTGTAATGGACCGTCGATCAATAAATCTGGACGTTTTTCTTTGGCAATACGAGTCGCTTCTTTCACTTTTTCTACATCCGCGCCACTACCTGAAGTACCGGTAGAGTAGGAGATCATTGCCACTTTTGGATCGATACCGAATGCTTTAGCGGAATCAGCAGATTGAATAGCGATTTCGGCTAATTGTTCTGCGCTCGGATCTGGGTTCACCGCACAGTCACCGTAAACCAACACTTGATCCGGTAATAGCATAAAGAAGATTGAAGAAACAATGGAGTTACCCGGTGCAGTTTTGATGATTTGCATTGGTGGGCGAATGGTGTTGGCGGTGGTGTGAACTGCACCAGAGACCAACCCGTCCACTTCGTTTGCTTCTAACATCATAGTACCAAGAACTACGGTATCTTCTAATTGTTCACGTGCCGCTTCTTCGGTCATACCTTTATTTTTACGCAATTCGACTAAACGTGCTACGTAGTTTTCGCGTACCGTAACCGGATCGATTACGGTAATACCCGCGCCAAGTTGGACACCTTGTGCATCTGCAACGCGTTTAACATCTGCAGGGTTGGCTAATAATACACATTCTGCGATACCGCGTTCAGCACAAAGTGAGGCAGCTTTGATGGTACGTGGTTCGTCCCCTTCCGGTAATACAATACGTTTTTTCGCGCTGCGTGCCAATTCGGTTAATTGGAAACGGAACGCCGGAGGAGAAAGACGACGAGAACGAGAGGAAGCTGCGACGATACTGTTGATAAAGTCAGCATCAAATTGTTGGCTGGTGTATTGTTTGATATTTTCAATACGTTCTTTATCATCAACAGGAACTTCCAAGTTAAAACTTTGTAAACTTAATGCAGTTTGCCAGGTGTTCCCTTCGATACGGAAAATTGGTAAACCGGTGTTTTCAAAAGTTGGACCACAGAGTTTTTGGATTTGGTTGTCGATACGATAGCCGCCAGTTAATAATACGCCGCCCAATTCAATTCCGTTTTTAGAGGCTAATGCGGCGGCAACTAATACATCTGGACGATCGGCGGATGTAACAAGCAAGCTACCGGTACGGAAATGTTCGACCATATTGGGTAAGGATCTGGCACAGAATGTGATACTACGAATACGGCGGGTTTTGATTTCACCTTCATTGATGATGCTGGCACTTAAATGATTTACTAAATCAATAGCACGTGTCGCGATTAATTCCGCATTCCAAGTGATACAGGCAAGCACGTTAATCGGGCTTTTTTCGAATAATTTATACACTTCCGATACATTATTATGACTATGTTGGTAAGCATCAAAAATTTCGCTAAGATCCGGACGAGTACGACCTGATTCGTCAATTGGTGCATTAAATTTATTGATGACCACACCCAATAAATTTGGATTATGTTTACCACCAAATTGAGAAGCTGCTGCTTCAATACGCTCTTTCAATTCCGCTGGCGTTTCGGTTGTTGGTGCGGCAACAAGAATAATTTCCGCATCTAAGGCTTGCGCAATTTCATAGTTAATGCTGTTCGCATAGCTATGTTTACGGGTTGGAATTAAGCCTTCAACTACAACGATTTCGTTGTTTTTCGCTAAGATTTGATGATTTTCAACGATTTTTTCTAATAATATGTCGGATTGATTTTGACCGATCAGGCTTTCGGCAACACTCAACATAAACGGTTCGGCAGTTTCAATCGCTGTGCTAGTACGGATAATTGAAGTGGTGCGATCCAATTTATCTTCGTCGGTGTTCGGTTGTGAAATCGGTTTCATAAAGCCGATTTTAGTCCCTTTTTCTTCTAAAGAACGGATTAAACCAAGACTAACGCTAGTTAATCCCACACCGGCACTGATAGGAATAAGAATAATAGTACGTGACATAATAAACCTTATTTATCTTTGATGAAAAGAAAACTGCCGAATAATCTCGGCAGTCTGTTTTTATTATTTGATACAGAGACGCGCTGTATCTTGAGCAATCACTAATTCTTCATTAGTTGGAATAACCATCGCCACTGGCGTATTATCTGTGGTAATGATGCCTTCATTCCCAAAACGCGCTGCTAAGTTTTTCTCATTATCGATGCTATAACCGAATAATTTTAAGTGATTTAAGGTGATTTCACGAACGTGAGCCGAGTTTTCACCGATACCGCCGGTAAATACGATAGCATCTAAACGTTCGCCGATAACCGCCATGTAAGAACCGATATATTTTGCTAAACGATAGCAGTACACATCTAATGCACGACGCGCTGGAACACGTAAGGATTCGTCTTCGTTGTCGTAGTTGTCTTCTGCAAAGCGGCAGTCGCTGGTGACTTCAGTTAAGCCTAAAAGACCAGATTTTTTGGTTAAAGTAGTGTTGATTTCATCAACTGACATACCTAATGTATCGTGCATATAGAATACGATTGCCGGATCGATATCGCCAGAACGGGTACCCATTACCAAACCTTCTAACGGTGTTAAACCCATGGAAGTATCAATACATTCACCATGACGAACTGCAGAAACAGAACCACCGTTACCTAAGTGACAAGTAATGACGTTAACTTTATCTTCTGCTACGCCTAAACGTTTTGCAGCTTCGCGGCTAACAAAGTAGTGGCTGGTACCATGTGCGCCATAACGACGAACGCCATGTTCTCTATATAATGAGTATGGAAGTGCATATAAGAATGCTTCTTCAGGCATTGTGGTGTGGAATGCGGTGTCGAATACTGCCACATTTTTGTCTTTTAAATGTGGGAACATTTTGAACGCTTCTTGAATACCGATTAAGTGTGCCGGATTGTGAAGCGGTGCAAATTGGATAGCATCTTCAATCCCTTTAACAACATCATCATTAATCACGACAGATGATGTGAATTTTTCACCACCGTGAACAATACGGTGACCAATAGCAACGATATCGTCTTTTAATGATGAATCTAATGGAAAAATGTGATTAACAATAAATGCTAAGGCTTCACTGTGAGCAGCACCTGCACCTAAATCAGCATTCCCCTTTTCACCGTGTAATTTCCATTTAATACGCGCGTCATCTAAATGGAATGCTTCGGCTAAACCGGATAGTTTTTCATCACCGGAAATGGGATCTAAAATGGAAAATTTTAATGAGGAACTACCGCAGTTGAGGATAAGAACTAACTTTTGAGACATACATAACCTATATTTTTGATTAATGTTAAACGAAACTCGTTCAATATGTAAAACCGAACGAATATGCTGGTAAAATCTAAAACTTCTATAGAATACACTTTTCAGCGGATAAAATAAATTAAGAACCGCAAAAAATGCGTACTTTATCAAAAAAAATATCAAAAATTCAAAAAAAATTATAACTCTATTGGATTTGAATACCCAAATTTAGGCTGATTTTACTCCGAAAAATATGTTATCGTGTAACAAATTGTCATCACTAAGGAGCAACATGAGTTTTTTCTCCACCTTAAAACAAGGGCAGCATTATTTAACTACTTGGGTATTAAAAGATAAATTAGGCATGATTTTTCCGGAAAACCGCGTTATCAAGGCGACCTTGTTTGCGCAAAAATTTATGCCATTTGTGGCGGTATTTTCCATTGTATGGCAACAGCTTTACATGAAATCCGCTTATTTCGCCTTAGTTATCGCTATTTTGACCGCACTTTTTTCACTTTGTCTGCCATTACAAGGCTTATATTGGTTAGGGAAACGGGCGCAAACGCCCTTATCCGCGGGGTCTGTACAATGGTTTGTGAAAATTTATACGCAAGTTCATGCGCAAGACGATACGCTATTTCCTTATCCAGAAAAGCCGACGTATTATGATTTAGCCCGTTTATTGCGCAAAGCCGAACAGAAATTACCGCCGAGTTTTTGGGATGAAATATAGCAGAAAATGAAGAAAAGTATCACTGCAAACCTAGTTAGTTTGCAGTGAGCTGGGCAGAGGAATTATTTCTCGTTTTTGATACTAGAGAAAATATTCGCTAAGATTGGACCGGAGACATTGTGCCAAAAGCTAAATACTGCACTTGGTACTGCCGCAATCGGATTGAAATGCGCCGCCGCTAATGCCGCACCTAAACCAGAGTTTTGCATTCCTACCTCAATAGAAACCGCTTTACTGTCTGCGGTGTTTAATTTAAAGAGTTTGGCAAAGCCAAAACCAAGCAGATAACCTAAACAGTTGTGCAAGACGACAACAATAAAAATTAATAATCCTGATTCAATAATTTTATCTTTACTAACCGCGACCACCGCCGACAAGATCAACACAATAGAAATTACTGAAAGCAGCGGCATAGTTTGGCTGATTTCAGCAATTTTGTTTTTAAACAAGGCTCTTACCACTAATCCTAGGAAAATAGGGAATAATACCATCTGTAACACCGACATAAACATAGCCGAAGCGTTAATATCCAACCATTGGCTGGCTAAGACGTAGAAAATTGCTGGGGTTAAAAGTGGCGAAAGCAAGGTGGAAATTGTGGTACAAGCAACGGATAAGGCGGTGTTTCCTTTGGCTAAATAGGTCATCACATTAGATGAAGTACCGCCAGGGCAAGATCCAACCAAGATCACGCCAATAGCCAATTCCGCCGGCAGATTAAAACCAGTTGCCAGCGCAAATGCGATAAGTGGCATAATCACAAATTGTCCGATAACGCCGATAACCACCGCTTTTGGATGTCTTAAAACTTCACCGAAATCATTAAAAGTCAAGGTAATTCCCATACCGAACATCACAATGCCCAATAGGTAAGGAATTAAGCGACTAAATACGACAAAATATTGCGGAAATTGAAAGGCTAAAAACGCGAATAGCAATACCCACAAGGCGAAGGTTTTACTGATAAATTGAGTGAATTTTAATAGTGTTTGCATGAATTATCCTTAAAAGATTTATTTTAACGTTTGAAAAAAATAACATAAAAAAGATTTATTGCAATACAGATTAGGGAGGATGTTTTATTTTATCCATGAAAGCGTATTCCAACTTTGCCGCTAAATTGTGGTATAGTGTAGCCCTTTTTTATTAACCGACGAGTTTGAAAAAACCGCAATTTCTACTACGCAAACGTTTTCGTTTTTTGCTAGAATAGTGCGGTCGAAAAAAATGAGTCTTTTTTAGAGATGATTTAATGGATAGTTATATTGACCTCATTATTATTGGAATCATTGCCTTTTCCGTGATTGTCAGTTTGCTGCGCGGATTTGTGCGTGAAGTGATGTCGTTAGCCAGCTGGGTAGTTGCATTTTTGGTGGCAAATAATTTTTACCCTTATCTTGCCAATTACTTAACCCAAATTCAATCCCCGTATTTACGGGATGGGGCGGCGATTGCGATTTTGTTCGTTGCCACGTTGATTATTGGCGCCATTGTCAATTATGTGATTAGTCAGTTAGTGGATAAAACGGGGTTAAGCGGTACCGATCGGGTGTTAGGCGCTTGTTTCGGTTTGTTGCGTGGTGTACTTATCGTGGCGGCGTTACTATTCTTTGTCGATACATTTACGAATTTCAGCCAAAGTGACTGGTGGAAGAATTCCAAATTAATACCGCACTTTGGGTTTATTGTTGAATGGTTCTTTCAACAATTAAAAGAAAATTCAAGTTTACTTAATTCACCGTTAAAATAGAGGATCAACCCAGTATGTGTGGTATTGTTGGAATTGTCAGTCAAAGCCCGGTTAATCAATCCATTTATGATGCATTAACCTTATTGCAGCATCGCGGACAAGACGCTGCCGGAATTGTTACCGTGGACGACGAAAATCGTTTTCGTTTGCGCAAAGCCAATGGTTTAGTCAGTGATGTATTTCAACAAATCCATATGCTTCGATTACAAGGTAATGCCGGAATTGGTCATGTGCGTTATCCGACAGCGGGAAGCTCAAGCGTATCAGAAGCGCAACCTTTTTACGTCAATTCGCCTTATGGCTTGACCTTAGTTCATAACGGAAACTTGACCAATTCGGAGCAATTAAAAGAGAAGTTATTTAGCTTGGCGCGCCGTCATGTCAATACCACTTCGGATTCTGAAGTGTTATTGAATATTTTGGCATACCATTTGGATCAAACACAAACTTACCAATTAAGTCCACAAGATATTTTTAGCGCAATTCAATCTACCCATCAGGATATTCGCGGGGCGTATGCTTGTGTTGCAATGATTATCGGACATGGGATGGTAGCGTTTCGCGATCCGCACGGAATTCGTCCGCTGGTATTGGGCAAGCGGGAAGAAAATGGCAAAACCGAATATATGTTTGCCTCGGAAAGTATTGCGCTTGATATTGTCGGTTTTGAGTTTGTGCGTGATGTTCAGGCGGGAGAGGCGATTTACGTCACCTTTGATGGACAATTGTATGCCCAGCAATGTGCAGAGAACCCGCGTTTAACTCCTTGTATTTTTGAATATGTTTATTTTGCTCGCCCAGATTCTTATATTGATGGCGTATCCGTTTATGCTGCACGTGTTCACATGGGCGAACGCTTGGGCGAAAAAATTGCGCGTGAATGGAAAGCGTTAGATATTGATGTGGTGATTCCGGTGCCGGAAACGTCCAACGATATTGCGTTGCGTATTGCGCATATTTTAGGCAAACCTTATCGTCAAGGCTTTGTGAAAAACCGCTATGTAGGACGTACGTTCATTATGCCGGGGCAAACCCAACGGGTAAGTGCGGTAAGACGGAAATTAAATACTATTTCTTCCGAATTTAAAGGCAAAAATGTGTTATTGGTTGACGATTCTATTGTGCGCGGTACAACTTCAAAACAAATCGTCGATATGGCAAAAGCAGCCGGAGCGAAGAAAATTTATTTTGCATCAGCAGCGCCGGAAATTCGCTATCCGAATGTGTATGGTATTGATATGCCGACAAAAACCGAACTTATCGCTTATGGTCGCGAGGTGGACGAAATTGCGCGGCTAATCGGTGTAGATCGCTTGATTTTCCAAGATCTTGAAGCCTTAACCCGCTCCGTACAACAAGAAAATCCGAATATTACTGATTTTGATTGTTCGGTCTTTACCGGCGTATATATCACTGGCGATATTACCGCCGAATATTTGGATAATATCGCCGGATTACGTAACGATAGTGCGAAGAAAAAACGCGAAAAAGACGCCACTAACCTAGAAATTCACAATGAACGCTAAGACAAAAAAACAACGTTTAATTATCGGTATCACCGGTGCTTCCGGTATTGTTTATGCGATACGTTTGCTTGAAGTTTTAAAATCTGTCGAGCAGATTGAAACGCATTTGGTGATTAGCAATGCGGCAAAACAGGCAATGGCGGTGGAAACAAATTATTCTGTACAACAAATTCGTGATTTAGCAGATTATAACTATGATGTGCGTGATATTGGTGCGGCAATCTCCTCCGGTTCTTACCACACATTAGGGATGGTTGTGGTACCATGCTCGATTAAAACCTTATCCGGTATTGCCCATAGCTACACCGATGATTTGATTACGCGCGCTGCTGATGTTTGCTTAAAAGAACGTAAACCGCTGATTTTATGTGTGCGCGAAACGCCGCTGCATTTGGGGCATTTGCGCTTAATGACACAACTTGCGGAAATCGGCGGGCAAATTGTGCCGCTGATGCCGGCGTTTTACCATCAGCCACAAAGCGTGGATGATATTATCAATCAAGGCGTTAACCGGCTTTGTGATCATCTTGGCATTGAATTGGAGCGAGATTTATTTCAGCGCTGGGGCGAATAGATTTTTGCTATTTAAAAATAGAGAAAAGTGCGGTCGTTTTTTTCCCCTGTTTTATGATACAAAACAGGATGAAACATGACCGCACTTTATTTTTTAATGAAAAATATACTTTTGAAATAATGAGTTGCAGAGCATTTAAGCAACGCATTGATTTTTATCTTGTAGTAAAGAAATAGGATGAACGATCGTCTTATTTGAAAAGTTTTTCAATTATGAAATAAGAACATTATATTTATATGATAATCGGAAAAGATAAGGTGAACCCTTGGCTCACCTTACAAAAATAACGAGGCAATTTAATTTAAGCCCATTAGGCTTTAATGGTTTTTTCCTCATGTTTGGCTAAAATCAGATAGCCGATCGCGGAAAAGACAGATAATGCTGCAATGATCACATAAGACCAGAACCAACCGAAAGTATCCGCCATAATTGGCATAATCCAGTTTGCTCCCATGTTGCCGATTAAGTAGGCGGTGACACCAACAAATCCAATGGCAGTACCTGCTACATTTAATGGCACAAAGTTAATTGTAAGAATATTTACAATCAGTTGTGGTCCATAAATTAACGCGCCTAGCACACCGCAAATGACTAACAACAACGCATAATTCGTGTTTTCGGCAACCGTAATTTTTTCATAGGCAAATACGACGCCCGCCATAATAAATAAACCAATGGCGCCCATTTTTGCCATTTTATTGGGATATTTTGCCGCTAACCAAGCAAAGATCAAAGAACCTGGAATAGCAACCCATTCCAACACAGAAATTGCCATATGAGATTCAGCATCACCTAAGTGCGCCACTTCATGTAAATAAATTGGCATCCAGTCTTCAATTCCGAAACGGATAAAATAAAGTGCGACGTTAACCGCGGCAACCAATAATAATGCCGGATTTAAAAACACATATTTTTTAATTAATTGCCAGTAGGAGAGCGTATTTTTTTCTTCTTCAGATGCCACATTCGATTCCCCTGCTTCGCCATACATTGTCCGCAGCGAATCTAATCCCTCTCCTTCCGGCGTATCCCCGCCATATTTCCAACAAAATAGTGCAAAGAGTAAAACTAATACCGCAGGGACTAAAAACGCCATGACAATATTGCCTGTATCCGGAACGATAAAGCCCATAGTAATCATCACAGAAATCATCATTGGTAATAATGCCGATCCGATATTTTGAGAAATATTCCAACCGGCAATGGCTGCGCCACGAGTTTTATTTGGGTAATAATTGGCGATCATATTTTGCGAAGCTGGCGCCAAAGCACCTTGCACCACACCGCACAAGATAAGCAAAACGGCTAGCGTAGCAACTGAGGTATGGAAAAAACCGATGATAATACAAATTAATGCGCTGGCGGCAAGGCAGGTAGCAAATAATTTACGTAAACTGACACGGTCGCCTAATGCGCCCATATAAAATTTTGCTAAGCCATAAGAAATGGTTAAACAAGACAGCAACATAGCAATATCGGCTTTTTCCCAGCCGTTAGTCACCATAATGGATTTTGACATTAATTTGAAATTATTGCGTACTAAATAGGCACAAACATAACCTAAAAAAGCAACGATAAAAATCATTTTTTGTCGCTTTAAAAAGGCGCTGAATTTTTCAGGTTCCCTTTGCGGATAATTGAACTCCATATAGCACTCCTATTATTTATAATAAACCGTAATAAAATATCACAATTTAAAATGTATCTAGTTAACTGAAAATTACAAGGGAGAAAATCGATTATTTTTAACAAATGCTATCTGGATCACAGATTTCCTTACGAGATAACCTAATGAATAGGAGGGTTATCTTATTGTGAAAATCTTGATTTAACGCGTCAAGGTCAAAGTTGGGACCAATTATACCGTAATGTGAAATTCAGCCCAGAAGTACAAAGCTGGACCGGTTTTGTCAACATGAAAATTCCTAATATCTTAGGGATGTATCGTTGGGTTTCTAACCACCGTCGTGGTAACTGGTAATTTTCAGTTAATATAAATATGCCTAAAAGTGCAGTCGAATTTTTGTTTAAAATTGACCGCACTTTTTTATCCTCTTTATCTGATACGATTAACGATCATATCGTGCAGATTGATATTTTACTTTCCCCTTTTTTACCTTAACAGGTTTCACTTTAACCGGTTTGATTTGGATAACATTCGGATGTATTTTCACTCCAGTCACTTGTTTAATTTGACCTAAATGTCTGCCTTGATCAACCTGTACATGGCGAGTAGGTGTTATATAACACGCGCTCAATAGCGCAGTCATTATCATGACAAATATCATTTTCATCAGAGAATTCTCCTATGTTTTAGAACTTATTTTGTTATATGTTATTTTTATTTCTATCAATAAAAAATTTGGCATCAAATTTGTTGATGCCAATTCAATCACAGCGTAATCAGATTATCCTCTGTTTACGTTAAATTCCGCATTTTCGCCAACAATATCAATGAAGCTGGCATCAAGATCAGATAATTTTGCTGCACCGCTTAATAACATTGCGGTTTTCAAATCGTTTGCTAACCATTCAATCACAGATTGAACACCTTCGGCACCGCCCATTGCTAAACCATAAAGCATTGGACGATCCACTGCAACCGCGTTGCTGGCTGATATCATAATGTTTTTTATCGCGATTTAATACTATAATCTGTTAAATTATTATGTTGATTTGATATAAACACTTATTTTCTTTAGTTAAAGAGCAACTTGTCACACTTGAAATATTGCACAATAAAATCTCAACCAAGTGGCAATTTAAGCGCGCGAATATTCATGTTTAACCCGTCGATCATCAATAATCGACCACATAAATTCTCGCCAATATTTAACCGCACTTTTATCGCTTCCATGGCTTGAATTGAACCGACAATGCCAACAATCGGCGCCAGTACGCCAGCTTCCACACAACTTAACGCATTGTCGCCAAAAAGCCGACTTAATTGGCGATAGGTTGGGGTGTTTTCTTGATAAGTAAACACCGATACTTGACCTTCCATGCGAATGGCAGCGCCGGAAATTAACGGCGTTTTACTTTGTTGACAGAGATGATCCAATTGATTACGGGTTTGCACATTATCCGTACAATCCAGCACAACATCTGCTTCTTTTATTAAAGCAAACAAACCATCATCTTCTAGCATTTCAGCGCACGTTTGGATCTCAATATGCGGATTCAGTTGTTGCAGCGACTGCTTAGCAGAATCTACTTTTAGCCAATCTAACCGCTCGTCAGTATGCAATACTTGACGTTGTAAATTGGATAAAGAGACTGTATCAAAGTCCAGTAAAATCAATTTTCCCACGCCTGCCACTGCCAAATATTGCGCCGCAGCACAGCCCAAGCCACCCAGTCCGACGATTAACATGGTGCTGTCTTTTAATTTCTCTTGCCCATCAAAATCCACGGATTTTAAAACAATTTGACGGTTATAACGCATTTCCTCTGCGGGAGTCAGTTCAGCCATAAGTTATCCTAAAATTGCATTAAAAGGCTCAATCATAACGGTTTCACCGGCATCTACGTGACCACGCTCTGCTTCCAAAACGATAAAACAATTACTTTCTACTAGCGAACTGAACAAATGTGAACCTTGAAAACCCACCGGTTTTACTTCAATTTGTCCTTGCGCATTGAGGGAATAAAAGCCGCGTTGAAAATCAGTTCTACCTACTGCTTTTTTCAAATTTGTCGTGGCAATGGCGCTTAAACGTTGTGTTGGCGCCCATTCTTGATGACCGTTAAGCTTGGCGATAACAGGTTGTACTAATTGATAAAATGTGACCAATGCCGAGACGGGATTACCCGGTAAACCACAAAACCATGCTTTTTCCAATTTGCCGAAAGCAAAAGGTTTTCCCGGTTTCATAGCAATTTTCCAGAAATTAATGCTGCCGATTTTTTCCAATACCGTTTTGGTAAAATCTGCCTCGCCCACAGAAACGCCGCCGCTGGTAATCACCAAATCCGCTTGCTGTTGGGCTTTGATAAAGGCTTGTTCAAATATTGCCGGATCATCAGATAAAATACCAAAATCCAAGACGTCACAATTTAATTTTTCCAACATTAGTTTCACCGCAAAACGATTGGTGTCATAAATTTGTCCCGCTTGTAACGGTTGCCCTACCGGGATTAATTCATCACCCGTGGAAAGAATAGCGACTTTGACGCGCGGAAAAACCTGAACTTCCGCAATGCCCAATGACGCTAATAATGGCAAAGAAAGTGCGGTCAATTTTGCGCCGATTTTTAACACCACATCCCCTTGTTTCACATCTTCGCCCAATTTACGCACGTGCTGACCGCGTTTTTTTGGCAACTGATTAATGGTCACGCTACCATCTTCGTTTAAGGTTGTATCTTCTTGCATAATCACTGTATCAGCCCCTGGAGGGATCATAGCTCCAGTCATAATACGCACCGCGCTTTGTGTCGGCAACTCACCGCCAAAAGGGTTACCAGCAAAGGCTTTTCCTGCTACTGGCAAAGTGGACGACGATTGCAAATCGGCAAAACGTACCGCATAACCATCCATTGCTGAATTATCAAAAGAAGGCACATTGAGCGGCGAAATCACCTCTTGCGCGCAAATTCGATTAACCGCGTCGGCGAGGGATAGCGTTTCGGCGTGTTGTAATGAAGGGGCGGGAAGTTGATTTAACATTTGGCTGATTGCTTGTTCAATCGTCAACATAAAATAATCCTTATATTACGTTTGGTTATCAATAAAGTTGGTTTATTGTACTTCAATTCTTTTCATCATCGTTAATGAATATTCTCATTTTATTATTCTACGAGAGTTTGATAGAATGTGCGGATTGATTTATTTCGGAGTAATTTCATGGACAGTATTTTGCCAGAGGCGAAAAAAGTACGGGAAGCCCTTATCGCTAAGGGAATTGAAACACCAATGATCGCACCGCAACAAAGTAAAGACGAACGACGCGCTGGCATTGAACAACATATGCGCGAAGTAATGAAATTGATTGGTTTGGATTTGCGTGACGACAGTTTAGAAGAAACGCCAGCACGCTTAGCCAAAATGTTTATTGATGAGATTTTCAGCGGGTTGGATTATGCCAATTTTCCGAAAATCACCAATATTGAAAACCGCATGAAAGTAAGCGAAATGGTGCTTGTTAACGACGTTACTTTAACCAGTACCTGTGAGCATCATTTTGTTACTATCGACGGCATGGTCTCCGTGGCGTATTATCCGAAAAAATGGGTGATTGGTTTATCCAAAATTAATCGCGTCGTCTCCTTTTTTGCTCAACGTCCGCAAGTACAAGAGCGCTTAACCGAACAAATTCTCTTGGCGTTTCAAACCATTTTAGAGACAGAAGATGTGGCGGTTTATGTTAAAGCAACGCATTTTTGTGTTAAATGCCGCGGTATAAAAGATACCAATAGTTATACTGTCACCTCCGCTTTTGGCGGCGTATTCCTCGACGACCGCGAAACCCGTAAAGAGTTTTTAACATTAATTCGCTAAGATCCTATTGATATTGCTCTGTAAAAGTGCAGAGCAATATGAAATATCACAGAATATCTCTTTTAACTGATTAACTATATTTAATATCAAAAAATTTATTGTTATTGCTGGTGAAATAGACGAGAACAGAATGAAATGATGGTAAAAGTGCGGTGGAATTTTTGGTAAATTATACAAAAGACTAAGATGAGAGAAGTGAATTTATGGTAACGCACACAGTCATTATTAGCGATCGCGCAAGAGATAATATTACTGTTTACACCAAAGAACCTGCTTTTTTAGCGATTGCAGAGCGCAATGATTTAAAAGCATTAAAGTATTTGGAAGAAGCTAATAAAGCAGGGATTTATATTCTACTTGGTGAAAATAAACGCTATGTCGGGCAGGCGAGTAATAAAATTTATGATCGTCTTGTCAAACACGAAAGTGATGAAAGTAAAGCGTGGTGGAATCAAATTATTTTCTTTGGGCGAGAAGATGGTCATTTAGATAAATCGCAAACAGATTATTTAGAAAAGAAATTAATTGAAGCCTTTAAGAAAACCGATTTAGAACTGGATAATAATACAGTTGGTAATCAATCTTATATTGATAAAACCAATAAAATTAAAGCAGATAATATCTGGAATATCGTTCAAGAAATTATGGACGAAGTGGCACATATTAATATATTTGAAACGGTTGTTATTGAAGATGACGAAATGCAACCTCAAAAACATTATATTGAATTTGACGGGCATAAAATTTCAGGAAAAAGTTATCGAGATAACCAAATTAATTTCTTTCTCTTTTTATTAAAAAGCGCCAAATATCGCCCTTTAGTAGAAGAATTTTGTTTAAATGGCAAACCAACCGTTGGGCATTGTATTGGTAATCAACCGAGTTTCCGTCCAAATGGAATGGCATATACGATGCAACTTGAAGAAAATCTTTTTCTTTATGTAAATTTATCCACAAAAAATCTTCGAAAATCTATTCAACATTTTGCTGATGAAATGGGAGTAAACGTAGTGTTTTATTGGGAATGAATGGTAGTTATAAAATAATGCCATCTGAAATCTAGTTTTTCAGATGGCATTTTATATTTTTAGCCTTGTTGATAAGATAAATAATGCATTATTTGCTGTAATTCAATTTGCCGCATAATCATTGATTTGGAGATATTTAATTGTTCTGCGGTAATAGTAAAACT
This sequence comes from [Pasteurella] mairii, assembly GCA_900454475.1. GTDB lineage: Bacteria > Pseudomonadota > Gammaproteobacteria > Enterobacterales > Pasteurellaceae > Actinobacillus_B > Actinobacillus_B mairii. The sequence goes on from UGSS01000002.1 coordinate 867,731, forward strand.
GTTTGTTTGAGTAACCACAGAGAGCAATACATTGATTACGGTGAGTTTATCCATTGTTTTTTTACATCTATTGGTAGGGACACACTGCGTGTGTCCGCTGTAATTCCACGGTAAGTGTTATTTAGGACGCACGCAGTGTGTCCCTACATATTTTATTTTTAGATTAAGAAACAATGTAATTCAAAAAAACATACTTTTTCTTCTTTTTTGTTTCTTTATTTAGCTTTTTTGAACAAGGGGATAGACAAGGTTTGATCGATTTTTTCTATCAAGTTCGCGCTTAGTTTGGCGAATATTCCGAACAATTCTTAAAAGAAAGCTGCTAATTGCTGCAACAAACGAATGACGGGCGTTAATTTTGTTTAAAAAAGTGCGGTGGAATTTTGTAGGTTTTTTCGTTGTCGAAACCTCGGTAGCGATAATTTCGATAATTTATTATAAATGAAATGATATTTTCATCATTAAAAGGATAAAGTTGAGTTATCAAATTAAAAAATAAAGCCTATTTTTTTGACCTCTCTCACAAATAAGGTAAAATCTTGCTTACTTTTGGTCATAATCCAGTATGATTTAAGCAAACCATAGGAGGGGAAGATGAAACATATCTCAACGAAAATTCAAACCGGACTTTGTCAACTGGAAAATCCTCAACTTGCCACAGATCTTTGGCATATTCTCGAAGAACAACATTTTCAAGGATTTCTACCGCACTTTAGCGTTGAACATCTTTGTCAAAAATATCAATTGACCGCGCAACAACTCGCATTGATTTTATTACCGATTGCTGCCTGTTATGCCAACCCGACAATTTCGCATTTTAGCGTCGGTGCGGTGGTGCGAGGAGAAAGCGGGAATTTATATTTTGGTGCTAATCAGGAATTTTGTACAACCCATATTCAGCAAACTATCCATGCGGAGCAAAGTGCAATTTCTCATGCTTGGATGCGTAAAGAAACCCAATTAACGGACATCAGCGTAAATTACACACCTTGCGGACATTGTCGCCAATTTATGAATGAACTGAATTCCGCGGAGACATTGCGTATTCATTTACCACATAGCCCCAACAATACGTTGCAGCGTTATTTGCCAGATGCGTTCGGTCCGAATGATTTAGATATTAAGCAGCGTTTACTCGGACCTACGGAAAGCGCTTTGCATTATGACACTCAAGATCCGTTAATCCAAATTGCGCTGAACGCTGCCAATGCTTCTCATGCACCTTATTCAAATAGTCGCCATGGCGTCGCAATTCAGTTGCAAGACGGGCAAATTTTCCATGGTAGTTACGCAGAAAATGCCGCCTTTAATCCAAGCCTACCGGCAATGCAAGTTGCCTTAAATTATTTATTGCTTAACGGTAATGAAGTCGATAATATTGCCCGCGCTGTCCTTGTGGAACAACCGCTAAATTTAAGCTATTACCAAATGGCAAAAGAGGTATTAGGGTATTTGTGTGAGGTTCCTTTAGAAGTGATTAATTTATAATATAATTAAATTGAGATTGTATGGAATATAAAATAGGGAGATAACGTGAAAAAGAGAATATTGATTTTCTTTCCGAGAGAAGTAAATATTAATGCAGGTGGTCCAGCTGGTTTTTTAGCTCATAATTTAGCGGATAAACCTAGAGCCTTTTTCGATTTCTCTCGTGATTTGGTCCCGAGAAAAAATATGCTTCAAGCTATATTATATAGAATATCTCGTTTTTTTAATTCTTTATATAATAAGCAGGAATTTCATAAAGAATATTTTAAGGCAAGAGATGAATTTATAAAAGTGAAAGCAAATGAATATAAATATCTCTATTTTCATGAAGATATTGATTATTATCGCGTAAAGGATCTCATTTCTGACGATCAAATTGTTATTTTCCAACCCCATTGTCCGGAGATACATTCGGAAGAATATCGAGCATATGCGCCGGATAATGTAGAAATGTATCAATATATTCAAAAAGCAGAAAAAGCAGTTTTTGAACGAGCTGATATTATTGTTCTTCCTAATCCTGAATGTAAACCTATTTATCAAAGTTTATATACTAAGAGAAATCTATTTTATTATATTTTAAGTGGTGCAAAATCTACTAATACATCCGTTGAAAGCTTTGAGTTGCCATCAGATACAATTAACCTTATGTATATTGGTCGCAGAAATAAAATTAAAGGGTTTGATCTTGTCATAGATAGTTTTAGAAAGGCTAGAGAATATAGAAAAGATATACATTTATTTGTAATTGGAAAAGGCGAAAAAATTCAAGAAGAAGGTATTACGGATATTGGTTTTTCTAATAATCCGATTTCTTGGTATAATTCTGTTGATTATCTTATTAATGCTAATCGGCAAAGTTATTTTGATTTATCCATTATTGAAGCTGTTTCAACCGGTATTCCTATTATTATGTCAGATAATTTAGGGCATCAATATTACAAAAATAAATCAGAGTTGATTACAACCTATGATAGCAATCAAGAAATGGCGTTATTTCATATATTAATGGGAAAAGTGCAAAAAAGAAAATCATCTAGACAAGACAATATTTTATTGTACCAACAAGAACTAACAGATCTTCATTACTATGAACGATTTAAGCAGTTTTTTAATGATTTACCAAGTTTGATTAAAAATTAATGGAATAGCTATGGCTAAAGTTGCTATATTATATATTGCTACTGGGCGTTATATTGTCTTTTGGGAACATTTTTATCGTTCAGCAGAAAAGTTTCTATTACCGAAATCTGATAAGCATTATTTTGTTTTTACAGATTCGCCTCACATTTTAGGCGAAGATCATTCCAACGTAACACGTATTGAACAAAAGAAATTAGGATGGCCATACGATACATTAATGCGATTTGATATTTTTCTTAGTATCAGAGAAACATTAGAAAATTTTGATTATATTTATTTTTTTAATGGTAACTCAGAAATTCTTGTAGAAGTGAATGAGAGCGAGTTTTTACCGCTTGAAGATAATTATAATTTAGTCTTTACACATCAACCACATATGTTCCATTTGTCTAAGCGTAGATTTACTTATGATCGAAATCCGGAAAGTTGCGCTTATATTCCACAAGGTGGCGGAAAATATTATTTTACAGGCGCATTAAATGGTGGTAAAGCTAAGTATTATTTGGAAATGTGCGAAAAACTATCTCAAAATACACATACTGATTTAGAAAAAAACATTATTGCGCGTTGGCATGATGAAAGTCATTTAAATCGATATGCAATAGGAAGAATGGATATTAAAATACTTCCTCCGTATTTTACTCGTTCAGAATCTGAAAAATGGAAAACCTCTGCGAAAATTATGTTTTCTGATAAAACGCATTATCGATTTGGTGGTCATGCTTATTTACGTGGAGAAAGTGAAAATAAGATTACACCAACAGAATGGGAAGAAAAATATAAAAATAAAAAACGACGGTTCTCTTTCCGTATTAAGCAATATATTAAATCTTGGTTTCTTTAAATAGCATAAAGTTAAATAGAGAAAAAAGTGCGGTTAAATTTTGGTTATTTTTTATAAATCACTGGTACGAGCAACGTTCGCGCCAGTGATAGATAAAAAAGTAGCAGGATATTTTTACTGTGCCATGTTTTTCACGGTTTTTAAAAAGCCTTGGGCGGTGGCGTACACGTCGGTTTTGCCTTGGGCGTTTAAAATCATATCGGACATTTCGCGAAAGGCGCCTTTGCCGCCAGGTAAAGAAAGACAATGATCGGCGCAATCTTTGACATAATGCGGTGCATCAGCAACGGTAAAAGACAAGCCACAAACCGCAAACGCGGGAAGATCGACACTGTCGTCGCCGATATAGGCGGTTTCTTCGGCATTGACGCCGGCTTGACACATTAATTCAAAGCAGGCGCTTTCTTTTTCCAATTTTCCTAAGAAAAACAACGAAATACCGAGATCGGCAATACGTTTGCGCAAAATCGGGGAGTCGCGCCCGGATAATACCGCAACTTGAATGCCTTGTTCGATCAACATACGGATACCTAAGCCATCACGAGCATGAAAACTTTTGATGGCTTCGCCATTGGCATCATAATGTAATAATCCGTCGGTTAATACACCGTCAACATCCGTGATGACAAATTTAATTTTTTGTAATTTTTCGTTATTAATCATTTTATTAGCTCGAGAATTCGATTAACCCTACCACATTATTTTCATCATCTACAGCCACCAAGGAATGGATTTTTTTCTCTTTCATTAGCGTTTCGGCTTCGGCGAGATAGCAGTTGTAATTGATGGTTTTTGGATTTGAGGTCATTAAGTTTTGGGCGGTTTTATTTAAGGTTTCCGCACCATTGGCAGTTAAGGCTCGACGAATATCACCATCCGTGATAATTCCTTTAAGCTGTTGATTTTCCATGACTAAAGCAACGCCCATACGACCTTCGTTCATAATGGATAAACAATCGGTAAAGGAGGTTTTCAATTGCGCAATAGGTAAACGAGTTTGCATTTCATCTTTAACACGACAAAGCAAACGACGACCAAGGCTGCCACCCGGATGGAATTTAGCAAAGTCCGCCGGTTGGAAATCACGCGCTTTGATTAATGAAACTGCAATGGCATCGCCTAAGGCTAAGGTTACCAGCGCAGAGGTTGTAGGCGCCAAATTATTGGGGCAGGCTTCCCGTTCTACGCTAATATTGAGGATATGATCGGCGTGGCGTGCTAATGTCGAGTTTTTATTGCCGGTGACCGCAATGATTTTGTTACCAAAATTTTTGAGGCTAGGAATGAGTTTATTGACATCGTCCGTTTCTCCGCTATAGGAAATTAACATCACAATATCAATCGGTTTTAGCATTCCTAAATCGCCATGAAAGGCTTCGGTTGGGTGTAAAAAGAAACTTGGTGTACCGGTTGAGGCAAAGGTTGCTACCATTTTTTTGCCGATTAACCCTGACTTCCCAATACCGCCCACCACTAAGCGTCCGCTGCAATTTAAGATTGCTTCAACTACGCCTTGAAAGGTGTCATCAAGATTATGTGCTAATTTTGCTAAGGCTTGTTGCTCAATTGCGAGGGTATCGCGTGCAATTTTTAGATATTCCATTGTATTGACCATTTTCATGATTGGAAAAGTGCGGTTATTTTAACGCAAGTTTTCCTTTAAAAACAGACCCTATCTTTTAGATTGAATTTACGCTATACTTGCGCCTTGAGTTAGTCAGACAATCGCTGGTTTATTGAAGCCCTTAACCATCGTAAGACGACCTAGTGGGACAAGTAAACGAGAGGAAAGTCCGGGCTACATAGGGCAGAGTGCCGGATAACGTCCGGGAGGCGCGAGCCTACGACTAGTGCAGCAGAGAGCAAACCGCCGATGGCTCAATCGAGATCAGGTAAGGGTGAAAGGGTGCGGTAAGAGCGCACCGCGTGCGTGGTAACACGTCATGGCAAGGTAAACTCCACTCGTAGCAAGACCAAATAGGAATCCAACGAGTTGCCCGCTTGGGATTCGGGTAGGTTGCTTGAGCGTATGTGTAAATGTACGCCTAGAGGAATGATTGTCCACGACAGAACCCGGCTTATCGACTAACTCGTTAATTTTCATATAAAAAAGGTGCTGGATAAGAATCTAAGCGCCTTTTTTATTGAATAATTTCAAGGCACTAATACCATTTTGCGCGCTTCGGCGCGGGTATCTAGCAATTGATGCACGGTTTGTGCTTGTTCAAATTGATATATGGCGAGATTTTCTTCCAATAATAATCCTTGGTTGAACGCTTGGGTTAACCATTTTCCGGCACGTTGCAATTGTGGCAAAGTGGCTTGGCTGATAACAAAACCTTTAATTTGTTGCGATTTCATATAAAATTGTGCGGCGTCAAAGGCGCTGTCTTTTGGGCGAGTAATTAACGTCAGCGTTCCTTTTAGGGCTAATAATTCACTATTTTGTTGCAAAGTAACTTGTCCTGACGTGTCGATGATATGATGAAACCCTTGCGGAAGATAGGTTTTCAATTGTTGGAAAAGTTGCGGATCATGGTAATCAAAACAGGCATTTGCGCCCAATTGACGCAATTGGTTAAAATCCCCATCTCGTGACGTTGTCACCACGTGAGCGCCGAGTAGATGCGCTAATTGCACCAGTTTTGTTCCCACATGACCGGCGGCGCCCTCAATTAAAATGGATTGGTTCGCTTTCAGCTGCATAATATCGCTTAACACAATCGCCGCGGTGGCAGATGAATGCACTGCGCCGACTAACGCCAGCGGATCGATTTCTAAGGTTGGAGCAAGAAAAAGGCGTTCTTCCGGAATAACCGCATATTCAGCGCAAACGCCTTGTCGTCCGTCATATCCCATGCTATTCGTCCACACCCAATTTCCTACCTGAAATTTTTTCACCCTTTCGCCCGTTTGTACAATTTGACCAATGGCATCACGCCCAAGAATATAGGGGGAGGGCAGTGGCGTTTTGTAAATACCGGCACGAATAAATGCATCTACATAATTCGCCGCAACCGCCGAGACTTTGATTAATACGGAATTGGGAGTAAGTTGAGGAATGGGCAAATCACCGACGATAATATTATCGGGCACCCCCAATTTTTCGAGATAAACCGCTTTCATATGTTCTCCAACAAATAGAAATAACGGTATTTTATCGTAGGAAAATTTGTACTGAAATTCAATGTGTTTACCAAAAAAATTTTGCTTGAAGAAAAAGTGCGGTGAAAAATGGCCGCACTTTGCAGATAAGAATATGGTTGGATTATTTTAGCGTTGGTACGTAACTTGCGACGTTTTCTATATCCTGTTCGCTTAAACGGGCTTTGACTGCATTGCCGGCGCCGCTAATTTCACCGCTTTTTCGTTTTTGCAGTGCGGTGATAATCTCTTCCTTGTTTAAGGTATTGATAATAGCGGATTGACCTAATGCGGAACGTTCAGCGCTTTTACCGTGGCACATGGCGCAATTTTGTCGAAATAATTTTTCACCCTGCGCGAGATCTGCTTGTGCCGAGGCGGTGATGCTGCTGACGGAAACTAAGCTGAGTAGCAACAATGTTGTTGCAATTTTTTTCATAACTTTACCTTATTGTTCAATCATCTTGGCGAATTTATCGGATTTTATACGCTGGGTCAATGTTATTTTGCTTGTCTTTCTTCGCGCAGGAATTTTCCATGTTGGAGAAAAATAGTGCAGTGCGTGAGTTTGGTTAATTCCGGATTATGGGTCACCATCACAATCGTGCGTCCTTGTTGATTCAATTCTGTTAATAAATTCAATACTAAGGTTTCATTTTTTTCATCTAAATTGCCGGTTGGTTCGTCGGCAAAAATGACCGGCGGTTGGTTGACTAAGGCGCGAGCGATACAAACCCGTTGCTGTTCACCGCCGGAAAGTTGACTTGGGCGGTGATCCATGCGGTGTTCCAATCCGACTTGCGCTAAAACCGCTTTGGCGGCATTTTCGTCAATGACACTATGATAATGTTGTGCCAACATGACATTTTCCAGCGCTGTGAGATAGGGGATCAGGTGAAATTGTTGGAACACTAATCCGATTTTTTCTGCGCTAAAACGTTGTCTGCCGATTTCGTCTAATTGCGCCGCATCAATTCCGTCGAGAATAACCTGTCCGCTGCTTGCAGTATCTAAGCCGGTTAAAATATTCATCAGAGTAGTTTTGCCGGATCCAGAGGCGCCCATAATGGCGACAAATTCGCCCTCTTGAATTTGGAGATTAATATCTTCAAGTGCGGTCACTTGTCCGAATTTTTTATATAAATGACGAGTTTCAATCACATTTTTACGCATAATTTTTCCTTATTCACCTTTTAATACATTGGCAGTTTGAATATCCAGCGCACGACGGGTTGGGATGATCACCGCGATAAAAGCGACCGCAAATGATAAGAAAATCGTGATAGGAATGACCGGCAAGCGTAAATCAATATAGGCTTTAAATACCGCAATTCCTAACACTTGTGCAAGCAGATAACCTAAAAGTAACCCTGTCACAATAGCACAAACCGCAATAATCAAAATTTCTGTTACAATTTGTTGAATAATATCTTTTTGGCTGGCGCCAAGGGATTTTTGTAGGGCAAATTCTTTGGCGCGTTCGCCAACAATGGCGATTAACGTTGTATTGACACAAAGGGTTGCCAAAACTAAAATCACAATGGAGATCAATCCCATCAGCCCTTTGATTTTATCTAAAATTTGCCCTTCAGAGGCGGACACTTTGAGGATGGGACGAACGTCTAAATCGGGGTATTGCTGTTTGAGTTGCTCCGCAAATTTTACCACTTGCCCCTGATCATTGGCGACACTCATCATCACATTCGTCAGCAGCCCGTCTTTTTCCAACCAATGTTGAGCAAAATCTAAGTTAACAATCAACATATTATCAGTCGCATCACCGCTTTCAACAATACCTTTGATGCGAAAAGTATGTTTTTCAACTGCATTTTTACTTAAGGTTAATTGGCTACCGACAGATAAATTCAGGCGTTCGGCTAAACGTTTTCCAATCATTGCATGCCGATCATCAAAGTTGACGCCGATTTGTGAGCCGGTAATTTGCCAATAGGGCGCAAGCGTACGCATATTGTCAAACCATACGCCCATCATCACAATTTTTTCTAAATCGCTACGCACGACCCCGTATAAATAAGGGCTAGCAGCGGTGATAAAATGTGCGGGCGCTTGCGCTAAAATAGGTTCAATATCCGCTTGTTTAACCAAGCCGCTATTATTGGAACCGATATAAAAATTGGCGCCGAAGGTACGTAACTCTTGGCTCATTTTGGTATTAATATCAAAATATACCGCCGCCATGGCAGTGACGATCGCCGCACCTACCGTGAGCGCCGAGAAGATAATAAAAACGCGTTGCAAGCGCAAACGTAAGGCTTGCGTCACAAGTCGCCAAAACATCGCTTTTTTATTATTGACGACCATACAATACCTCAATTGGATATAATCGGGCGATACGGTGAGCTGGGAACCACGTTCCGATCAAGGCAATCAACACCGATAAAACTAAGACGCAAGGGATAACAATCCATGCGAAACTGAGCGGGGCATCAAATAAGGTAAAACCGATAAATTTTGCCAATCCCCAGCCGGCGAAACAGCCTAACATCCCGCCGATTAAAGCGCCAATAATGGCTTCGCAATAAAAGAGCAGTACAATTTGCCATTGATAAGCGCCTAAGGCTTTCATCAAGCCAATTTCTTTGCTGCGTTCAATAATGGTGGAGGTCATTAAAGAGGCAATGCCCATAGCTGCGGCAATGACTGCTGCGAGCGTCACTACGGCTAATAGCAATTGGATTTTTTCAATGACCACGCCCTCTGATGCCGCGACTTGCCAAATGGGTTGGACGCTAGCGCCGGAAATGGCTTCTTCCAATTGGTGTGAAATGGAGGAAACGTAGGCGGTGCAATACCATAAATCATATTCTTCGGCGGTTAAGGCATCCGGATCAAGGCGTGCTTTGCGAGAAAGGGCATTTTCCGGAACCGTTAACGCTGAGACTTTAATACCTTGAATTTTACCCTCTAAATTAAGTAAATTTTGCACCGCACTTAGTGGTAAAACAAGTTGCTGATCTTCGCTGCCGCCGGTAGTAAGAATGCCGACGAGTTGAATAGGCAACGTGCGGGAGAAATCGTTTTCTTGGTAGGATAAATTAATCTGATCACCGATTTTCCAACCAAGAGTTTGCGCTAATTGAGTACCAATCATTGCCGGAATAATCGCGCCAAAATCATGACTGTCATCCACCCAGTTTCCCTCGACTTGCCAGAACGGGCTGATAATGCGTTGTCCGGTATGATAGTCTTCTTCGTCTGGTACTTGGATTGGGTGATCGAAAAAGGTACCTAAAATACTGACGGTTTGCGTTTTTCCTTGATGTTCTGCTTTCACATTTGCTGATAGCAGCGGCGCAAAACCGACAATATTATTGCGCCAAAATATGTCTTTGACATTCGGCAATTCACGTTCATCTAAAAAATCTTGAGTAGAAAGGGCGGAATTATCATTAAAACCTTGCGGTAAAACAGAACGCCCGGTTGGTTCAACCAAAATATTCGCCCCATAAGATTTTAATTCTTTTGACATTTTATCGCCAATATCAATAGATACCGCAAGTAATGCAGAGACTAAACCGGCGGCGAGAAAAATGGTGATAATAGCTAATAATTTACGTTTGAGCGCGTGTCGCCAAGATTGAAACAGCATACGAGTTAACATTAACGCACCTCCGTATTGGATGAAAGCGGGGATAAATAACGTTCCGGATGGTCACGGAACAAATTTAAATTTTGTTCATTTTTAAAGAAATAGGTTTGCCCGTCGTGGTGATATTTGTATTCCGTCGTAGTATTTTTCAATTGACTATGATCGACCGGATCAATAACCTCTAATTCCACAATGGTCGAGAAGTAATTTACCCCGTCTTCCAAACTTTTACGCGGGATAATGATGTGTTCTTGTGTTTGGCGCCAATTTTCGATCGGGACTGGATTACAGCCACCGGGTTTTCCGATGGATGGGATAAAAATACGTACGCCGCAGCCGACACATATCACTTGATCACCCTCCATAACATAACCTTGATCGCCGCATAACAAACAAGCATCAAACACTACCGCTAAACTTAGTTTTTTGCTGGAACGGTTAATTACAAAAAAACGAACCGCTTTACCATCGCTTGCCACCCAAACAAAACGATGCAGTTTTCCGTCTTTGACTTGTTCAATTGGGATGACAATATCACCTTGGTTATTTGGTGTTACCGGCAAAGATTCGGATAATTGCGGTGGCTGTGAGGCGATTTTATCCCAATAAAGTCGCGTACTGTAAGCGACTGCAAGGGCGAAACCGCCGACGAATAGCGTGCGTTTGGAATGTTGTACTAATGCGGTTTTTTTACGTTTTTCAATAGGATAAGTTTCCATTTGTTGTTGCTGTTTGCGCACACGGTGGACTTGCATAAAAAAGCAAAGGCAGCTGAATAAAATAAGTAGGCAAATAAAATAGGTACTGTAGTTTTGGAGATTGCTTACTTTTGCTACAAAACTTAGGCGCGCTTTGGTGAGATCCAATACTTGGCGCTTCATGAGCGTTAATAATAGATCGGATAGGATCGGCGTAATTAATAATAACGTTGTAGCGGTGGATAAAATAGCGTAAAGTGCGGTCAATTTTTGCGCTGTTTTTGCTTGCAGTTGGCGCAGTAAAATGCGCAGCCATGCTGCCACGATTAAGCTAAATAATATGCCGACGATAACCGCGCCGGTATTTAAAATAAAATCTGTGTTAATGACATCCGTATTGGTGAGCATTGAAATATTCGGATCTTTTCCCCAACCCATACCGGCGATAATCAATAGCACGTAATGCCAAAAATAAGCCAGTTTTTGCGAAAGGAAAAATTGGCTGATATAACATAAAATGATGGCGCCAAGAAGAATGGCGTTAAGTATGAGACTTGTCAGTTGATCCGCCGGTAGATTTAATTGGAGGAGAATGCCGGCAAGAAAGCTAAACAAGCCTAGCCAAAGCAGGGCGCGAATATTGAAATTGGCAAAGCGCGACCAATTGCAACCGAGTAATATTGCAATGGGTAAAATCGGTTGTAATATAAAAACAAAAAAATAATTTATCATATCCGTGATACCGTACGCGTGTGAAAGTGAATGCCCCTCGCCCCCTCAAAAGGAAATAGAGAGGGATAATTGAGGGGGATACGAGGGACAAATCAGATGAAAAAGCGGAATTAATTTAATCCGGTATATTTAAATTCATAACTAACATCAAAAGGTTTCCACCAACGACCAACGCCGGTTTCCGGATCGGTGTGACGGTGCATACCCGCTTTTGATGGTGGCTCGATTTTATAGGTTAATTTATAGTTGCCGACGCCCATCATTTTCACATTTGCGCCATAGTGCGGACCGTCGCTGGCAACCATCGGCATAAAACTCCCTTCTTGTTGTTCGCCGGTATCGGTGTTAACCAATACATAATTAATGGTCAAAAATGGCATCCATTCGCCTTCGCCAAAGCCATTTTTATTGCCTTTGGTAGCGTGAATATCGGCTTCTAGATGAATATCAGAATCTTTTGCCGATAAGCCCATGCCGCGCGGTTCCATATCGATCGGTTGTAAAAAGACTGCCGCAATTTCCATTCCGTTCATGGTGACCGCTTCGCCAATAGGATATTCTTTAAAGGCTAACGCTGGGGATGAGGCAAAAATCGTCGCTAATAATGCGCTGGTAAGTAAGGTTTTTTTCATATTATTCTCCTATAATAAAAACAATAAAATTAATCATCAGTAGTTTTGCGATTTTGGTATTTCATATAAATTAACGCAAAGATCGCAGCAACCACTAAAATTGCTTGTGGCACAAGAGTTTCAAGGTAAGGATAAATCCCTAACCAAGAAATTTCCGGCATATTGGCAAGCAAGGTCGGTTGAAATAATTTTCCTTCGATCAATTCAAGTACACTTTTTCCGGCAAAGACAAATGCCATCAAGTACATAAATGAACCGGTGAACATAAAAAACGGTTTGAGCGGTAGTTTGACAATGCTGTAGCGCATGATGAAATAGCAAATGGCAAGCAAGACGAGACCGAGTGCTAAACCGGCTAAAAGATAAACATAACTGACCGCACTTGTCGCATCACCGACGAGGGCATAATAAAATAGTACGGTTTCCGCGCCCTCACGATATACCGCGAGGAAACTAGTGAGCCATAAGCCGATTAATGATCCGGTGGTTAAAGCTAAAGAGAGTTTCCCCTCCAAATAGCGTTTCCAATTTTGCGCCTCGACTTTTGAAAGTAGCCAATAACTCATCATAAATAGCATCACTACCGCGAGGATCATAGTAAAACCCTCAAGTAATTCGCGGTTTGCGCCTGAATTGGCGAAGATCAATTGGAATAATCCGGCGGTGATTACACTTGCAACCAGTGCGACATAAACCGATTGGCGGATGACTGGCAATTTATCTTGATGATGATTTTTTACTAAATACGCCACAATCGCCGCTACAATTAATAAGGCTTCCAAGCCCTCGCGAGTGATGATAAGCAAGCTATATAAAAACATGGACCAATCGCTTTGTTGTCCGCTGCCTTGTAACATTTCGACAGCGTAGCTTAATTTATTAGCTAAGGCACTTGCTTGTTGTTGCAATTTTTCGCTATCTTCATCAGCTTTCATCAAGCTGACCAAGCGAGTAAAGTAACCCTCTAATTCCAGTTTAAGATTGCTGTCGCGCGAGCCGACTTTATTTTCCATGCCGGAACTTTCAAATACATCAAAATACGTATCTTGCACCGCCAACATGGCTTTTTGATTTTTCCCTTGCGTGGCAAATTGGATAGCTTGTTGAATTCGTTGATTAATTTCTGTTGTGACTTGATTCCAATCCTGATCTGGGAGAGAATCTTGCGCATTTTCCACCGTACTTTGACTGCCTTGTTGACTTTCCCGCGTGGTTGGTAATTGTGGTAACTGTTCTTCAATATCTTGTAGCAAGGTGGTAATTTGATAGCCGAGGGCATTAATTTGTTCCGGCTGTTCGCTTAATTTAATCAAATCATAAAATTGTTGGTTGATGGCGGCGGAAATAGCGGCGGAGCGATTTTGACGAATTGCCATTTCCATTTCTGAATTTTTATAACCATCATATTGCGCTTGTTGTACCGATTTCTTCGCGGCGGCAAAATTGCCAGCTTGGTATTGTGTCAATGCTTGAGCTAACAAATCATCAATGGTTTTAAAATTTTGCTGCCAATAAGGGACAATAGCATCGTTATGATAAACATCATGTTGATCATCGGCATTTAATTGATGCCCTTGCGTCAAGGCGGGAAGAACTTGTTGCAATTCTGCTTTCAGTTGGTTAATACGCGCTTGTACGTTTGCCAAAGGTTGATTTTCACCAATCATCTTCCGAATTTCGCCGAAAGTCGCTTCCATTTGATAACTTTTTTGTGCAGAAAAATTAATCCGAATAGGACCTTCCAGATTTTCAAAGACTTCAAAATAAGCCATTTGAACTTCTGTGCGGGCTTCATCAATTTGATGTTGTTGATAGAGAAGTACGGTCTTATCTAAACGAGTTTCAATATCTTGCACCCATTGTTGGTAATTATCGGCGGCAAAGATGTTTGGGGCGAAAATTAAGGTAAAGAGCAATGAGATAAGACGGTAATAACGCTGAATAGACATAAAACCTCAATTAATATAAATAAAATTAATTCTCATATTTATTTCTCTATTATGCTCCAAAAAATTTTTTCTACAAGTTTTTTTGCTGATATATTTTACTCAAATTGGGATTTTCAACTCTATTTACATTGAAAAACAAACGCTTAAGGATTATGATGGAAAAGATGAAAATGAAAATTTAAGAGAGGAAAAAATGACAATTCAAAGCGGGATTTTATTAGAACATTGCAAAGCTGCAATTTATCTGGAGGCCAATATTGTCGATTTGGCAGCAATTCCTAATGCGGCGCGGGTATTTTGCGAAAATTTGGCAGCCTTGCAACAACAATATCCTGAGGCAAATTTAGGCGCTGTGGTTGCTTTTGGTGATCGCGTGTGGAAACAATTGGCGGATAAGCAAAGTGCGGTTGAATTAAAACCGTTTTCAACCTTGGGCAAAGGCGATTTAACTGCGCCTGCGACGCAATATGATTTGTTAATTCATATTCAATCATTGCGTCCAGATGTGAATTTTTCTGTGGCACAAGCAGCATTAGCGGTTTTCGGCTCCAGCATCCAAACTGCGCAAGAAATTCATGGTTTCCGTTGGGTGGAAGAACGCGATTTAACTGGTTTTATCGACGGAACGGAAAATCCACAAGATGAGCAACGTCCTTTAGTCGGCATTATTCAAAATGGTGAGGATAAAGACGGAAGCTATGTGTTTACGCAACGTTATGAACACAATTTAGCGAAATGGCAAAAATTAACCGATAAAAAACAAGAAGATGTGATTGGGCGAACCAAAGCGGACAGCGTTGAATTGGATGAGGTGCCGGAGACTTCACATGTAGGACGTGTCGATATTAAAGAAAATGGAGAAGGGTTGAAAATTTTACGCCAAAGTTTGCCTTATGGCACTGCCAGCGGTACAAACGGGCTATTTTTCATTGCCTATTGCCATAGTTTGCACAATATTGAACAGCAATTATTAAGTATGTTCGGCGAAATTGATGGAAAAACAGACCGATTGTTAGGCTTTACCAAAGCAGTGACCGGCAGTTATTATTTTGCTCCATCTTTGGAAAAATTGATGAGCTTGTAAGCCATCATTTGGTGGTATTGAGTTAGATTAAAACGGTGGGCTTCCACCGTTTTCATTATTATCTCAAACAAAGGAAAATCTTATGACAACATTTAACAAAATCTTAAATTCAATGTATTCAACGATGGCTACATATTCTATTCAAGATGATGGGGCGATTAATGCAAAATATGTTATCGGCACAGGAGTTGATGAGGACGGTCAAGTAACCGACTTCACACCGATTATCGAAAGTTACAAATGGATCGACAGCGAAAATGCGAAAAGCATTCTGGAGGCTCAGCTAACCGAAGATGACTTAGGGAAAACGCCGACACAGATTATGTTGGATAGAATTTATCGGCATTTAAAAGAGAATGGGGATATTGTGGTTTAGAAGTAAAGGCGGTTATCCACCTTTTATAGAAAAGTAAACCCTGTCACATTTCTAAATAATAGGGTAGAATTCGTTCCGAAATGATTTTAAGAAGCATTGATTTTTAAGGAATAAAAATAACTAAAAAATCATTCTTTTCGGAACGTAAAACAGCGGTTAGTGTGCTAAAATGCTGGAAATTAACTTTTTGTATTCATAAAAGGCACTTTATTTGTGCCTTATTTGAAAATTTAAGCTTTTTTTAGCAGGCGATCTGTTAGCGTCCCTGCGACCATTGCTCCGTTGACATTTAACGCGGTTCTGCCCATATCAATTAAGGGTTCAATAGAAATGAGTAACCCGACTAATTCAAGTGGTAATCCCAGCGTTGAAAATACTACAATTGCCGCAAACGTTGCGCCACCACCTACACCGGCAATACCGAATGAGGATAACGAGACGACTAAAATCAGGGTTGAAATGTAAGGTAATGTGAAAGGATCGATACCGACCATTGGCGCAACCATGACAGCTAACATTGCTGGATAAACGCCGGCACAACCATTTTGACCGATACTGACACCAAATGTTGCAGAGAAGTTAGCAATGACACGATCGTTACCTAATTTTTCTGTTTGTGTTTCGATATTCAGCGGTAAACTAGCAGCACTGGAGCGAGAACTAAAAGCAAAACTAAGCGTTGGCAGGGCTTTTTTGTAATATTCCAGCGGGTTGACTTTGACGAAGAATAATAAAATGGCATGAACGATAAACATTAATCCTAAGGCAACATACGAGGCGAGAATAAAATTCCCTAAGTTAACAATATCTGCCCATTTGGAGGTGGACGCCATTTTAATCATTAAAGCAAATACACCGTAAGGCGTAAGACGAATAACAAAACGCACCATACGCATCACCAATTTATTTAAGGTTTCCACTCCTTGGGCGATACGTTCGCCTAATGCCGCATCCTCTTTTCCCAAACTTAATGCAGCAATGCCTAGAAAAGCAGAGAAAATCACTACACTAATAATGGATGTCGGATTTGCACCCGTTAAATCGGCAAATGGATTTTTTGGAATAAACGACAATAGCATATCAGGGATACTCATTGCGGTGACGAGTCCTGCTTTCGTCAACACATTACCTTGTGCCGTAACTTCACGTTCACCACTCACCAAACCTTCTGCGGAAACTCCGAAGATATATACCATAGAAATACCGATCGCTGCTGCAATTGCTGTTGTTAATAGTAACGTAAAAAGTACGCTAAAGCTGATTTTTCCTAACGAACGGGTTTGTGTCATTTTGACAATGGAAGATAAAATTGAAATAAATACTAATGGCATCACGATCATTTGCAGTAAGCGAACATAACCGTTACCAATTAAATTGATCCAAACAAGCGAACCATCGATCACGGATTTCTCATAGAAATTTTGCAGTAGCGCACCAAAAACCAAACCTAACAATAGCCCTGCAAAAACAGTGTGTCCTAATTTTTGGGTTTTGCGCAATAACCACGCTAGAAAAACGAGAATAAGCGCAAATATAATAATATTAACGATAGACATATAGTTTCCCCATAGAAATAAAGGTATTGAGCATAACAAAACCCCATATTCGCAACAAGCCAATTTAGTTATATTTTATATGAATTAGTTATTAAAAATGTTTGTTTTATATTCAATTAAGAGAGTTTTAACATAAATCTGTAAATCTTTGCTATAATCAAAACTAATTCACCGCACTTTTACAATCTGAGGGCATGATAATGTCATTACAATTTAATCCTGTTTCGCTGTTATTAGTCATGCTGATTTTACTTGGCGTTATCAGCAACAACAATTCTGTTACTATTTCTGTGGCAGTATTGTTGCTTATGAAGCAAACAATATTGGTGAAATATCTCCCTTTTATGGAGAAAAATGGATTAAATATCGGGATTATTTTGTTAACGATCGGCGTGTTAAGTCCATTAGTCTCGGGAAAAGTGCAATTGCCGGCGCTTTCTGAATTTCTTAATTGGAAAATGTTGTTAGCGGTGGCGGTCGGGATGCTGGTAGCGTGGTTCGGCGGTCGTGGCGTGAACTTAATGGGAAATCAGCCTTTACTTTTAACTGGATTATTAATCGGTACTATTTTAGGTGTTGCCTTTGTTGGTGGTATTCCTGTTGGACCATTAATTGCAGCAGGGATCCTCTCTTTAGCATTAGGAAAATCATAAAAAACGACCGCACTTTTTGTTTAGGATAAAAAGTGCGGTCGTTTTTTGTTTGATTTTGTTTAGATTATTTTCCATCCCAAGCTTTAATGGCGTTGTTACGGATATTTAATCGATGTTGCGCGTCGCCTTTGTAATAATCCGCGCTTAAGCCGCCTTCCCAATCACCATAGTTTGGATTAGGTAGGACAATATATTTCGTGCCGAATAAATTTTGGTTATTGGCGACAAATTCGCGACGTTCTTGATTAGATTTATGGTAAGTTGCATCACCGAAATCATTTAAATTATCGCCAACAAACACCACAATATCGTAACCTTGTTGCATGATTTGTTCAAAGCGCGGGGATTTGTTGGATTTATCTCGTTTTAACAATAAACGATCTTCAGTGACATGGGTAAAACCGAGGCGTTTCATATCGTCAATGGTGCCGGCTTTTTCCACGCTGTCCAAACGATTGGACACAAAAAAGACCGCGCCTTTGTGACTATTAACATAGTTTGAAAATTCCACCGCTCCCGGAATAGCGCCGGATTGACGGGCATTGACCCATTTTGTCCAAGTTTCACTGCTAAAGCCTTGACCGTTTTTAATTTGCCAGCCAGCATAAGGACTATTGTCGATCATAGTTTCATCTAAATCGACTACGACAGCTTTTTTCTTACCTTTTACTGTTTTGCTTTGATCAAATGCAGTTTTAGCCGCATTAAAGGCTTGGTGCGCTAAAGCTTGATATTCACCCGATTGCTGCATCCAAACAATACCTAAAGTGGCTTGTGTTTGCAATGTTGCTTCGTTTTGTTGTTCATGAGAGGTAGAACAAGCAGTGAGAGCAGTAATGGCAGAAAGTGCTACAATTGCAAGTTTAAATGATTTCATAAAATCTCCTTTTTTATTACATGAGAGTAAGCAATTTAGCATATAATGACAAAAATGACAGTGAATATAATTGTAATAATGTGATGTTTATCACATTATTTATCTCATAGTGTTAACCATGACAACAAAGCATTACAAAAATCAACCTTTTACTCCTTTACAAAAACAATTGCTCGCTCAATTAGATGAGATGATGATTTTGGATCAACGTCGATTACAAGCGCGGATCAAGGGATTATCACAAATTAAAAACGAAACCGCGCAACAAGCGGTGGCAGCGGAAATTCAGCAACAAATTCAGCTAGCACATTTGCGTTTGCAGCAACGTCAAAGTGCGGTCAAAAATATTGAATTTCCTGATTTGCCAGTGAGTGCGCGTAAAGCGGAAATTTTAGCCGCGATTGCACAACATCAAGTGGTTGTTATTGCCGGCGAAACGGGGTCGGGAAAAACCACCCAGCTGCCGAAAATGTGTCTGGAATTAGGTTTGGGGCGCAAAGGACTGATTGGGCATACGCAACCGCGACGCATTGCCGCACGTTCCGTTGCTACGCGAATTGCGGAAGAATTGCAGAGCGAATTAGGCGATGTGGTTGGTTATAAAGTGCGTTTTAACGATCAAGTGAGCGAAAATAGCTTGATCAAATTGATGACCGACGGGATTTTATTAGCGGAAATTCAACATGATCGTTTTTTAAATCAATATGATACCCTGATTATCGATGAAGCCCATGAACGCAGTTTAAATAATGATTTTATCTTAGGTTATCTTAAGCAAATTTTGCCGAAACGTCCTGATTTAAAAGTGATTATTACCTCTGCAACCATTGATGTTGAACGTTTTTCTAAACATTTTAACCATGCGCCGATTATTGAAGTTTCCGGACGGACGTATCCAGTGGAAGTGCGTTATCGCCCCATTGTCGAGGAAGAAGATCAAGATCAGCTACAAGGGATTTTAAATGCGGTCGATGAGTTACAAGCGGAGGGGCGTGGTGATATTTTGATTTTTATGAACGGGGAACGGGAAATTCGAGACACCGCCGAAGCCTTGCAAAAACAGGAATTACGCTATACGGAGATTTTACCGTTATACGCGCGGTTGTCTGCTGCCGAGCAGCAACGCATTTTTCAGCCGAGCGGATTAAATCGAATTATTTTAGCCACCAACGTAGCAGAAACCTCGTTGACAATTCCGAATATTAAATATGTGATCGACACTGGAACCGCGAGAATTTCTCGCTATAGTTATCGAACCAAAGTGCAACGTTTGCCGATTGAGCCAATTTCGCAAGCCTCCGCCAATCAACGTAAAGGGCGCTGCGGGCGGATTTCGGAAGGGATTTGTATCCGATTATATTCGGAAGAAGATTTCAAAGGGCGTCCTGAATTTACTGATCCGGAAATTTTACGTACCAACCTTGCCTCCGTTATTTTGCAAATGAACGCCTTGGGTTTGGATGATATTGAAGCCTTTCCATTTGTTGATGCGCCAGATCATCGTCATATCCAAGATGGGATTAAATTATTAGAAGAGTTGGAAGCATTTCATTGGGTGAAATCAAAATTCGGGCAACAACGTCAATTGACCGTACAAGGGCGCCAATTAGCGCAATTGCCGGTCGATCCGCGCTTGGCAAAAATGTTATTAAGTGCGGTCAAATTTTCTTGTCTTTATGAAGTGATGATTATCGTTGCCGCTCTTTCTATTCAAGATCCGCGAGAACGTCCGCAAGAAAAACAACAATCGGCAGACGATAAACATCGTCGTTTTGCCGATAAAAAATCGGACTTTTTAGCTTTTTTAAATTTGTGGAATTATCTACAAGAACAGCAAAAAGCCTTGAGTAAAAACCAATTTCGACGTTTATGCCAAAAAGAGTATTTAAATTATTTGCGTATTCGCGAATGGCAGGATGTTTATCATCAAATTCGCTTAACCGTGCGTGAAATGGGGCTGCCGATTAATTCACAAGCCGCAGAATATGCGCAAATTCATACCGCACTTTTAAGTGGTTTATTGTCGCATATCGGCTTAAAAGAAGCGGAGAAACAGCAATATTTAGGTGCAAGAAATGCGCATTTTGCCATTTTCCCTAATTCCGTTCTATTTAAAAAACAGCCGAAATGGTGCATGGCAGCGGAATTGGTGGAAACCTCTAAATTGTGGGGCAGAATGGTCGCGGAAATCGAGCCGGAATGGATTGAGCCTTTAGCATCGCATTTAGTGAAAAAATCCTATGCCGAACCGCGTTGGTCAAAATCGCGCGGGGCGGTGATGGCGGATGAAAAAGTGAGCTTATATGGCGTGCCGATTGTGGCGGCGCGCCCTGTGAATTATGGGCAAATTGATCCTGTTGTTTGTCGTGAAATTTTTATTCAATCGGCATTGGTTGAGGGTGATTGGACGACAAAACATAAGTTTTTCCATCAAAATCGTCAATTAATCAAAGAAGTTGAAGAATTGGAGCACAAAAGCCGGCGGCGGGATATTTTAGTCGATGAACGGACGTTGTTTGAGTTTTATGAAAAACGTATTGGCGCGGATGTGGTATCGCAAAAGCATTTTGATCATTGGTGGAAAAAGGCGCAACAACAAGATCCGGAATTATTGAATTTTGAAAAAGCCTTTTTAACCAAAGAGGATGCTGGTGCGGTGAGTGAATTGGATTTCCCGAATTTTTGGCATCAAGGCAATCTAAAATTGAAATTAACCTACCAATTTGAGCCGGGAACCGAGGCGGATGGTGTTACGGTACATATTCCATTGCCTTTGTTAAATCAAGTGGAAACCGACGGTTTTGATTGGCAAATTCCGGGGTTACGCGAAGAGTTGGTGATCGGGTTAATTAAAAGTTTACCAAAATCGTTACGTCGTAACTTTGTGCCGGCGCCTAATTATGCCCAAGCCTTTTTGGAACGCGCGAAACCGTTGGAAAAACCGTTAATTGACAGCTTAAGCCATGAATTATTACGTATGACCGGAGTTAAAGTGGTAGCGGAAAATTGGCAAGCGGAGCAATTACCCAACCATCTGAAGATGACTTTCCGCGTGATTGATGAAAAAGGCAAAAAAATTTCCGAAAGTGCCGATTTAGATGCGTTGAAATTTGAATTAAAAGGCAAAGTGCAAGAAAGTCTTTCCGCAGTGGCGGATGATGCGATCGAACAATCGGGCATTCATGTGTGGAATTTTGCTGATTTGCCACAATTTTATGAGCAGAAAAAACGAGGCTTTAGTGTTAAAGCCTATCCGGCGATTGTGGATGAAAAAGACGCGGTAGGCATCAAATTATTTGAAACCGAATTTGAGCAACAAGTGGCAATGCAACAGGGGTTGCGGCGTTTGATTTTGTTAAACGTGCCATCGCCGATTAAATATTTGCACGAAAAATTACCGAATAAATCCAAATTAGGGCTTTATTTTACGCCTTTTGGGCGCGTATTGGAGTTAATTGATGATTGTATTGCTTGTGCGGTGGATAAATTAATGGCGGATTTTGGCGGCTTTGCGTGGAACGAAGCGGATTTTGAACGTCTTCGGGAAAAAGTTCGCGCCAATTTAAATGAAACTACTATCGACATTGCGCAGCAAGTTGAGCAAATTCTGACCTTAAGTTTTGAAATTAACAAACGTTTAAAAGGTAAAATGGATTTCACTATGGCATTTGCTTTGTCGGATATTAAGCAACAAATGAGCGGTTTGATTTATCCGAATTTTGTGCAAAAACATGGATATACGCGCTTGCCGGATTTGCTGCGTTATTTACAAGGGATCGACAAACGGATTGATAAATTAGCGCAAGATGTTAATCGTGATCGCGCTGCGATGTTACGCGTGGAACAAGTTACGCAAGCCTATCAGCAATTGCTGCATAAACTGCCAAAATCTAAACCAATTCCAACGGAAATATTGGAAATTCCTTATATGATCGAAGAATTACGCGTCAGTTTATTTGCACAACAACTTGGCACCAAATACCCAATTTCCGACAAACGTATCTTAAATACGATTCAAGCGTTGGGGTAAAGTGCGGTTGAAATTTAAGTGATTTTATTGGATGACTGGCGTATGCGTGAGGTGTGCGCCAGTCATTCAATTAAGTTGGTTTTTAGTTATTTATCCGTTGTGTTTGGGCTACAAATATTGCACAAATTCGTCGAATTTAAACGGGCGGGGGGCGCGGGTGATTTTTTCTTCTGCGGTGCCGAGCATCAAGAGCGCAATGATTTTGTCATTTTCGTCGCATCCGAAGGCATTTCTCAGATCGCTGCCATCAATCCAAGGTCCAGTTATCCACACATTCGCAAAACCTTGGGCGTTGGCGGCGAGTTGAATGGCGTAGGCGGAGCAGCCAGCAGCGAGCATCTGTTCCCAAGCTGGGACTTTAGCAATAGTTTTATCGATTTTGGCAACAATTCCGATACACATTGGCGCACGTTTAACTAAATTCTCCGCTTTTTTTAACCGCTCTTCGCCTAAATTAAATTCAATGACGGCACTTTTTAATAGCTCACCCAGTTTTTCCATGCCGACATTTTCCATTACGATAAAACGATAAGGTTGCAATTTGCCATGATCCGGTGCGTGTGAGGCGGCTTGGAAAAGTTGTTCTAATTGCGCTTTATTCGGCGCCGGCGCTGATAATTGTTTTTCTGAATGTCTTGTGGTTAAAAGTTGTAATGTATCCATTTGTTATGCCTTATTATTTTATTTCTGAACTGTTGTAAAGTGCGGTGGGTTTTTCTTGCGTTTTATTATCGCCTTACCCCGTATTCTGTGGTATGGTAAAGCGTTTTTAAGTTAATGAAAAGAAAATCTATGCAATTTATTCTCAAATTTGTCAAATTTTGTTGGCGGATATTAAATTTTATCCGCGATGTAGTCATGAATCTGGTCTTTTTGCTTTTTGTCGTGCTGGGGTTAGGTTTGTTAAGTTTGGTCACCAGTTTTCAGGGAAAACCGGTCGCACAAGAGTTAAGCGGTGATCAGGGTGCATTATGGGTCAATTTAGACGGTTATTTGCGCGATAATCGGGAAAATCCAATGTCGTGGAACAGTGCATTGAAAGAGCTAAATAATCAGCACGTTCCGCGTCAAATTTCGACATTTGATGTGGGCTATGCGATTGCCAGTGCGGCTGAAGATGCGCGGATCAAAGGTTTGACACTGGATTTGAATTATTTTGAGGGTGGGGATTTGCCGGCGTTGGAATATGTGGGCAAAGCCATTCAATTATTTAAAGCCAGCGGTAAACCGGTGATTGCTTATGCGGATAATTACACGCAGGCGCAATATTTTTTAGCAAGTTATGCGGATGAAATTTATTTGAATACGCAAGGCAGCGTTGGTATTGAAGGGATGGCAGTAGATCAGTTGTATTTTAAATCTTTGCTGGACAAATTCGCCATCACGCCACATATTTTCCGTGTGGGAACTTATAAATCCGCAGTAGAACCGTTTTTGCGGGATGATATGTCCGCGGAAGCCAAATCGAATTTGCAACAGTGGTTAGGCAAAATGTGGCACAATTATCAGCAACAAATCGCGGATAATCGCCAAATTCCGCTAAACAGTGTGTTGCCGAAGGCGTCACAGTATTTACAAGATTTAAAAGCCTTACAGGGCGACAGTACCGCCTATGCCAAACAACGTAAACTGGTTACGCAGACTGCCGATCGTTTTACTTTAGACCAAAAATTGACCGCACTTTTCGGTAAAAATAGCGATGGTAGCGCAAAATTATTGCCATTTGATGACTATTTGGCAAATTTACCGGATCGTATGCACAGTGATAGTGCGAATAAAATTGCGGTGGTTAATGTGGAAGGTGCCATTATTGATGGCGAAAGCGCCGAAGAAGATGTGGGTGGTGATACCATTGCGGCATTGTTGCGCCAAGCCTATGATGATCCGCAAATTAAAGCGGTGATTTTACGAGTGAATAGTCCGGGTGGTAGCGCGTTTGCCTCTGAATTAATTCGTCAGGAAGTATCGCATTTGCAACAAGGCGGAAAACCGGTCATTGTGTCTATGGGCGGTATGGCGGCATCCGGCGGTTATTGGATTTCCAGTACCGCGGATTATATTGTAGCGGATAAAAATACGATTACCGGCTCCATTGGGATTTTTGCTATGGTACCGACGTTTGAAAATACCATCAAGAAAGCCGGCGTATCGGCAGATGGCGTGGCGACCACGGATTTAGTGACTCGTTCACCATTTACCCCAATTTCGGCGGTAAACAGCGAAATTATTCAGTTGGAAATTGAGAAAGGTTATGATCGTTTCTTGGATGTCGTCAGTCAAGGACGCAAAATCAGCAAGGCAGAAGTGGATCACATTGCGCAAGGGCAAGTCTGGTTAGGGGAAGATGCTTATCAACGTAAATTAGTGGATGCGATTGGCGATTTTGATGTCGCGGTGGAAAAAGCCATTGAGTTGATTAATAAAGGGCGTTCAGCAGAGGCGCAATTGCAAGATATTGGTGTAGAATGGTTAGTGGATGAAGATAATTCATTAATTTCGACGTTATTGAGGGATTTAAAACAAAGCCAGCAAAGTTGGATTAAAAATGCGGTGTTGGAATGGACCGGTTTTCCAAAACAAGCGCAACAATTACAGCAACAGCTGGGCAAGTTAAATCAATTGAATGATCCAAAAGGACAATATCTATATTGTTTAAATTGTGCAAATGTAAAATAATTTGTACAGTATTTTAAATAAAAGTTGACAGACCGCATTTTTATCACAAAGTGCGGTCTTTTTTTCGCCAAAATTCAGTAAAAAAGCACCGCACTTATTAAAAATATTGAAATTTTAAAATAAAGGTTGAAGTTATGGGGATTGTGGTGTAATGTATTCATTACATTTTATGTATTTATAAATTTACAATAGAGAGTATTCCATGAACCATGTAAACCACAAAGACAGTATCCATAACGTCAATATCGTGAATGAAAAAGTATTGATCACGCCTAAAGAGTTAAAAGAAAAATTGCCGCTTCCTGCTGCGTTACGTAGCCAAATTGAAAAATCTCGTCAAGAAATTGCCGATATTATTCATAAAAAAGATCCACGTTTGTTGGTGGTTATCGGTCCTTGCTCGATTCATGATCCACTTGCTGCCATTGAATATGCGCAACAATTAAAAGTCTTATCTGACGAATTAAAAGATCAACTTTATATTGTCATGCGGGTGTATTTTGAAAAACCGAGAACCACTGTCGGTTGGAAAGGATTAATTAACGACCCGAAAATTGATGGAACCTTTGATGTTGAGCATGGTTTGCATATTTCTCGCCAATTATTGTTGGAATTATCCGAATTAGGTTTACCGTTGGCGACTGAAGCGCTTGATCCGATTACGCCGCAATATATGGCAGACTTATTCAGTTGGTCGGCGATCGGTGCGCGTACTACGGAATCGCAAACTCACCGCGAATTAGCCTCCGGTTTATCCATGGCGGTAGGGTTTAAAAACGGTACGGACGGTAGTTTGGCAACTGCGATTAACGCCATGAAAGCGGCGTCGATGGGGCATAGTTTTATTGGGATTAACCAACAAGGACAAGTGAATTTATTGCATACTGCCGGTAATCCGAATGGTCATGTGATTTTACGTGGTGGCAAAAAACCGAATTATGCGGCGGAGTTTGTGCAACAATGCGAAGAAGAATTGACCAAAGCGGGCTTGGAAAGTGCGATTATGATTGACTGTAGCCATGGTAATTCCAATAAAGATTATCGTCGTCAACCGATCGTGGCGGAAGATGCGGTGCAGCAAATTGTAAATGGCAATCGTTCTATTGTGGGATTGATGTTAGAAAGTAACTTAAATGCGGGTAATCAAAGCGCGGAACAGCCGGTTTGTGATATGAAATATGGGGTTTCAATCACAGATGCGTGCATTGATTGGCAGACAACGGAACAATTATTGCGTAAAATAAGCGACGAGTTAAAAAAGAAATAAGGTGATGTTGTGGACGCATTAAACGAACTTCGAAATGAGATTGACAAGCTGGATCGTGAATTATTGAATTTGTTTGCGAAACGTTTGGAATTGGTAAAACAAGTTGGGGAAGTGAAACACCAATATGGATTGCCGATTTATGTGCCGGAACGCGAAAATGCGATGTTGCAAGCCCGTCGTCAGGAAGCGGAAAAGATGGGCGTGCCGGCAGATTTGATTGAAGATGTGTTGCGTCGTTTAATGCGTGAATCTTATTCTAGAGAGCATCATTTAGGTTTTAAAACGGTAAATGAAGCGATTAAGAAAATCATGATTGTGGGCGGAAAGGGGAAATTAGGCTCGCTATTTTCCCGTTATCTTAGCGCATCAGGTTATAACGTCACAGCTCTCGATCGTGATGACTGGAATCAGGCGGAAGCCATCTTATCCGGGGCGGATGTAGTGATCGTTTCTGTTCCTATCGATCAAACTTTGCAAACCATTGAACGCCTTGCTCCATATTTATCGGAGCAAACCTTACTTGCAGATTTAACCTCAGTTAAACGGGCGCCATTGGCAAAAATGTTGGAAGTGCATCAGGGGCCTGTATTAGGATTACACCCAATGTTTGGACCGGATATTGCCAGCATGGCGAAGCAAGTGGTGGTGCGTTGTGACGGGCGTTATCCGGAACAATATCAATGGCTTTTGGCACAAATGCAAATTTGGGGCGCCAAAATTTACCAAGTGGCAGCAGAAGATCATGATCAAAGCATGACCTATATTCAAGCCTTGCGCCATTTCGCCACTTTTACCAGCGGATTGCACCTTTCTAAACAACCGGTGCAATTATCGCAACTGCTGGCGCTATCTTCGCCGATTTACCGCTTGGAATTGGCAATGATCGGTCGTTTGTTTGCCCAAGATGCGGCATTATATGCGGACATCATCATGGACAAACCGGAAAATTTAGCGGTGATAAAAAGCCTAAAACAAAGCTATGAAGAAAGTTTAGCCTTTTTTGAACAAGGCGATAGACAAGGTTTTATCGACTGTTTCAATCAAGTTCACGCTTGGTTCGGCGAATATTCTGAACAATTCTTAAAAGAAAGCCGCCAATTGCTGCAACAAGCCAATGACGGGCGTTAATTAGGTTTAGAAAAGTGCGGTAGAAATTTAAGAGGTTTTATCATTGAAATCCTTTTAACATTCTACCGCTTATTTATTCAATTACGCGAGTTCTGCACGTAATTTTTTGGTCACGTTAACCATCACTTTTAATTGTTCGATTGTTTCTTTCCAGCCGCGGGTTTTTAAACCGCAATCTGGGTTGACCCATAGGCGTTCTTTGGGAACTACATTAAGCGCTTTGCGCAATAAATGTTCGATTTCTTCTGCTTTTGGCACCCGTGGGCTGTGAATATCGTAAACACCCGGTCCGATATCATTCGGATAGTTAAAATCGGCAAATGCGGTTAATAATTCCATATCAGAGCGAGAGGTTTCAATGGTGATCACATCTGCATCCAGCCCCGCGATTGCCGGTAAAATATCGTTAAATTCGGAATAACACATATGGGTATGGATTTGTGTATCATCTTGCACACCCATGTAGCTTAAACGGAAAGCTTCGCCAGCCCATTGTAAGTAATTATCCCAATCCGCCCGTTTTAACGGTAATCCTTCGCGAATGGCTGGTTCGTCAATTTGAATGACTTTAATGCCTGCCGCTTCTAAATCCAATACTTCGTCAGACAATGCCACGCCGATTTGTTTACACACGGTGGCGCGCGGAATATCGTTACGCACAAATGACCATTGTAAAATCGTGACCGGTCCTGTCAGCATCCCTTTCATCACTTTGTTTGTTAGGCTTTGCGCATAGGTTGACCAACGCACGGTCATCGCTTCCGGACGGACGACATCCCCATAAATCACCGGCGGTTTCACGCAACGCGAACCATAACTTTGCACCCAACCGAATTTGGTAAAGGCAAAACCGTCGAGTAATTCGCCGAAATATTCCACCATGTCGTTGCGTTCCGCTTCACCATGTACTAACACATCCAAATCCAATTCTTCTTGGCGACGCACGACATATTCAATTTCTTTTTTCATTGCTGCTTCATAATCTTCCAACGACAACGTGCCTTTTTTGAAGCTGGCGCGCTTGGCGGATTTCACTGGTTTGCGGGAAAGAACCGATATTGGTGGTTGGCAATAACGGTAAATTTAACCAAGCATTTTGTTTGGCGATACGTTCGGCAAATGGCGATTGACGCTTATCAGCATCTTTTGGCAAATTGGCAAGGCGTTGCGCCACTTCTGGGCGATGAATTTCTTTACTGTTTGCACGCGCATCCGCCGCTGCTTGACTGTCGTCTAATTCCGCTTGAACTGCAACGCGCCCTTGTTCAAGTGCGGTCTTAATTTGGCGTAATTCTTGAATTTTTTGCAAACTAAAGGCGAGCCAACGGTACAGTTCTGGTTTATTGGCTTGTAATTGTGTTTCAACCGATAAATCATAAGGGGTATGTAGCAATGAGCAGCTTGGCGCAATCCATAAACGATCGCCGAGTTTTGCTTTTAAAGGCTCAACCACATCCAATACCGCATTTAAATTCGCGCGCCAAATATTGCGCCCATCAATGACCCCGACGGAAAGCACCTTGTCATAATCTTCAAAGGCTGCCAATTGTTCCGGCGCGCGCACTAAATCAATGTGCAAACCTGCAACCGGTAAATTTTTCAGCAAATCCGCATATGGCGCTACTGAACCGAAATAGGTGGCAAGCAATAATTTTGCCGGTACGTTTTTTGCAAGTGTTGCATAAACGGTGTTATAGGCTTCGACCCATTGCACCGGTAAATCTACTGCTAGCGCCGGTTCATCAATTTGAATCCATTCCACCCCTTCGGCAGCAAGAGCGGTCAAAATTTCTACATAAACCGGCACTAATTGATTTAACAGCTCAAAACGGTCAAAACTGGCGCCTTTTTCTTTACTTAACCAAAGGAATGTCAATGGACCGACAATGGTAGGTTTCGCTTTGAAACCAAGGGCTTTAGCTTCGCGGATTTGTTGAACATAGTGCGCCGGATTGGCTTTAAATTGCGTATTTTTATGTAATTCCGGTACTAAATAATGATAGTTTGTATCAAACCATTTGGTCATTTCGATGGCAAATTGATCTTTATTACCGCGCGCCAATTGGAAATATTGATCCAGCGTTAAATGTTGGCTATCGAAACCAAAACGCGCGGGGATGGCGCCGGTGGCGACTTGTAAATCTAAAATATGATCGTAGAAGGTAAAATCTGCGACCGCAACGTAATCCGCTTGTGCATTAGCTTGATGTTTCCAGTTAATTTCGCGTAACGCCTTGGCAATATCTACTAAATCTTGTTCGCCAATTTCGCCACGCCAATAACGCTCTTGGGCAAATTTTAATTCACGTTTGGCGCCTACACGCGGAAATCCGGATAAGTGGAATGTTGTCATACTGAACTCCTTTTTGCATTTAAGATTGAATTGGGTTATTTAGACGTCTAAACGTCCAGTTGCAATCATCATGCCGAAAGTCAGGTCATTATGCAATCTCATATTTTTCACATTTTTCATGAATAAAATTAATAATTAGAGATTGTTCTTGATTTCATTAGAAGTGCGGTCATTTTTTTTATATAATTTTGCTCATTGTTTTTTCTTTTTTTATGAACAATTTTAATGAAACCGATTTTTCTAGAGTTAAGACATTTAAAAACCTTATTGGCATTAAAAGAAACCGGCAGTGTTTCGCTTGCCGCCAAACGGGTTTATCTCACCCAATCCGCCTTATCTCATCAAATAAAACTACTTGAAGATCAATATGGATTGCCTCTATTTGAACGTAAAACGCAACCCTTGCGTTTTACTGCTGCGGGCGATCGTTTGGTACAGCTTGCTAATCAAATTTTACCAAAAGTTATCGAAGCAGAGCGGGATTTAGCGCGGGTAAAAGAGGGCGAAGCAGGGGAGTTACGTATTGCGGTGGAGTGTCATACTTGTTTTGATTGGTTGATGCCGGCAATGGACAGTTTTCGTCAACATTGGCCTTTAGTGGAATTGGATATTGTCTCTGGATTTCATACGGACACCGTTGGATTATTGCTTACTCATCGCGCCGATTGGGCGGTCGTTTCCGAAGTGGAAGAAACGCCAGGTATTGTGCATCAACCCTTGTTTTCCTATGAAATGGTCGGGCTTTGTGCCAAAGATCATCCGTTGGCGAACAAAGAAATTTGGCAAGCAGAAGATTTTGCCAATCAAACCCTGATTACTTATCCGGTACCGGATGATATGTTGGATTTATTACGCAAAGTGTTGCATCCGCAAGGTATCAATCCAACCCGCCGCACCAGCGAACTTACAATTGCAATAATCCAATTGGTCGCCAGCAAACGAGGCGTTGCTGCTTTACCATTTTGGGCGGCAAAACCCTATTTGGATCGCGGTTATATTGTGGCGCGAAAAATTACGGAAGACGGGTTATACAGCAATTTATATGCCGCCCGTCGAGAAAGTGACAACGCCTCTTATTTTGATGATTTCTATGAAACCGTAAAATCGCAAAGTTTCTCCACTTTGCCCGGCTTATTGGTATTAGAGGAATAATATGTCGGATATAAAACAGACAAGCCCGATTTGGACTGCGGCGAAAGCAGCGTTCCCTTATTCGATGCCGATGATGATCGGTTTTTTATTTTTAGGTATTGCTTACGGATTGTATATGAAGGCGCTGGGCTTTGGCGTATGGTATCCGTTGGTGATGGCTGCATTGATTTACGCCGGATCGGTAGAATTTATCGTCGCCGGATCCTTAGTATTGGCATTTGCTCCCTTGCAAGTCTTTTTGATTACCTTAATGGTGAGCGGACGTCAAATCTTTTATGGTATTTCTATGCTGGAAAAATACGGTGCGCAAAATGGAAAAAAACGCTGGTATATGATCAGCGCCATGGTGGATGAAAGTTTTTCTTTAAATTATATGGCAAAAATCCCACCGCACTTAGATAAAGGTTGGTATATGTTTTTTGTCACCCTGTATTTACATTGTTATTGGGTTTTAGGCGCGGTGTTGGGCAACCTTTTTGGCAATTTACCCTTGGATTTAAAAGGCGTGGAGTTTGCCATGACTGCGTTGTTTTTGATTATTTTTGCTGAAAACTGGATGAAAGAAAAAAATCACGAAAGTTCCTTATTAGGGTTGGGGTTGGCGCTGGTTTGTTTATTGCTGGTTGGTAAAGAAAACTTCCTGATCCCAACATTAATCGGCATTTGGGGAATCTTAACCTTGCGTCGCCCTAAATTGGCGGCAAAATTACAACGTATTGAGCAGATTGAAGGATAGGCAATAATGACACTTTTAGAACAAATAATGACTATCGCAGTGGCGGTGGGCGCAGTACAATTATCGCGTTTATTTCCTTTTTGGGTATTTCCAGCAAATCGCCCCATTCCCGAATATATTCGTTATTTAGGCAAAGTGCTGCCGGCAGCAATGTTTGGTATGTTGGTGATTTATTGTTATAAAAATATTGATCTCACCGGCGGTTATTTCGGTTTGCCGGATTTTATTGCCGGATTTGTGGTATTAGTACTGCATTTTTGGCAGAAAAATATGTTTTTATCCATGATCGTCGGTACTGGGTTATATATGTTTTTGGTGCAACAAGTATTTGTTTAAATAACTCAAAACGGAAGTCGAAAAGTGTGGCGAAAATCACCGCACTTTTTATTATTAACACCGAAATATTTATTCTTGCCAATATTTTTTCTTTGTTGTTTGTCCAATGCCAGGATTGAAGCTGTTCGTCGGATCAAGGGATTTATAAAATTTGCGTAATTCGGGTTTAGCTTTATATAAATGGCCGACATTATGTTCCGCCGGATATTGTGCGCCGCGCTGATCGAGCAAATCCCACATTTGATGCTCTAACGCCAAGCAATCATGCCCTTTTTTAATAATGTAGTCTTGGTGAAATACATGACACATAAAATGCCCATAATATAATTTATGGCTGATTTTATGATCAATTTCTGTCGGTAGTTTTTCAAACCATTCCTGATCGTTACGACGTAATGCCACATCCAGCGCTACAATATCTTCTACTTGGTCTGAGTGAATTGCTCGATAACGAATTGCCGCTGATGCTACTGCAAAACGATGTAGCATTGCGGCTTGGGTTTCTAGTGCATTACATTCAAAATAATCGCCTTTTTGCTTATCAGAAAAATATTGCTGCAAATAGGTTTTCGCTTCTTGTACGCCTTTACCTCCCATTTTTAAAATCAGATGGTGTTCGTATTTATCACGATAATTCCAAAGACTTTTCGGCAAATGTTGTGGTAGCAGATAAGACAAACTTTGCATGAGTTTATCGCTAAGATCTGTCGGTAAAAAACGACTTTTTTTCGCAATACGATCTATTTTCGCTTTTAATGTGAACAGGCGTGGAAGTTGATGCGTACCAAATTTTTTGATGACCCAAAACGTATCTTTCCCATATTTTGCTGCGATATCAAAGGCATCACGATGAATATATTCGCCGGAAATTGGCAATTGTTCAAAGTTGGCAAGCATATGACGACGTAATTCATTAAGCACAGCAGTTTGATTTGTGCCAATATAAAATACAGCAGTATTTTTTTCCAGTGGAAATGTGTCTAAACGCACAGCAAAAATCGCCAATTTGCCGGCACTACCAGAGGCTTCATAATGACGAGCCGGATCGGCATTAAAACGCGCCGGCGTATCTTCATCAATTTGGCGCACGTGGTGACAATAGCAATGATCATGCCCTTTAGCATAATCTTGTTGAATATCTTTAGCTTGATAGTATTGATTTTCTAAATTGTTTAATATTTCTTCCGGTTCATCACCAAGATAAATACCAAGGTGATTTTTTAATTCTAATTCGCCTTGTTCATTAAGTTGTGCATACAATGCCATTTCCGTATAAGCCGGACCTCGTTGCACCAATGCACCGCCAGAGTTATTGCAGATCCCACCGATAACTGAAGCACCAATACAAGAAGAACCAATCACTGAATGCGGTTCACGGTCATGCGATTTGAGTTGGTTTTCTAATTCATTTAAGGTAGACCCAGGTAAGCAAATCACTTGATTGGCGTGATTAATTAATTGAATACCGCTCATGCGCATAACATTAATAATCACAATATCGCGATCATAATCATTACCACTCGGTGTTGAACCACCGGTCAACCCTGTATTTGCTGCTTGTGTTATCACAATAACATCAGCCGCAACACAAATTTTTAATATTCGCCAAAATTCCACTAAAGAGCCGGGGCGCAGTACTGCGATAGCATTTCCTGTGCCAAAACGATATCCATTACGATAAGATTCGGTTTTATCCGGATCGGTAATAATATGGCGAGCTCCGACAATTTGGGTGAGGGCAGTAATTAATTGCTGTGTTTGCATAATGCTATCCTTATTTTAGGGCTAATTTGTAACATTATTATAACAATACCTTATACGAAAGTTTTAGATTAAGCGCAAAAATGTGAGCAACTTAACAAAAAATCTATTTTTTATTTAATAAGTCTTTTAAGCCCGCTTTCATTTCCGACATTTGATTTTCATATAGCGCCTTGCTTTCCCGCTCATCAATCATATAGGAAATGGTTTCCGATAGGGTCATTTTCATTTTACGGGAATATTTTGACAAACGAAGCCATACCGCATATTCCAAATCAATGGATTTTTTCTTGGTCGTTTGTTTTTCTGCGTTAAAAAAACGTTTTCGACGTGCGCGAATGGCTTGATCTAGTTTGACGATTAATTCTTCGGATAAATGTTGTTCAATCCATTCTTCAATTTGCACTGGTTGATGTTGGCTGGCAATAAATTGTTGAGTCATGCTTTCTTGCAAGCTACGTTCCGGATAACGAGTAATATTTTCTCCGTCACGGGCTTTTTTGGTTAAATATACCCATTTCCAATTGGCTTCTTGATTTTCCAGTTTTTGGTATTTCATCGCATTTCTCTTATTTTTGTCTAATTTAGTGACGTGGTAACGTAAATTATCATACGCCTATTTATCCGCTTTTTCTAGTAAATTTTACAGCGGAATTCACGGAAATATGCGATAATATTTCTTTTTAAAATGCTAACTGAAAGAGAATAAGAGTGACTTTATCTTTGGCAACCGAACAAAAACTGGATTGGCAAGATCTTACGCCAACCCTGAATATTCAAGAGCAACCCGGCGAATTTTCTGATTTTTTTACCTTGCAACCCGCGGCATCTTTGGCAATAAAACATTTTTTGCAAAATAAGCACCGCACTTTATTGGTACTAAAAGCCGATGATCAAACGGAATATGCCAAATTATTGGAAAAACACGTACAATCGTTGCAAGCACCGAATTTGCCAATCTCTGGCGTACGTTATGTTATCGAACAAGGCGACAGTTTTTCTTTTCCGTCTATTTATATCGAACCGGCACAATCTCTTGATGACAATTTTGCGGCACAAAAATCAGTGGCAACTGCGTTGTATTTCGATCAAAGTCAATTGTTCGGCACAGTAAGGGTACACCCAAGTTCACAAGATATTCAATTAAGCGCTGGTTTAGTACATCAATTGAATAATGGCGTATTAATTTTGAGCGCGGCAGCATTTTTGTCGCAATTGGATTTGTGGCAACGCTTAAAACAGCTTTTATTAAGCAAAACCTTTAGTTGGTACTCTTTACATCCTTATAAATCGTTACCTTGTCACATTCCAGATTGTCCGTTATCGTTGAAAGTCATTTTATTAGGCAACCGCGAAGAATTGGCATTATTAAACGAAGTGGACGAGGAACTTTATCATTGGGCGGATTATGCGGAAATTGAAAGCTATTTCACCTTAAATAATGTACAAGATCCGCAATTATGGCGTGATTATGTGATGAATTTGGCAAAACAAGCCGGGTTGCCTAATCTTATTGAGGATGGGGTAAATAAACTTTATCAGCTGTTGGTTCGACAAAGTGAAAGCCGCAGTTTGATTAGCATTTCTCCGTTAAAATTAACCGCACTTTTGGCAGATGCAGCTGCGTTTAGCCAAGATAATCAATTAAGTGCGGTCGTTTTTGAACAATATTTTTTGCAAAAATATCAACAACATGGCTTTTTGCGTGAGCAAACTTACGGAGAAATTCTAAATGAACAGGTGTTTGTTGCCACCGATGGAGAAATGGTGGGACAAATTAATGGCTTGTCAGTGGTGGAATATCAGGGAACGCCGATTTCGTTTGGCGAACCCTCGCGTATTAGCTGTATTGTGCAGTTTGGTGATGGTGAAGTGGTTGATGTAGAACGTAAAAATGAACTCGCCGGCAACTTGCATAGTAAAGGATTGATGATTGCGGAAAGTTGCTTGGCGAATATTTTGGAATTTGCGTCACAATTGCCTTTTTCTGCCTCTATTGTATTTGAGCAATCTTATGCAGAAATTGATGGCGATAGCGCTTCGCTTGCCAGTTTTTGTGTATTAACCAGTGCGTTGGCGGATTTACCTTTGCCACAGTCTATTGCGGTAACCGGCGCTATTGATCAATTTGGCTTGGTGCATTCTGTTGGTGGAGTGAATGATAAAATTGAAGGCTTTTTTACTTTGTGTGAACGTCGCGGTTTAACCGGTTCGCAAGGGGTTATCATTCCAAGTGCAACGATACATCAGTTGAGTTTGTCTGAGGCGGTTGTCAATGCGGTGAAAAATCATCAATTTTCTATTTGGGTAGTTGAAGATGTGTATCAAGCCTGTGAAATTTTATTCCAGCGACATTTGGTTGAAGAAGAAAATATGGATTATTCTGCGGATAACCAACCGCTTTCCCGTTTAATTCAACAACGTATTGAATTGCGTTCCGAGCAACAGCAAAAAGGCGGTTGGTTGAGACGAGTATTTTTGGGGCGTTAGTGGGTCTTGTTGGTCGATTTCTCAATTTTTCAATAAAAAGCACGGTTTGAATAACCGTGCTTAGACCGCTGATGATAGGTTGTTTGTTGATATAAGAAACTGCTAAAAAGCTTGATGAATATAGGGATATTCATTAATTAGCACTGAAACTTCCTTTATCAAAGAAAGATATTTTTTCATATTTCCTTATCGCACAAAGCATTAAATAGCGTGTTTCGCTTTAATTTCATTCCAAGATAACTTGTAGTAAAACCAATATTTTTCGCGTAAAAGTACAGTGTAAGGATGAGATATCCATGGTTTGTAAGGTGTCGTGTAATGAATTATTTTAGGTGGATTTAATGTTATTTCTTGCGGGTATTTTGCAAAGACAATATCATGCGTTTCAAAACCACTGTGAATAATTCCAACTTGATAATTATATATTTTATCTAATGCTCTCCATTTTCCTTTCAGAACAATATTTAAAACATCCTGATCTGGATATAACATCCTTGAATATTCTAATGTCATATCTACTAATATATTTTTTAAATTGTGTTGTTGCCATAATTTATTATTAATCAGTAAGACGCCTGAATTGAAATAAGGCTTCATATCAGGGAACTCGAAATAAGCATGAGGCGCAAGATGATTAAGGCACATATCATCAACCGCAAGAGCAAAATTATCTCCAAAATCTGAAAAATACATATTCTCAATATTATCATCCACAACAATATCACTATCTAGATATAAAACTCGCTCTTCGGGTATATTTGGAACTGCATAACGATAAAAAGCAGGCTTATTTATTGCATCAACAAATTTTTCTGAAAATAGGGGATCCTTAGTGATATTTATTGGAATAATTTCAGCATTAAGATCTGTCAAAAGATGATTAAGATAATCAAACCACTCTGCTACATAATCCTTATGAATAAGATAGAAACGAATATTACGATGATGGTAACAAAGAGATTTAATTAAAGTAATAACTTGCTCTGAATAACCAATATCTGCGACTAAAGCGATATTAATTGTTTGGTTTGTTTGTTTGTTTGTTTGTTTGTTTGTTTGGCATGAATTATCCTTTAATAAATTGTTTTTATAAAGTTTTTTTTTCGTCTTGACGAGTCCCCTAAAGATCTGGAGTTACCAGCACCATTGTAAGTCATGGGCTTGTCTAGGTGGGTTCTTGTTGCCGATTACTATTGTATTCTGATTAAAACAAGGAAAGTATAGATAAAACTAGTCATAATAGCAATTCAATAGCATGTAATCTTGAGTTCATATTGGGAGTATGAAGATAACATTTATTATTTTGTTCTATACAAAAGTGCGGTCGTTTTTTGTTTTATTTTAACTGATCCGATAAGTTTAGCTAACAGTTGTTAGCTATATCTTATTTTTCGCAATGCTGTTATACTGCTTGCAAGTTAACGCATTTAGCGTAAATAAATTTGATTGAGAGGATTTAAATAAATGAACAACTGTACACCAAACAAAAAAAACAGCTATAACTATGACGAGTTGTTGGCGTCCGGACGTGGCGAGCTATTTGGTAAAGAAGGACCGCAATTGCCGGCACCGAGTATGCTGATGATGGATCGGGTCATTGAAATGAATGAAGAAGGTGGTTTGTTTCATAAAGGTTATATTGAGGCAGAGTTAGATATTAAGCCGGATTTGCCTTTTTTTGGCTGCCATTTTATCGGCGATCCGGTGATGCCGGGATGTTTGGGGCTGGATGCAATGTGGCAATTGGTTGGTTTTTACCTTGGTTGGATTGGCGGTAAGGGCAAAGGACGCGCCTTGGGCGTGGGGGAAGTGAAGTTTACCGGACAAATTTTGCCAACCGCGAAAAAAGTGATTTATCGTATCAATATGAAACGAGTGATTAACCGTAAATTGGTGATGGGCATGGCTGATGGTGAAGTTGAGGTGGATGGTCGTGTCATTTACACTGCAACGGATTTAAAGGTTGGATTATTCCAAGATACCTCTTGTTTTTAATTGCGTTATTTTTCATTTCGCTACATTCATATCTCAATCTTCCCCAATTCGTTACAAGAAAATGAATTGGGGCACCTTTCGGTTATTCATCAATAATATCGATAAATTCCGCGTTAAGTAATGTTGCCAAATCTTGCGGGGATAATTCCACACTTAAACCCCGTTTTCCGCCGGAAACATAGATTTTATCGAATTGTAATGCCGATTGTTCAATCACGGTGGTAAGGCGTTTTTTCTGCCCGAGAGGGCTAATACCGCCGACTAAATAGCCGGAACTTTTTTGGGCAAACTCTTTATCCGCCATTTCTACTTTTTTCACATGGATAGCTTTCGCCGCTTTTTTTAGATTGAGCATATTCGCGGTGGGTAATACAAAACAAGCGAGTTTTTTTTGATCACCATTTTCCGCGACGAGTAGGGTTTTAAAGGATTGATTGGGGTTTATGCCCAATTTTTCAGCCGCTTCATCACCAAAATGGGTATTATTCGGATCATGATCATAATTGTGTAAAATAAAAGGAATTTTTTGTTTTTTGAGTAAATCAATTGCTGGTGTCATTTTCTTTTCCTTAAATAATTCAGTACAATAGCCGGATTATTTTACGCTGATTATTCAGTTAATGGGAGAAAAAATGTTAAAGATTGCCATTGTGGCGGAATTTGAGTTAGCCGAAAAAATTGTGGAAGCGTTAGAACAAACAGAGCTGAACGTAGAACAAATTGTGGCGGTGGAAATTTACCCTTTCGCCGAAGAGCAAGGATTGCGTTTTAATCATAAAAGTGTGGCGCAAATGGCGGCAGACGAGGTGGATTGGAGTGAATTTCAATATGCCTTTTTTGCCACCGATGTGGCGCACGCCAATTATTTAGCACAAGCGGCTAGCACCGGCGTTGTGGTATTGGATTTATTGGGGATTTGTGCTGGGTTGCCGGATGTGCCGCTGGTGATCCCGACGGTGAATGAGGCGCAATTAAGCGAGTTACACCGTAACATTGTTTCTTTGCCTAATCCGCAAGTGACGCAAGTGATTTTAGCAACAGCGTCATTATTGCAAGATATGCCGGTGAAACACTTGAGCGTGACTTCATTGCTACCAGCATCCTATACCAACGGGGAAACCGTAAGTCGTCTAGCCGGTCAAACGGCGCAATTATTAAATGGTATTCCTTTGGATGAAACGCAGCAACGTTTGGCGTTTGACGTATTCCCGCAAAACGGAGAACCGTTGGCAATGCAGGTGCAATCCTTTTTTCCGCAATTGGACAGTGTTGTGTTGCACGCGGTGCAAGTACCGGTATTTTACGGAATGAGCCAAAAAGTGACCGCACTTTGTGATTATGCGCAGATGGAAAGACAAATTGAATTATGGCAACAAAACCCGTTTATTCAATATGATGCAGAGCAAGTGATTACGCCGGTGATAAATGGGGAACGTGAAAATGGCGAAACGGATGTCAAATTGCATATTAGCGGAGTAAGTGCGGTGGAAAATGGCATCAGTTTTTGGAGCGTGGCTGACGAACAACGTTTTAATATCGCGGTTCTCGGTGTCAAATTGTTGGAAGGGCTTTATCGAGAAGGCTATTAAATCAATTCCATTTTACTTAAAAAACGACAAATTATTTTGTCGTTTTTTTGTTGGCAATCATTTTTACAAAAAACTCGTCGAACTTTATCAAGGCTTTTGTTACAATCGGTAGGAAAAACACCTGTCTTTAGGATTGTTTTTCACGTTTATTTTTTACAACACTTGGAAATAACAATGGAAAATCAATCTGTTCTACAAAAACTGTTTAAGTTACAAGAAAAAAATACGACTGCCAAAACAGAAATTATCGCCGGTATCACGACCTTTTTTACTATGGTTTATATCGTTTTCGTCAACCCATCCATTTTGGGCGATGCGGGAATGGATAAACAAGCGGTTTTCGTGACCACCTGTCTTATCGCCGCGTTCGGCACGATTGCCATGGGATTATTTAGCAATTTACCGATCGCGTTAGCGCCGGCAATGGGGTTAAATGCATTTTTGGCTTATGTAGTTGTCGGCAAATTAGGCTATTCTTGGCAAGTGGGGATGGGAACCATCTTTTGGGGTTCGGTCGGCTTATTTATTCTCACGATTTTTCAAATTCGTTATTGGTTGATGGCGTCTATTCCGCTCGGATTGCGGGTTGGGATTGGTGCCGGTATTGGTTTTTTTATTGCCTTGATTGGGTTCAAAAATATGGGGTTAGTAGTGGCGAACCCGGTAACGCTGGTCGCATTGGGTGATTTACATAATCCGCAAGTATTAATGGGAGTTTTGGGCTTCTTTATAATTGTGGTGTTAGCCGCGCGTCATATTTATTCGGGTGTGTTGATTTCCATTGTAGTCACCACGTGCTTAGCCTTGTTGTTTGACGACAATGTCGCTTTCCACGGGATTATTTCTATGCCGCCAAGTTTAGGTTCTGTTGTCGGCGAAGTGGACATTGCTGGCGCCTTGGATACTGCCTTATTAGGCATTATTTTCTCATTTTTATTAGTCAATTTATTCGATTCCTCTGGAACCTTATTAGGTGTTGCCGATAAAGCGGGATTAAGCGACGAAAAAGGGCGTTTCCCAAAAATGAAACAAGCCTTGTATGTGGATAGCGTTAGCGCAGTTGCCGGTTCTTATATCGGTACCTCCGCGATCAGTACCTATATTGAAAGTGGCGCCGGCGTTTCTGTTGGCGGACGTAGCGGCATGACTGCTTTCGTCGTCGGCTTGCTGTTCTTATTGACCATTTTCTTTTCACCATTAGCAAGCGTCGTGCCACCTTATGCCACAGCGGGCGCTTTGGTGTATGTGGGCATTTTAATGGCATCTAATTTAATTCGTGTACAATGGGATGATTTAACGGAAGCCACTCCCGCTTTTATCACCGCTGCCATGATGCCATTTACCTATTCCATCACCGAGGGAATTGCGTTCGGCTTTATTAGTTATTGCGTGATGAAAGTCGGAACGGGGCGTTGGCAAGAAGTGAACGCGCCGGTTTGGGTCGTTGCGTTACTATTTATCGCCAAATTTATTTGGGTTGGTTAAGGCGTCAAATCTCAAGAAAGGTATTCTGCGGAATGCCTTTTTTGTGTCATTCGCTTTTTACTTTTATCCAATTGGGTGTACAATGAAAATTCGTTGTTTCCCCTCAAATAAGGATATTATCATGCAAAAGATTTTATTTATTATTCATTCTGCCGCTTACGGAAACGAGAGCTTTTTCAGCGCCTTACGTTTAGCGTTGCAACTACAGGATCAATATAAAAGTGCGGTCGATTTAAAGTTATTTTTGATGTCTGATGCGGTGACCGGCGGATTGGCGAAACAACATCCGGCGGAGGGTTATCATGTGCAACAAATGCTGGAAATTTTAACTGCGCAAGGTGCCACGATCAAATTATGCAAGACTTGCACCAATGCGCGCGGCATTACAGATGCCATGTTAGCCGAGGGCGTAGAAATCGGTACCTTAGCGGAATTAGCCGATTGGACAATGGCTGCCGATAAAGTGTTAAATTTTTAATCTTTTTTACATCTCGCAAACCGAAAAACACAGAAAATAATGACCGCACTTTTGTGCTATATTTTTATGGTGTTTTTCGGTGGTTTAATATCAATCGTTCTTAACCTCGACTTTTGGCAATATGACGACACAATCCTTAAATCCAACCGCCATGCCGCTTAATTCGGTCAGTCTTATTGAAGCCTCCGCCGGTACCGGAAAAACCCATACCATGGTTTCCTTATATTTGCGTTTGTTATTACAAGCAGGAGAAAATCCCTTTCCGCAGGCGTTGAATGTGGAGCAAATTTTGGTGGTAACCTTTACCGAAATGGCAACTCAAGAGCTGAAAGAACGTATTCGAGAACGTATTTATCAAAGCAAACAATTGCTTATTCAATATCGCCAAACGCAAGATAAAACCGTATTGGCAAAGGATCCCTTTTTATTTGAGTTAGCAGACAGTATCACGGATCTAACGCAAGCCATTTCGCGTTTAACCCTT
This sequence comes from [Pasteurella] mairii, assembly GCA_900454475.1. Lineage (GTDB taxonomy): Bacteria > Pseudomonadota > Gammaproteobacteria > Enterobacterales > Pasteurellaceae > Actinobacillus_B > Actinobacillus_B mairii. The sequence goes on from UGSS01000002.1 coordinate 910,477, forward strand.
GCCGAACAAAATATGGATTTGGCGAAAATATCGACTATTCACAGCTTTTGTTTGCAAACTCTTATGCAATACGCCTTTAATTCCGGTATTCATTTTAATATTGAGCTATTAAGCGACGAACAGGAATTATTGCAACGTATCGTGAATGAATTTTGGCGCACACATTTTTATCATCAATCCGTTGCGGCAACAGGTTATATTTTCGCCCAATGCCGCACGCCGGCGAAATTATTGGATAAAATTGCCTCGCAACTTTCCGGCGCCGCGTTAAAACCGAAAATTAATGCACCGCACTTATTAGACGGCGATATTTTCTCTTTTTTAAAGGCAATTAGCCCGTTGTTATCCGCATTAAACGAATTTAAACAAACTTGGTTAAGTATCGCGCCCGATTTGCACGAGATGATGAAAGAAAAGAAAACCGTTCGTGCGGATTGGTTAGCGTCCCGCTTTGCCGAGTTACATCTTTGGGCAAGTGATCCGAATAAGATTTCGGTCGCGGAAAAACTCCAGTATTTCACCACGGAGGCAATCAACAAAAGTAAAAATCCTGTGGAGCATCCGATATTTGCCAAAGTGGATCAGCTGATCGCTGAAATTGGCTCGCAAATTGACACCTTGGAAGCGGTTTTTTTATATCATTGCATTAACGCTATTCGGCAACGTTGGTTTGAATATAAATTAAATCATCGCCAAAAAGGCTTTAATGATTTATTGCGCTTGGTGCATGATGCTTTGTGTGGTGAGCAAGGCGAGCGGTTGGCAGAATTAATTCGGCAGCAATTCCCTTTTGCCATGATTGACGAATTTCAGGATACAGACGCGCTGCAATATCAAATTTTTGCCACGGTTTATCTCTCGCCACAAGCGAAAGATTGTGGCTTTATTATGATTGGCGATCCAAAGCAATCCATTTACAAATTTCGCGGCGCCGATATTTTTACTTATCTTAAAGCGGCAAAACAAGCGCAACAACGTTACACCTTAACGGAAAATTGGCGTTCAGGTCAGCCACTGATTGACTGCGTTAATCGCTTTTTTGATTTTCAGCAACCACCGCCATTTTTATACCAAGATATTCAATTTTTACCAGTGCGTGCGGGGAGTGAGAAAGCGGATTTTGTGTTGAACGGAAAAATTGAACCGCCCATGCGTTGTTATGTGGGAGAGGCGAAAAATTTTGCCGATTGTTGCGCGAATTCCATTCAACATTGGCTAAAAAGTGCGGTAGAAAATCAAGCCAAAATCGCAGAAGATCCCTTACAAGCCAAAAATATCGCGGTTTTAGTGCGCAGCGCGTCTCAAGCGGAAATGATTAAGCAAGCCTTATTAGCGCGGGGCATTGCTTCGGTGTATTTATCCGATAAAAGCAATGTGTTTGACAGCCCCGTGGCAATGGAGCTGCTACAAATTTTGTATGCCTGTTTTAATCCGTTAAGCGAAAGAACCTTGCTGCGCGCTATTGCTTGTAGCCTTTTTGCTTTAAGTAGCGAGCAGCTGTACCAAATTCGACAAAATGAAAACCAATGGGAAAGGTGGGTTGAAACTTTTCTTGCTTACCAAAAGTTATGGCAGCAACAAGGTGTGTTGGTTATGTTGCATTATTTGCTGCAAGAACAACAAATTAGCGAAAAATTATTGGCGTTGCCGCAAGGGGAACGGAAATTAACGGATTTTTTGCATTTGGCGGAATTATTGCAACAAGCCGCCCGTTTAAATGAGACGGAAGCAGCGTTATTACATTGGTTTGAAAAGCAAATTCAAGGCAAAGCACGTTTAACGGAAAATATCCGTTTGGAAAGCGAACGGGAGTTGGTCAAAATCGTGACTATCCATAAATCTAAAGGTTTGGCTTATGATGTGGTGTGGCTACCGTTTATTGCCAACGCGTTGATTAATCACAGCGATCCGATTGAAAGCTATTATGATAGTGATGCCGATGAGGTGTTTTGGGATATGAATGGCACGCACGCCGACGAACGCTTGCAAGAAAAAATGGCAGAAGAATTGCGTTTATTGTACGTTGCCTTAACTCGCGCGAAATATCAGGTGGTGATGACGTTGCCGGAACAATTTAAAGAAAGTTGGAGCGCGTTGTTATATTGCCTTACGCAAGGGCAAATCGGCGATCAGCCGAAAATAAAAGCCAAATTTGATAAAAGTGCGGTCAATTTAATTGAAAATTTAAAATCGCTGTCAGCAAATTTAGCCATTGAGGTACAACCGATTGACGCAGAAATATTGCCGCCTTTATCTGATGTTGCGCCGGAAGAACCATTAAGTAGCGCGCCATTTCATGGGCATATTCAACGGGATTGGCAAGTCAGTAGTTTTAGCAAAATATTGGAACAACATCAACGGTTGTTGGCAGAGCAAAATGCGGAGCGGCGTGGTGAAAGTGCGGTGGAAATATCGACGATTTCTGATGTGGCAAAAGATTATGATCGGCAATTTGCCATTTTAGATGAAATACCCAAAGAAACCGCCACGCCAATCAGCGAGGATACGGAAATTGCCCCTTATCCTTTGGGTTTTTCGCCTCTCGATTTTCCTCATGGTCCTCATATCGGTACCGTATTGCACCGCTATTTTGAGAAACATGATTTTGCACAATTCACTGATGCCGATAAGTTGCGAGATTTTTGCCATGGATTAATGTTGAGCGAAGATTGGGTAGCGCCTTTGCAGCAATGGTTTAATGCTATTTTACATACGCCATTAATTACTAATGAAAGCCTAAATTTGGGACAAATTTCGCGTAAAAATGCGTTGCGTGAGTTGCAGTTTTATTTACAGGTCAACCAAAAATTTAGCGCGAAAAAATTTAATTTGTTACTTGAGAAATATCATCATTTAAAATCTAACCCATTAATTTCCTATGAATTTAACGGAATGTTACGCGGTTTTATTGATTTGGTTTTTCGTCATCAAGGCAAATATTATATTGTGGATTATAAATCCAATTTTTTAGGTACCCTCGCCACCGATTATGCCCCATCAGCATTAACACAAGCGATGTTAAACAGCCATTATGATTGGCAATATTTGTTGTATTGCGTGGCGTTACACCGTTATCTGAAATCGCGCGATCCGGATTATCAATATGAACGCCATTTTGGTGGCGTGATTTATGCTTTTTTACGCGGTATGAATGGGCAGGCTGTCCCGTCTGGGCAAAGTGGGCAAGGGATATTTTTTGATAAACCTGACGTGCGACTTATTGAAGGATTAGAGGAGCTGTTCTAATGTTAGCTTTATTGCAACAATTACAAGAAAAAAAATTGATCAATGTCGGGGATTATTATTTTGCCAAATTTATCGCCGATAAATCGCAGTCGCAAGCCTATCCGCTAGAAAAACAAAATTTGGCAATTTTTTTAGCCGCACTTTGTAGCTACCATTATCAGCAAGGACATACTTGCGTCGATTTATCGGAAGCGGTTTTGTCGGATGCCTTTTATTTGCCGAAAAGTGAGTTCCATTATTTGACGAAAATTCAACAAAAAATCAAAGGATTACCGGTTTCGCAATGGCAATCTTTACTTGCTGATCATGTTGCTTTTAGCGACGATCCAATGAAAAAAAACGCGCCTTTTGTATTTCAATATAACGCCTTGTATTTCTATCGCGCGTGGCAAGATGAACAGCGAATTGTACAATATTTGCACCATGCAACGACTGCTTCGGCTTCTTCGTTAGCCTTTCCCATCGAGCAAATTGCCCAGATTATGCAGCGTTATTTTCCCCATCAGGATGCCGATAATCGCCCTAAAATTGCAGTGGCAACCGCCATTCGTCAACCATTTTGTTTGATCACCGGCGGACCGGGAACGGGAAAAACAACTGCCGTGACCCGTTTATTGTTAGCGTTACAGGATTTACATCAAGGCAAGCTGCGGATTAAATTAGCCGCACCGACAGGAAAAGCGGCGGCACGTTTAAAAGAAAGTATGCAAAAAACCTTGGCGTTTTTGCAGGATAAAGAAAAGATTCAATTAGATAAAGCTATTTTGGATGCCATTCCAACGGAGGCGGAAACCCTACATCGTTTACTGGGTGTGTCTTATTTTGAGGAAAACACCAAATACCATGCGCAAAACCCGCTGCCTTTAGATTTATTGGTGGTTGATGAAGCCTCAATGATTGATTTAACCCTGATGGCAAAATTATTGGCGGCGCTCAAACCAACGACCAAATTGATTTTGTTAGGGGATAAAGATCAATTGGCATCGGTAGAAGCGGGCGCGATTTTAGCAGAATTGGGGCAATTTTCTGAACGCGGGTATCGCCCGCAGCAAGCGGATTATCTGCGTCAGGTTGTTGGGGGCGATATTGCAGAATATCGTGATGGCGCAGCAATTGGCGACAGTTTATGTCATTTGCTGGTAAGTCGGCGTTTTGGAGATAAGCCGCACATTGCGCAATTGGCGAACTTGATCAATCACCAGCAAAGTAAAGCCGCTTGGCAATTATTAACGCAGACAACAGAAAATGAAATTCACTTGGTGGATTTTGACAGTTTAAGCGACCGATCATCAGAACGTTCCAGCAAGGAAAATATGGCGGCTTGCGTGAATGCAGTGGTTGAAAGTGCGGTGCATTTTTATCGCGATTATTTGCACATTCTTCAAGATGTGGTGGCGCAAAATTTGCCGGTTTCCGAGCATTTGCCACGCATTTTTGCGGTTTTCAATTCTGTGCGATTTTTGACCGCACTTCGCGTCGGTGAATTGGGCAGCGAATATTTAAATCAAGCTATCGCCGAGCGTTTGCGTCAAGTGGGATTGGTGAACTTTCAACACAGTCGCGACAGCTACTTGGGGAAACCCGTGATGATTACGCAAAATGACAGCAATATTCGCTTATCCAACGGGGACGTCGGGCTTTATATTACAGAACGTGAGGGCGATAAAATTCGCGGCAAATACTGGTTTGAAAATGGGAAAAGCGAACTTGCCAGCCGCATTCCAAGCCATGAACCGGCGTTTGTGATGACGGTGCATAAATCCCAAGGCTCAGAGTTTGATCATACCTTTTTGGTGTTGCCGACTGAACCGAATCCGGTATTAAGCAAAGAATTGGTTTATACCGGCGTCACGCGGGCGAAAAGCCAGTTGACGATTTTTGCTAATCGGTTAAGTTGGGAAAGTGCAGTGAATAAACAAACTACGCGCCAAAGTCGGCTAGGACAGGGATTAGTGTTGGCAGAATTGGCGGAAAATGAGAGGGAAGTTAAGCTCTAAATGATAAAAGTGCGGTGATTTTTTGGTGTTTTTTCCTATTAATGGCGAAAAATTATCATATTTTTGACCGCACGTTGACGGATAAAATTAATTGTCAATAAAAAATTGGCTTTTGGATAAAACTCTTGTATAATCTTGCGACCCTGTAAATGTGTTGGATTCCCACCACGCATTATTTTGTCGAGATCGCACTCGAAGGGGTGAAGATTAAGATAACTGGTTGTGTCTGAATTTTAGACACTGGGTATTAATATTATTTTATTGGTAATTAATTAATGAAAACTTTTGTAGCAAAACCAGAAACGGTTAAACGCGACTGGTATGTAGTAGATGCGACAGGTAAAACTTTAGGTCGTTTAGCTACTGAATTAGCACGCCGCTTACGTGGTAAACATAAAGCTGAATATACTCCGCACGTTGACACTGGTGATTACATCATTGTTATTAACGCGGACAAAGTTGCTGTAACTGGCAAAAAAGAAAGCGATAAAATTTACTACTGGCATACAGGCTATGTAGGTGGTATCAAACAAGCGACTTTCGCAGAAATGATCCAACGTCGTCCAGAAGCTGTGATTGAGATTGCGGTTAAAGGTATGTTGCCAAAAGGTCCATTAGGTCGCGCAATGTTCCGTAAATTGAAAGTGTATGCAGGTTCAACTCATGAACACGCAGCACAACAACCACAAGTTTTAGATATTTAATCACGGGGTTAGGAAAATGGCAGAGAATCAAAACTACGGCACAGGTCGCCGCAAAAGCTCTTCAGCTCGTGTATTTATCAAACCGGGCAGTGGTAAAATCACTATCAACCAACGTGAATTAGACGTGTATTTCGGTCGCGAAACTTCTCGCATGATCGTGCGTCAACCGTTAGAATTGGTTGGATTAACTGATAAATTAGACCTATACGTTACTGTAAAAGGTGGCGGTATTTCAGGTCAAGCGGGTGCAATCCGTCATGGTATCACTCGTGCATTGATGGAATACGATGAAACTCTACGTCCTGCATTGCGTGCAGCGGGCTTTGTTACCCGTGATGCTCGTCGCGTTGAACGTAAAAAAGTGGGTTTACACAAAGCACGTCGTCGTCCACAATACTCCAAACGTTAGTGCGACAAGGTGTCGTACTTATGGCAATAATTTCCTTATATATCAAGGAGTTATTGCTGGAAAATGGGTGGTATTATACCATCTATTTCCAACTTTTCAAGTATCCCACGGGGATACTTGGGAAGACAGACAAGAGACGGAGCGTTGCTCAAAATCTTGTTCTAAGTTGGGAAAGTAAATGAACCAACTCGAAAGGTTGTAAGGTATGACCTTCACTCTATATGTACTTGATATCTCGTCAATATCAAGAGGAGTAAGAAAGCAAGGTCCGCAAATCGAAGTTACCCATACTTCCCGTTTAGGTGTAAACCTAAAGACCATCTACTTGTAAAAGGAGATGAGTTGGGTTGTTAAACCCCAGAGCAGAGTAAATTTACAGCACCTACTATAAATAAAGTCCCCAATATGCCTCAACACTCTGGAACAGGCATTCAAACTAAGATAATGGTTATATTTTAGGGCGTGAGTGTCAGCTTTACTATATTTATTTTCACCTCGCAATCTGTAAATAACAGAATGCTTAATAATAGTGAATAAAAACATGAATGACAAATGTGGTTAATGCTGTTTTGTCAGTTTTTATGAGCTAGAGATCGTTATACCTTAAATTCCCGTTACATATCCTCATAATACAGACGATTAGCTAGGAGTAGCTATCTGAACCTAATTGGATGATTATAGGCAATGAACGAAGAATTTTTGATATTAACAATCGCCATCCGTTGGATGGTTAACGGTGAATTAGGAAGCAGAAGCTCGGACTTATTTAGTATAGGTCACTAACTTAGTAAGTAGGCGTAAGCTGTTATCATCATTGTTGCAATTAAGTTATCTGAAGATATAAGTAGTACAGATAAAGTAATGAGGCAACCTGTTATATGGCTAACAGTAGTCTAGGGAAAGTGCATTACTGGCAACGGTATTGTGCGGAGCATCCTGACAATGTACTCCCCGCAAGGGTCAATCAATATCGCGAGGTAGGGTTGAGATAAGATGAACAACACATCTTGAGAGAGGCTAGACTGGATAGAAAGATAAACGTAACCATTAAGACGGGTATATATTCCCAAACCGAATGGGAAGAAACGCCCATTAGGGATACCGACAATGAAAGACAGAGCCATGCAAGCCCTTTACTTGTTAGCATTACAACCCGTGGCAGAAACAACTGCAGATAAGGGGTCATATGGGTTTAGGCTTAACCGCTCAACCGCGGACGCCATTACCCATATATAAAACCCAACGGGGCAAATGTGCGTTATGTGGAGAACCCATTACCAAAGAAACAGGATGGCACGACCACCATATCGTGTATCAAATGTTCGGAGGGAGTGATGCGTTAAGCAATCGCTGTTTGGTTCATCCTAACTGTCACGTTAAAATTCATGCTTTGAAATTAGACGTAGTGAAACCGGCTTATGGCTAATAGAAAGGCTTGAGCTGTATGCGGAGAAATTCGCTTGTACAGTTCTTAGGGGGCGGAGATAGAGTAATCTATTTTCGCTTTTTTTGTCAAAACAGACTTTTTTAGTATAACCTTTGGAAATTCACATACGCTTTGTGGTAGAATGTCTCACTCACTTTTAATTTTATTTTTTAGTCGTCGGAGGAATAGATGACAAGCGCTGCAAATAAACGTTCAATAATGACGCTTTTTTCGAATAAAACAGATATTTATTGCCATCAAGTGCGCATTGTACTGGCGGAAAAAGGGGTTGCTTATGAAACGGAAGTTGTAGAACCGCAGGTAATTTCTGAAGATTTAATGGAGTTAAATCCTTATGGTACCATTCCGACTTTAGTTGATCGCGATTTGGTGTTATTTAATTCACGTATTATTATGGAATATCTTGATGAACGCTTTCCTCACCCGCCATTGATGCCGGTTTATCCTGTTGCACGTGGAAAAAGTCGTTTGTTGATGTTGCGTATTGAGCAAGATTGGTATTCTTTATTGGAGCAGGCGGAAAAAGGAAGCGATGAAGAAAAAGCGGATGCATTAAAACGCTTGAAAGAAGAATTATTGGCAATTGCACCGATTTTCACCCAAACTGCGTATTTTATGAGCGAAGAATTTAGCCTAGTGGACTGCTATATCGCGCCTTTATTATGGCGTATGCAACAATTAGGTGTTGAGTTTAGCGGTGCCGGCAGCAAAGCGATTAAGGCTTATATGGATAGAGTATATCAACGCGATTCTTTTTTACAATCTGTCGGAGAGTCTGCGCCGAAAAACTTAATGGATGATAAATAGGCTGGTTTATGGAATATAAAGCATCTCCTAAACGCCCTTATTTATTAAGAGCTTATTACGATTGGTTCATCGATAACGAGTTCACGCCTTATTTGGTGGTTGATGCGACCTATCCGATGGTGAAAGTTCCGGTAGAGTATGTGAAAGATGGGCAAATTGTGCTAAATCTTTCGGCAAATGCTACGGGTAATTTGGCGTTAACGAATGATTTTATTCAATTTAACGCGCGTTTTCGTGGTGTAGCACAAGATATTTATATTCCGATGGGCGCCGCATTAGCGATTTATGCCCGTGAAAATGGGGACGGTGTGATGTTTGAGCCGGAGCCTTTTTATGATGAACAAGAAAGCGCGATTACCACAGAACAACCGTTAAGTTTTGCCGAAGCAGTAGATAAACCAAAAACGGAACCTAAAACCGAAAAAAACAATAAAAAATCGGCGTCGCATTTACGAATTGTGAAATAACCCGTTGAAAAATAGGAAAAAAAGACCGCACTTTATCGAATTCTAAAAAAAAGTGCGGTCTTTTTTTGCGTTGTTTTTATAAAAAAATCCCCACATCAAGTGGGGACGTTATTTGATTAGAAGTTGGCGTTACGTGGCGAGCGAGGGAACGGGATAACGTCACGGATATTTTGTACACCGGTAACGTACACAATCAAACGCTCAAAACCAAGACCAAAGCCGGCGTGTGGAACGGTACCGTAACGACGTAAATCGCGATACCACCAGTAATCTTCCGGATTTAATCCCATTTCCACCATGCGTTTATCTAATACGTCCAGACGTTCTTCACGTTGTGAACCTCCGATAATTTCACCAATTCCCGGCGCTAACACGTCCATTGCTGCAACGGTTTTGCCATCGTCATTTAAACGCATATAGAATGCTTTAATATCTTTCGGATAATTTTTCACCACTACTGGCGATTTAAAATATTCTTCCGCCAAATAGCGTTCATGTTCGGAAGATAAGTCGATCCCCCAAGAAACTGGGAATTCGAATTTTTTACCCGATTTTAATAACACTTCAATCGCGTCGGTATAATCAATTTGCGCGAAATCAGAATTAATAAAGTTTTCTAAACGGGTAATGACGGTATTATCTACGTGTTTTTCAAAGAATTTCAAATCATCTTGGCGTTCATTTAACACAGCGCGGAACACGTATTTCAACATATCTTCCGCCAATTTTGCATTATCTGCTAGAGTTGCAAATGCAATTTCCGGTTCAACCATCCAGAACTCCGCCAAGTGGCGAGTAGTGTTGGAGTTTTCTGCACGGAATGTTGGACCGAAAGTATAAATTTTACTTAATGCACAAGCATAGGTTTCACCGTTAAGCTGACCGGAAACGGTTAAAAAGGATTCTTTACCGAAAAAGTCTTGTGAAAAATCCACCGCACCTTTGTTGGTACGCGGTAAATTTTCCAGATCTAATGTGGACACACGGAACATTTCGCCCGCGCCTTCCGTATCGGAAGCGGTAATTAATGGGGTGGCAACCCAGTAAAAACCTTGTTCATGGAAAAAGCGGTGAATTGCTTGTGCTAAGCAATGGCGAACACGCGCAACTGCACCGATAATATTTGTGCGTGGGCGAAGATGCGCGACTTCGCGTAAATATTCGATACTGTGACGTTTGGCTGCCATAGGATAAGTTTCTGGATCTTCTACCCAACCGCTAACTTCAACCGTTTCTGCTTGTAATTCAACTGATTGACCTTCTGCTGGCGACTCAACAATGGTTCCTGTTACGATCACAGAACAACCGGTTGTTAAATGTAGCACTTCATTTTCGTAATTTTGAATATCGTTGTTTACGATAGCTTGAATTGGATCAAAACAAGAACCATCGTAAACCGCTAAAAAGGAAAGTCCCGCTTTGGAATCACGACGCGTACGTACCCAACCGCGAACCGTTACTTTTTCACCGACTAAAACTTTACCCTGTAAAACTTCAGCAACAGATGCAATTTTTGTCATATCAACCTCAATGCAATAAAATTGAATAAAAAACCTGCTTAGTTTACCGCAACTTCGGCAAATTACCAAAATGAATTAAATTTTTTTATTTTTGTGAAAATATTCACAGAATTGCAAAGATCGCCTTGTTTTTTTTAAGGTTACTGGTATAAAAGGGAAAATATTTTAATAAATTCAAATAAACCATTAGGACAATTATGGCAAAGGTAAGAAAGGAAGACAAATTACCGCTAAAATTAAAACAATTAGGTAAAATTTATCAATTAATTGAACAATTTGAAGAAATTTCACGTATTGATCTATCTAAATTATCTCGACTTGCACCGGCGACAATTACCGCGTTGACTAGACAGTTGATTGATGAAAAATTAATTATTGAAAGAGCGGTGCAAAATACAGAGTCGCGCGGACGACCAGCAGTTGGATTATGCGTTTCTCCTTTTTATTGGCAATCTATATGTGCTATTTTGATTGAAGATCATTTTGACATTTTGTTATGTGGCTTGGATGGGGCGCCAATAGAACAAGCAATTTATCCGTTACACAGTGATGACTTTGAGCATTTAGACCAATTTTTGCTTAATTGTGTGCAGCATTTTATGTCAAATATTCAGTCGAAACTCAACCATCCAATGACGTTTTCTATTGCGGTGGCGGGGGAGTTGGACAAATCGACGCAAAATCTCGTTCGCTTGGGTAAACGAACACTGGATTTAAATTTGCGAGCCTTATTTGAACCGCACTTTGATATTCCGATTTTAATGACAGAATATTTCCAAACCTGGCTATATGCGGAAAATACCTTAGGTAGCGTGATTGGCTGTGATAATGTGTTATTTTTGCAATTGGATGATGTAATCAATTTAGGTGTTTTGATACAAGGCGAGCTGCTTTATCATAAAGAATACAAAAAAATTAATATTGATAAACTGATTGTGCCGAAAGATAACCTGTTGCAAGAATTGATTAATATTCATTTACCGGAATTGGAACGTTATCAATTAACCAATCAAATTACGCACAAGGCAATTTATCAATTAATTGATCAGCTTTATCCTAAAAATGTGTTGGCGAATAAAAATGATAAAATTCAATTTTTATGCCAAAAAGCCAATGATGGCGATAAAAGTGCGGTCAATATTTTGTATTTTATTGCGGATACTTTGGCGTATGTGTTGATGAATTTAGTGAATATTTTCTCCTCCGAAAAAATTATGTTCAGTTCCAGTTTATTATCTGCGAAAGAAATTTTCCTGCCTCGCTTGAATGCCACCTTAGCAAAAAATCTCGTCAATACCCCACATCAGGCTGAAGTAGTGGTCAGCCAATATCAGTGGAATAGCCCTATAGTATTAACCTCCGCGATTAAACAGGGGATTTATAACGGTAGTTTGTTAAAACATTTGATCAAATCTGAAACTTAATTTAACAAAACTTGTGTTAGCTCAATATTTTTGATAAAAAATTGGTTTAGAATTTTCTCCAGTTTAATAAAGGAGATGGCCAATGAGTAGCTTTTTTGTCACTGGAACAGATACCAATGTCGGGAAAACAATTTCCAGTCGAGCAATTATTCAAGCATTACAAGCGAAAAATATCCGTATTGTCGGATATAAACCCATTGCGTGTGGACAGGATGATCCGATTTATGTTGATTTACAACAAACTCAAAAAGACGATTATGGTACACAAGATAATCCGGATGTATTGACCTTGATGCATTCCACGAAAGAAAAAGTCTCTTATCAAGACGTAAATAGTTATACCTTCGTGCATACCATGCCAATGTTGACTACGGATTGCGAGATTATTGATATTGAAAAAATTAATCGCGATTTAAAACGTTTGACGGATCAATACCAAACCGTTGTGGTTGAAGGATCTTTTGGTTGGTTGACACCAATGAATAAAACACATAGTTTTGCCAGTTGGGTCGCGTCTCATCAAATGCCGGTAGTTTTAGTCGTTGGAATTAAAGAAGGTTGTATCAATCATGCGTTATTAAGTGCGGCGGCAATTAAACAATCTGGTTTACCGCTACTGGGCTGGATTGCGAATCGAATTAATCCAGGATTAGGATATTATGCCGAAATTATTCGCTTGCTTAGCGATAAAATTGATGCCCCGCTGTTAGGACAAATTCCTTATGTGCATAAACCGGAAGAACAGGAGTTAGGGCAATATATTACCAATGTTGAGCGTTTAACCTATATGCAAACAGAGTTAGTGAAATAATTCTTCTATAGAACAACATTAAATCGTATATAATTTACCCAAAACGAGGGATTTATATGCGATTTTTTATTACAGCGTAAATTTTGACTTTACATAAGTAAATCTTTCATTTTTTCTTACCTTTAAATTTATTTGATATTCAATTAGTTATCATTTTTTTAATGAGTAAATTTGCCCTTGTTTATGTAAAATAATGTAAATCTTATTTCATTCTTGATAAATTGTATTATACTTAAGTCTATTCTTTAGAGCGTGATATTTAGTCGGACATGCTCTTCATTTTTATTATTTTACTCAGGAGTAAAACATGAAAAAATCAGTATTGGCAGTGTTAGTGTTAGGTGCAACTTTATCTTTAAGCGCTTGTTTCGATAAAGACAGCAAAACTGCGGAACAAGTTGACAATGCAAAAGCAAGCATGACAGAAGCTAAAGATGCAGTAGCGAAAGCCGCAACCGACGTTAAAGATGCGACCGTGCAAGTGGCTTCTGAGATGAAAGATAACGTCGCTGCAAAAGCAACAGAAATGAAGGATGCAGCAGTACAAAAAATTGAAGAGGTGCAATCAGCTGTAAATGAAAAAGTAAATGCATTAACTGAAAAAGCAGCTGAAACTAAGGATGCAGCAGCACAGAAAGCAACTGAAGTAAAAGATGCAGTAGCGGAAAAAGTAGCTCAAACTAAAGAAGCAGCGGTTGAAGCAAAAGATGTGGCAGCTGAAAAAGCGACTGAAGCAAAAGACGCAGCAATGGACAAAGTTAACCAAGCAGCAGATCAAGTAAAACAAGCTACAGAAACTAAATAATCTGAAATTTGTTTTATGGAGCCGGAAAGAGAGCACATTTTCCGACTTCATTATTTATTGTCAAATTCATTTTCATTTATTCCAATTTTTGTTAGAATAAATGAAATTTGGGGGCTGATTCTGGATTCGACGGGATTAGCGAAGCCCAAGGTGCAGGTCGAGGTGCGGTAGGCCTCGTAAACAAACCGCAAAAAATAGTCGCAAACGACGAACAATACGCTTTAGCAGCTTAATAACCTGCTCATAGCCTTCGCTCCCTAGCTTCCGCTCGTAAGACGGGGATAAAGCGGAGTCAACCTTAAACGAGATCGTGTGGACGCTTAGGCTTGGAGATCGAAACACTAAATTGAATCAAGCTAGCTTATTGCTTGCGTGTCTGTCCGCTGGTAGTAAGTGAAATTAAAGACGAGACTAAACCTGTAGTGCTAAAGGTAGAGTAATTTCGGACGGGGGTTCAACTCCCCCCAGCTCCACCAAAACATATTCCAAAGCGATTTTATGAAATCCTAAAACCCCTTGAAAATACTGACTTCAAGGGGTTTTTTATTGCCTATGCGTTCCTATGAAATCCTATAAAATCCTAGACTTTTAGTTATACGTTTAGTTATACTAGCCGAGCATATAACTAAAGTCGTATAACTAAAACAGAATATCAGTATAAATATCATGTAGTTACAGCGATATTGTTATATCTGTTTTTTGTAGATAGTTATACGGAACAAGGGGCGATTATGGCGCGCACAACCAAACCACTAAACAGCACGCAAATAGAGAAAGCAAAACCACAAGCTAAAGAGTTTACGTTAGCGGATGGAAAGGGGCTTTATTTGCTGATTAAGCCTAATGGGGCTAAGTTATGGCGGTTTAATTATTACAAGCCTTTCACACAGCCAAAGAAAAGAGTTTTAATCAGTATTGGGCGTTATCCTGACATATCACTACAACAGGCGCGCCAAATTCGAGATGATTTTAATGCTCTATTCATTTGTTTGTAGTAAGATTTTTGTACATTAAAAATTTTTCTAGTTGTATCTTTGCAACAAAAGGCATTAAAAAGCCCTTAACCTATAGTAAATTAAGCGCTTTTTAAGTTTCACTTAACTACATTATGTTTGGTGTGCTTTGAGAACTGCCTATCATTACAGAACTTTTTTTATCAATATTTCTTTTTCAGCAAAATGTTCAGCAATTTTTCTTGCACCATAAGGGTTAATATGATCATCATCCCTATAGATTGGCAAACCGTCAATCATAAAATCCTTTGGAATATAAGGATTGAGATCAACCCAAATGATTTGCGGGTATTTTTTGACAATATTTTTCATAAGTTGATTTGCTTTAGCTGATTTTGAAGATATTGTGAGTTTGGGTAAAATAAATGATAATCCTTTTTGCGTTAAATAATAGTAACGAGTTCCTTGTACTGAAATGGTAGGATTATCGGCAAAAACATAAATCGTTTTATGCTGATGGAGTAAATATTGTAAGGTTTTTTCAAAGTGTGTTAGAAAATTTATCTCTTGCATTTCATCATTATCACTTGGAATATATTTCTCCCAATATCCAAGAAGGAAAATCGTATCGTAATATTGAATCTGTGTATCAATAAAATCACGATAATTATTACAATTAATAGCTGTTTTTTTCTCAGCGAGGTTTTCTTTGATAGGTCGTCTTTGTTCAATTAAAAAAGGACAACTGTGTGCTGAAATAACAGAGGAAAGCCAATGCTCTTTTTGACCTAAATAATTAAAAAATTGATTATATTGTGCTGAATGGGAATCACCTATGGCTAAAATAGTTGGCGTTTTTAATGAGATATCGCCTTGAAGACAAGGCATATCAGAATATTTGTCGTAGCAGATATGCTTTTCCCAAACAAGGTGTTGAGGAACAATATTATCCTCTATTTTTTTATAAAAATGAATAAATACTGATATGAATATTATAATTACAACATATCCCAATATAGAAAGTAAAAATTTTTTATTCGTGAAGTTTTTTATTTTTCTTATTGGATTTTCTACAACTTTATAAGTTAGATAGGCTAAAATAATGCTTATAAAGATGACAGAAAATAGAAACGTTAATGGTAATTCGTTCGGCATGTAAACATAGCGTAATATAGCAAAAATAACCCAATGCCATAAATATAGAGAATACGAAATTAAACCAAAAAAGATAAAAAAGGGATGACTTAATAATTTATTTGGTGTAAGTGGGGTCGTGCTTGAGTTGTTATTGTTTAACAATAAGGCTGTACTGACACACACTAACAATCTTTCGATATAGCCATGACCAATACTAAAATATGCTTTAGGAATAAAAAATATAATCAATATAGTAAGTAATGCTGTCCATTGTATCGAAATCGGCAGCGATTTTCTAGGCAGTATAGCAAATAAACAGCCAATCAATAATTCATAAGCGCGGATATGTGGCAAATAATATTATTGCTTATCAGATGGAATGAATTGAGATAAAAGACTTAATACAATACAAGTTAAAATTAGCCCAATAATGTATTTCTTTTTAAGAAATTTAATTGATAATAATAAGATAATTGGAAATATAAAATAAAACTGTTCTTCTATCGCTAACGACCAAAGATGTAATAATGGTTTTTCTTGAGATGTGATATCGAAATAATCAATATCTTTTGCAAAAAAGATATTTACACTAAATAATAAAGTAGAGCGAATCGATTTAAGATAATCAATAAAATCTTGTTTAATAAATATAATAGAGATAAAAATAGTTGTGATAGCTAAGACTACTAATAGTGCTGGTAAAATACGCTTGGCACGTCGTTTATAAAATTCAATAAAAGAAAATGTATTTTGAGTCATTTCTTGATAAATAATTTGGGTAATCAGAAATCCAGAAATGACAAAAAATACATCAACACCTAAAATACCATTGGGTAACCACTGGGCATTTGCATGAGCAATGACCACAGATAAAACAGCAATAGCCCTCAATCCATCTATTTCAGGGCGATAATTAAAGTGAATCATAGAATTCCTCAAAATTTTCCGCTTAAATTAATTTTGAGCCAGAAGAACTGCTCGGTATTTGCCACTGTGATTTAATAAACGCTCATTCATAAACCACCGGTAATCATGAGTTTGCATTACAGCAAATTTTATTAGTTTATTCGGCAATTGCAAACTTGTCAAAAGTGCGGTCATTTTGGGGGGATTTTCGTGTAAAATTCACGCTACAAGAACGTTAAAAAATCCTGTATAATCGACCGCACTTTTATGTCGATTTTTACTATGAGATTTTTAAATGTTTGAAGCATCGCAAACCATTCCTGAATTGGTGATGTGGGTCAAGGAACGTGAATTTAGCCTAAACCTTCCTACGGAGCGCTTGGCATTTTTACTGGCGATTGCGATTTATAATAACGAGCGCTTAGATGGTGAAATGCTGGAAACCGATTTGATTGATATTTTCCGCCATATTTCTTCCGCTTTTGAACAATCCCAAGAAACCGTTGCCACGCGAGCGAATAATGCCATTAATGAAATGGTAAAACAGCGTTTTTTAAATCGTTTTAGCAGTGAATTTACCGAAGGCTTGTCGATTTATCGTTTAACGCCGCTGGGCGTTGGGGTATCCGATTATTATATTCGTCAGCGTGAATTTTCCGCCTTACGTTTATCCGTGCAGCTTTCAATTGTGGCTGATGAAATTCAGCGTGCTTCTGAAGCGGCGGAAGAAAATGGTGACGAGCATCATTGGCGTCGTAATGTGTTTGCGCCGCTGAAATATTCCGTGGCAGAAATCTTTGATAGTATTGATTATTCACAGCGTATTATGGATGAAAATCAGCAAACGATTAAAGAAGAAATCGCTGATTTATTGACCAAAGATTGGCAGGCAGCAATTAGCAGTTGTGAAAAATTATTAGATGAAACTTCCGGCAATTTGCGTGAATTGCAAGATACGCTAAATGCCGCCGGTGATAAGCTGCAAGCGCAACTGTTGCGTATTCAAGATTGTGTGATTGGACGCGATGAGTTGTATTTTATCGATCAATTGATTACCGATTTGCAATCGAAACTTGACCGAATTATTAGTTGGGGGCAACAAGCAATCGATCTGTGGATTGGTTATGACCGCCATGTGCATAAATTCATTCGTACCGCCATTGATATGGATAAAAATCGGGTCTTTTCACAACGTTTACGTCAATCCATCCACCATTATTTCGATCATCCTTGGTATTTGTGGACCGCGCAGGCAGAGCGTTTAATTGATTTGCGTGATGAAGAATTGATGTTGCGCGAAGAAGATGCGTTAGGTGAGTTGCCGGAAGCGTTGCAATTCGAAGAATTTTCCGCATTACAAGATCAAATTAAGGAGCAGATGCAAACCTTATTAATCTCCTATCGTGAGCAAAATCGTCCGATTAACCTTAGTTTGGTCTTAAAAGAACAATTAGAAAATTACCCATTGTCTCGCCATTTTGATGTGGCGCGCATTATCGTTGATCAGGCGGTACGCTTAGGAATGGCAAGCGCGGATTTATCCGGTGTTTATGCGCAATGGGAAGCGATTAATCAACAGGGCGCCGAAGTACAGGCGCACGTTATTGACGAATATAAATAAAGAGATGAACCAATGACAGATAATCTTCAAGATGGAATTTCAAGCAAATTAGCGGTGGCAATTGCCAATCCGCTGTTTCCTGCGGTGGACAGCCAATTACGTTCCGGTAAACATATCGGCATGGAGCATTTGGATAACCATGCATTTTTACTGGATTTTCAGTGGGAGTTGGATAATTTTTATCGTCGTTATAATGTGGAACTTATTCGTGCCCCGGAAGGTTTTTTCTATCTACGCCCGAAAGCGACAACCTTAATCGCGCGTTCCGTGTTGACGGAGCTGGAAATGTTAGTGGGCAAAGTGCTTTGTTATTTATATCTAAGTCCGGAACGTTTGGCTCAACAAGGGATTTTTACGATTCAAGAAGTGTATGACGAATTATTGAATTTGGCGGACGAAAGCAAACTATTAAAAGCAGTCAATCAGCGTTCTTCCGGTTCTGATTTGGATAAACAAAAATTAGCAGAAAAAGTGCGTGCGGCGTTAACGCGTTTACGTCGTTTGGGCATGATTCATACCATTGGTGAGCAAAACAGCGGAAAATTTACCATTTCCGAGTCGGTTTTCCGTTTTGGTGCGGAAGTACGTTCCGGAGACGATCCGTTAGAAGCGCAATTACGTTTAATTCGTGATGGAGAAGCGGCTAATCCGCAATCCTTGCAATTGGAAAAAAGTGCGGTAGAAAAAGACGAAGAAATTGAAGATGTTGAAGATCAAGAGGGAGAAGAATAATGTCTGACATATTTGAGCAAGAAAACGAAATACTTGATCTTGAAAAGGACATTATTGTAAACGATGTTGACGAAATGTCTTTGGAACAAGCGGATTTAGCGACTTCTTTAGTGACAATGTCACAATTTAATCCTGCATTGCAATCAGTTGGTGTAGAAAGAGGGAAGTTTCGTTCTTTAACCTTAATTAACTGGAACGGTTTTTTCGCGCGTACTTTTGATTTGGATGAATTAGTAACGACCTTATCGGGCGGAAACGGTGCGGGTAAATCTACGACAATGGCAGGCTTTGTCACCGCATTGATTCCGGATTTAACCTTGTTGCATTTCCGTAATACTACGGAAGCGGGTTCAACCGGCGGTTCGCGAGATAAAGGGTTGCACGGTAAATTGCGTCCGGGCGTGTGTTATGCTGCCTTAGATACGATTAATTCTCGTCATCAGCGTATTGTTGTCGGTGTTCGTTTGCAGCAAGTGGCGGGACGCGATAAAAAAGTGGATATTAAAACGTTTTCCATTCAAGGCTTGGAATTATCCCTTAATCCGACCGTGATTTTTACGGAAACCGTCGGCGAACGCCAAGCGCGCGTATTAAATTTAAATGAACTAAAAGATAAAATTGAAAACCTAGGCGCGCAATTTAAACAATATCATTCTATCACGGATTACCACGGGATGATGTTTGATTTGGGTATTATTCCAAAACGTTTACGTTCTTCTTCTGACCGTAGCAAATTCTATAAATTGATTGAAGCGTCTTTATACGGTGGGATTTCCAGTGCGATTACCAAATCCTTGCGTGATTATCTATTGCCGGAAAATTTAGGCGTACGCAAAGCGTTCCAAGATATGGAAAGTGCGTTACGCGAAAACCGCATGACCCTTGAAGCCATTAAAGTCACGCAAGCTGACCGCGATTTATTTAAACATTTGATCACGGAAACCACCAATTATGTCGCCTCCGATTATATGCGTAACGCCAACGAGCGTTTAGGCAATATTCAAACCGCACTTTCTTTCCGTCAAGATTGGTATAAAGCCAAAGCGGAACAAGATTTATCGCAACATCGCTTAATTGATTTAAGTCGCGAAGCCGCAGAGTTGGCGGAAAATGAAAAAACGTTGGAAGTGGATCACCAAAGTGCGGTCGATCATTTAAATTTAGTGTTAAATGCCTTACGCCATCAAGAAAAAATTTCCCGTTATCATGAAGATGTCGCCACCTTACGGGAAAAATTAGAAGAACAAAAAATGGCGGTTGAAGAAGCCAATGAACAGCAAGAAGCAAGCCAAGCGCAATTGGAACAAGTGGAGCTGGAAGTGGATCAGCTGCGTAACCAATTGGCAGATTATCAACAAGCGCTTGATGCACAACAAACCCGCGCTTTGCAATATAACCAAGCGATTAGCGCTTTAGAAAAAGCCAAATATTTATGCGGGTTAGCTGAGTTGTCGGTAAAAAATGTGGAAGATTATTATGCGGAATTTGAGGCGCAGGCGGAAGATATTACCGCGAGAGTGCTGGAATTAGAGCAGAAAATGTCCATTTCCGAAGCGGCGAAAACGCAATTTGATAAAGTCTATCAGTTGGTGTGTAGCATTGCGGGTGAGATGCCGCGTTCAGCAGCGTGGGAAAGCGCAAAAACTTTGTTGCGTGAATATCCGCGTCAAAAAGTGCAAGCGCAGCAAAGTGCGTCATTGCGCGGTAAATTACATGAATTAGAACAACGTTATGCCCAACAACAAAGTGCGGTGCGTTTATTAAAAGATGTTAACCAACGCGCGAATTTAGCCTTGGAAAGCGTTGAGGAATTAGAAGATTTCTATGCCGAACAAGAAGCGCTAGTGGACGATTTGTCTGTCGAATTATCCGAGCAAGTGGAACAGCGTTCGACATTGCGCCAAAAACGCGAACAATTGACCGCACTTTATGAAGAAAATGCACGTAAAGCGCCGGCATGGTTAACTGCACAAGCCGCGTTGGAACGTTTGCAAGAACAAAGTGGCGCAAATTTTGCTGATAGCCAAGATGTGATGAATTTTATGCAGGCACAATTGGTTAAAGAGCGTGAATTTACCATTGAACGCGATCAATTGGAGCAAAAACGTCAACATTTAGATGAGCAAATTTCTCGTTTAAGCCAGCCGGACGGTTCGGAAGATCCGCGTTTAAATGTGCTTGCCGAGCGTTTTGGTGGCGTATTATTGTCTGAATTATATGATGATGTGCCGATTGAAGATGCGCCTTATTTCTCGGCGTTATATGGGCCAGCACGCCATGCGATTGTGGTGCGCGATTTAACTGCCGTGAAAGAACAATTGAGCCAATTGGAAGATTGCCCGGAAGATTTATATTTAATTGAAGGCGATCCGGCAGAATTCGACGACAGTGTCTTTAATGCGCAAGAGTTGGAATTGGGCGTTGTGGTGCAAGTGTCAAATCGCGAAGTGCGTTATTCCAAATTCCCAGAAATTCCGTTGTTCGGTCGTGCCGCACGAGAAAAGCGCTTGGAAGAATTACAAGCACAACGGGATGAAATTGCGGAACAATATGCGCAGCGTGCGTTTGATGTGCAAAAATGTCAGCGTTTGCATGAACATTTCAGCCAATTTGTCGGTTTACATTTAGCCTTGGCATTTTTACCTAATCCGGAAACCTTAATGGCGGAAGTACAACGCGAACGTAATGAAATTGAGCGCGAGCTTAACCAATTTAGTACCGGTGAACAACAAATTCGGATGCAATTGGATAATGCTAAAGAAAAAATGCAATTGCTGAATAAATTGTTGCCGCAAGTCAATGTTTTGGCGGATGAGACCTTGTTGGATCGCATTGAAGAATGTCGCGAACAATTGGATGAAGCAGAACAAGATGCGCATTTTATCCGTCAATATGGCAACGCCTTAGCGCAATTGGAGCCGATTGCGAATACCTTGCAAAGTGATCCTGAAAATTATGAGCGCTTAAAAGCGGATTACGAAAGTGCGGTCGGTTTACAAAAACAAATTCAACAACGCGTTTTTGCTTTGGCGGATGTGGTGCAACGTAAAGCGCATTTCAGTTATGAAGATACGGTGAAATCTGAAACTTCCGAATTAAATGAACAGTTGCGTCAACGTTTGGAACACGTGCAAAAACAACGGGAACAGCAACGCGAAATTGTGCGCCAAAAACAAGTGCGTTTTGCACAATATAACCAAGTTTATATTGAATTGCGCAGTTCCTTTGATGAAAAAAATAAAATGTTAAATGAACTGATTGAAGAAATCGGTCAGCTTGGCGTGCGCGCGGATGATGGCGCGGAAGATCGCGCTCGTATTCGTCGTGATGAATTGTATCAACAACTTTCTACCAGTCGCCAACGTCGTACTTATATTGAAAAACAATTAACGCAAATTGAAACAGAAAGCGAGAATTTAACACGTCGTATTCGTAAAGCAGAGCGGGATTATAAAACCCAGCGCGAATTAGTGGTTGCGGCGAAAGTGAGTTGGTGTGTGGTGCTGCGTTTATCTCGCAACAGCGATGTGGAAAAACGCCTCAATCGTCGCGAATTGGCATATTTATCCGCGGATGATTTGCGCTCAATGTCGGATAAAGCCTTGGGTGCATTGAGAACAGCGGTTGCCGATAACGAATATTTGCGTGATGCTTTACGTATTTCTGAAGATAGTCGTAAACCGGAAAATAAAGTACGGTTCTTTATTGCGGTATATCAACATCTGCGCGAACGTATTCGTCAAGATATTATCAAAACCGACGATCCGATTGATGCAATTGAGCAAATGGAAATTGAGCTTTCTCGTTTAACTGATGAGTTAACCGGACGCGAGAAAAAATTGGCGATCAGTTCGGAAAGTGTGGCGAATATTATGCGCAAAACCATTCAGCGCGAACAAAACCGAATTCGTATGTTGAACCAAGGGTTGCAAAATATTGCTTTTGGTCAAGTTAAATCTGTGCGTTTGGTGGTGAATATTCGTGATACTCATGCGATGTTATTGGACGCGTTATCCGGCAATCAGGCGGAATATCAAGATTTATTCAGCGACAACCGTATGACCTTCTCTGAAGCGATTGCGAAATTGTATCAACGCATTAATCCACATATCGATATGGGGCAGCGTACTGCACAAACCATTGGCGAAGAATTGCTGGATTATCGCAATTATCTCGATCTTGAAGTGGAAGTCTATCGTGGTGCGGACGGTTGGTTGCGCGCGGAAAGTGGCGCCTTGTCCACCGGTGAAGCTATCGGAACCGGGATGTCTATTTTATTGATGGTCGTTCAAAGTTGGGAAGAAGAAAGCCGCCGAATTCGCGGTAAAGATATTGTTCCATGTCGTTTGTTATTCTTAGATGAAGCGGCGCGTTTGGATGCGAAATCCATTTCCACCTTGTTTGAATTGTGTGAACGTCTGGATATGCAATTGCTTATCGCTGCGCCGGAAAATATCAGCCCAGAAAAAGGGACGACGTATAAATTAGTACGTAAAATCTCCGGTAACCAAGAACACGTTCATGTGGTTGGCTTACGCGGATTTGGCGCTAGCGCCTAGTGAGCAAGAAAGTGCGGTTAAAAATAACTAAATTTTGACCGCACTTTTACCCAAAATAGAAGGTATCCCATGCATTATCTTTTTCTTGCTATTCTTTGTAGTGTGGCGGTTTCGGTGTTGCTGAAAGTGGCGCGGAAACGCAATATTCTTATTGAGCAAGCTATTGCCTTTAATTACATTACCGCACTTGGATTAAGTTATATTTTACTGAAGCCAAATTTTCAAGGCTTGGCATTTACGAATTTTATTGCGCAAAGCGAACATTCGTCGATCTTTTTCGCCTTGGGGATTTTGTTGCCAACGGTGTTTATTATTATGTCGAAAGCGGTGGAGTTTGCCGGTATTGTCCGCGCAGATGCGGCACAGCGATTGTCTTTATTTTTACCGATTGTTGCCGCCTTTTTGTTGTTTGATGAGCAATTAAGCCAAGCGCGCTTGATCGGAATTATTTTAGCGTTTTTCGCCTTATTTTGTTTGCTCACCAAACCCGCCGCGCAAATGCAAGGCAGCGTCAAAGGCGTTATCAGTTTAATTTTGGTGTGGTTTGGTTATGGCATTATTGATATTTTATTCAAACAAACCGCCAAAATGGGCGCCGCATTTGCTACCACGCTTTTTATCTCTTTTTGCTTGGCGGCTTGTGTAATGTTTATGTATTTACTACTGAAACGAACCCGTTGGACTGCGCCAAGTTTGCTGGGCGGAATGCTCCTTGGTGGCTTAAATTTTATGAACATCCTGTTTTATATTAAAGCGCATCAACATTTTAGTGAAAATCCGACATTAGTTTTTGCTGGTATGAATGTGGGAGTGATTTGTTTTGGCACCTTAGTCGGTGCATTGGTATTTAAAGAAAAAATAAGCAAAATCAATGGAGTAGGGGTAATTGTTGGAATATTATCCATTCTTTGTTTATTTTACTGGGATCACGTTATTGGGTAAATTCGCGATGCAATCTGATTTTTCTTTTTTTATTTATGATTTTGAAAGTTTTGGCATTAATCCGGCGTCCGATCGTCCCGCGCAGTTTGCCGGTATTCGTACCGATGAACATTTTAATATTATCGGCGAGCCGGTGATGTTGTATTGCAAACAAAGCAATGATTATTTGCCTTCGCCCGCAGCGGTTTTGGTCACGGGGATTACGCCGCAAGAATGTAATGAGAAAGGGGTTCCCGAGCCGGAGTTCGCCGCGCGTATTTTAGCCGAATTTAGCCAACCGAATACCTGTATTATGGGCTTTAATAATATTCGTTATGATGACGAAATGGCGCGCTATACCTTTTACCGCAATTTTATTGATCCCTATGAGTATAGCTATAAAAATGGAAATTTCCGTTGGGATTTGTTGGATGTTGTGCGTGCTTGTTATGCCTTGCGTCCAGAGGGGATTAATTGGGCATATGATGAAGACGGAATGCCATCTTTTCGGCTGGAAAAATTAACTCAAGCCAATGGCATTGAGCATAGTAATGCACATGATGCGATGGCGGATGTTTATGCAACCATTGCCATGGCAAAACTGATTAAAGAAAAACAACCTAAATTATTTCACTATTTTTTTACGCACCGAGATAAAAAATCTCTCGTAGAACTGATTGACACTGCAAAATTAACACCGCTGGTTCACGTTTCCGGTATGTTGGGCAATTATCGCGGTAATACCAGTTGGGTAGTTCCTTTGGCATGGCATCCGAGCAATCAGAATGCAGTGATTGTATGCGATTTAGCGCGCGATATCAGCGACTTATTAACGAAAAGTGCGGTAGAATTACGCGAGATTTTATATACGCCCAAAGTCGTGCTTGAAGCGCAAGGTGTGCTGCCGGTTCCGTTAAAATTGGTGCATATTAATAAGTGTCCGATTTTAGCGCCGGCGAAAACGCTATTGCCTAAAAATGCACAACGTTTGGGTATTGATCGCGACTTTTGTTTGCAAAATTTGGCTAAATTGCGCCAAGTTAATATTCGGGATAAAGTGATTGAAATTTTTAATGATGATCGGTCATTTGAACCCAGTGAGAATGTAGAAACGGAATTATACAGCGGCTTTTTTGGTTATAACGATAAAAATAATATGGCGATTTTACGCGATTTACCGCCAGAAAAATTAGCAGATCATCAGTTAACGTTCCAAGACAAGCGCATAGAACCCTTGTTATTTCATTATCGCGCTAGACATTTTTATAAAACCTTAACGCGCACGGAGCAATTGCAATGGCAAAGATACCGCCGGCGAAAACTGGAAAAAAGTGCGGTGCAATTTGAGCAAGATTTGCAAAAACTGGCTCAAGAACAGCAAGATAACCCAGAAAAATTAGCGTTGTTGCAGCAAGTGTATGAATATGGCGTAAAATTATTGGGATGATGAGTGATCATTGTCACAAAAAAGAGTAAAAAAGAAGTAAATAAAATATTTACCAGACATCGGATTATTTGTGTTTTTATCAAAATTTACTTGACATTTATATAGTGAGGTTAAAATGCGAAACGAAACGAAACGAAACGAAACGAAACGAAACGAAACGAAACGAAACGAAACGAAACGAAACGAAACGAAACGAAACGAAACGAAACGAAACGAAACGAAACGAAACGAAACGTAGTTTAAAATCAATCTCTTGCCTGTCAAGCCTTTTTTTAAAAAAGGCGGTGGCATAATGGCAGGTAACAAAAATCTTCACCGCGCTAACCGTGAGAAAAATGACGAGTTTTACACTCAACTTGTCGATATTGAAAACGAATTACGCCATTACACTCAACATTTCAAAGACAAAATTATTTTTTGCAACTGTGACGATCCAGAAGAGAGTAATTTTTTCCGTTATTTTGCACTCAATTTTGAACATCTTGGCATTAAAAAACTCATTTCTACGCATTTTGATGCAGAGCACCCTACTTATAAATTAGAAATTGACCGTGAATTAGATTTAAATGCAGATGGCAAAATTGATTTTGCCGATATTAAGCGTATTCATTTAACGCAAAACGGCGATTTTCGTAGCCCTGAATGTGTAGAAATTCTCAAACAAGCGGATATTGTGATTACAAACCCACCTTTCTCCCTATTCCGTGAATATGTCGCACAGTTAATGGAATATGAGAAAAAATTTGTAATTGTGGGGAATCAAAATGCAATTACTTATAAAGAAACCTTTAAGCTAATTAAAGAAAATAAAATTTGGCTAGGCAATAAAAGTGGCGATATGGCATTTAAAGTGCCTGATTATTACGAAGAAAAAGCAACGCGCTATTGGCAAGATGAAACAGGGCAAAAATGGCGCAGTTTGGGAAATATTTGTTGGTTTACCAATTTAGACCACGCCAAACGCCACGAAGAATTATTGCTTTATAAAACTTATTCGCCCGAAGAATATCCTAAATATGATAATTATGATGCGATTGAAGTCAGTAAAGTAAAAGATATTCCGATGAATTACGATGGCGCAATGGGAGTACCGATTACTTTTTTGGATAAATATAATCCTGAACAATTTGAAATTATTGGTCAAACGCATAGTGGAGATACAAGCCAAGAAACTGATAATTTACGATTAGATATGAAAAATAGGCATCGTGGATTGATAGACGGAAAGCAATTATATGCCCGTATTTTAATTAAGCGTAAATGACAAAAGGATAAAATGAGTATGAAAATCGAATTAACTAAAATCAAAATCCGTGATTTGGTCGCTGATTATACCAACACCGCCGAAAACGGCGTAACAGGCTATTATGGCAAACTAGACATTCGCCCCAAATATCAGCGTGAATTTGTGTATAAAGAAGCACAACGTAATGCCGTGATTGATACGGTTCGTAAAGGTTTTCCGCTTAATGTGATGTACTGGGTAAAACGTGAAGATGGCACATTTGAAGTACTAGATGGTCAGCAACGCACCATTTCTATTTGCCAATTTGTCAAAGGCGATTTTTCGGTTGAATATCAATATTTTCATAATCTCCCCAAGGACAAACAAGACGTATTTTTGGATTATGAATTAACCGTTTATCAATGCGAGGGAACGGATAGCGAAAAGCTAGAATGGTTTAAGACGATCAATATTGCAGGCGAAAAACTGACCGACCAAGAGTTACGTAATGCAGTTTATGCGGGCAGTTGGCTAACCGATGCTAAACGCTATTTTTCAAAATCAGGCTGTGTAGCATCTAGCCTAGGCGATAAATACGTCAAAGGTTCGCCTATTCGCCAAGAGTTATTGCAAACAGCATTAGAATGGATTTACTGCACCGAAAATAACACTGAAAATAAGCCACATAAAAGCATTGAAAGCTATATGGCATTGCATCAACACGATGAGCACGCCACGAAATTATGGAATTATTTTCAGTCAGTGATTAACTGGGTAAAAAATACATTTCCAACTTATCGCAAAGAGATGAAAGGCTTGGAATGGGGATTGTTTTATAATCAATTCAAAGACGCTGATTTAAACCCAACCGCACTTGAAACGGAAATCAAAACCTTAATGGAAGATGATGAAGTCAGTAAAAAAGCTGGAGTTTATGCTTATGTGCTAACACGAGATGAACGTCATTTAAATTTACGCACCTTTAGCGATAAAGATAAACGAATTTTATTTGAACGACAAAATGGCGTTTGCTCACATTGCAAAGCACCCTTTGAGCTATCTCAAATGGAAGCAGACCATATCACACCTTGGTCGCAAGGCGGTAAAACGGATTTGAGCAATGGGCAAATGTTGTGTAAAAGTTGTAATCGTAAGAAAAGTGATCAATAGAATAAGTGGTTATAGATAAAAGGGGAAATTGTATTTCCCCTTTATTAGTTGAAATGAATTAATTCAACGCTTTTTTCTGCTCAAAATCCGCTAATGCGGCATCAAATTGTTTGGCGACTTGCGGATGTACCGGTGCAAAAATAGAGGAGGTGAGTGTAATAAAGGAACAGACAAGGAAGCCTGGGATAATCTCGTAAAGTTTTGCTAAATCTGCCCAACCAAGATATTTCATTAATGGAGACCAGGCAACGACGGTGACTGCGCCGGATAACATTCCCCATAACGCAGCTTTTGAGCTGATGTTACGGTTAAATAAAGAAAGAATTACCACTGGACCGAATGCAGCGCCAAAGCCTGCCCAAGCATAAGATACTAGGCCCATCACTTTAGAATTTGGATCTTGAGCAATAATAATTGCCACAACCGAGATGACTAATACCATAATCCGTCCAATCCACACCAATTCTTGCGTAGAGGCACCTTTGCGGATAAAGCCTTTGTAGAAATCTTCGGTGATTGCCGCGGAACACATTAATAATTGCGCCGATAGCGTACTCATTACCGCCGCTAAAATTGCCGATAATACAATGCCGACAATCCATGGGTTAAACATTAATTTGGATAATTCGATAAAAATGGCTTCACTATTATCCAAGGCAATATTGTTGACCGTAAAATAGGCTAAACCGAAATAGCCGACCGCTACCGCACCGCCTAAACATAAAAACATCCAGGTAATCCCGATAGTTCTCGCTTTATCCAAGGCTTGCACTGAGCTTGCCGCCATAAAACGGGCGAGGATATGCGGTTGACCAAAATAGCCTAATCCCCAGGCTAAAGCGGAAATGACGCCGATACCGGAAATATTATACAGCCAATCAGAATATGGGATTTGGGTGAGTTGTGATTTGGCTTCCAACGCCACTCCAATCTCATCCCAACTAAGATGAATTAACACCATAACTGGAGCTAATAATAGAGCAAAAATCATTAAGGTTGCTTGAATGGTGTCGCTCCAAGAAACTGCCAAATAACCGCCGATAAAGGTGTAAATGATGGTCGCTAATGCGCCGAGCCAAAGTGCGCTGGAATATTCTAAACCAAGCAAACTTTGAAACAATTTCGCGCCAGCAACCACACCAGAGGCGCAATAAATCGTAAAGAAAAATAATATAATAGAAGATGAAATAATTTTTAGCGCTTTTTTCTGGCGTGGAAAACGTTGTGCAAAAAACTCTGGCAACGTCAAGGCATTGTCATAGCTTTCGGTAAAAATCCGCAAGCGCGCTGCGACTACTCGATAATTTAAATACGCCCCGATCGTTAAGCCGATAGCAATCCAGGCTTCGGATAAACCAAAGGCAAAAATGGCGCCGGGCAGCCCCATCAATAACCAACCAGACATATCGGATGCACCAGCGGACATGGCGGTCACAAAACCACCCATACGACGCCCACCCAAAATATAGTCGTCAAAGTTTTTCGTTGAACGATAAGCATACACGCCAATTCCTAAAATAATCACTAAATAGAGACCAAAGGTGATATAAATTTGATAATTTTGCATAATTGCGCTCCTAAATTATTGCTCTTCCATTGCCATTAAAGATGCGTTTCCGCCGGCGGCAGTGGTATTTTCGCTACGTGAAAATTCATCAAATAACAATAAGGTGTCTTGTTCTTGCTGCCAATCAACACATTTAAAAATCGCCTTACTATGTTCAGCCAGCCAAATCCGTTGCGCTTGGCTTAATGGCTCAAGATAAATACCTTTTTGGCAAGTGCCTAATTCCGTTGATACGCGAATACCTTTGTCAGCCATATTTGCAAGCGGATGATTTGGTTCCACCAAAATACGAAAGCCTTGGGATAGTAATTTATCTGCTGCATTTCGTGCTTGTTCCAAATTCCCGTTTAAAATAGCTACTTCGCAAGGTAAATAGGCTAAAGAATTTTCTTCACCGGTGATACTCGGTACAATCGGACGTTGATGGACTAAATTTGATGCTTGTCCAAACTCGCTGTAATAGCGTTTCGCTTGGGTTAGGCGTTGTAAATAAAATTCGCCACCGGCTTTCGGACCGGTTCCGGATAATCCATGTCCACCAAAAGGTTGAACACCGACAACCGCGCCGATAATATTACGGTTTACATAAAAATTCCCGCATTTTAATTGATTTTCTACCAAGTCCACTTGCTTCCGAATGCGACTATGGCAACCGCCAGTTAAGGCATATCCTTTATTATTGACCTCATCAATACGCGCAGATAATTCAGATTTTTGGTAAGTGACAATATGTAAAATTGGTCCAAAAACCTCTTGGTTAAGTTGTGATAAATCGGCGAGCTGATAAATCGCCGGGGCGACAAAGTGACCTTCTTTCGGTGTATCTACTTCGACGTAACGTTGTGCAATTTGACGCATTTTCGCTTTGTGTTGCTCTAAACGCTGTTTTGCCTCCAAATCGATCACTGGTCCAATATCCGTGGCTAAAAATTGTGGATTACCGATTGACAATTCTTGCATGGCTTGCGTTAACATTGGGTAGATTTTTTCTGCTATATCTTCTTGTAACAACAAGATACGTAACGCAGAACAACGTTGACCGGCTGAATCAAAGGCAGAACTTAATACATCTGCCACGACTTGTTCCGGCAAGGCAGAGGAGTCCACAACCAAAACATTTTGCCCACCGGTTTCTGCGATCAATAAAGGTTCATCATCACGTCGCGCCAATTGCATATTAATAAATTTTGCCACTTCCGTTGAACCAGTAAAGACGACAGCATTAAATGGTTGTCTAACCAATTCAGCACCTAACTCACCATCACCTAACACTAATTGCAACGCGGAGCGGGGAAGTCCGGCTTGGTAAAATAATTGCACTGCAGCAAAGGCAATTAATGAAGTCTGTTCTGCGGGTTTGGCGATCACCACATTTCCCGTCGCCAAACTGGCAGAAATTTGCCCAGTGAAAATCGCCAATGGGAAATTCCATGGGGAAATACAAAGCACTTTGCCTCGCGGTTCGGCTAATTGACCTAAACCTGCCAATTTTTCCAATTGCGTCGCATAATAGCGTAGAAAATCGACTGCTTCGCGCACTTCGCCAATGGCATTCGGCAAGGTTTTGCCCGCTTCTAAAATCGCTAATTTCATTAATAAAGCATAATTTTGTTCATAAAGATCCGCGGTTTTGCGTAAAATCGTCGCTTTTTCCACCGCACTTTTGGCTTGCCATTCATCAGTAATTGCAGCATTAAACACGCTTTCTGTCTGTTCTGTCTTTAAAAATTGGATTTTTGCTATCGGTTGTTGCGTAGCAGGATTGAAAACATCTTGTACCGGGGCATGAAAACTTGCATTTTCTTGTGCCTTGATATTCAGCAAAGAATACGCATTTTCGATTTGGCTTGCATTTAATTCTTGTTCCAATTTTGCTAGTTCAATTTCATTCGTTAAATCAAAACCATAGGAATTTTTGCGATCAGAAAAAAGTTTATCCGCTGTTTGTACTGCTAAATTTGGCAAACCTTGAGATGAGGCATAAATCTTCCAAGGTGGCGCCACCAAATGCTCAGCAGGAATATTTTCATCCACTAATTGATGTACAAAAGAGGAGTTAGCGCCATTTTCCAACAAGCGACGAACTAAATAAGCCAATAACGTTTCATGAGTACCGACCGGCGCATAAACCCGCACTAGGCGATCAAAATTTTCTTTGCCGACAACATTGTCATACAAGGTTTCGCCCATGCCATGTAAACATTGGAACTCAAATTTTTTGCCTTTGCCTAACTCATTGATTGTACAAAGTGTTTGTACATTATGGGTGGCAAATTGCGGATAAATCACATCTTGCGCCGTAAGCAATTTTTTCGCACAGGCAAGATAGGAAATATCAGTGTGATTTTTTCGAGTATAAAGAGGGAAGGCATTTAATCCATCAGTTTGCGCCCATTTAATTTCGCTGTCCCAATAAGCACCTTTCACCAATCTGATCATCAAATACGCCTGTTTTTCTCTCGCTAAGGTAATCAAATAGTCAATCACTTTTGGGCAACGTTTAGAATAAGCCTGGATCACAAAACCAATTCCACGATAACCTTGTAATTCCGGCTCATCTAATAATTTTTCAACTAAATCAAGGGATAATTCGAGGCGACTGGCTTCTTCCGCGTCAATGTTAACACTAATATTATATTGGTTTGCTAATACAAAAAGTTGTTTAATGCGAGGATAAAGTTCATTCATTACACGCTCATATTTGGCACGATAATATTTGGGATGAAGCGCTGAAAGTTTGATAGAAACGCTATTGGCGCGAAAAATATCTTTTCCTTGCGCCTCTTCGCCAACTGCTTTGATAGCATTAATATAATCTTGGAAATAGCGATCGGCGTCCTCCATCGTCATAGCCGCTTCGCCCAACATATCAAAAGAAAAACTATAGCCTTTTTCTACTTTTTTACGAATACGCTCAAGGGCATCATTGATTGTGGTACCAGTGACAAATTGTTGCCCCAAAATTTTCATGGCACGTAACATCGCCAAGCGCATTAAAGGGGTAGTGAGGCGAGTGAGAGTTTTGGTGAGGGCATTGGAGAGTTGTTGATCATCTAAATTACTAATATTTTTTCCCAGCAGCAGCCCATAACTGGCAGCATTAATAAAGAAAGAATTCGACTTACCAATATGGGATTTCCAGTCACCTTCTTTCAATTTATCAGAAATTAACTCATCACGCGTTTGATCATCAGGAATACGCAATAACGCTTCCGCTAAACACATTAACGCAATACCTTCTTCATCACCAAGGGAAAATTCTTGCATTAAGGCATCAACACCATATTGTTTTTGCTTAATCTTGCGTACTTTTTGAATTAATTCAACTGCATTTTGCGTAATCGCTTTTTCTTGCTCTGGCGTGAAAATCAGTGTTTTTTGCAAATTATCGACTGCAATTTTTTCATCAATTCGATAGTATTGAGTGATTTCCCGACGTAAATTAGAGAGGGGATTTGCGAGTTGAAAAGTCATAAGATCTCCAATGAAACTTTGTGTTAATGAACTGTTAATTAATATCATAACTCCACAACAAGTAAATGGATTTATTTCGCTTTTGTGAAAGGGATCACAAATAATTTTTTACCATAAAGCAAGAGGTAACGGCTAAAAATACACAAAAAGCCGCTAGAAAATAACTGCAAAAAACAAAAAGATAAAAATAATAAGCAAAGATTTTGAATTTAAATGTGACCTTGTCACATGAGAATTCGATGTGTTTTATATAGGTTAATAAAATGTAAAAAAGTAAATTTCCTGATTTTGGTTATCGCCATATCATGAAATACATTTTTTCAAAAAATAACCAAGCCAACGATATTTTAATTATCAGTATAATGTGTCCTGATTTTTCATCAGAATTCACGTAGCGTTATCAAGATTTATTTCTAGTCTTATTTTTCTAATCAATAGACCTGATATTTTCCATAAAAAAATGACCGCACTTTAATTGATTTCGTTAAGCAAAGATTTCTTTAAGTTATATTTACAATTCTAAAATTACGTGAATATCTTGTGTATTTTTATTGTGACAAGGTCTTAATGAGCTAGATTTTATCTTTCCATGGTAGTATTTGTGACCTGTGCATAACGTTGTGATTTTATTACACCGTAGCTTTTACTAACCCGATAACTAATTTCGCATAATATATATTATGTTAAATAACATAAATAAATTATCACAAAGGTAAATGATAAAAATAGCCAAGATTACTCTCTCACTCGATATTGATGTGGAAAAATAGAAAATAGCTTTTTGATCGCTTTAACAAATGGCAGGAATTAAAATTGTGTTAGATAACAAGCATGAAAAAATAAATATAAAGTGCGGTGAGTTTTTTGTGACGTTTTGATTATGCTACGTAAAATCTGAATAATTTCTTAGTATAAGATACGCCAGATTTTGCCATAGAATGCTGGTCTATTATTTCTACTTTATAATGTGCTATAGTAATTATTATGTAAGTAAATTTGACGTAAATCGCAAAACTTATAAAAAAAGCACCGCACTTTTAAATTAAGCCGGCGCTATTGGCAAATAATAAATTAAAGGTAACAAAATTAGATGTTTTTTTACAAGAACAAATTCAGGTTGATAGCATTTTTCTTTTAGTTTTCGATAGCGCCAAATCGACCGTTTTGTACGTCGTGAATCGCTTGAATAATTTCATCACGCGAATTCATGACAAAAGGACCGTAGCCGACGACAGGTTCGTCAATCGGTTCGCCGGTGAGAATAACGAAACTTGCGGCATTATTGGCTTCAATTTTAACGTCAGCACCACCACGTTTGAAGGTCACCAATTCATTTTCACGAGCCACTTTCTCATCATTAATTTGTAGTGCTCCTTCACGCACCAAAATCAGTAAATTATGGCTTTCCGGCACGCTAAATACATAAGATTTACCGGCATTCATTACTACATCCCACATATTAATAGGGGTAAATGTTAAGGCTTTACCTTGTGTATTTTCAAAATGACCGGCAATAATTCGCGCACTACCAGCATCATTTGCCAAAGTAACCACCGGAATTTCAGCTGCGGTGATTGCCTGATATTTCGGTTTCGTCATTTTATCTTTCGCCGGTAAATTAACCCAAAGTTGCAGCATTTCAAACATTCCGCCTTTTTCGGAAAATGCGGCGGAATGATATTCTTGGTGCATCACCCCTGCGCCAGCCGTCATCCATTGTACATCACCAGCTCCGATCGTTCCGCCACCGCCATGAGAGTCTTTATGCGTTACTTCTCCTTTGTAGGCAATGGTGACTGTTTCAAATCCGCGATGAGGATGCTCCCCTACGCCACGAAAATCTGATTTTTTCCCACCATTAAAATGCATCGGCGGATTGTAATCCATTAATAAAAACGGACTTAAATTTGTTGCTTGATCTTGATACGTAAACATGGAATGTACATGGAAACCGTTACCGACCCAATGTTTTGGCGGTGCGCTCTGTACTTTTGCAATTTGTTTCATATAAAGCTCCATTGTTATGTTTTCTGTATTTGTTAACTGACATTTAGCCAAATGTTGATGTCTGTTACTAAAGTAAGTTCATTATACAATTAACCAATAGATGATAAATAGGCTAAATTTGAAAATACTTTTCACTATTTTGATATAATCAAGTAATTTAAGCGCGTTAATTTGGTTTCCTCTCGGGTAAGGCATGCCATTGACCTTTAAATTCTCCGTTAATGTGATAGTAACCGTTAAAAAGTATAACACATTGATTTCAATAAACATGAATGCTCGAAATTAAAACAATTTTCAGTCATTTTTATCCGAAAAAATTTACAATTTCATCTTGCCTTAACAAAAATAATTATTATTAAAATTGCTTTTAAATGAATAAGTTAAGATAAATTTTACTTGCATAGAATAAAAAAGTCGCTAAACTACCCATTGGGATTTATGATATTAGGACTATTTAAACGGAAAGGAGTAAGTTATGCTAAATGAAGCGATTACGAAAAAGCTAAACGAACAGATTAATTTGGAATTTTATTCTTCCAATGTGTATTTACAAATGAGCGCTTGGTGTGCTAATAAAGGATTTGAAGGTGCAGCTGCTTTTCTCTTACGTCATGCAGATGAAGAGATGGCACATATGCAAAAACTATTCGCTTATATTAACGAAACCGGCGGTATGCCATTACTCGGTAAAATTGAAGCACCTAAACATAACTATGCTTCATTAAAAGAAGTATTTGAAATCACCTTAGAACATGAAAAATATGTTACCTCAAAAATCAATGAATTAGTTGAAGTTACATTTGCCCACAAAGATCACTCTACTTTTAACTTCTTGCAGTGGTATGTTGCCGAACAACATGAAGAAGAAAAATTGTTTAATAGTATTTTGGATAAATTCAATTTATTGGGTGTAGAAGGCAGTGGGCTTTATTTTATCGATCGCGATTTAGCGACATTATAGTGGAT
This sequence comes from [Pasteurella] mairii, assembly GCA_900454475.1. Lineage (GTDB taxonomy): Bacteria > Pseudomonadota > Gammaproteobacteria > Enterobacterales > Pasteurellaceae > Actinobacillus_B > Actinobacillus_B mairii. The sequence goes on from UGSS01000002.1 coordinate 946,799, forward strand.
GAGGAGAATTAATATGTTATCACAAAATGTTATCAAACTTTTAAACGATCAAATGAATTTAGAATTTTATTCTTCAAATCTTTACCTACAAATGAGCGCTTGGTGTGAGCAAAATGGTTTTAAAGGAGCGGCAAAATTCTTGGCAGAACATGCTGCAGAAGAAATGCAACATATGCGTAAATTGTTCACTTATTTAAATGAAACTGGCGCTTTAGTGGTAATTGGTGAGATTGATGCGCCTCCTCATGAATTTTCGTCTTTAAAACAAGTGATTGAATTAACTTATGAACATGAAAAATTAATCACTAGCAAAATCAATGAATTAGTTGGCAAAACCTTTGAAGAAAAAGACTATTCTGCTTTTAATTTCTTGCAATGGTATGTTGCTGAACAGCATGAAGAAGAAAAATTATTTAGTGGTATTATTGATAAACTTAACTTACTTGGTGATGATGGTAAAGGCTTATTCTTAGTAGATAAAGATTTAGGCGAGCTTGCCAATGTAAATACAGATACCGCTCAATAATCTCAATAACAAAACTGCATAAGAGTAATTTTATGCAGTTTTTATTTTTGTGACAATGTCACTCAAATCCGCTATTTTTCAGAAACTTCCGTATTTTCGACCGCGCTTTGGGTATTTGCGGATACATTATGTTGATAAGTTTTATAGAAAAATGCACTCATGAGGATGATGAGCATCAGCAGAATTTGAAGTACGCGTTTTGGGGTTAATTTTTCTGTTGCCATATTGTTCCTTTTGCAAATTAAATCTTCTTAAATTTTAGATTTAATGATATGATTTATTGAGATAGATCAATTTTACCTGATTGTTTTCCGATTTTACCATGTTATTTTGAGGATAGGATGAATATTTTAACGTGTGAAACTCGTGTTGGTCGCCGGGTACAGTCCGGAGGTTGCGCAATTCACTGCCAAGATTGTAGTATTAGCCAACTTTGTATTCCATTTACATTGAACGAACATGAATTAGATCAACTCGATAATATTATTGAACGTAAAAAACCTATTCAAAAATCCCAAGTCTTATTTAAAGCCGGTGATACCTTAAATTCAATTTATGCTATTCGTTCCGGTACGATAAAATCCTATACAATTAGTGAAACCGGTGAAGAACAAATTACCTCTTTTCATTTACCCGGTGATTTGGTAGGGTTTGATGCTATTATGAATATGCAACATCCAAGTTTTGCCCAAGCTTTAGAAACTGCTATGGTATGTGAAATTCCTTTCGATATTTTAGACGATCTGTCCGGCAAAATGCCTAAATTACGCCAACAAATTATGCGTTTAATGAGTAATGAAATTAAAACTGATCAGGAAATGATTTTGTTGTTATCTAAAATGAATGCCGAAGAACGTTTAGCGGCATTTATCCAAAATCTGTCCCGTCGCTACTCTGCGCGTGGATTTTCCGCCAGAGAATTCCGCCTTACGATGACCCGTAGCGATATCGGTAATTATTTAGGCTTAACCGTTGAAACCATCAGTCGTTTATTAGGTCGTTTTCAAAAAATCGGACTTTTATCCGTACAAGGAAAATATATTACCATCAACGATATGCAAGGTTTATCTGATATTGCTGGTAGCACTAAAACAGGGATTAAACCAGTTGAATAACCTTTTTAGGGAGTTTTTTCACTGAAAAATTATGGATTTCACCCGCCCTTTCTTTGCGATGTTATCTTCTTTTCCTAATCTGTTGGAAAATTCTTGTTATTTTTGCCAATCTTCACTATGCTATTAACGCAATAACAACCGTTAAATTAAGGAGATTGTTATGAAGTTTACCAACATACTCGTGGTGCTCAATCCTGAAAATGAAAAACAATATGCACTGGCTCGTGCAGTCCGTTTGGTTAAAGAGCAAAAAAGCGATATTAACGTAAAAATTACCACTTTTATGTCAGTGTATGATTTGTCTTATGAAATGTCGGCAATTTTGTCCTCTGAAGAAAGGGAAAATATGCATCAAGGGGTAATTGAACAACGTCAAAAGGCAGTTCAACCTTATTTGACTAAATATTACGATCCGAGCATTGAATTTGATTCCGTTGTCGTTTGGAACAGCAATGAAGCGGAAGCTATTGCCGCTGAAGTCGAAAAAACACATTATGATTTGGTAGTCAAATATACCCAAGCAGAAGAAAGTCTCGCCGCATTATTGTTTACACCGATGGATTGGCAATTATTACGCAAATGTCCGGTACCGATTATGATCGTAAAAGATTCCGATTGGAAACATCAACGTCGTATTCTAGTAGCGGTGAATGTGTCAGATGAGGAAGATCATCATGACAGTTTTAACCAAGAATTAGTATCGCTCGGCATTGATTTAGCAGACAGTTTGGAACGCGGCAATGTACATTTAGTCACCGCCTACCCGCCAACACCAATTAATATGGCAATTGATTTACCGGAATTTAATACGACTGAATACAACAATAGCATACGCGGACAACATTTATTGAACATGAAAGCCTTACGCCAAAAATTCAGCATTGATGAAGATCATACGCATGTGAGAGAAGGTTTTCCAGAAGATGTCATCCCTCAAGTTGCTGATGAATTAGGGGCGGAGTTAGTAGTTTTAGGCACGATTGGACGCACTGGCTTATCTGCTGCGTTCCTTGGTAATACCGCGGAACACGTTATCAGCAAATTAAATTGCAATTTATTGGCAATTAAACCTAGCAATAAATAAAAATCAATGATAGATAAAAGCCGGAAATCAATTCCGGCTTTTTTAATGTTTTTTACTTAATCAACGTAAAGGTTCTCGTTGGGAATGACACACCATTGACGTCCACATCCAATTTATATTCCCCCAAAGGATCATTTTTATCAAATTTCCAGCAACGACGAATAAATTCATTATTAATTGCCGGTGCTGCCACTTGTTTAATCGTATAGACTTTGCCGCTTTTATCCGCATCTACCGAAGAATTATTATCACCGATCACCGTAAAACGCTCTGGGCCGGTCATCACTTCAACCACATTATTTTGGGCTGAAAGTGGCATACCCGCCACTTCCCAACATAAATTTAATTTTGCATTACTCACAGAATAGATCGTCGTATTAAGCGATTTTAATATATTACCACTCGTGTCAACCGTACTTAGATAAATTATTGGTGCAGATGGCGTCACTGGCATAACGGTGTTAGCTATAGCATTCATGGCTAGTAATGCCATAATCAAAGAAAGATATTTTTTCATATAAATTGTTCCTAATTGTTATCGCCTCAATAGGGAGGCAAATTGTAATGTATTCACTGCATAAATGCAAAAAACTTCTGTATAAAACGCAACGAAGTGCGGTCAATATCTACATAATTTTTGACCGCACTTTTTATTTTCTAACCGCCATATAACGATCAACCGTATCTACAATCGCTTGGGTTTGCGGATCAATTTCAATATTTACCCAATCCCCTACTCCACGCTTTCCTATTAAAGTACGTTGTAGTGTTTCTGGGATTAAGTTTACGCAAAATGATCGTATATCAACCTCACCAATCGTCAAACTAATGCCATCAATAGCAATAAACCCTTTTGTTAAAACATATTTCATCACGTCGGTGTTTGGTAATTCAAACCAAAGTTGTAAATTATTTGCTGAAGGAATACGTTTTATTACTTTTGCTGTACAATATACATGACCAGATAAAATATGCCCGCCAATTTCATCCCCCATTCTCATCGCACGTTCAATATTAACAAAATCCCCTGCTTTTAATTGCCCTAAATTGGTAATTTTCAATGTTTCTTGCATCAAATCAAAACTCACTAAATCCTGATTAATATTCGTAACGGTTAAACAAACACCGTTATTGGCGACAGATGCACCAATTTTCAAATCAATTAATAATTCTTGTGGCATTTTGACAATCTGTGTTCTAAAATTATCTCTCTCATCGATAGAGTAAATTTGAGCTGTTCCTTGAACAATTCCTGTAAACATAATGTATTCTCTCTTTATATATTAAATGGTGGTAAAGTTTTCAATATTACCGCGCCACTAATGAAAAACGAAATTAGTATAACAAATTCGGATCTTTTATGAAATTAACACTTATCAAAGAATATCATGCGGAAGCAAAAAAATTGATTACTATTGCGATACCCATTTTATTGGCACAAATTGCCCAAACCTCAATGGGATTGGTTGATACGATCATGTCTGGGCGAGTCAGTGCAGCAGATATGGCTGCGATTTCTGTCGGTGCGTCTATTTGGTTACCTTTAGTATTATTCGGTCAAGGGCTTTTATTAGCACTTCCACCGTCGATTTCTTATTTAAATGGTTCTGCCCAACGACATAAAATTGCTCATCAAATTCGTCAAGGATTATGGATTGTTGTGATGATCAGCATTCCGTTAGGATTACTTATTTATCATAGTGATAAAATGCTTTCATTAATGCAAATGGAAGACAAACTGGCAAATATTACTATCGGTTATTTGCATGCAATGTTATGGGGCTTACCTGGTTATTTGTTAATGATTAATTATCGTTGCTTAAATGATGGTATTGCAAAAACCAAACCAGCAATGATTATCGCGTTCTTAGGCTTATTGTTAAATATTCCGCTCAATTACAGTTTTATTTACGGAAAATTCGGCTTACCCGCATTTGGCGCAGTGGGCTGCGGGATTGCCACTGCAATTGTCAACTGGGTAATGTGCTTTATGATGATCTTTTATTGTACTAAAGCTAAGAACCAACGGGATTTACATATTTTCACCCCTGTCATAGAAAAGCCGAATATGATCACATTAACTAAATTATTGCGTTTAGGGTTACCTATTGCTATTGCATTATTTTGTGAGGTTGCTTTATTCGCATTAACTGCTATGTTACTTTCCCCATTGGGAACGGATGTCGTTGCTAGCCATCAGATTGCATTAAATACCAGCTCGTTTATTTTTATGTTGCCAATGTCCTTAGGTATGGCAACCACCATTCTGGTAGGGCAAAGATTAGGTGAAGGCTCTCCGTTTAATGCTAAACAGGTTTCCCGTGCTGCACTTGCTGTTGGGTTGTCTATTGCTGTAATCACCGCTTTCATCACGGTGATTTTCCGTCATCAGATCGCTTCTATTTTCGTTAATGATCAAACTGTGATTGCTATGGCGAGCAGCCTACTGTTAATCGCCGCGCTTTATCAATTTTCTGATACGGTTCAAGTGGTTTCAGGTGGTGCATTACGTGGATATAAAGACACAAAAGCTATTCTCTATATTACGCTATTCTGTTATTGGGTTATCGGAATGCCGATTGGATACACTCTATCCAGAACGGATCTTATTGTACCTCATTTAGGGGCTTCAGGATTTTGGATTGGCTTTGTAGTTAGCCTTACTATCGCAGCAATTTTATTGTTACGACGCATGCGTAAAATTCAATCCCTGTCTGATCAACAATTATTGCTTAAACTAGAAAAATTAAAATGATTCATGAAAAAAGAGTAAATATTGGAATTGCCGGCTTTGGTATGTCGGCAAAAACCTTTCATCTACCATTTTTAACTCTCGATCCACGCTTTCAAGTTAAAAAAATCTTTGAACGCCAAAGCAATCATGCCGAACAGCAATTTCCTGGGACAACCTCCGTACATGAATTTGAGGCACTATTAACCGACGAAATTGATTTGGTCGTGATCACCACGCCAAATCAAACCCATTATGATTTTTGCAAGCGTGCTATTTTAGCTGGCAAAAATGTGATTGTTGAAAAACCGTTAACGATTTATGTCCAAGAAGCATCTGAGCTTGCCTTATTAGCCAATGAAAAAAATGTGATGTTATCCGTTTTTCAAAATCGACGTTGGGATAATGGTGCCTTAACAGTGAAACAATTGGTAAAAAATCAAACCCTCGGCGATATTGTGGATTATGAAATTCGTTATGAACGTTTTAGCCAAAGCTTAAATCGTAAACAATGGAAAGAGACCGGCGAATTCGGTACTGGATTGGTTTACGATTTGGGGGTGCATTTAATCGATCATGTTGTGGATTTATTCGGAATTCCGACCGCACTTTATGCGGATTTACGTTGCCAACATAAGGGCGGCAAAGCGGATGATAATTTTAGAATTACCTTCTATTATACTGATAAGAATGTTGTCATGTCCGCCACGAAATACGCTCGAGAAGCCGCGCCACATATTATTTTACACGGCAAATCAGGCTCTTATATTAAACCCACTTTAGACAATCAAGAAAGTTTATTGCTTGCCGGCATCCCCCCTTGCGATAATTGGAATCAAGAGCCAGAAAATCAATGGGGAACCTTACATACGGAAATCAACGGTGAAATCGTGCGCCGCAAATTGGAAAGCGTACGTGGCAATTATCAGGCTTATTATGACAATATTTATCAGGTATTATGTGAAAACCAAGAGTTAATCGTCACGCCGCAACAAGCCATCACTGTTCTCAAATTAATTGAGTTAGTGTATCAAAGTGCAAAGTGCGGTCAAAAAATGGTAATTACATGATAACAATACTTATGAACAATAAGCTATAAAAAAAGCGAAAATGATTACACTTCCGCTTTTATCTTTTTCCTAGATGAGATTAGTCAACCACTAAGGTACGACAAGTATTCGTGCCACCTTGGATTAACTCGTCGCCTTGAGTTAATAAAACTAAATCGCCAGAAACCAAAAAACCTTTGTCTTTTAACAGCTGAATAGCTAATTTAGCACCCTCAACCGTACGACTAACTTCATCACAAAATACCGGTGTTACACCACGATATAACGAACATAAATTTAAGGTTTCTTGTATACGCGATAACGCAAAAATCGGCAAGCCAGAACTGATACGAGACATTAACAATGGCGTACGTCCGCTATGTGTCATAGAAATAATTGCGGCAACCCCTTTCATATGGTTTGCAGCAAACATTGCAGACATCGCTACCGCTTCTTCAATATCATCAAATTCCACGTCCATACGGTGGCGAGAAACGTTAATGCTTGGCATTTTTTCCGCACCTAAACAAACTTTCGCCATTGCCGCAACGGTTTCAGCCGGATATTGTCCCGCTGCAGTTTCTGCAGAAAGCATTACCGCATCAGTACCATCAAGCACCGCATTTGCCACATCCATGACTTCCGCACGAGTTGGCATTGGGTTGCTGATCATGGATTCCATCATTTGGGTCGCAGTAATAACTACGCGATTTAATTTACGTGAACGACGGATTAATTTTTTCTGTACACCAACTAATTCAGGGTCACCAATTTCTACTCCCAAGTCACCGCGCGCCACCATGATCACATCAGAGGCTAAAATAATATCGTCCATCGCGGCATCATCAATTACGGTTTCTGCACGTTCTACTTTTGCAACAATTTTCGCGTTTAAACCCGCTTCTGTCGCTAATTTACGCGCATAATGTAAATCCGCACTTGATCGCGGGAAAGACACTGCCAAATAATCTACGCCAATGCGCGCTGCTGTAATAATATCTGCTTTATCTTTTTCAGTTAATGCATCTGCAGATAAACCGCCACCTAATTTATTGATCCCTTTGTTATTTGACAACGGGCCGCCAACAGTGACTTCAGTGAAGACTTTCGCACCTTCAGTAGACAACACTTTTAATTGTACGCGACCATCATCTAATAATAAAATATCTCCCGGTACTACATCTTGCGGTAATGTTTTATAGTCTAAACCAACAGATTCTTGATTACCCTCGCCTTTTGGCAATTCCGCATCTAAAACAAATTTATCACCAATATTTAAGAAAATTTTACCGTCTTTAAACGTAGATACACGAATTTTTGGTCCTTGTAAGTCCCCTAAAATAGCAACAGTTTTGCCTAATTTTTTCGCAATTTCTCGAACACGTTGCGCACGACCGATATGGTCCTCCGGTGTCCCGTGAGAAAAATTCATACGTACAACGTTCGCACCGGCAGCAATAATTTTTTCTAAATTATTACCACGATCTGTAGATGGTCCCATTGTACATACAATTTTTGTTCTTCTTAGTCTTCTAGACATTCTTTACTCCGTCATTAATTACGATTTACTAAATTTTTATTTATAGATTACAGATACAAATGCTTTCATTTATCTATAGTCAAAAAACTGTGGCATATTATACGCTGAAAATAAAATTAGATCGAGATCACAAACTACAAAAAAAATTTAAAAAAGGCTTGATAATCTGTTTTTTTGTTTTATATACAAGAAAATTGGTTAATTTTTTCTCATTCAATCAGCAAAAACAAAAAATCTCTTGTATTGGCATAAAAATCCTTATATATTAAGCGCCAATTACGCGACTATAGCTCAGTTGGTTAGAGCACCACCTTGACATGGTGGGGGTCACTGGTTCGAGTCCAGCTAGTCGCACCATTTTACAATCTCTAGTCTTTCGGCTAGGGATTTTTTATTGCGTTTTAATAAACTAACTCATTGATTTAATTAAGCTTTTTTCTTAAATACCGAGATAGACAGAGCTAAACCAAGAGAAAAGGACTACACGCTATCAGACGGGCAAGGGCTTTATTAATAAAAACTAATGCAAGTAAGTTATGGCGGTTTAATTACTATTAGCCTTTCACCAAAAAGCGCATTTTGCTGGGCTTAGGCAAATACCCTGAAATTTCTCTAGCCCAAGCAAGAAAGCAGAGAGATGAATTTTTAGCGCTACTGGCTCAAAATGTCGATCCTCAAACATATCGCAAACAGATTGATGTTGAGTAAATAAAATTTAATTGCTTATTTTTTAACCTCTTCATATTGAAAAAAATAGCTTTTTACTATATTCTTCAACTCTTCGAAAGGGTTAAGACTTAAAATACAAGTATTCACTATATAATATATTGAAATATATATACTTTTTTCAAAAAAAGTGAAAAGGTGAAGACTGTTTTTATAAAAAAATTTTCTCTAAGTAATTTCTTAATAAGAGAATATCAAGATTATTTTATGTAACACAGTTTGTAACACACATGAAAAAATGAAATATTTATATTTCAATATGTTATGTTTAAGTTTAGTGACAGCTAGTCCTTGTCTTATTAGGCAAGGGATTTTTACTTTAAACGCTAATTCAACCCTATTATAATGCATTATGAGTGAACAAGCCCTAAATTCCGTTGAAAAAGAAAAAAAACAGATCTACAACCTAAATAAACTCCAAAAACGCTTACGTCGTAACGTCGGTAATGCCATTGCTGATTTTAATATGATTGAAGACGGTGATAAGGTGATGGTTTGTTTATCTGGTGGCAAAGACAGCTATACTTTATTGGATATTTTGCTGAATTTACGCCTTAATGCGCCGGTGCATTTTGATATTGTGGCAGTTAATTTAGATCAAAAACAGCCGGGTTTTCCGGAAGAAGTGTTGCCTGAATATTTAGAAAAAATCGGGGTCGAATATAAAATCGTAGAAGAAAATACTTACGGTATCGTAAAAGAAAAAATTCCAGAGGGGAAAACCACTTGTTCACTCTGCTCGCGTTTGCGCCGCGGAATTTTATATCGTACAGCAAGTGAATTAGGGGCTACCAAAATCGCATTAGGTCATCATCGCGACGATATGTTGGAAACCTTGTTTTTAAATATGTTTTATGGCGGAAAATTAAAAGCCATGCCGCCGAAATTAATGAGTGATGACGGTAAGCATATCATCATACGCCCACTTGCCTATTGCAGGGAAAAAGATATTGAAAAATATGCCACTGCAAAACAATTTCCGATTATTCCTTGTAATCTTTGCGGTTCACAACCGAATTTACAACGCCAAGTAGTCAAAGAAATGCTACAAAAATGGGATAGACAATATCCGGGGCGGATTGAAACCATGTTTAGTGCAATACAAAATATTGTTCCGTCGCATTTATGTGATAGTCATTTATTTGATTTTAAAGGCATTCAACATGGAAAAAGCCTAGAGGGCATTGAGGGCGATACTGCATTTGATAAGCCGGATTTGCCTACGGTGGTATTTAGCGAAGAAGATGATGAGATCTCGACTTTTGCTGAAAATGAAATAATGCGATTTAAAGAAATTAATTAATCTCATATTAAAAAAGTGCGGTGAAAATAACCGCACTTTTTATATCTTTTTTATACTCGTCTTGTTTGCCAATAAGTTTTTTTCCAATAAGGATTATCCAGCGAAGAATAAATCACACCACCTTTCGTCGAAGCGTGTAAAAATTGTCCGTCTTTGACATAAATCCCCACATGATAACCATTAGGTCCGAGCCCGGTTTTAAAAAAGACTAAATCTCCAGTTTGGATACCGTCTTTGCTGACTCTTTGCCCATAATTAGCTTGCGCAGTTGTTGTTCTAGGTAATTTAATCCCAAAACGATCTTTAAAGGTCAATTGCACAAACCCGGAGCAATCTACTCCATTCATGCTCATCCCGCCAATACGATAAGGCGTTCCAGCCCATTCCCGCTGCTGCTCGCTCAATAAGGTAATTGCCATAATCGGATCATTTAACTGACCTTGATAATTGATCCGGGAATATTGTGACGAAGAGCATGCTATCAAAGTCGCTATACTGCTTGCAATTAAAATGCTTCTAATCAGTTTCATTGTTTTTTCCTTGAAATAAACAAAGCCATTTTGGTCAAAAATGGCTTTAGATTAAAAGAAAATTAACTTTTAGGTCTAGATTTTTCTACGCGGGTACGTAATTTTTGTCCCGGCTTAAATACGACAACCCGTCTTGCCGAAACCGGCACACTTTCTCCCGTTTTTGGATTTCGCCCAGGGCGCGAAGATTTATCGCGCAATTCAAAGTTACCAAACCCAGATAATTTCACATCTTGTCCATTTTCTAAAGCCAATCGAATTTCTTCAAAAAAACTTTCCACTAACTCCTTGGCATCATGTTTACTCAAATGATATTTTTCGATTAAGCTATCTGCGAGTTCAATTTTGGTTAATGTCATAATTTAATCTCTTAAGTAAGCATTAAAACGTTGTTCTAATTCGGATAATACAACAGAAATTACCGCATTAATATCTTTTTCTTCAAGTGTTTTTTCAGTATCTTGAATAGTTAAACTGAGCGCTAAACTTTTTTTACCTTCCGGCAAATTCGCACCTTGGTAAACATCAAATAAGGTGACATTGACCAATTGTTTGCCACCAACCTGACGACAAGCATTTAATACATCCCCAGCAGGAATTGCAACATCCAATACAATAGCAATATCACGTTTATTTGACGGGAAGCGAGAAATTTCCTTAGCGCTCGGTACATTACGTTCTTCAATTGCCGCCCATTCAATTTCAAATACGACAGGTTTTCCTGACAATCCTAATTGTTGAACGACTTTTGGATGAACCGTACCGATAAATCCAATCTCCCTATCATCCAAAATAATCGCAGCGGATTGTCCCGGATGTAACGCCGGATAGGATTTTGCAACAAAACGTAAACGATTTCCAACTTTTGTTAACGATAAAATGCGCTCTAAATCACCTTTTAGATCAAAAAAGTCTACATTTTCGCCTTTATTTTCCCAATGTACCGGACGTTTATCACCAACGATAACCGCACCGATCACATATTCTTGACGCACGCCGGATTCTGCATTGGCATCTGGAATAAAACGCAGCCCACTTTCAAATAAGCGGACACGATTTTGTTGACGATTTTGGTTATATACCACGGTGGTCAATAATCCAGATAATAAAGAAACGCGCATCGCCGACATTTCACGGGAAATTGGGTTTGGTAAAATCAAGGCGTCTTGTTGTGGATGCAATAATTGTTGTACATCAGGATCAACAAAACTATAAGACACGATTTCTTGATAATCGCTGTCCACAAATGCGGTTCTGACACGCAACATTTCCAGAATATTTTCTGGCAAGGATTTCATTTTCAAATGCGCAAGTGGCGCATTATTCGGAATCGTATTATAACCATAAATGCGCGCTACTTCTTCAATCAAATCTTCTTCAATTTCAATATCAAAACGCCAGCTAGTCGAAATCACGGTCCAAACATCATTGCTATAATGCACTTCAAAGCCTAAGCGTTGTAGAATATCGGTTACCGTTTCAGTTTCGACATGATGCCCCAATAATGCATCTAATTTGTGACGACGTAACTTAACTTGCTTCACGTTCGGTAAGTTGGTAATACTTACTGCCTCACAAATCTCGCCCGCTTCGCCGCCGCAAATTTCTAATACCAATGCTGTAGCTCTTTCCATGGCTTTATATTGCAAATCAAAGTCAACACCACGTTCAAAACGGTGCGAACTGTCGGTATGTAAACCATATTGTCTAGCGCGACCAGTAATCGCCAATGGCGCAAAGAATGCCGCTTCCAAAATAATATCTTTGGTTTGCTCGCTCACACCACTTGCCGCACCACCAAAAATCCCCGCCATGGCTAACGGACCATTTTTATCAGCAATCACTAAGGTATTTGCTTGTAATTTTGCTTCTGTACCATCTAATAAAACTAAGGTTTCGCCCTCATTTGCCATTCTCACTTGTACCGGCTGCGCCACTTTCGCCGCATCAAAAGCGTGCATTGGCTGCCCTAATTCAAGCAAAATGTAGTTGGTAATATCCACAATCGGATCAATAGAACGAATATCGCAACGACGTAATTTCTCTTGCATCCACGCCGGCGTTTTCGCCTTAACATTTACATTTTTCACTGAACGCAATAAATAACGAGGGCAGGCTTCCGGCGCGCTCACATCAATCTCAATTTTTTCGGAGAATGACGGAATTACAGGGGTAAAGTGCGGTGAGTTTAACGTCATTTTATTGATCACGCCCAATTCACGTGCAATACCCGAGATACTCAAACAATCCGCACGATTTGGCGTTAAGCTAATTTCAATACTTTTATCCGCTAATTTAAGATACTCACGTAAATCCGTACCGATTGGCGCATCCGCCGGCAATTCGATAATCCCGCTCTGGTCTTCGGAAATGCCTAACTCGCTGTAAGAACACAACATCCCCTCGGAAGGCTGACCACGCAATTTGGTTTTCTTGATTTTAAAATTGCCCGGTAAAATTGCACCTTCAGTCGCACAAGCCACTTTCAGCCCTTGACGACAATTTGGCGCGCCACAGACGATATCTAATAAACGCTCACCGCCAACATTCACTTTGGTTACGCGCAATTTATCAGCATCAGGATGTTGGGCGCACTCCACGACCTCTCCCACAACCACGCCATTAAATTCACCGGCGACCGGCTCGACCGCATCCACTTCCAACCCCAACATCGTGATTTGATCACATAATTGTTCCGTACTAATAGCAGGATTGACCCATTCACGTACCCATAATTCACTAAATTTCATATATTTCTCTACTCTTAATTCGTTTGCTTAACAGGTTGATAACTGATTTTTGATGACCTTCTTATCGCTATTGCGATTATTTAAATTGTTTTAAAAAACGTAAGTCATTTTCAAAGAAAGATCGTAAATCAGTGACGTTGTAACGAAGCATGGTCAAGCGCTCAACGCCCATACCAACCGCAAAACCGGAATATTCTTCAGGATCAATCCCTACGTTACGCAATACATTTGGATGTACCATACCGCAGCCCAATACTTCCAACCATTTTCCGTTTTTACGCATCACATCCACTTCCGCAGAGGGTTCCGTGAACGGGAAATAAGACGGACGGAAACGAACTTGTAAATCTTCCTCAAAGAAGGCACGCAAAAAGTCATGTAACAACCCTTTTAATTCGGTGAAGTTCGCGTGTTTATCCACATACAGTAATTCAATTTGATGGAACATCGGCGTATGAGTTTGATCATAGTCATTACGATATACACGACCTGGTGCGATAATCCGAATTGGTGGACGCATTTTTTCCATCGTACGAATTTGCACACCAGAGGTTTGCGTTCTTAATAAACGCTGGGCATCAAACCAGAACGTATCGTGATCCGCGCGCGCCGGATGGTGTGCCGGAATATTGAGTGCATCAAAGTTATAATAATCGCTTTCAATTTCCGGACCAACTTCTACAGAAAACCCTAAATTGGAGAAAAATTGCACCACTCGCCCAATGGTCACTGAAACCGGATGCAATCCACCTAACTCGGTTTTACGTCCCGGCAAACTAACGTCAATGCTCTCTTTCGCCAATTGCGCATTCAACGCTTCTTGTTCCCACTGCGCTTTTTTCTCATTTAATACATCCAACACCGCTTGTTTAGCTTCATTGATTTTTGCACCGATCGCCGGACGTTCTTCCGCCGCCACATCGCGCAACCCTTGCATTAATTGAGTAAAATGCCCTTTTTTACCGAAATATTCCACGCGAATTGCATCCAACGCTTCAAGACTTTTATCATGTAGATCGTCAATCGCCTTTTTCGCCTGTTCCGTAATCTCTTTCAGGTTTTGCATACCTATCCTCTGTTCTTAAATAATTTCATTACTGCGTAAAAAATATTTTAATCATAATACTAACTGTTTAAAAAATCACGTTTTTATTATAAGAATTTGCGTAATATCGCATTAATCGAACAATTTTAACGACAAAATGACGGATTTAGTTGCTTTATCGTTTCTAATACGGAATTTCGTTGAAAAAATGCACCGCACTTTGGCAAACATTTCACCTCAATCGGCTGTTCGCAATAGGTAAAACGTAAATGATACGCGTGCAAATAAGTGCGGTCAGATTTTACTCGATTTCCGCCATAACGCTCATCACCCAAAATCGGGCTGCCCAAACTTTTCATAGCCACACGCAATTGATGGGTTTTGCCGGTTTGCGGTTGCAACACAAATAAACGCAAATTTGGCTCACAACTGACGGAATAAAAACGCGTGACGGCGGGATTTTGCTGGCTCAAACAGAGTCTCCACGACCCGTTACGCCCTTTTTGCATATCGCCGCGAATTAACCCCTGTTTCTTTTTCGGCTTGTCGCACGCCAAGGCGAGATAGGTTTTGTGAATTTGATGTTGCGCGAAAAGTACTGATAGTTCGGCTGCCGCGACTTCGTTTAACGCCAGTATTAGCAAGCCTGATGTGGCTTTATCCAAACGATGCACCAACCACACCCTCGGCAGTTGTAATTGCTGCGCCACGAGGCTGGTCAGTCCAATTGCCTGTTCATCTTTATGTACACTAATATCGCAAGGTTTATCGATAATGATAAAATCGGCGTGTTTATATATAATGTCAATCAACATAATAAAAAGTGCGGTTAAATTTTTTATGATCTATCATCTTGAGCAAATTGTACCATATATCCTCCCCGTCCTAATGTGGATTTTAACCATCTCCATTACGTTGCGGATTGCGGTACGCCGACTATCTGTTTCGACCACCTTATCTTGGTTGATGATCATTTATTTAGTTCCAGTTGTCGGCATTCTTGCCTATTTGATTTTTGGCGAAGTCAAATTAGGTAGCCGCCGTGCCGCCTCCTTTCGCCGACTTCAGCCTAAATTTTCCCAATGGTTTAACGACTTTTCACGCTGCACCAACCTAATTCAATCGCAAAATGATCTGCAATATCGCGCATTATTTGAACTTATCCAAAAACAACTCAATATTCCCTGCGTTTTAGGCAATGAACTGCATATTCTTGATAATGCAGATAATATTATCAACAATATCATCCAAGATATTCAAAATGCCCGCCACTCCATCAATATGGTATTTTATATTTGGTCTTCCGGCGGCTTAGTCGAACAGGTTCATGCTGCTTTGCTGGAAGCGCAACAACGTGGCGTCAACATCAAAATATTACTAGATAGTGTCGGCAGCCGACGTTTTTTAAAAAGCAAAGATTGTAAAAAATTAACCCAAGCCGGAATTGAAATTACCGAAACCCTACACGTCAATTTAGTTCGCCTATTTCTTAGCCGCATTGACTTGCGTCAGCATCGCAAAATTATTGTGATCGATAATCAAATTGCCTACACGGGCAGCATGAACATGGTCGATCCAAATATATTCAAACAAAGTAGTCAGGTCGGGAAATGGGTGGATATTATGGTACGCATTAACGGACCGGTTTCCCCGATTTTAAACAGTTTACACGCTTGGGATTGGGAAATTGAAACCAATCATAGTTTAACGCTGGAACTGCCTAGTTGCCCATTATTGCCGATTGAAAATAATAACTCTCATGCAGTACAAGTTATCGCCACCGGTCCCGGATTTCCGGATGATTTAATGGCGCAATCCTTGCTGCTCGCCATTTTTTCCGCACGAGAAAATATCACCATTACCTCCCCCTATTTCGTCCCCAGCCACGCCATCGCCGAAGCCTTACGCATTGCGGCATTACGCGGCGTTGAAGTCAATATTATTTTGCCGAAGAAAAATGATTCCTTGATGGTCGGCTGGGCAAGTCGCACGTTTTTTGAAGATTTACTGATGGCAGGCGTAAAAATTCACCAATTTTATGGCGGATTACTTCATACCAAAAGCATTTTAATTGACAACCACCTCTCCTTAGTCGGCACGGTCAATATGGATTTACGCAGTTTTTTACTCAATTTTGAAGTCACTATCGTCGTGGAAGATCGCGCCTTTGCCAACGAAGTTTCCTTGCTACAAGAAAATTACATCAATAATTCTGTCCCGTTGTACTATCCCGACTGGAAAAACCGCCCCGTTTACCAACGGATTATCGAACGCTTATTTTTCCTGTTTAGTCCGTTGTTGTAATAATACCTAGTCATAAACAAAAAGTGCAGTCAAAATGTTAAAATTTTTAACCGCACTTTGATATTGTCAATAACTCGGCAAAACAGCGAAATTATGCTTCTTCGCCTAAGATTTTTAATTCGCGTCCGCGTACTTGTTTTTTCAGAATTTCAACAAATTCTTCTACGCTGAAGGAACCAAGATCAGCACCTTTACGGGTACGCACCGCGACTTTGCCTTCGGCGATTTCTTTGTCGCCACAAACTAACATATAAGGCACGCGACGTAAGGTGTGTTCGCGGATTTTGAAGCCGATTTTTTCGTTGCGCAAATCGGATTTCACGCGTAATCCGGCATCTGACAAGGCTTTCACTACGCTTTGAACATATTCCGCTTGGCTGTCAGTGATATTCATCACCACGGCTTGCACCGGCGCTAACCATGCTGGGAAGAAACCGGCGTATTCTTCGGTGATAATCCCAATAAAACGCTCGATTGACCCTAAAATGGCACGGTGGATCATCACTGGTGTGCGACGACCATTATCTTCAGCAACATAAGAGGCATCCAAACGTCCCGGCAACGCAAAGTCTAATTGCACGGTACCGCATTGCCATTCACGATCAAGACAGTCGCGCAAAGCAAATTCAATTTTCGGACCGTAGAATGCGCCCTCGCCCTCTTGAATTTCATATTCCAACCCATTGTTGCGCAACGCGTTGGCAAGACCTTCTTCAGCGCGATCCCACATAGCATCGTCGCCAATACGGTTTTCTGGACGGGTGGAAAGTTTGACCGCGATATTTTCAAAACCGAAAGTGCTGTAAATATCGTAAACCATTTTAATACAGCTGGTCACTTCGCTTTCAATTTGTTCTTCGGTACAGAAAATATGGGCGTCATCTTGGGTAAAGCCACGTACGCGCATTAAACCGTGCAATGAACCAGATGGCTCGTTACGGTGGCAAGATCCGAATTCCGCCATACGAATTGGTAAATCACGGTATGATTTTAAGCCTTGATTGAAAATCTGAACGTGTCCCGGACAATTCATTGGTTTAATGGCATATTCGCGGTTTTCTGATTGCGTGGTGAACATCAAATCGCCATAATTCTGCCAGTGACCTGTACGTTCCCAAAGCACGCGATCCATCATAAACGGACCTTTCACTTCTTGATAATCGTACTGTTTTAATTTCGTGCGCACAAAAGTTTCAAGCTCGCGGAAAATCGTCCAACCGTCGTTATGCCAGAACACCATACCCGGCGCTTCTTCTTGCATATGATATAAATCCAACGCTTTACCGATTTTGCGGTGATCGCGTTTCGCTGCTTCTTCTAAACGGTGTAAATAATCGGCAAGTTGTTTTTTATCCGCCCATGCTGTTCCATAAATCCGTTGCAACATTTTATTTTTGCTGTCGCCACGCCAGTACGCGCCTGCCACTTTTTGTAGTTTGAAATGATGGCAAAAACGCATATTCGGTACGTGCGGACCGCGACACATATCAATATATTCTTGGTGATGATACAATGCCGGACGAGCATCTTTGCTGATATTTTCGTCTAAAATTGCCATTTTGTACGGTTCGCCACGTTTTTCAAACGTATCACGTGCCTCTTGCCAGCTGACCGGTTTTTTGACAACGTCATAATTGGTTTTCGCCAATTCCAACATACGTTTTTCTAATTTATCCAAGTCTTCTTGCGTCAAAGAGCGGTCTAAATCCACGTCATAATAAAAACCGTTGTCGATGGTCGGTCCGATTGCCATTTTCACATCTGGGAAAAGTTGTTTAATGGCGTGACCCAATAAATGGGCGCAAGAATGGCGGATAATTTCCAAACCGTCTTCATCTTTTGCGGTAATAATTTCGAGATTAGCATCTTCTTCGATCAAATCGCAGGCATCGCGACGTTCACCGTTCACTCGCCCCGCAATGGTCGCTTTCGCAAGACCTGCACCAATATTTTGTGCAACTTCTAATACGGAAACCGGATGATCAAATTGACGTTGTGAACCGTCGGGTAAAGTAATAATAGGCATTTTAGATCCTTATACAGTGGTAACCCATACGAAAGGTTACTTGTTTCATGAGTTAAAAATAAAAAAGGGATATTAAATCCCTGGGGTTAAAACTGTGCATTTTGCACCGCACTTTTAATCGTACCTACCTTGTGCGATAAAAGTGCGGTGTATTTTAGCACCGTTTTATCGCAATGTAAAAACTTGCGAAATTAGATTGCTTGGTCGAAATAAAGCGCTACTCGGCTTAAATTTGCCATGGTTTGGATATAATTTAATACCTTTTCCGGGAAAACCACGCCTTTGACACAGGTTAAATTACGCAACATTGGGAACAGCAAAATATCTTCTTCTGATAATTGTTCGCCAGCGGATTCTGCGCGTAAAATAAGCGGCGCTAATTCGTGCAAATCTTGCTGCAAACGTGCGAGATATTGCGGCGATTGAGCGAAAAGTTCGGCAAAATCGCCAAAATGCTCACTTTTCTTTTTGACAAAATAATCCACCGCACTTTGTGTGGCATATTCGCCTAATCCCAAGCGCACAAAACGCGACATTAATAAATTATTATAATAACTGCCAACGTTTTTCATCCACGCCTCAATTTCTGGGCGCACTGTCGGCGACAAGGATTTTTCGCCATAAAATGCATCCGCATAATGCACAATATCCAAACTTTCCGGCATTGCCGAACCGTCCTCTTTGACTAAAATCGGCAACACTTTTTTCCCAACCAAATCTGTTGGCGTTTTTTCATCATCATAAGGCAACGTAATCAATTCAACTGCTTGATTTTTCAAGCC
Organism: [Pasteurella] mairii; assembly: GCA_900454475.1. Taxonomy (GTDB): domain Bacteria; phylum Pseudomonadota; class Gammaproteobacteria; order Enterobacterales; family Pasteurellaceae; genus Actinobacillus_B; species Actinobacillus_B mairii. The sequence continues at coordinate 966,310 of UGSS01000002.1, forward strand.
GAAAATCATTCTGGCACGCACGCAAAACGGACAATGATCATAAACATATAATTTCATTTTCAACTCCTTTTTTAAAAATCGTCAATTAACTTAGCATATTCCAATAAATTTTCAGAGGTTTTTTGCAAAAAATTGACACTTATCACAGAAATTTGCCGCATTTCCCTTTACTATCAAACATAATCCCGCACACAAAACAGGAGGATATTATGTGGAAAGCTATTTCGCAGTTGCTTGCCGATCAATTCGGCGCTTACTACAACATTAAATATAAAAATAATGTTCATACCGGTGAAATGCACGAAGCTTGGCTTATTAGCGACGATATTCAGCCTGTTTTTGTCAAAGTCAACGAAAAATCCTATCGCTCCATGTTTCGAGCGGAAGCGGATCAGCTGGAATTGCTCGCAAAAACCAATACGGTAAATGTACCGCGCGTTTATGGTGTCGGTTGCTCCCACAGTCACAGTTTTTTGTTGCTTGAGGCATTGCCGCTGACGCCGATTACCGATGTAGAAATGGGCGAACTAGGCAATCAGTTGGCTGCCTTGCACCAAGTAAAAGGCACTAAAAATTACGGATTAGATTTTGATACTTGGCTGGGTCCGCAATATCAACCCAATAGCTGGAATGGAAGTTGGGCAAAATTTTTCAGCGAACAACGGATCGGTTGGCAATTACAAATTTGTAAAGAAAAACAATTAGATTTCGGCAATATTGATGAAATTGTGCAAAAAGTCGCACAAATATTGGCAAAACATAATCCGAAACCCGCCTTGTTACACGGTAATTTATGGATTGAAAATTGCACTTCCGCGAATCAAAAACCTTATATTTATGATCCCGCTTGCTATTGGGGCGATCGAGAATGCGATTTGGCGTTTACGGAATTATTCGAGCCTTTCCCCGCCAAATTCTACGAAAATTATCACCGCACTTTTCCTTTGGATGAAAGCTATCAAGAGCGTAAATTGGTGTATCAGCTTTACCATTTACTCAATTTTAGCCACCGTTTCCGTCATCATTATATTGAGTTAACCAAAACCGTGCTGCAAAAATTGCTGATGCAAGACTAACAAAAAACGCTGATAAATTTCCTTGGTTTATCAGCGTGTTCGTTTGGTTTAAGATAATTGCAGATCGCGCGTTTCTTTCACTTTCCACAGCGCCGCAAGGCTGATTAATGCGTTGACTGCTAAATAAATACCGACAGCTATTAATCCGTAGTTTGCATTCAGCGGTAACATCACCAATGTTGCAATGCTCGCGCCAAAAATACCGCCGCAATTATAAGCAAGTGAAGCGCCGGAATAGCGCAATCCGGTTGGGAATAATTCGGGTAAAAAACTGGCGAGCGGACCGTATCCCATGCCGATTAACGCCATGCCAATCATTAAAAACCAAAATAGGCTCCATTCCGTCCCTTGTTCTAAAAACAACGGTAATGTAACGCCTAAAAGCAAGACGCCCACCGTGGTCCAAATGAGCCAAATGCGGCGACCAAATTTATCAATATAAATGCCGGACAAGGCGGTGCCGAGCGCTAAAGAAAGCGCGCTGAATAATAAAAGTGCGGTGAAATTTTTCATAGAAATGCCCAACCCCATCACGTGACCAGCCGCGGAAACGGTTGGTTCGCCGGTGGCGTAAATTTGGGTAAAAGCAATCATAATATAAAACAGCACATAGCCTGCGACAGAAATTAATAATCCCAGTGCAAAGGGTTTGAAATAGGCAGTAAAGACGGATAATACCGGCATTTTATAGATTTTTTTCCCTTCAAGTGCGGTCAAAAATATCGGCGTTTCTGTGAGTTTTAAACGAATATAAATGCCAATCACGATCAACACAGCGGACGATAAAAACGGAATGCGCCACGCCCATTCAATTAAGGCTTGCTCCCCAAATAAAAAGGTCATGAAAAATAAAACGCCATTAGATAATAATAAACCGATCGGTGCGCCGAGTTGCGGGAAAATGCCATACCATCCCCGTCTATGTTGTGGCGCATTTTCAATCGCCACTAATGCCGCGCCGCCCCACTCGCCACCTAAGCCGATTCCTTGACCAACGCGACACAAACAAAGTGCCAGCGTTGCCCAAATGCCAATACTTTCATAGGTTGGCAATAAGCCGATAATCACGGTTGAAATTCCCATTAATAACAACGACATAATAAAGGTATTTTTACGCCCGATACGATCGCCAAAATGCCCAAAAATCGCCGCGCCTAATGGACGCGCTACAAAGGTTAAGGCAAGGGTGGAAAGCGACGCCAGCTGCGCCGACATGGGATCGGCGCTGTGGAAGAATTGATGATTAAACACCAATACCGCCGCCATGGCGTATATATAATTATCAAAATATTCAATTGCGGTACCAATCATGGTGGCGCCGGCAACCCGAAACGCATTATTCGGTTGGCTCATTTTATTTCTCCATAAATAACGTTAATTTGTGACATTGTCACCACTCGACTTGAATAGCATAAGCTTTTAATGGCAGCACCTGTTTACTTAATCCTTGCTGATGCATAAACACTGCCATTTTTTGATAGCACGCATTGTCTAACGCTCGCGGCGAAAAGGCTAAACACGGTAAGGCATATTGTCATTAAACAAGTTAATTGGTTATCTCTTACATCAGGGGCCTATAAGACAACGCGTTGGCACTGTCCACTAAGTAATTAAAAATCCTTGAAGACTGATTGCATCCACGATACTGCCCCACTGGAATGAATATCCAAGGGGAGAAAAGTAAAAAAGGAAAGGATAAAAAACAATAGATAATTTTGCGGCATAATTAGTTTCCTACGTCAGTATTAGCTGTATCAGGTTCACGGGTATTATCTCAGCTTACGCAAGCACCCCGACTAATGTTGCAAAAGTGTAACCAAACTCAAAAAGAAAATCTAGTTGCAAAGATAATTTAAATTTTAAAAATAATTAAATAACAAACCACCCGTAAAACGGGCGGTTTTTAGGCTCCCCTATAAGGGCCTAGGAGGGGCATGTGAAAAGAGAGCCTATCCCCCAAATTAGGTAAATACCGTCAAGAATTTAAAATACTATGAAACGTAGTGAAAAGCGAAATTTTTTCCCACTCAATGGTTGATTGGCTAAATAACACTTTGATTTATAACAATTAATAAAATGAAAACTTATAATTTACCGTCAATTTTACCGTCATTAATACAAAGTGCCTTATCTTTATTATGACAATTGTCATTAACAAAAATTTTACTAATAAAAACATATAGTTGATGATAACACATTTATAATGTGACAGGGTTTACTTTTCTATAAAAGGTGGATAACCGCCTTTACTTCTAAACCACAATATCCCCATTCTCTTTTAAATGCCGATAAATTCTATCCAACATAATCTGTGTCGGCGTTTTCCCTAAGTCATCTTCGGTTAGCGGAGCCTCTAGAATGCCTTTCGCATTTTCTCCATCGATCCATTTGTAACTTTCGATAATCGGAGTGAAGTCGGTTACTTGACCTTCGCTATCTACTCCAGTGCCGATAACGTATTTTGCATTGATTGTGCCATCATCTTGAATAGAATATGTAGCGATGGTTGAGTACATTGGGTTTAAGATTTTATTAAATGTTGTCATAAGATTTTCCTTTGTTGAAATAAAAGAAAACCCCAATAATGGTTAAATTATTGAGGTTGATTTGAGAAATTCATTTTATTATTGTTCATTTAAATTTAAGGCATACCCTATACTCCATCCATTATTAATATCTTGTAATAGGGGTTCTTCAAGTTCTTTCGCCATTTTATAAAGTCGGTCGGCATTTGCAAAATCTTGTTTTGTTTTTTCATAAATAGCCCCATTTAACTTTTTAAATAAATCTAATGTTAAAGTAACAGTTGTGTTATCCATTGTTTTCCACTGTTCATTATCAGGAAATATATTTAATACTGCAAGACGAGATAAATCATCATATTTCAATCGGCTTTCAATATCTGTATGCCACCAATGATTATCAACTTGAACTCCGGTATAAGCGGCTAATGTTCGTCTTACTTTAATATTTTCCCACAATTTTTCTAAATCTTTCTCATGCTTCTCAGCTTTTAATTCCGGACTATCCTCCCATGCTTTTAATTCATCATTCCATTTAGAAATTTCTTTAGGTGGTTTGCCACTACAACCAATCGTATATTGGTCAATAATCCAAAAATACCCGTTATTATCTAAGGTTTGTTGAATTTTTTCAGCTTCTTTATCTGTCACTAAAAAAGTGGTATCGGTGATTTCTTCTTTCTTGGTTATTTCAGATAATATTTTTAAATCCAATAAAAAAACTCTCATAATTGAACCTCATTTAATATAGTAAATTTTAGTTTTTAAAGATGCTTTTGCTTCTTCAATTTCAGCTCTTGCATCTTGCCCATACCACCAAAAGGAAATCTTATAATCACCTGTTACGGTTAATGTTGTCGCTGTTTTAGTAATATTATGCCAAGCGACTGCATCAAATCCGAGATCACCTTCATCTTTCGAAAAATCACGATTATCGCACGCGGGAATAAAGAGAGCAGAGTTAATAGGGTAAACACCTTGCGAAAGCTCCTGCATAACACCATTAAAATATCTTCCGCTACTATTTAAATTTAATGCAACTTTATTATCATAGCGAACCTCTATTCCATAGCCTTTATGACTGTTAGGATAAGAGGCATCAAGGTTGATATATTTAACGGTTTGCACTTTGGTTTTATCTTGAAACTCTAAATGGGTTTCGGTTGGCGTGCTCATAATCTTCATACTTGGACATTCGACAATTGCAATTAATCCATTTATTGTTGTTTTATGTCTAAAAGTAATTGATTGAACCTTACCTGCTTTAGAACCTAAATTATATATTTTCTGATTTGTTATACCATACTTAGAAATTATCTTCTGTTCATAAAAATATCCAATATCGACAATATAATTTCCATATTTCCCTGCCATCCCTCCTGTTCCATAATTAATATGAATTTCATTCTCTATTATTTTGGTAATTTTTACAAATCTATACCCCAAAGGATCTACTCCGACATCCGCATCTTGTAATACAAAGGCAGATATAATCTTATGAGGTGTTTTTATTATTTCAAATTGATTTTCATATATTATATTTAATGTTTTTCGCACCACTGAAAACCCTGTAATATGTGATTTATCATCAAGTCTTATCTTAGTGCCAGAATGTAATGACACTTCTGCTCCATATGACATTTAAACGGTCTCCTGTCGATAAACATTATTCATAAATTCAATATCATAATTGTTTCTAATTTCTGCTTTAAAAAATGGGGAATTTTTATTTGAAACTAATGCTCTCCATGCAAATAAAATAGGATCGACACTGAATTTCGGTGCATCATCCAATGTTAAAACTGTTACAAAAGAATGGGTATTTTTATTAAAATCTTCTTCTGTTAAATAAGAGGATATTTCAAAGATAACCTCTTTATTTACATAATCTGTTGTGATTTTTGTAATACAATGCCAATATCTTTTTTCAGTTGTTAAAAAATCAAGGCGTATTTCAATTTCTTTATTTAAATAGTACATAATTACCCCAATTTTCCTACTTTCACTCTAACCGTATTACCTTCCCATACGGTTAAAGCCCGTGTTGATGATGATAATTCAATCCCACCGCTTCCATCCCTAGAAACTAATCTAAATCCTCCGTCGGATTTCACTTCAAATAATGTCCCCTGCTGCGAAGTATTGACTGAACCGATTTTAATCGCTCCCGCCGTCACCGACCCTAAATTCGCACTAATCGCGGATAAACTGTTGATATTTAATTTATCCGCAGTGAGCGACTTAGACACAATATGCCCCGCATTAACAGAGTTTGCAGACAAATGCCGCGTAGCAATGGCGCCACTAGCGATTTCGTTTGCGGTTATCGTCTCAGAGGCGATTTGTTGCGCAGTGATGGTATTAGTAACAATTGAACCACCGTGAATAGCAGTAACGCCGGCATTTTGCCACGCGCTCGGTTCTTTGGCGTATTGTGTGCATTCTTCAAGCATAGGGCGCGCAACATACACATCTGGGTTGCTTTGCGTCTGTTGGTTTGCCCTGACAATCACTTCCACATAACCACTTGCCGGACAGCGAAATTTCACAGCATTTCGACTGTCTTGGTGTACACCATGTTGAAATGACCCTTGGTTTGTAATGTATTGTGTCGCAATGCCTTTGACGTAGCTTCCATTTGCATTGAGCTCTTCAACTAACAACATGGCGGAACAACGATACGCATTAACATAAGCGCTAAAAATGTACCATTGATGCGGAATTAACCGTATTTTTTGTCGACACACATCAGCCCATTGATTTTTAGCCCGACTGATGGTTTCAACAAAGGTCAATTTAATTAACCGCTCTTCGCTGCTCAAGGCGTTTTTAAACATCCAATTGGCGCCACCTTGTTGTACATACGTCCGCGTTATCGTACCGCCTTTATAGTTCCCGTTTGAGCTTCCCCAACCGTAACCTTGATTGGCGAATATCGGATTGAATAGCAAATTCCCACCAAGCCCTATCGCCAATTTATCCGCGGTTAACTCGCCTGCCGCCACATGGTTTGCGTGAACAGCGCCAGCGGCAATCGTAGCTGTCGTCACTGCATTGGCGGCAATTTTCCCCGCGACCACTGCATTGGCTTGTAGATGTGTGGCGGCAATACTATTGGCAGCAATTTTTGCCGCCGTGACAGAATTAGCGGCTAACTTGTCCGCATTGACTGCATTGGCTGCTAAATGGTTTGTTCCCACCGCATTGGCAGCAATTTGGGTGGCAGATAGGGTGCCGGTCAGTTTTTTGGTGGGTATGCTTGGAAGAGTGGCAATATTCAACATCCCGCGAATTTTAACCGCACTTATTCCCGCAATTTGCCCATCACTCAGCTGTCCTGAAAGCTTCGTGGTTGGAATTTGCGCCAACTGTTCCGGCTGAAGAATGCCTTTAATATCTTCGGCAAAAACTTCTGCCATCTCTGTGGTATAAATTGAGCCATTCCAAGTGTACAACTTGCCATCCTTGGTATTATGCACTTGGCGATAGCCTAGAAAGGTATTAACATCTAATCCATTAACGGTTTTTATCATCTCCAGATGGCGCGCCGGCAAGGCAGTATCAATCACTTCATCAACAATATTTTGACTTAACTTCTCATTTAATAAGCGCAATTCTTCATCAATATCGACCGCACTTTCACCACGTAACCCCGTTTCTTGATAGAATGGTCCAGCATTTTGTCCTCGCACATGGCGCAACCAATAATAACGAACCTGTCTTGCGCCGACAGTGTGGCTGTACATATGCGCATTGACTTTCGCTAAACGTTGAGATTGGCTAAAATTATCACTATCCGCCACAAAGATTTCAGTTTGCGTAAACTCATCAACCCACGTCCAAGATAATGTGATTTCACCAAGCCCACCTGATATATTTACCTCTTGCGGTACCGGTGGACGATCAATCACAAAGGTTTGCGATTTTTCGCTGACGACTTGCCCACGAGCGTTTTTCGCATAAATGACAAGCTGATACTCGCCATCCGGTAATCCATCAAGGCTTATATTTGGTGAGGTTAACCCTTTATCCAAGCGGTATAATTTCCCTGCTTTGATAATTTTAATCTCATAGGTTAATGCCCCATCACCGGCAGTAATATCGGCGACCACATTGACTTTTCCGTCAAACCCAACGCCAATATCAAGATGCGTGATTTGCGCGGCTTGATATCGCGTCGTCGCCACGGGTTCAAAATGCGCCCCGTTATCCACGATCGCTTCTTTTTGCGGTTCATGTTGCAAGCCGGTGATGGTATAAGTCCCGTCCTCATTTTCCACAATTGCCATGGCTTTATAGCGTTTTGAACGGACTTGTTGTGTCGCCAAGGACCATACGCCATATTCCACCAATCCCTCGGGCGCACGATCTAAAGTCACTTGATTGCCATTCACTACCCTGAGAATTTTAATTGTGTTTTGCGTGGCGTTACCATCAATATAACTGAAATAACTCTTGCCACTTACCTCAATTTCGCGATCTAAGGTGACCGTTTTATCCTTAATCGCCAATACACGACCGCCAATATCGGTACCCGCATAATGATTATCCGCTACCTCAAAAATATCGCCCGGAATATGCATCAATCCCTCACGCCCGACACTGAACGTAATGGTTTCTTTTTCCCGTTTTTCCGTCTCTAAAATCCAACGACCAGTGCGATAAGCCTGTCCACGAGAGGTACAACCAAAAGCAGTGACCTTTTTCACATTTAAGCCATGCTTACGAATTAATTCGTCATCTGACACATATTCAATTTTCTTCTGATAAAAATCGGATTTATCCAAATATTCCACATGGACCGCATTATGACGGGATTTTAACGCCGAATATTGACGCGTAAATTCGCCATTCACTACGTTCGCGTTGGTATAAATCCAAACCGGATCGGCGGGTCTATCTTGAATAACCGTTAATTCGGTTCCCGTCCAAACAGGAATAGCGCGAAAGATCGAACAAATATCATTAATTAACTCATAAGCCGATTTTTGCTCGGTCAGCCACGCATTACACGTAAAGCGCGGCTCTTTCTTGCCAAAACCATCCGGAACAAGTTGATCACAATATTGCGCCACATTATACAGCGCCCATTTATCCATATGGATTTCGCCCAACCGTTGCCCTAAGCCATAGCGTTTATTGGTCAAAATATCAAGCAACACCCACGCCGGATTATCAGACCAAGCAATTTTAAATGTCCCGTCCCACAGCCCGTCATATTGACGAGTTGCCGGATCGTAGTTACTCGGCACGCGAAGTTTAATCCCCCTAATCTCATAGTTACGTTGTGGAATAGCATTAAAATATTCACTATCGAACATAATGCCGACCAGCGCAGTGTTCGGATAAGCGAATTGTGTATCAATAATTTCCGTGTAACTTGCCCAAAGGGTTCCATTTTGTAAGCGCTGGCTTTTACTGTCCGCTTCCACGCGCTCTACGCGCAAGGTAAACGGGACCGGAGGTAACTCCGTGATTTCAATATGTTTTAAATATTGCGAACTGTACTTTCCATTAAAGGTGACGGAATAAGGCGTATCATTGATAAAAATCTGTAGCGTAACCGTGGCAGCATTGGTATCGCCTTGTGAATTTTGTTCATAAAGCGCTTTCACCCCAACGGTCACCCGCACTCTACTGACTTTTTCATCCGTAACCGTACGGGTAATGGCTTGTGTTTTTTTCACCTCAACACCTACCGCCACTTCTTTTTCCGACGTATTAAACCCGTCCAGCACAGCCTGATCTTGGCTACCAATCGTCCCTTGCGCCTCAATATTATTAAAATTATAACTGTTATCACTGGCTTGAATTGGCGTATTATCCAAATAAACGGATTTCACGCCATCAACCAACCCTTGAATTTCCCCCTCGGAGACAATCTCAATAATTTTTACCCGTTGTTTACTGCGCCCGCTTTCCGGCGCCTCATATGGCGTACGACCGCCACCACCGCCTTTACCCATCACTTACCCCTTTCTAAACCCATTACGTTGCTTTTTCGGATTTTTCATTTCTTCTTCAACATCAAAGGTTTCAACCCCTTGTGAAATCACCAATGACCCCGTTAAAATTTGCCCATATGCCAACGGAACCGGACGCCCCTGCGCCACTAGATTGCCGAGATTGGAAAACGAAGTTGATTGCTTTTTCTCTTTATCATCCACCTCCCCCATCGCCGGCGTTTTCGTGAGCATTTGTGACACGCCCCCTAAGGTTAACGCAACCCCCATACCAAATACCCCGGCTTGAGTAATCAACCCGCCAAGCAACCCCGCTCCCGGAATAAAAAACGACGCGCCAATTAACGCCACGCCCAAAATAGTTTGAAAAACCCCACCACGTTTCGCCCCCTTGATCACTGGGGTAAAATGCACCGTTTGACCGTCTTTCAGACAATAAAAAAGCCCTTTTTCAAGGGCGTCTGTCGTAAGATAATCTTTACCAATTCTGACTTTATAATAGCCTTGTTGTAGCGCTTGGCGAAATCCTTTGATTTGAGAGCAAAGCGCGCGAATAGCCTCGGCGGTATCTTTCACCTCAAATTGAAACTGTGAACCAAATCGTTTGAGGTTGCCATAAAATTTGACTGTGATCATGTTTACTCCAAAAGAAAACCGCCCATAAAGGGCGGTTGGTTTTTGTTAAGTTCTGCAATGTCAAATAAAAATATCAGTAAATACTAAAAAATAGCTTGTCCTATTTATTAGTATGTATTAAAATACTCTTGTTTTCGCGATAGGGCGGAAATAAGAAGAGCGGCTTTCACCGCTCAACCAAATAGGGAAAAAGATATGAATACCCAATTATTCATTATCCTAATTATCCTGTTGTTAGTGAGCCAATCGGCTTACTAGGATAACGTAAGCCCTAGCGGTTGCCCCCGCTAGGCAGTCCCTAAACTATATTACAATCCGTATTTAAAATCAACAGGTAAAAAACTATGGGTCGTCCAAAATCAGGTTTAACACTTCAAGAACTCCAAGCAAAAAGCGATAAAAAACGTGGTGTACGTTTAGCTTCGTTTAAGCTCCACGAAGATATACTTGCTTTGCTTACTCAATTAAGCGAACAAACTGGGCTATCGAAAACCCAAGTGGTAACGCAAGCGTTACAGCAGTATGCTCAAAATCACCGCGCTAAATAGGGCGGAATTCAATAAGCACATTCGCCAAAGGCGTAATACGTCATGGCAAGATCATTGAGCATGCCATTAAAATTGAGATGATCAGCGTCTTTGTGGCGCCAAATACTGTGCGTATGTTTAAACCAATAGCCATCATATAAATCCCGTTTTGACAGACGGTTTGGGCTGTGGTGCAACACTTGATGCCATTTGCCAAGATAGATTGCCGCATGATTTGGCACCTCCGCCCCCACTTGCATTAAAATCACATCTCCCACTTTCACGCCATCATCCGTGCGATAAAAGCCCTGTTTTGCCATATTATCTAAATAAAGATTTTCCCCGCTCGCCCACCAGCCATCTTCTCGTGTAAAATCAGGCAAATCCAACCCAGACAGCATATAAGCATCACGAAACAGTGTGTAGCAATCCGTTACACCATGTTCGAACTCACGTCCAACTAAGTGCGGTACATTTCTAAATTGTTTTATCTGACCATCACAAACCAACCACCAATCTAACCCCGATTGTATTTGCATCTGTCTATCGGCAGTCGATAACACCGCTTCACCCTCCGGATGAGAATGAACCACTGCCACAATTCCGTCATATTGATGAGCGGAAAGCCAATCATCTGTCGCAATTTCAAAATAGTTTTCCGCATCGTCGGCGATATTCTCACAAGGTAAGAATATTTTTTCTTGTCCCTTAAATACAACAAAACCGCAAATTTCTTGCGGTTCGTATTTTAGTGCGTAGTCAATAATCTGTTGTTCCAGTTCCATATTTACCACCAGCGAATTGATAAGATAAATTCAGGCAATTTCCACCAAATCCCAAATAAAAACAAGGTGATTAACAAGCCCCACATAAAATGTTTTACCGTTTTGGATTTATCCATAAGTTCAAGCATTTTGCGAAACTCCTTTAGTATGTTAAAATTCATTTAACTTAGTTCCTTCTGGTTTGGAAAGATGGAATTAAAAAGCCCTAAGTATTGGCGTACTTAGGGCTTTATTTTTTTAAGTAATTAACCAAGTTTATTCACGCTAACAAACGCGCCGAAATTCCGCGCATTGTTTCGCAGCTTGCAGCCCGTTAAACAGTGACTGCATTTATCTTTTTTCGGATCGTTTGTTGGCTGATCTTTTTCATCCGCCACCGGCGCCCCAGTATAGCCACATTCAGAAGATCGATACGTCCAAGCGCAGGTATCAGCAAAAATAACCCGGCTGGAAATTAACGCATTATCGGTTTCTGTCGGCAACGCCAACGTAAAGCTAGCGACATCCTGTTTTAACGTACTTAACTGCTCAATAATAAATAAACTCAACCGCTCTTGTGTCGGATCCGCTTTTGGATTGCCATTTTTAAAATTCACTGCATCGAGATAATGTGCATAAACTTGTCGGCGCCGAACAATCGCCCCGATACATTCCTCAAATCTCGCAGAAATCCCCGTCACCACACCGAATAAATTTGACAACGTTAAGGTTGGGCGATTACTCGGTCCCTGCCCATTTAACTCAAAACCACTCGCCTGTACCGGATAAGGATCGTATTGCTTTCCTTGCCACATCACCGGCGCATTCAACTCGTTCGTACCGGCATAAAATCGGTAAATACTGCCTTGCTCGCCTTGATTGTCCGTTAAATTACGTAAATCAATTTCATACAAATCAAGCAACGCCCCTTGCGTAATTTTAGCAAGATCAAGTTTAAATTGATTTGATATGCTTGCTGTCATTTTTTTCTCCAAGAAACCTGCTCATAAAGAGCGGTCATGTTTTATCTTTCTAATTTGTCATAGCTTATGAACTAGATCACATTATGCAAATGCACCTCCGGATCTAAAATTATTTTGAATGACTTTATTAGCTGCTTTATCTGCAATTTCACTCATCATTTTCACGAGTTCTACCGAGATTTCTAATCCGTTAGATGTCTGTTTACTGTCAACATTAGCTGTAACAGGTTCGCCATTGTTGATGACTTTAACACTCACATTAGACCGCCCAGTCATCAAATGTCTTGTCGGCAAGCCAACGCCTCCGCCATGGGCAAACCCTTTCGGTTTAGAACGAGATTGATAATTAAGATAATCAAGATAGTCTACCCCTAATCGACTAGTGGCTTCTTTGGTAAGGACATATTCACCTTTATGGACAATACCCGCCGGTTGATATTTACCGCCTAAGCCGGTAAAACCGCCCTCATCAAAGCCAACAAGCCCCCCAGAAGAATAAACATATCCACCACCAGATTTTCCCCCTAGCCAAGACATATCAAATCCCATTGCTGTACCAGCAGATTTGATAGTTTGGAAAATCATCATTTTGATAATCATTTTTGTAATATCATTAATGACGGATTGGGCAAAAGATTTAAAATCAGCTGTGCCGGTCAAAACAAAGCGGGTTAGTGCATCCGTCATCCCATCAAAGGCGCGTAATGTCATGTCAGATACATTCCCCATCACATTTGTCGCCTCCTCTTTAAAGCGATTAACCCCCTCATTTAGCCCCGCCAACGGATCAGATTTTTTTACCTCTTTCATCCCCTGGAGCTCATCTCTGATTTTTTTAATCTGCTCTCCTTCTTCATGCAACTTACGGATATACTCATCCGTCATACCAATTGATAATTTTTTAATTTCATTATCAATTTTTCTTTCAAAGTTGAGTTTTTCTTGTTCGGAGGCGGTCATACCAATTAAGCTAATCTCAAATCGCATTTGCTCCAACTCCTCCGATTTATCGGATCGATAAAGCGCAACTTGTTTTGCCATATTCGCGTTGTCAATTTCCTGCGACAGTTTTTTTAACGCCTCAATTTGAGAGGAAGTCATATTCTTAAAGGTTTCACGATCGGTTTTCAGTTTTTCCATTAACTGATCATACGCTTTATACAAACTCGCACCGCCATATTGAGCAATGCTTACGGTGTCCGCCTTCAACTCCCCTAATTTTGAAGTATAATCGTTGTACATATCCGCATAACGATCTGTTGAACCTCCCGCGACATGACGTCCCCCTTTTGTACCTAACGCCGCTTGAGCAAGATATTCCATCTCTTTTTGCGCCTTAATCGCCTCCAATTCATACTGGGTTAACTCCCCTTTCATATTTGCCACAAAATCTTCTGCTTTTAATTTGGCTTTCTGTTTAGAATCGGTTGCATTGGCAATCGCCATCTGCCGCTTAGAACGATCAATAATATCTTGTGCCTTCTCCCCAATTAAATTCTTCACATTATCACTTGTCGAAAGCGCGGCATCACCAATCCCTAAAATGGCTTGGGTCACTGCTAAAAATTGTGGAATAACATCAGAACCCCATACCCCCGCCTCTCGCATTGAATCGGATAACCGCTGCAATTGTGGCGGAACGCCTTGAATAGTCACCCCTTGTGTTTCTAACGTTTCATTGAGTTGGCGCTCAATATCATTGGCATACCCCGACACTTGCGCTAATTTATCCCTTGACACTGCCAATTGTTTTTCGGCTTGCTCGACCTCAAGGGCTTTGGCTCGCGCCTGCTCCAACGTCTCATTCATTTCCTCTTGCGATTTTCTAAAAGAATAAAATCCCCCCGACGCCATCATCACCTCCATATCAACGGGACTTTTCGACGCCTGAATCAATTTTTCATACTCTCCCCTCAAAGATTTTAACTGATCCACCTGCTCGCGAATTGAACGAGTAAGTTTATCTTGTGTGACAGACAACTCCACCGACGACATTTTTTGCAAACTTTCCGTCGTAATATTTAAGTTTTCAGCATAACGCAACGCCTCCTCTCTTGCCTGCTGCGCCTTGTCATACCATTCATATAACGCCCCCGCACCGGCAAAAAGCAAGGTTGTCACCACCCCAACAGGACCGCCTAATACCCCCATAGCGCCACGGGCTAATCGACCAGCCATACTAGCAGAACGCTGCGCAACAGCTAACTGTTGAGCGGATATTGCTTCGGCATTATGTAACGAAATAATCCGCTGCGATTGAACTGCCATTTGTTGACGAAGAAGATACCTTGTTCTTTCGCTTTGCGCGAGCTGCATTGTTGCCGACAAAGAACGCATTTCCGCCTGCGCTAACTGCAATTCAGCCGCATATTTATTTCTCGTTGCTTGTGCCGCTTGCACCGTACTCATGGCTAATTTTTGATTCCCCAAGGTTGCAAGCGCCACCTTATTGACAAATTTAACCAAATGCCCAACAGCTACCGCACTCATCACCACCGCTAAATAGTCAAAATTTTGCGCTAAAAAAGAAACACTTTCAGAAAACGCCCCAAAAATCCCCGTTGAGCTCTCAAATTCATCCACAAACTTCAATGCTTGATTGCGCATCTGCTGCATGGCTTGCCCAAACGTTACCGGCATCTTCTCAAACTGTCTTGAAATATTCTGACTGGCGCCAGTGATCGCCTCAAATAACACTTGAGAAGTAATTTTTCCCTCGCTAGATAAGGCTTTAATTTCAGCACGCGTTTTCCCCATATATTGCGCAACCACATCAAGAATAATCGGGGCGGCTTCCGAAATCGATCTAAACTCATCCCCCTGCAACCGCCCAGAACCTAAGGCTTGTGATAATTGAAACAGCGCCGAGGCTTGTTCTTGTGCACCAACACCCCCAACCACCATTGCCTTATTTAGCGTTTCAGTAAAGGTTAAAATCCGCTGTTGACTGTAACCATATTCTTGCAACGCCCGCGCAGACCGAGTATATAACGTCGTAGTTGCTTCAAGGCTAGATCTTGTTCTTTGCGCTATCTCAAAAAGTTCCCGATTGGCAGCATTATATTCCTCAACCGATTTTGTAACGAATTTAACTTGTGCATTCAATGACTTAACCGTATCTGACATTTGAATAAATGAATGCATACCTTGAACACCAATGCCTAATGCCAATAAATTTTTTAAATGGCTCATCATTCCATGCAAGCGCTGCACTGCTTTTTCTGTTTTTGTCGCTTGATTTTGTACACCTCTTAAATCGGATTGCGTTTTCACCGCACCCTCTGAAGTGACTTTTATTGCCAAGGTTGCAAAATCTGTCATATAACCACCTTAAATAAAAAAGCCTAAGACAACGCTTAAATGATTTTGGATATAAAAAAACCGCCTGTAACCTTCATTACAAGCGGTTGGGGACGTTAACATTTTAATAAAAAACACTTGAACCCAAATGTAAGAAACACTACAATACACATATCTAGCAAGGGGTTAGATACAAGAAACCCCGCCTTGTGGAAAGCGGGGCAATCTAAGGAGAACTAAGTAATGAACGAATTTGAACGAACTTTCATTATCTTAGTTATCTGGGGAATTATAATGCTAAGCATTAAATCCTAGATAAAATCGGTGGGGTGTAGCGACCCTGCCGAACTCCTTAAATCTTAATCAATTTTCATCAACAAATCAAGGGTAAAAACAATGGCAATGACAAGAGCAGAAATCAATGCGAGAAGTGATAAAAAGCGCGGTGTACGTGTACAATCCTATAAACTTCACGAAGACATTATTACGTTAGTTGCGCAATTAAGCGAACAAACGGGGCTATCGAAAACCCAAGTCGTGACACAAGCGTTGCTACAGTTTGCCGAAAATAACCGCGCTAAGTAGAGCGGTTTCAATTGTAAAATTATTTTATTCCACCACCTCTTGAAACGTGGCTGTTAATGTCGCAAACCCCTCTGCCATCTCAACATCCCACGCTTCACATTTAAATTTCCCCGCCCTAGAATAAGGCGGCGTCCACAGAAACGCTTGATAAGCATTATGCAAAGTAAGAAACGCATCAATGGCATTGATATAAGCATTTACCCCTTTAAACACAACATCATAAGTGCGTAGATCGTTATGAATGCCTTTCGGACTGCGTTGCTCATAACCATCACCAAAACTTACCACATTCACATTCGGCTTGGTTTTTCGCTTCATATTCCACTGTGGCATCCATTTAAACTCTTTCATTATCTTACTCACTTTTGCCTATCAAAAACTCAACCCGCTACTGTCAGATAAAAAAACCGACCATACGATCGGGTTATTCCGCATTAACACTTAGCCACAGTAAATCAAGACGCTTTATCGTCTCCAGCTCCCACCGCGCTAGACAGGTATGAGTTAACTGACACCACGCCACAATTTCAGCATATAAAATCGGGCTAAGCCCCATTCCGGATTGACGAGACAAAGAGAGTTCATAAAAATAATCTAAAAGATAAGCAACCAACCCATGTGGTGGCGAGCGATCTAATTCGGCAAGTGTAATACCCGTGTTATCCTGAATGGCTTGCAAATGCTGTCTTTGCGTCGCCTCTGAACCTTTCGGCTTTTTATCTAATTCAAATTCGAATTTTGCATAATCAAGCAAATCGTCAATTATGCTGTCAAGAAGTTTCCCAAGTTAGTCGAATGCTCAATAATCTGCTCACGCAACCACGGACAAGCCTTCAATAATTTACGGGCATTTTCTTCGTTAAAGTCTAATGCTTTATTCTCCCACTCAACCCCCTCCCAACCGGCAACCCGAACAAGCGCATTTTCTAAGTTAAACTCCTCAAGGTCATTTAACTCTTGAAACTTCGGCTTGCGCGAACGCGCGTTTTCAAATTCTTGCTTCTGCGTTTTACGCAATTGTTTATTAAGAAACTGCTTTACAACATCACTTCCATTCCCATAAACATCAATAAATGCCCCAGTTTGATCTGCTGTGACAGGGTGAAGAATTTCAAAGCGAAAGGTGTTTTCTGAAAGTTTATTTGTATCTAATTTTGAAAAATCCATAATGTTATCCTTTAATAAAAATTGAAAAAATTTCACCCCCCTCATTTGATCACTTTAGGGGGTAAAGTGATCATTTTAGGGGGTAACCTACTGATTTACGCCAATGTATCTTGAATAATTAATGTTGTCGCTTTCTTCAGCGCCTCATCAATCGTGCTTTCAGCATCATATACCGCTGGAAAGGCATCAAAATTTAAGGTCTGAATTAAGTTTTTCGCCCCATCATCCACCTCAACACTGGTCGCCTTAATCCCCGGAAAGATAAAGGTCATATAATCAGCATTGTCTTCTGAACCCGCATCCATTCGGATTGCAAGGGACAAATTATTACCACGACGCACTGCTTCGATCATGGATTTATCTTGCATATACATCGTAAATGAACCACTGATAGCAATCGTCCCAATAAAAACATCAGGGGCAAATTTTTCACCTAACACCGCCTCACTCGACGCATTTAAATCAATATCAAATTTACAACCTGTCACCAATCCGGCTTTGGCTTTCCCCAACAGCAATTGCCCATTAACCCCCGCCAGTTTAGACGATTGCGATACTTCGGTTGGCGTAGTAAAGTAAGCCGCTTGACTTTCCTCCCCTTTTTGCCCCAAAAACGTCACCGTAATAGAAGCAATACCATTCGGTTGAATATCAACACTGATTTTCGATACCCGACAACCGGTATAAATCCGACTTAATGAAATATCCGAAAAAATATCTTCAATCGTAAAACTCTCCGTCGCATGATCTTTTTCGGGAATCACCAAAATTTTACCTTGTTTTTCTGCGCCGGCACTCGTTTTCTTGACAATTGGTGCTTTTGCGCTGCCCCAATTTCCGCGCAATGCTGCCGCAAAAAATTGCGACCATTGTCCGGCTGCCAATTCCCCCTTCAACTCACCTTCGACTTTTTCAAAGCCGACAATTGAAGGCGACCGCTGCATATTCTCACGAATTTCTTCACTGGCAAAACTATCAAAAACGGAATTAAGAGAGCTTTCCGTTCTTGGAATAATTTTTCCTGCTGTTTTAGTCGCTTTTGTGCCAAAGACCGTCTCTTTAGCAATCACCACCTTACGCTTTACACCTTGTGCTTGTGTCATGTTCATTCCTTACAGCTCATAAGCTGAATAATTAATAGTAATAGGAAGGGCAAGTTTGTCATCACGTAAAAAAACACCACCAATAACCGGTGGCGAATGGATAACAACCTGAATATTCTCTTCTGTTGAAGATAGCCCGTAGAAATGATCACGAATTAATTCTGCGCGATCTTCTATTCGCTTAGTCCCCTCTCCCATTGGATAAAATAACGTCACTTGTAGAAAACCGATAATTTCACCATGCGGACGATCTGATATTGCCCCAGTCATACTGGCAGAAACATTCAACCATACCGATTGATAAGGCGTGGTGACAGGATTATTCACCCCCTCCCATGCGGTATTAAATTTACCCAGCTTCACCAAATGTGACTGTAAAATTGACCGCACTTTTGATTTCATTTACCCCCTCCCTTTGTGTAATGCGCAATAACTTCTTGTACGGAGATACGCACCATACCTTGCGGTGCTTGTTTTGAAAAGCCATTCACGGTTTTTCCTGTTGGATGTGTCGGCGGGTTGGGATAAGTGCCATATTCAAGCATGGGGGCATAAGGCTTATCCGTTGCTAAATACCAAGTATCACCAAACTTCACAGAAGCATTAGCGCTATTATCCCCATTAAAATCCGTGGGTAACGCATTCACTGAAGAGGTCCAGCTTGCCCTCAATTGCCCTGTATCAACGGGTGTTTTCTCTCTGACACGTTCAGTTAAATCAACCGCATTTTTTCGTATAACAATATCGGATTTCTGATTGACTTTTTTATAAACTTCCCAATATCTGCGCTAAAGGTGCCCATTATCTTGTCCTCCGCGCCTGACATTGATAAATCATCACCGTATTTGCCGGCTTAATCGGCTGACAATGAATAATCACCCAGTTTTCACCATTAACAAAAACCGTCGCATTGATCTCCGCCCTACTCTCCGCCGTCAGATATAACATCACATCACCTTGCTTCACAGCAGCCGACGTCGCAAGCCCAGAACGATTAAAATCATAAGCCAAATTATCAAATAAACAGTAAGCCTTATTTAGCTCCGCATCGGCGACAAACTCCCCCGTCAACGGATTATATTCGCCTGCGGTTTTCATCTGTACCGCACAAGGCGAACCAAATTGCTTAATCAAATCACTTGAAATCTGCTGAAGTTGCCCGTACATCGCCTACCCCCTTAACAAAGAAACCTGCTTTACCACAGATTGTTTATCAAGAAAGTTCGTCAATAATAACTTCACATATTCAAACCGATTGTCAGCGCGGCTTACTGAACGTTGATCTTCGTAATTCACCGCCACCGGACCCACTTTTACACTTGCCATTTTCTGCGCTTGGTTTTGATTAAGGTCCGCATGCAACGCCAACTCACACACCGCGAATTTCACCGCCTTAGGAATAACGCCATCTTGCCGCGGAAACGCCCTCGACTGCGCCTCAACCGCTTTATGACCAGAAAACCGATAATTCACATCCAAAAAATCAGAGGCGCTGACTAAACGCCTTTCTTTAGCGGCATCATCTAATCCATCCCATTGATCAAAGCTCGCTCTAATCGCATGATAGGCATCCGCCTCTTCAAGACTGACATAAGCCTGTTCGGGAACCATTAAACTCATATTCCCTCCTATTCATTTTTCCCCATCGTGCTTTTCAACAACTCAAGTAATTCTTCTTTTTTCGCCGATTTATCAAACTCCACATCAAGTGCGGTCAATTTTGCCTTAATTTCCTCGACTTTCATCTTAGAAACATCAACGACATCCTTAGAAACCTCAGCGACATCCTGCTGTGCCACTTTTTGCGCTTTTTGCGCCTGTTGCGCCCTCATTCGACGCATACGATTAAACGCGAACAATCCCATAGTCTTTCTCCTAAAAAAGAAAACCGCCCATTTATGAGCGGTTTAAATTGCCTATGCTAATTTATGTTTAAATGCCACAATCCGAATTTGCTTCGGATCATAAACACGCAACCAATTACTTTCCGTCGCAAGTCCCGTGTTCGCCGGCGCAATACCTGCCTCCCCCTTCCACTTCACCCCACGCGGATGTAACACAAAATGACGACGATTAATTAAAATATCATCCCCTTGCAAACTATCGCGATCGGTCTCAACCGGTACTGGCGCCTGCACCTCACTATACCCAAGCGCACCCGCACCAAATAAATAAGAAGTATAAACGCCACCCTCAACCGGCATACCATCATCCACAATAATGCGCTTATCCATATAGGTTTGATATAAAATCACCCCATCTGCATCACGGATCGTCTCAATTAACCCCTGTTTTGCCAACACCGCAGCAGTCGCAGAATGCATAGCAACCGCCGTTAATTGGTTCACCTCATCCCCCAATTTAAATGAAGCATCAATGAATTTATCCCCGCTAATCACCGCAGCCGAACGCTCCCCAGAGGAAATATCATGTAAATTCCCCTTCATTGAACTAGAGCCAAACACCCCTTTTAACGTAGAAAGCAAAATTTTCTGCATCTCGCGGCTCCAATAATCCGCTGCCAATTCCGCAATGGCAGCCATAGGATCGTCACCGGATAACGCTTTTGCCAAATCATTCGCGCCCCATGCTTTACCGCGTGCATGTAAAATCGCAACATCAGACGCCGCACTAATTTTATTTACCGTTAACGGGGTCGTATCGGAAAGCACCTCAGAGTCACCGCTTAAATCTTGCCAAAACGGAAGATTGATCAACGCTCCACCTCGTTGAGCCAACAACGCCGCATTATCCAGCGTCGAAATAATACCAGACTGCCATAAAGCAGACTTCTCAACGGTACGGTTAATCACATAAGGGGCAAAAATTTCAGGGACAATCACATCAGAAATTCTGGTTGGCATTGATTTTCCCCCATCAGATAGACCTGTTTCAGTAGTAATACTTACTGACATAACTATTTCCTTCTAATTAAAGTTTATATCCCGCTTGATCAGCTAAATGCTTAGCTTTCTCAGGCGACGCTTTAAACAACTTGCCTTGTTCCGTCATATTCCAATGTTCTTTCGTCCATGGATTTTTAAAACCAAGATCTGCTGCACCACTTCCAACACCCGCGCCGGAATTGCCGCTTTTCAGAATATAGTCTTTTTGCGGATAGGCAAAAACGATTTGCTCGATAGCTTCTTCAAAATCAGCCGGTTCGCCCGGCGCTTTACGACTAAAGATTTGATTACCCAACGCATCTTTAGCGACAACTTTTCCGTTCTCATAAGAGAAATGCTTACCAAAATAGGCTTGCACCATATCACTTGGAATTGCCATTTTGTCCGTAATAAACAAAGAACGCGCAAAGGCGCCACCAATCACCTCTTGGTGTAATGCCTCTTTTGCACTCGCAATTTCACCGTCTTTCTCTAAGAGTTTGGCTTCGTACTGTTTGACAATTTCAGCTTTCACCTTTTCCGCCTCACCCGCATCAATCAGTTTTTTAGCATCAAGGTTTTCAACGGTTTTCAATGCCAGCTTGACTTTTTCTACATCCTCAATTCCGTCAAACTTTTTAAGTTCAGCTTCCGCCTTCTCTTTTGCTTCACGGTGCTGCTTATTTTCAGCATTGAGCATCGAAATTTTTTGCATTGCCTGCTGTGCATCAAATGGGATTTCCTTCCCGTCATCGTGGATATAAACAGGTTTACCGTCAATAACCACTACGTTACCGTTTTCATCGAGTTTTAATTTCATGTGGATTTCCTTCCTAAGTTAGTTGTGTTTCTTCCGAAACATAGGTAATAAAAAACCGCCCTAAATAGGCGGTTCAGATTGTTAAATCAAAATGTTGAAATAAATCTAGCTGTTTTGCATTGGCTTTCATCATCTCAATAACTTTAATCTCTTTCTTACGCTGTAACATTAAATAGCTACCATTAGAACCATTCTGTTTAGATAACTTTTCAAACTCATCAATTTCAGCCAGTTTTTCTTTAACCGCTTCTCGACTAGCCATGCCCGTTGTCCAGTATTGCCACAAGACTTCATCACATTCTTCTTTGAATGAAATAATTTTAGCTCGCTTTACAGGATCGGAAACTTTTTTAGGTTGCAACGAATATAACCAAGCTGGAAATTTGCGTAAATTCATACAAATCATTAGTTGAGAACCACCATTTGTAGGTATCAGGATTTCCTTGATACCTTTTTCAAAGTGTTCTATTAGCTTTTCGTGCTGACCTTGCCATGAGAGACCGATACTTTCTGTAATGGTTTTCATCACTACATAAGGCTGTTCATCGTGTTCTACCAACAATAATTCTGTACCAAAGAATGGCACTTTTAATAAATTGATATGTTGTTTCATATTTTGTCCTCTTACTCTCGCTAAAAGAAACCTGTAAGAAACGGTAAGCGAGAGACAAAACCAACCGCTTGTCGAGTGTACTTTTCTATCTTACAGGTAATAAAAAACCCGACCATTGCTGTTCGGGTTAGATTTAGATATAAAAAAACCTAGCGGCTAGGCTAGGTTAATAGAAATTGTTTGGTTTAGAAATTGGTGACAATGCATCCACTGCTTAATCCAATTTCATCATTCTTTCATAGGCTTCACGTTTGCTTTCTCGCAATGATTGTATTTCTGACTTCGTCAGCTGTCTTACGTGAATTGAGGATAAATCTCGCTTCCCATTCTGTGAGTTTTGAGAAATCATAGCCAAATTCTGCTGCCCACCAGTGTTCAATACTGCCATATTTTGCCCTCAATTGATTTAGTGTTTCTCTAGATAATCGTAATTGTACAGAATATCGAGAATAATAGCTAGTTTACCTTTAGGTATTCTCGGGAGAATAAATCAATCTATGCCTCGCTTTATTGGTATTGCTTCAAAATTACTTTCGTTTTTTCAATCACCTCAGATTGCTCATCAATTGAAATGTCATCATCAATATATTCAAATAAATCTTGTAATTCATATAAAAAATGACGCTGTTTAGGATATTGCTCATCAAGTTGATTAATCCAGTCAATAAATAATGAAGTCAAAATATAAAAAGTATGTCTTGATGAATTAATAAACATTTCTTCATCATAAAACTTTTTATGCGCCAAAATATCTTCCGGCAAAAGAGAAAATAAAACGCTTCTTTCATCATCTGATTTTGTTTGCGTAAATTTGGTAATAACATCAAGGAATTTTTTCATAGGCTATCCAGTTGTCGCTTTTTGCAGATCCTTTTCGTTCAAACGTAATAATTTTACCATCTTTTTTAGATTGAATAACGGCTACTTTTTTACGTTGATTGAAGCGAACGAAACGACCATTTCGAGTATCAATGTAATTAATTGGCGTGGCTTTGATTACATCAATTGCTTCCTCTACAGTCAAATTTACTTTTGCTAATCGTTCACCTAAACGCGCTAAACAATGTTGATCTAGTATAATCCCCTGCTTCTCAAATTGATAGTAAATCGCTATCGTTTTTTGCTTAAAACTATCTGACCAATGTTTACGCATAATAGATCTCACTGCCTCGGGCATACCTTGTATATCTTGTAATTGCTTTAGCGTCAACGGTCGCCCGGACTGATCAAGCATATCCCGAAAAGTAATCACCCCATTACGCCACAAATCGGCTTTCCCTTTACCTAATACCGCGTCTTGTTGCGCTGGCGTTTTCGTCTTTAACCAATCCTCATACGTCATCCCTGCTTTAACTTGACCATCCATACTCGCGCGGGTACTTTCCGGAATATCCGCCAAATCAATCCCCAATTCGCGCCATGATTTGGTCAACAATTTCAACGTTGAACGACAATTCGGATGTAGCGGAGGTCTCGCATAAGGCACATTGTGATCACCGATTGGATTTTTATTCAAATCCCAGGCTAAACCATCTCTAGCGCGACAAGTTTCAGAAGTTCGCATATCAAGAGTGCTTAAATGCTGCTCCCCATTAAGAATATCGCGATTTTCATCACGCACCATTTCTTGCGCACGATCATGGACTTTCATCACAGACGTTCGCACCAACGTTTCGGCATAACGTCTTGAATTGCCCATTAACGCTTTAACTTCTGTCACCAATTGACCGCTTTGCTTACCCTCTAGCATACCTTGACGGACAAGCGCAGAAAATTTAAAAACAAGATCATCACCCTGCTTACTCCACCAATCCTTTAGTGGCGTACCATTGATCACTAGCGCAGAGTTAATCGCCTTAAGCCGAGTGTCTGGAATTTGATTGAATAAATCAAACTTAACCGCTTGATTATAAAGTTGCGTGGTCGCTGCCACCTCAACAGGAAGCAAAGCATTTAATTCATCAGAAGAAAAATCATTGATTTCCGCATAACGTTCAACAATTACCCCCTTAATCTCTTTTAATAATTGCTGTAATTCACGCTTACTTATACTCTCAATACCACTGGCAGAGATTTTCTGTAAAAGTTGCTTTTGAAGTGCGGTAAGTTTTTTCGTAATTTCTGCTCGCAGATACGCATCATAACGAAAAAGTAAAATCTTACGATCTGTCAATAAACTTTCTATATGTTCATCAACGGTCATCTCCCGTAAAGTCATGGTCTAATCCCTCGTTATCAAGGCGCGCCTGCTCCTCTTCCCATTCCACATTATCACTAATTAACCCGCGGCGTTTTGCCTCATTAAACGTAGTTTGTTTAGATAAATTGCCAGAGGTTTGCAATTTAATCACACTATCAATAGAAACATTCGGATCAAAATCATTGTCAATATTGCCACTAATCTCAACCTTACCAACTTGATCAACCCCAAGCCACACACCAACATACTCAAGAGCTAAATCAATCGCATCTTCAAATAAATTGGCATACAATCTCAACGCGCTTATCTCTTTCCCTTGCTCATCTCTTGCTTGACTATCGGTCATTGCCAAAACCGTTTTATCCAACAATTTTGCCCCCGCAATCCGCATCTGACTTTCAAGCTCTTTCAAACTCTCTTGCCCCGCTTGGATAGACGCGCCAGAATGTTCAACATAAAACAAATTCGCCTCACGCGGCAAATCAATCACACTACCACCGATTTTCAACGGACTATCATCCTCAACACCATTGCGCGCCAACAACGGAACCCTTGCGGTATTAAGAATATTGTCTTGATCTGATTGCGACTGCCAATGCTTAATATTTAAATAAGCCAGCTCCATCAAAGGCGGCTGCCCCACACCAAAATAACGAGTTTTCTTCGTAACAAACGGAACAACAGGAATAAAAGATAATGATTTGCCTTGAGCAGTAAGCCCCACCTCTTCCACCTCAACAAAATCAGACGACTTCCCTTGACCACTTAACCGGAACTTTCTTACCCGCCCAATCTCATAAACATTGATTTGCTCAATGGTTTTTACCCCAAACTCCCCATCATCTACAGGGATAAATTCCTTATAGCGAAATTGCGTAATCTGCTTTTTCCCATTAATTCGACCGACCTTAAACCCAAGGACAGATTGTGGCGGAATATGCACCAAATACGGTCTCGCCCCTTGTGCTTTCTCGTCAGCTTTCGTCTTCGCATTCTCCGTACGGGTAAAATCCACCAAAACAAAACTCACCCCATAAGCTAACGCCGCATGAAACCATTGCGCCGCAAACACATCAAGGTTATTTCCCTCCAAATCTACATCAACCAAAATCTCATTAACGATTTTCTCATTCACATTTAACACATTAATCGGCTTAAAAAACACTCGACCGCACATTTGCGATAACGTTTCAGCTAACGCCGGATGAAGTGTAGAACGTGACAATCGATTTCGATAAGCAGTTTCATCTTCAAGAGGCATTTTAAATAAATAGGTCTGCCCAGCATCCCGCATAGTTCGCGTTCCACCAAGCAAATCATCAATAATTTTTACATCAAAATGTAGCTTTGCCATTTCAGGATTGACGGTTGACACATGACTCATAACTTTTCCTTAATAAATTCTCAAGGCTTCTTGCTTAAAATTTCCTCGCTTTTGCATCAACGGATTAAGCGCATAGCGAATTGCATCAATATAGTGGTTATTTTCATCGACTACGATTGGCAAAATATCCCCCGATTTCTTATCTACTTTATAACTGTATAAACGAAATTCTTTTGCGGTATTTTCGCAGCGAGGGTGAATAACAACCTGTTTATACGACTTAATATGCTCAATACCATCTTCAACGCTCCCTTTCCATTTTGAAACAGGTTCAATGCGCTTTAATCCATGACGCCTCAAATAACTAATACTTTCAGGGCGCGCATTATCTGCACGAGACACATATTTTTCATAATCAGGAATGCGTTTTAAAATAAAAGAGGTGGTATCGTCTAGCTCTAACCCAATCCCGCCAGCTTCATATTCCACATAAAGCGTTTCATCATATACCCAAACCCTCACAGTCGCGGTTGGATCTTGCGCAAAACCAAAATCCAATCCTTGATAGGGTCCAGACCAATTCTCTTGTGGTTCAAACTCATCAATACAGAATTTCCCGTTAAACACTTGCGCATCAGATTTAGTGTTATATTCACCAAGCCAAACATGACCAAAACTCGAGGGATTATACTTGCGGTCATATTCCATCTCTTTTTTCAACTCATCAGGCAAAAATGGATTTTGATCGAAATTAACGTGGGCAAGTAGAAATCCCTCGGCATTATTCGAGATCGCCGCATTAAAAAACGCATCGACTGCATCACTTTCTTGATCCGGGTTCCAAGTAAACCAAATTTCACTGCCCGCTTTACGAATTGTCGGACGTAAAAGCTGTAAACTGCGATAAGATAAATTCTGCGCTTCTTCAACCCATGCGCAATCAAAACCCTCAAGGGATTTAATACTATCTGCGGTATGATCTTGCATCCCTTGAAAAATCATTATCCCTTCACCATCAATTCGCTTAATTTCATTTAACGTAATATCAAATAAATGTGACACTCCAAACTGACGAATTTTTGTTTCAATTAAGGCTTTAGAAGAAAATTTAAGTGACTTTTGAATTTCACGAATGCAAACGAGACGATAATTTGGATCGATAATTGCTCTTTCAACTTGAGCTTCTGCAACAGTATGAGACTTTCCACTACCACGTCCACCTTTTACGCCTTTATATCGACAGGGTTCAATAAAGGGTAAAAACCATCTAGGCGTTTGGATTTCAAGCTTAGTCATTTTTACTATCTACTACTTTACGAATAATGGTTTTCGGCGTCATCGTTCCATCAGAAGATGTCAAATCAAGATTATTTGTTTCTCGCCATCCGCCCTGCGTTTTTAAGTAAAATATTTGCGCCGAAAGATTGCCCTCTCTGGCTTGCTGAATAAGTGATTTAGCAATTGTACCAACAGCGTTTGTTCTTCCTTTTTTATAGCGACTGAAAACCTCTGGTTGACGCTCACAAATCGCTTGAAATGTACTTTTTGCAATACAGAAATAATCTGCAATTTGTTCCATTGTTAAAAATGCAGCCAATGCCTCTACCTGTGCCAATTGTTCTTCATTTAAATTTTTTTGAGGACGACCGCCTTTGTTTTTTTCTCTTTTTTCGACCATCTAATTACCTCGCTTTAATCCCTCTAATGCAGCACCACTTATATAAGTTTCGTGCGCTGGAATTTTCATGCTTTTAAGCAAGTCACGCTTTTCTTTTTCATCTTTACATACAACAACAAAATAAAATTCAGCAGAATTAGCTTCTTTTAATCGTTCCGTACTTTCCTTTCTATGTGCTTTGATTTCTTCAAGAGATGCTTTTGTTTCTTTAACTTCTGGGTATCATCAAAAAGCTCACTAAATCGACTATCTCCATCAAATAACAAATCAACATCCAAACGATCAAATCCCATATCATCAAATGATACGCCAAAATCAAGATTAATCTCGGCTAATAGCTCTGTTTGCCAAGTACCTTGAGCAGATGGATTATTAAGAAAAACCAACATTGCCAATTCTTGAGCTTCTGGTAAATCGACTAAAGCTACATCAAGCTCATAATCATTTTGACCATCCTTGTATTTCTCATGCTTATCCATGACTGCTAAACGCTGGTGACCACCAAGTAAATAACCCGTTCGTTTATTTACTATTAATGGTTGTAGCAAACCTACTTCTCCCATTTTGTTGTAGAGGGTCTTTTGCGCTTTTGGATCGATTTGCCTTGGATTTTTAGGATGTGGCAAAATTTCACTCCGTTTGAGTGTTGCCATCTCGTATTTTTGAAGTTTTGTTTTTGCCATTACCATAAATCTCATAGTGTTTTGCGCTCGCTTCAACAAAAGGAAACCAGCGTTTAATTTTTTCAAAATCTTGCGGGTAGTATTGTTTGATAGAATAAACATCTTGCGGCATAAGTGAGCGAAAAGAATGCCCAATGACTGCTGTTTCCGGTGCAGGTTTTAAATTATGATGCTTGATATAACGAAGAATTTCTTCTTTAGTAAAATTCGCTACCGGATAAAACCGTCCACGCTTTTCATCAATACAACCGGAACGTTTAATCATAGCCCGTCTTATTATGCTATCGGCAATACGTTCACCCGCGGCAATCCACCAAGAATCATTAATTAATCTGACATAACGATAGCAATCGTTAATGTTAATAATCGGGGTGCTGTAATCGTCTTTTCTAAACGTACCAGATGCGATAATCTCTGAAAGTTCAAAATGAGGTATGCGATCGATTGTTATACCATACTTTCTTTCTGCAAAATTGATAGTTGCTTCTTGGAAACTTAACTCTGGGACTTGATACATAAAGAAAGCAGAAACACGCTTGAAATATCGACGACATAAATCAAGCGTAACAACACTATCTTTACCTCCAGAAAAAGCAACAATAACGTTGTCGGTTATATTGGATTGTGCTTTAATTGGATCGTAAAGTTTTGACATATCAACCGCCTGAACCACCCATTGATTTACGTCTATTTACATTTCGACGAGTTTTATTTGCAGCAGCTGCTGTTGTATGCAGTTTAAAGTGCGGTTTAACCACGCCATTAGTCCCCCGTTTCGCTCCCTTATACACAGCATTTACATTTTTAATAGCCGTATTAATACCATCAGCCATAGCATTTTCCTCAATAAAAAACCGCTTTGCAGCGGCTCAATTTAACTTACTCATATTCAAGAATTAAACTACCTTTATTTGGTTTAGCGTCGGGTGCAAATGCTTTACACCGTTTCAACCATTCATTAGTAGTTAATACCGGAATAATCTTCTCATCATCGACTTCAAAAAGGCGGAGTTTACCAAACACCTTTTCAAAACGAACCGGTACCGGATTTTCTAACACCCAAGCATATTGGTTAGAAATATCAAAATCATCTTCTAAAAATGCACCTTCTCGATCTGCTTCAGTCAGTGTGCGTACATCAACTAAATCAACCATACAAAACGACACACCATAAGGCATTAAAAGCACGTTGCCAAATTCTTCTACAAAATCTTCAGCCACCTCAAAAAAATAATTCTTTTCACTTTGAGAAGAACAAATCAATAACTTGCCACGATAATCAGTTCGCCAACTACGTACCTCTATCGTTTTTTCACCGCTTGCGACCAAATATGCCCACGGTTGTCTTAAAGACAACGCTTTCATTAAATCACCTCACTAAAAATAAAAAGTAAAATTATTATAGTAAAATATGTTGCAATACGCAACACAATTTACTATAATAATCATATCAACAAGCAACACTGCTTATTAGATTTTCAAAATACCTAAATTAGGAGATTAAATTATGTCAGTAATGATCTGTAATGATGAAATTTTTGCAACTATCGCAATGTACGCTAAAAACCACGATATTTCTTTTTGGCACAATGGCAAATACTTCTCTACAAGAGATTTTAGCCGACAAGAAATTGCGAATTTTCTCTATCTTCAAAATGCTAAAGCCTACGCAGCGAATTACAACGAAGATAAAGAAATTACACAACACAATGTCAAATTAAGCGCGCAAAGCTGTTCAGCCATTCAACTCTTTAAATATTGCGATTGTTTAGAATATCAAATTTGTGATAACCGAAGCGCAGACTGCCAACTTTGCAGAACATTGCTAGAAAAATTAAAACACGAAGCAATCAGAAGCTCACAAGAATATATCGAAGCAAAATGGAACATTCACTAAAACCAAACGCACAGAAATTTCATAACCCTAGCCGCGAATATATCTCGTGGCTTTTGACTGAAATTCAAACTTATTTATCTATGAGTGAAATAGCTCGCCGATTAGGAGTGAATAGAAGCTCTATTTACAATTATTTACGAGACGAAACCGATCAGCGGTTTACGCCTTGCCCTTACGCAATTCAATTTGCACTTGAGGAGTTAGCAAATAATTTAAAAAATACGGATAAAAGTAGCAAATAGGCAAAAACCTAAATGTTTTTTCGGTGATTTTCGATATAAAACCAAAACAATACGCAAATCATGTAGCATTCACTTTACAAAAAGAAAACCGCAATGTGCTAAGCAGTGATTGCGGTCATATTTCTTTATAAATTAAATTGAAAAGACGGTTTTGCCTTGCTCATTCGTCACATAAATATGGTCATTAGGATAAATAAAGGTAAATTCAGTACCGCATAACTCCTCAATTTCTCGATTATCCAAGCAATCAGTTAACACACCAATTGCCAAGCCATCAGTTGGCTTATCTCTGTGGTAGCATTCCAATTCTTCTGCATCTAGGATTTCTGTACCATCTTCATTTGAGTAAGTTTCGGGCGTCCAAAGCACTACAGATGGATCGCCAATACCACACTTAGCAGCTAATTCCATCGCAAGCTCTAAGTTACTTGAGCCAATACCATGAAAAGTAAATGATTCAGCTGAATAGACTGTTGTCATTCCTTCAATTTCTGTTTTAATGGTTAACATTTTTTCTCCTGTTTCTGTTGTTGGTTTCATTATCTTAAATTTGCCTTACATATAAACTTTAAAAAAACAAAAAAACCAAGAAAATCAAATGGTCATTAAATTAACGCTTCTAAAATAAATTTAATTAAGTACCAAACTTATCTTGAAATTGAGCTTTATTTTTCTGCCACTCAATAATCCCCTTAACTCGACTGGCACACACATCACGCTCGCTCATCACTTGGCGCAAGAAAACTACCGCCTCCCCATAGGTTTTACCGGTAAATAAAGATTGATCACATGGAATGGTATAGGCTTGTGGCGGAAACCAATAAATGGATTTAGTTTGACTGCAACCGCTTAATAACATCATCAGGAAGACGAGTGTCAAAACAACGGTTATCTTTAATCGTTTTATAAATGATTTTAACATCCTCACTGGCTTTCCCTCTTTCCAACTGCTCCAGAGCACGTTGCTTTTGCATGGCTTCTCGCTCTTGCACCATCTGAACATACAACTGTGAAATCACCTGTTCATTTTGCTTAATGGTTTGGACTTGTGCTTGGTTTTCGGCTTTCAAGCGACTTATCTTCTGTGACTGGTACCATAACCCGAAACACAAGCCCAAAATCACGAGCAATGCCACTGTCCACAATTTCGATCTAAGCATAAACACCCCGATCAAACAACGCTTTCTCTCTTTTCCGTCGTCTCAACAATACCGGACGACCGCCCGCGTATTTCCACGCCAAAATCTGCTCGCTGGCGCCTTGATAATCACCTTGATTTAATTTCTTAAGCAACGTAGATTTTAAAAATGCCCCCTCGCCAATATTGAACGCCAAGCTGACCAACGCATCAAACTGATGTTGTGACAGTGGCAAAACTACCTCATTATTGACCGCCCTTTCAAACCGTCTTAAATCTGACATTAAAATTTCCCGAGATTTCTCTTGTGAAATCCGCATCCCCTCACAAACCCGCTTCTCATCCACCCACCCCGTATGCCCCACACCAATGGTCCAAATCCCAACGACATCCTGATAAGCACATAGACGCTCCCCTTCCTCACGAACCAAGAAATCAATCCCTTGCTTACTCATATTCATTGTCATTACCCATACTTTTACGATTAATGAATTTAAAAAGAAACTCCCTCAACTTCTCCGTGCCAACAAAACCAATCATCGTCCCAGCAAAGCTCGAAAATTCAGTATGTCCCACAAGATGGGCAAGCAAAGGCACGATAGTCCCCGCAATCGACGCACAAATTGCCGCATCTAATAAAACATATTTAATCGCACGCTTCTGCCGCATAAAGCCCGCACGTAACAACGACATCACAATAGCGGCGATCGCACTATTTAAGGGCTGTATCCCAATATTGGTTGTCACCCAATTCCATATCAGCGTCCAAATATCGTATTGATTATTCGGCATTCCTACCTCCTCACCTCCATTTTGAGGCAATAAAAAAGCCCCGATTGTTACCGTGGGCGTATAATAAATAAACTTTTTTGTTTATTTTTACTTGACAAAATAAACATTTTTGCTTACAATAAAACCATCTTAAAACGAACGGAGGGTAAATGAAACAAAGTGAGTTTTTAAGATGGCTGAAAGCTCAAGGCGTAGAGGTTCAAGATGGCTCAAAGCATATCAAGCTCTACTACCTAAATAATCAATCAACAATGCCAAGACAACCGTCAAAGGAAATCAAAAAAGGTACTGCTGAAAGCATTAAAAAGCAATTAGGTCTAAAATAAACCATCTCCCCGAAAGGGGAGATTTTTAAGGGAGTAATATATGAAATATCCAGCGAAATTTGACCCTGAAGATGGCGGTTTTAATGTCACCTTTAGAGATATTCCGGAAGCTATTACTTGTGGTGATGATTATCAAGATGCCCTAAATATGGCTACAGATGCATTAATCACCGCTATGGAGTTTTACTTTGAAGACCATCGCACTGTCCCTCTACCAAGTAAAGCAGAAAAAGACGAGGTCTTAATTGAATTACCGGATAGTATCTTTGCTAAAGTCTTATTGTTAAATGAGATGATTTCACAAAATATTTCAAATGCAGAACTTGCAAGACGCATTGATGTTAAACCTCAAGAAGTACAGCGCATTACTAACCTAGGACATAGCACTAAGATTGATACAATCAGCCGCGCCTTGTCCGCATTAGGCAAACAATTACAACTTTCAGTCGTTTAAATAAAAAGCACGGTTTACCCTCCCCGTGCTTTTAACATTGCCCAACAAAAAAAAACCGACCGTTTCCGATCAGGGTTGTTAAAAAATCAATTCATGCGCTTTAGATACAAAAACCGCACCATAACATAAATCATACACTTTACTGGTACCACTTTCAAGTTTTTTTAGTGCGGTCATTTTTTGTTAAGTTTTAAAATTTAGCTAAACGTTTTAGCTTCGTCGGCAGTTGTCGGCTTAGTCGTTGAACAATGTCCGCGGTGTCTTTTAAGTTTTGATAACAGAGCGTTTGGTTGAACACCACACTGTTTTCGGTGTGCGTACTGCCGAAACGCTCTAATCCTAATGCACGGATTAAATAGCGTACACTTTCTTCAAAACGAGTGAATTGTAGCCACACAGAAACTAATTTGCGCCATTCGCTGACTTTCAACTCAACGGTCATTGTGGGTTCCGGCTCTGGCAAAGCAAGTTGTTGCGGCAAGCATTGTTGTTTGTGCATATTTAAAAATGCTCGTAGAACAATTAAATGAAATTTAGGGCTAATCCACATTGCGTAGGCTAAAACTAATTCTTCGCAAGCCCATGTACCTTTATTTTGCCCTGTGCGGAATGATTTCGTTGATGTGCAGATCTGCACATCAGAATTTTCACTCTCAATCTCGGTGATTAAATCTTTTGTTGTATCAAGGCGAATAAAGAAGGTTGGACGGTGTTTCTCTTCTCCGCCACTGGCAGAATGAAGATCGTTTAAAGAATAAAGATCATTAAATTTACGAATTGAAGTTTTTAGAATGGTTAAATTTGACATAGCTTAAGTTTCCTTTTGAGAGATTTCCCTAATTTTGAGTTAGGGCGTTCGAGAGCTCAAAACTAGCTTAAGCAAATCTAGCGGACTTATTCCCCTTACGGGTATTGTATTAGTCGCACTCTCGAACATTGATAAATTTTAGGTACAAAAAAATCACATTAACGCAGTGAAAAAGCGTGCTTAAGAAAAAGGCTTTTGAGACCTTGGATCAATATTAATGAAATAACTGATTATTGTCAATAATCCAAATAAGGTGCCGAGAGGTTCGAAAACCGTCACAAGATCGGTCGGGATTATTCCCCTTTCGGGTATTGTATTCTCCGCCCTCTCGGCATAGATTGTAATATGCAAAAATTCTTTGAGAGAAAAAGAACGTAAATTTTGTGCATAAAAAAACCGCTATACTGTCGGGTGCGGGCTTCCGCTTGTGATTTAAGGTTTCGACGCCTATAGGAAAATACTACTACTCAAGTTTTGAATTGTCAAATGAAAAACCATCGCAAAAACGATGGTTTCTAAATAACACTTGATATGTATGTAAACATACATTATAATGATCTTGCTTTCAACAGAAGAACCCTGAGAAAGTTAAGGTTGAAAGCGAGTGTGAGGCTTAATCCTCACGCTTGAAGAGGAAATAAAAATGTTAATTCGCATTTTCCTTGTTATCCTGTTACTTAGTTTCAGCCTACCCGCGTACTAATTAACTGATAACAAACTGGGTGGGGAAACCCGCCCAGTTCTTCAATCCTTTCCATCATAGGATTTTATTATGGTAATGTCAAGGGCTGAAATTAACGCCAAAAGTGAAGCAAAACGAGGAATTGTGACGAAGTCGTTTAAAATTCATCGTAGCGTATCAGAAGAAATAGATCGTCTTTCTATTGAGCTAGGTATATCAAAAGGCAAGGTACTAGAAGAAGCGATTAGCTATTTTGCTAAAAATAAATAATAAAAAAAGCCTGTCATGTAAACAGGCTTTTTAACTATTAAGCAAAAAACAACACATCTCCCCGCAACAAATACCCTTTTAAAAAATTTTCAGCTTGCCGCAGCAAATTTTGTCTTTTCCTATCGCTAATATGTTTAATTCTACAAATATCAACATGATCGTAACGTTCGACATAGGTCAACATAAACACATGAAACTGATCAAAATTGATTTTTTTCATCAAAAGCAAACCGCCATCAATCACCATCCCCTCATCATCACTTAACGGATCTAAAAATGGCTTAGTTCTTTCCGCGCCTTTAATACCACAAGTTGCCACCGGATAATCCATTTCCAAACGGGATTTCCCCCAATACCCAAACCGTCTAAATTTCGCTTTAAAATTCATTCAAAACAACCCCTTGCGCTTTTCCAACAACTTACATTTCTTATTAAAAATTTGCTTAATTCGCCTCAAATCCTCCTTGGAATAATGCCTTGCCCGCTGGTCTTTCTCGATTGCTTCCACTTTCTCTACACCTAATCTCTCAATCAACCCCAGCCGAAATTGCTGATAATTTCCGCCGAAATAACGGTTACAACGTTTACACTGACCCGCAATATTCAACGTATAAAAACGCAAATGTGGCGCACTTCCCCGACTGCGATAATGCCCCGCATCAAATCCCCCACCAAACCCCTCACGCACCAACGGAACCCCGCAAGAAATACAAGTTTTACCCTCATCTCGCAACCGAATATATTTATTCACCGCCGCTTGCGCCTCTTGGGTTAAAGCATTTAGCGTTTTATTTTCCTCCTTAAATGCTTTCTTACGCTTATTATTTGCTTTTTGCTCTGCTTCCGCCTTACTCTGCTTGGCGAAGATCAAGGCGCACTCCATAGAACAACACTTCTGCAAACTGTTTCTAGGCGTAAATTCATTTTCGCAAATCTTACATTTTTTTGACCGCACTTTATTCAACATCATTTCCTTTTCTACTTGCTTTGTGTGTAAATGTGTATATAATTAATCTCGATTAAGACAAAGGAGGAAGCATGCACTCAAGAGACTTAATCAAGGAGCTTAAAGCCATTGGCTGTTACAAAGTGAGGCAAGGCAAAGGATCGCACCAAGTTTGGTACAGTCCCAAAACTGGAAAGAAATTTCCAGTTGCCCATCCAAACGAAGAAATTGCCATTGGTACTTTAAAATCCATCAAAAAATCGGCAGGGCTTTAAGCTCTGCCGAGCTTAAACAGGAGCTTAATTATGATTTTTACTGTTGGTTTAGAAACCCCTGATAACGAAAACCAAGCCTATGGAATGATTGTTCCAGCCCTTTGTCAGATTAACTACGGTTGTTTTTCTGCGGCAGACGAAGTAGAAGACCTACTGCCAATGGTTACCGAAGCCATTAACTTAACCCTTGAAAGTATGGTTGAAGACGGTATTGACCTCACAACCATTCAAGACAAAGGCGTCACCCATTACAAAGCCGATCCTGAATATGCGGATTTTGATACTTGGTTATTAGTTGATGTTGATATTTCCGAATATCTCGGTGCCAAACAACGCATTAATATCACTATGCCACAATTCCTACTTAACCGTATCGATCGCCGCGTTGCAGCTATGCCAAACTACAAAGACCGTAGCCACTTTTTAGCAACTGCCGCACACCGTGAACTTTACGCACATTCAGACAAAGAGATGTAATGCCCCTTCTCCTACGTTTGATTAATTAGCTTAATCGCTTTTATCAACGACGTGGCTAACACACCAGGATATTCACAGGCTGAGTTCTCAGCCTGTTTAACTATCATTTTTAATCAGCGCTTTATCGTCGTCATATAAGTGGTTTATTGTTTTTTCTTATTCCATTGCCATTCTCCATTGAAAAACAAATAAAGTTAATTAATACCCCCAAAATCCCCATTTATCGTTTAAAACCACACCATTCAAATCACAGTATGCCTGTACATATTCGATAAGGCTTGCCAACCGCTTCACGCTCATTTGCGCAGTACTTTCACGCAAATTAATCACCTCGCCCTCCAGCCCAATTGCCATTTCCGCCTGACCACCCTTGGCGATTTTATGGGCAGAAACAAAAATCATCTTCCAGGTTTCCACATCCCGTTTTTTACCCTGAAATTCACACTGTTTCGCAATATCACTTAACATCGCGTGTAACTTCGCGTTTTGCTCAAGGCTGCGTGTCATTGGCTTAATACTCACCACCAGCGGTTTTTTCTCATCAATTGGCAAAGTACGAATAAACTCCATTGAATTTAACCGCACTTGTTCGCCGCGCAAAAAAAACTGTTGTTTAATTTCCATACCCGCCCACCTTCTTCACAAAATCCAAACTCACCGAACGCTGTACAAAATCTTCTATCGTTGGATCGAACACCACGACCATTTGACCTTTGCTATTGCCCTTGACTTCTTCGCCTGTAACCGGATGAATAAAGGCAATGCGTCCTCCAGTAATATCAATCACTTCGTTTGCCACGTTGTGAATATGGTTTTGATACCATTGTGTAGATTTGTCGTTGTTAAGTAGCATAACAACCGTATGCCCCGCATCACGTAAGCGTTTAGCTTGTTTGACGAACGGTGTAACATCTGAATATGGCGGATTGGCGAAAATGCGAAAAGATTTTATCTGCCAATGTTCGCTAAGTTGTTCGCTAATATTTTCTGCTAAAAAATCTTCTGCAAACTCACTGTCTTTGCCAATCCAGCGGTCACAAAGTGTATTGGATTTATTAGCGCAACCATCAAAATGAAACCACGCAAAACGGTTCTCTAACCAACGGAAAAAATATTTCGGCGTTTGCCATGTATCTTTGTCAAACTCGCTCATCAATGCCCTCTTAAAATCTGTTTACACATGGCTACACCACGTAAATTAATCGCTTGTTGAACATCTGGTGGCGTAAAACTGGCTTTTTTCGGCAGCGTGATTTTAGGTTCCGGAATAGTTTCACCGCGCTCTAACCGTTGCACCATGGCAAATAATTTCTCCTTAATCGCCTTTTTCACCTCGAAAACCGTATGCATACGCGTTTCTCGATAAAGTTCGGTTAATAACCAAAATTCTGCATGAGAATGAAATTTAAACTGGTGCAACTCACCCATGCCAAATGCTTGAAACTGCACCAAGCGCTGATATAACGCCTCCTCATTCGGCAATCCCCAAACTTGAAATTGATCTGCTTTGCACCATGCAATAAATTTCCCCACACTTGGGAAAAAGTCATCTGGTTTTGACCGCACTTTACGCATACCTACTTTCACTTGCTCAAGGGTGTTAATTCCGTTTTCGGCAAAAGCTAAAACCCAAGTCCGCTTAGCAAGATTTAATTGCGCCTCATCCAAAAACTGTGCGCGCATTGCCGGACAAGTGGCAAGCAGTTGATCAAAAATTTTATCGACAAGCACTCTTACCGCATCAGGTAATACCCCTTGAGATGTCGCGGTAGTTTGGTTAACAGGCAAATTCATCAAAGCATCTCCTCCCATGCAGCAGCATTGTTCCAATCAGAATTATTCATCTCCGCCCAAGATTTCTTTTTCGGTTTTCCACGCTCAATCACCAAGCGATCCCAATGTTTACGTAAGTTCTTCGGTGACAAAATATTTTTACACCAAAAATCGTCTTGATTGGCAAACTGGAATAATTCACAAATTTCACGGTGCGAACGCTTATCTCGCTCTCGGATAAGGCGAACCTCATCCGCCCAAGTATCAAAATTTGGTGACCTAGCTTCAGGATTAATTTTCAAAATCAGGTTAAAAATCCAATATGCGGTTTTTAAGTCATCATCAGAAAAATTTTTCCGTTTTGGCGACGTTGCAACTTGTTGCGACGTATTAATATGATCTGTTGTATATTTATAATTAGTATTATTATTTGTCGGATCTATTTCCGAGTTATTTCGGATTTCAATCCGAGTTATCTCGGATTTATTTCCGAGTTCAACTGGGATATTCGGATCTATTTCCGAGTTATTCGGATTTAAATCCGAGTTAAACTCATTCCAAGTCTTCCCTTTTTCAGTTAAGCGAATTAAATCTTTATCGCCATGCTTTCCTTGCTTGAGATAAACAATCAACCCTTTAGTTTCTAAATCACAAAAATGGCGGTAAACCGTATCTGCTTTTTTATAAAAAAGCGGCAATTCTTCTAAGACCTTGTTTCGTGAAACCCAGTAATACACGACACCATCAACAACAACTTCCTGAGCCCAAGAAGAGGATTGATTAAGTAAGTCAAACAACGCCCCTTGATTAGCGTTTAAACCCCACTCAAGGCATTTTTGATTATTTATGTAACTACTAAATCTCATAGCATTAACTCCGAAGCATAACGTGACGCAATAAACTCAACGCCTTTGCTTGTCACGCGTGTTTGGGTGAAATTGTGACCGTGTTCTGCTGTACCCGTTTTAACCGTAAACAAACCACGTTCTTGTGATTTTTGATAAGGCAATAAATTACCCGATTGACGATACAAAAATTTATCTAACACTAAGCACTCAATCATTTTACGTTCCGGCATATTGAGAATTTTCGCGGTTTCCCGTAATGATTTTGTCGTGCCGACTTCCACATAGTGATCAACAAAATCCGCCTTAGGTTTCATCTCTTGATTTTCCCATGCTAAAACCTGTTTTTGTTTCTCGCTTTCCACCAACGCCTCAAGGGCTTGAAGATAATTTTGCGGCAAAAGTGCGGTCGTTTTTTGTTGTGTTTTTATTAGTTCCTCAATTTTTAAGTCACACCAAACAGCAAAATCAGCGCTTAACCAACGAGCAAAATTCACTGCTAGCTTAGGGTGTAACCAAGTCCCCTGTTCAATTCCACCTTGTCTAACAATTACAAGATCTTTAACCGTTAGGATAATATTCCCAACGCTCAAATTTCGAGCAAGCGCACCAATATAATCCTGTGTCTGAGCGGTTTTTAGATAGTCTTTTACAAATTTATCAAAGTGCTTTGCGATTGCAGTTGCATTGAGATAATGTTGCTCATTAAATGAAACGCTAATATCGTTATAAAAAAATTTTTGGATTTTCATTTTCAACACCTATTTCTTAATGTAAGGCTTTCGCAAATTCCCGACTACTCATCGTAATGGTTGCATTCTGATTAAAAATCGGTAATAATTTATTCACTTGGTTACTCCTTAGTGAGTGTAACTAGCCACCGTGACTGCGGTGGCTTTTTATTTGGTTAACGTTTCCAATAACCACCACGCCAAAAATAAAATCACCACAATATGCCAATAAACTGCCCCTTGACTGTGGTAAAATGCCTTAAATTTTTTACAAAGTTTTTTATAGGTTCCATTATGTTTCCTGCTATTCAAGATTTAATTTTTCTACTACCAACTAATTCTTAATTGGTTTTCCAATTTCTTTAATAAAATCCGCTGAATATTCACCATTCAAGGCTTCTGATAGAACAACTGAATAATTAGTTTCATCTGTATATTCAGTGCGTGGAAGTGAATTTGATTTACGCCATTTATAAACTGCTCGTTGTGAGATACCACACAAACTCGCCACTTTAGGCACACCAACCAAGTCTAAAAGATTTGAAAGTGTCATTATTTTATCTCTTGTTATGAACTTGATGTACATAATATTATAGAACTGAAAGTACTTCAATATTTTTTTATAATTGAACCATAGGTTCAAAGGAGAATAGTTATGAACACTGAAGAAAAAATTAGAAAAGAATTTTCTGACCGGCTAGATTTGGCTTGTAAAAATAAAGGATTACCAACAAAAGGACGCGGGAAACAGATTGCAGACATGTTAAAACTAACGCCTAAAGCAGTTAGTAAATGGTTTAATGCTGAAACAATGCCATCTACAGCTAATACTTATATTTTGGCAGAGTTTTTAAATGTATCGCCTGAATGGTTGACGTTTGGCGATATAAAAGATTTTGATAACAACGCAAAATTCACCCGAATAATCAAATCATTCCAATATCCCTTGCTAAGCAGCATACAAGCTGGGCGTTTTACCGAAGTGGAACACTTCAACCACGTGGACGAACTCGATCAATACGAGATGATAAGCTCACAAGTGAAAGCCAGCCCCAACGCCTTTTATCTTAAAGTTTCAGGGGATAGTATGCTGCCACGCTTTAAAGATGGCGACATGGTACTAATCGATCCCGACATCGCTCCGACACCTGGCAAATTTATCGCCGCCATCAACCCCGATGGCGAAGCCACATTCAAGCAATATAAGCAATTAGGCACAATCGACGATCATGGCAGACCGCACTTTAAACTCGTTCCATTAAATGACAACTACCCAACATTGAGTAGTGAAGATCACCATATTCAACTTATCGGCGTAGCGGTTGAGCATAGACAAGTGTTGTAACTGTATTTATCGGAGAAAGAGATAAGCTAACAATTGAATTTATTGGGGAAATAAGGATAAAAATGCACTCAGTCGCACCATATGCTATAAGATGTTTTGATCGCAGCTTAAAAACAAAAAGAAATCCAGGATATTGCAACCTTTCCGATATTAAAGGGAATAACTTACTTAACTTGCTTACTAGTTTCATTCAAAATAATTCTTCAAACTATACTCTATTTGAAAGTAATAAACAGGTTTATCGCTTTTCAAATATTAATATTGAGCCTGAAAATATCTATTGCTGGATCGAAATAGGAGATTATGGAACAGAAAATGATATAATTGATATTGAATCAGGTAAAGTAAGCTTTCAAAAGACGCAAAACAATGCGCTAATCAATAAATTTTATTTACATTTTCATATTCCAGAGCATAAAACAACTGGATTAATGTTTGTCCATAACTACAAATATGGAGGTGCTAAAAGTTTATTTGAAGCAGAATTTAAAGAATTCTTCAGAACTTATACAGATCTTAATCTACAAATATATCCTTTCGCCCATCGAAAGGCAGTAGAAGCATGGCAAAATGCTAATGTTAAAGCAATTAGAGCGATAGGATATACTCATATACAAGAAGCTAGTGATTCCGCAGATGCATTGCGATTACTATCGGAAGGAAATGAGGTTGAAGTATTAATTAAGCCACCACGCAACGATATTTTAGGGAAACTATCCGATTTTTTAAGTCGAGGTGCTAAGTATCAACTTATTCAAGATATATCGCCTGATACATCAGAAATAAAAGTAGAAGTTGAAATGAATGGAACATACCGCACTTTTTCCGTATATTCACCTAGAGGTTCAGGGCGAGCATCTTATGAAATAGAGCTTGACCCGAATGTTGAAATAGAGAAAAATATGCCAGAATTTGATTCCATTAAAGGGTGGGTAACTACACTTTGTAATGATTTTAAAATAATGATTACATGAAGGTAGGTCATAATGAGCAAAAAAATTAATATCTGGATAATCATCAAGGACCATTTAAATACTCTACGAGATCATGAAAATGGCAAAATATCCAAATTAGACATTTTGACTTTCTTAGTCTGTCCATTTCTAATAGTTGTAAGTCTCGTTGTCTATCAATACGCTATCAATAAAGAACTCGTTTCTTTGATTGTGAATTTTGCTTCTATTGTCACATCACTACTGATTAGTGTTTTAGTCTTAATTTATGATCAATATTCAAAAATAGAAGTGAGCAATAACATACAAAAACTAAAAAAAGAAGTGCTAGAGCAACTATTTAGTAATGTATCTTTTACTATTCTAATGGGCATCATTACTGTGATTTTTTGTTTATTACTTAATAGTTTTCCTGTTGATAAAAATGGTTTTTATCAAACAGTAAACATTAATATAAAAGAATATACTACTACTTTATCTATTATTCTTTTTACACCTACTATTTTATTCTTTCTATTAGAAATGATATTAACCTTATTTATGGCGCTAAAACGACTTCATATAGTTTTTTTTGTAAAATAACGAATAACCGCCCTCGTGGCGGTTTTTCTTTATCCCCCAAAATAACCGCACTTTTTTAAGTCCTAAGTATAAATGCATTGAAATAATACAATGTATTATATATAATACTTTTAAATTCAAGGAGAAACCATGTATACCGTCATTGAAACCCCAAAATTTGAACAAGCATCAAAAAAAATTTGGAATGAAAAAGAACGATCTGAATTTTTTGCCTACCTCTCTCAAAATCCTTTTGTGGGCGATGTGGTTCAACAGGGAAAGGGCGTGCGAAAAGTTCGCTGGTCTTATCAAGGACAAGGTAAACGTGGCGGCGTACGTGTGCTTTACTTCAATGTATTACAATCAGGTTTCATTTTAATGGTGGATATTTATACCAAAAATGAAAAAGAAAATATTTCAGACGCAGAACTTAAAAAAATCACGGAGTTAAAATAATGGACATTTCAGCAACAATCAAAGAAGTCACTAAAGATTGGGATATTGAAGCAATGGTACAAGCCATCATTGCTGACGATCCTGAAATGGAAGCGCATAGAGAAGAGTTAAAAATCTCACTCTCTCAAGCTAAAAATGGCGAAATCGGTCGAATCACATATGCCTCCCCTATCGCCGAAACTCGCCATAGAGCCAATCTTACCCAAAGCAAATTTGCTGAACGCCTTGGTATTTCGCTTGCAACCTTACGTTCATGGGAACAAGGTGTACGACAACCCAGTGGCGCAGCCAAAACCCTACTTGATTTACTTTACCGTAAACCCGAATTAATTAATGACCTTCACGTCTAGTTTATAACCGACATTATCGAAAAAAGATAGGGATAAATTCATCCGCAGATGGCATATTGATGTGTTTGATTTGTAACTGTATTTATCGGAGAAAGAGATAAAGCTATGGTGATAGTTGAGCGTAGGCAGGTACTGTAGAAAGTTTTTGACAAAAAAATTCCTATACCAGCATAAACGCTGTACAATGGAGAAATAAAATGACAAAATTTAACTATATGAATACCCAATTAGCCCTTGTTTTTGATGAACAACATACAGAATTAACCTTTGATGACTTTGCCAATCAAAATGGCATCGTATATTGGTTTGCGTCTGATTTGGCAATCATGCTAGGTTATAACGATATGCAAGCTATTTCAAAAGCAATCAATAAAGCTTATGCAGTATGTAATAATTTAAATATCCCAATTATTGATAATTTCATTCAGGCATCATCAAAAAATACCCCAAACGACTTGAAAATGACTCGTTTTGCTTGTTATCTCACCGTAATGAATGGGAATATTTCTAATCCTAAAGTCGCTGCTGCTCAAGCGTATTTCGCTAATTTAGCAGCTGAAATCCATGTAGCATATCAAAGTGCTGATGAAGTTGATCGCGTTTATTTACGTGGCGATATTTCAGATAGGGAAAAAAGTTTAAGCCATATAGCTTATAAGCACGGTGTAGATAATTATGCATTTTTTCAAAATGCTGGATATCGCGGTATGTATAATATGAATATCAAAGCCTTAAAAAATAAAAAAGGACTTTTTGATGATAAAGCATCGTTGCTAGATTATATGAACAATGAAGAATTGGCGGCTAATATC
Source organism: [Pasteurella] mairii (assembly GCA_900454475.1). Classification (GTDB taxonomy): domain Bacteria; phylum Pseudomonadota; class Gammaproteobacteria; order Enterobacterales; family Pasteurellaceae; genus Actinobacillus_B; species Actinobacillus_B mairii. The sequence goes on from UGSS01000002.1 coordinate 1,011,272, forward strand.
TTCCGTGTAACCCAAACAGAAGCCAAAATTAGAAACCAAAATATCAAAGGTCAAGTAGCATTGGAAAATGCCGCTGAAACAGTGGGACGCGCAGTGCGAAATGTAATGATACAAAATACTGGTACAGCCCCAGAAGATTTAAAACTCTCCCAAGAGAAAATCAATAAAATTCAAAGTAATATAAAGAAAACGCATAAAGCACTAACCAAACACGACAAAAAATAACCAATTGCCTATTGTTGCCTACAGAATGGACGCTAGATCTACAAGGTACAATAGATAAACTCGTTGAAATATTAATTAAAAACAGCATAGACAAAATGACACCAGCACAATTTACCGCTTGCGCAATTTTAATGATTTTATGCGTAACAGGCTATAAAGTGTACGATCGCTTCATTCAAAGTAAAGAACAGAAGAATGAAAAAGATGTGATTAATGAAGCATTGAGCATTCAATCAAATGCAATGAATGCTCTTGCTGAAAAATTAATAAATCGTACTGAAGAATTAGCCGAAGAACACTTAAAAACCTACGAAAACCCGAATGAAATCACCATTAAAACAGCATCTAATATGACTGTACTAAGCGAAAACGATATTCAAGAAATCAACAGAAGAAGCCGACGAAAATTAAAAAATCAGGATGATATTAAAGAGCTCGAAATTGACGCCATAAAAAAATCATCTTGGGATAAATTAACCGTTACCTGCCACCTAGTCGGACAAGATTATACCTTCCCATTATATGTGGATTTATCCTTTATTGAACAAGAAGAACGGATTTTGCTTTTTGAAGCCTTTCGAGATAATAAAACTGTCTTTGTTCTTGCTGACTACAAAAGCTATCAAAACAAAATTGAAAAAGCCAATGCGTCATCAATAATGGCTGAATTACCTAATCAAGAATAAACCCAAACCGCCCTCGTGGCGGTTTTTCTCATTTCTCATTATTTAGCTGAAATAAGCCGCTTTAGATCAAATTGTAGTAACAAAATAAATTGACTGACAAGTTAATTGTAATTACAATATAACAAACTTAATTACATTACTCGCATCATGAAAATTACTTATGACCCAAACAAGAACCAAAAGAATATAGAAGAACGGGGCTTGTCATTTGATGAGGTGCAATCTTTTCATTGGTCAACGGCAATTATTGCGCCTGATTTGCGCAAGATATATCCGGAACCAAGATATTTAGCAGCCGGCTTTGTCGGATTAACTGAACGCCTGCATATCCTTATATTTACACCAACAATTGACGGAATCAGAGTAATCAGCTTTCGTAAAGCGAATAAAAGAGAGGTAAAACGTTATGAAGCACGCACCTTATAATCCAGCGATTAAGAATGACGATGAAGTCAGAGAATTAACCGATGCGGACTTTGCAAGAATGAAACCGCTTGCCGAAGTTATGCCACCGGAATTTACAAACATGGTGCTTACTCACCAAGCGGAAATGGAAGCGCAAGGAAAAATCCAATCACGTAAGCGTGGTAAACAAAAAGCGCCGACGAAACAATCTATCACCATTCGCCTTTCACCTGAGGTCATTGCTGCATTCAAAGCAACTGGACAAGGCTGGCAATCGCGTATTAATGACGCATTGCTGCAATATGTTCACACTTCAATGTAATTTTTAGCTAAGCCCCGCACAAGGGGCGTTTCTTTATCCAAAACCTCTCAAAAACTGACCGCACTTTCTATCAACCCACCCTCATTGTTCAAAAAACAAGCAATCAAACAAAAATCTTTAAATTTTATTTCTTTTAAAATCAATAAAATAACTTAAAGTACATAATAAAAATAAAAATATTGTACCTTTAGTTCTTTACATTGATGTACTTTTAGTTCATAATAAACCCATCAAAACAAGATACCCAAAGGAAACCAAAATGAACGCACTTTACAACCAAATCGAAACCGCATTAACCGCACAAGGCTGGGCAAATGGCTTATTAAAAACAACGAATGGCACCTTCACCATGAAACAAGAAGGACAAGATGGCTGCTTAATTACCATCAGATTTTGCAAAGGCGAATTTAACGCAAGCCAAATGAAAGCAGTCGGCAGTGTAAACCTTTACCGCAATCAAAATGTAGAAAGCCTTCTAGAAGACATTAAAGAAATGACATCAACCAACGACTGAAAACAATACAAACATTTATAGAATTTTTACCAAAGCCCTTAACCCAAGGGCTTGAATAAAGGTTCTAAACCGCCCGAAAGGGATTGCTCTTTAACAATGTGAGAAAACATATTATCGCCTGATGGTGAAAGCGAGTTCGAGTAGAGATACGAGAGGAAGCCCATAAAACCCCCACTTGCTCATAGCGGTATGCCCTTTACTTAGGGAAAACAGACTTACCCCGATGATGTGTTTAGGCGAAAACTGGGCGCGCATAATAAGGCGCAAGGGAGTAACCGAAAAATTCAGCAAACGCAGCTCAACGCGTGACACTTGGAGAGACAAGACTTTCACTAAACCGCACTTAGCGCTTTATCCTTATGTTAAATGGCTGTTGAGAACGCCTCATGTTAAGTGCGGTTTATTGAGAGAAAAAGAACGCAAGTTCTTGTGTGACTTGCTTGAACAGCGTTTAGTGTGTTTTGAATTAGCAAAAAATAAAACTAAAGAGGTTAAAATGGAATATGTAACGATTTCTAAATCTGAATATGATTACTTGGTTACACAAGCCAAGCGGATAAAATTCATTAATCATTACAGACCAACCATAGTGAGAGATGTTGATACAGGAGAATATTCAATCTCTGTAGATACTATGGGAATTATTGATACCTTACGATATAGCGAGGATCTTGAGTGCATTGATCGTGCAATTGAAGATATGCGAGGAATGCAGAAAGTATTTTGGGTTTTGGAAGAAACTGAAATTTATGCCGGGCGCACCATTGAAGAAATTCTTCATAAGTTTTATCCCAAAGAAGAAAAGGAAATTTTAAGTGATAATCTTTATGGAACGGTTGATTTAAACCAAAAATACGCCATCAAGGAAGATATAGGCTCTATTGCAATAGAAAAGCGCATTAAAGAACTACTTGATGAAATGGTAGTGTTCCCTGACTTAGTATTAAGCTCGTATTCATAACATCAACTTGCCTTTCGTTATTTGGTTTGGCATAAATCAACTAAATACGACACCTATGTAGTCAATAACATGGGATTGCTTGAAAGTGTTAAGTGTGTTTTGAATTGGCAAAAAGGAGAGATGATGGAAACGAATAGTTATGAAATGATAAGGCAAATTATCGTGAATGATCAGCGTGGTAAACCAAAGAATTTAAAGGTAGTTGTAACTGAAAATAGCCTATCTGATGAAGAAAAAAACTACATTAGACAGGCTGTACTTGATAATGCATTAAAGCAAACTAACCTTTCGCCTACTGAATTAGTCAAAGAATTGATCGAAGCGATTAAGATAATTAATCAAGCGTAGGGGCATGACGAAACTCTGACAAGTTTTCTTCAAAGTGTTTAGATAAAGCCACAATAAAATCGTTTAATTGTTTTGCTTTATTTTCAGCTGTAGAACGATTGTCATTGAAAATTGTTGCTGGTGAATGCTCAATAATTTTATTAGCAAATTCAATAGCTAGTTTTTGTGACATTGTTTTGTTCATAATAAAATCCTTATTTTGTTGTGAGAGAGACTTGATTATATTCCTTAGCGTTGTGAGAGACAATAAGGAGCTTGAGCCTTACAAGCATAAAGAAAGGCATTAAGACCGCATTTTACGAAGAGTAGCAGTAAGCGCGCACCAAAACTAACGTTAGACAAAGTGCGGTTTAGAATAATTTTGCTACTACCTGTACTTGACATAGTACTCCTTTGCCCTCCTTGTGGGGGCTTTTTTACCCAAATTAAGCTAAACCCAAAAAAAAGAAAAAGACCAATTTGTCGCCGCCTTAATTGCGTTTTCCGTAGCAAGCCATAAATTGTTACAACAAAAATGAAACGATAAAAAGGGCATTACGCCCCCTTGACTTGTTCGCCAAACTGTTCAACCAGCAGTACAATGAATTGAGCCTGTGAAAGCCCTTTTTCTTGAGCTAATCGCTCAATTTCGGCAATCGTGGTTAACGGTAATTTTAAGGCTTTGTTTTTATAGCCTCGTTTTAAATCGCTTTTAGCGACAATTTCAGATCTTGACAATGCCATAGTAAATCCTTAACATTCTAGGCGAAGAGTTGGGGAGCGGTTACTCCCCAACAAGTTATCTAATACGCAGGCATTGCCCAAAGTAACAACAAGATAACTAGGATAATGTATTTAAACATCTTGATTATCCTCTTCTAACGTGGAGAGTAAGCTCCACACTCGCTTTCAGTCCTATTGTTTGGTCGCAATCTCTGAAAGCAAGTATATTTTAAGTTAGCTAGCTAATAAAATCAAGAAGTATTTTACTAAGCCTACAATTTTTTGTGGGCTTTTTTATTTGACAACCACCGCCCTTTCGGATTAAGATGACCACATCCTAAGTCGCTTCAAGCGGCTTTTTTTGTATCTAAAATTTGGAGGTGGTATGACAGAACCCTTTACAGTGATTGATGAAAATATGAAATTACAAATCCATTTAAAAAACGATCAACCCGTTCAGTTATCAAAACTCTGTGAAAGCCTAGATGGCATCTCTCGAGAATACTCACATTTTGTTAATCTTTCTAGCGAAGATCTAAATTTAGAACCTTGCGACGACAATATCTATGTTACACAAATCACAAAGGGAAGTATCATTGTCGAATTAGGAACACTGGTTGCTTTAACTTATCCAATTATTGAACATAGTAACGTCATCTTTGAATTTGGTGAGCGACTAGCCAAAATATTTGATTGGTTAATGGGTAATGGCGAACCACCAGAGAAAATAACCACCAATCAACTACGCCGCCTACACAACGCGTTAGAACCAACCGCTTTCGACCCTAAAGGAAGCATTTCTATTGGCTCAATTAACATTAACGGTGATGTTCATATCCATTTTGAAGCAGATAGCGCTAAATGTAACGCCTTACAAAACCGAATTAACAAAGAAATCGCCAAAATGAAAGATCCGATCATCGGTTTTCAAAATGGATGTGCAATGATTTGGTCTCAAACTGCGACTAACCGCCACGTTGATAAAGGAATTATTGAAGCCTTTACCAGCAAACCAGTAAAAGTTACCTTTGATAATGACACACTCAAAGAAACAATGGTTATGCGTGAACACCCTTATAAAAAAATCTTCATTGTTGATGTGATGGTAAATAGCATTGAAGATCAAATTGTTTCCTATCACATTCAACGCTTAATTGACATTTTAGATAAAGATGAAATCTAATTTGACAACCGCCCCCACTTCGGATTAAGATGACCACACTTTCAACAGAAAGTCGTTTAATTAAAAATTGGATAACAATTTATGGCTTACAGCAATGTAGGCTTTTTTTATATGGGCAATGGAAAAATGAAATCAATATATACGACGCAATTTGGGGAATTTCCACTACGATTTGTTCATAAAAATAATGATGTCTATGTTTCAAAATCAGACCTTATCAAAATATTTTATGACTTCTTCCCCAATGATTACAAGGTATTTGTTGATAGAATTATTTCTGGCATTCCTGAAATTATCGGCGACAAAAATGATGTACGCTCAGGCATTCTTGGAAAAAGTGAAATTGGTCCAATCATACATTTTCACGCTGTAGGAAACTTCCTAGTATCGTATAGAGAACTCATTGATGTTGATAGAGAAATAATAAGAGAAGCGGCTTTTAAAATTAGCACATTTACAGATTGGTATATTGCCATTTTATCTCAAGTCGATGAATATTTTGGCAGAACCATAGAGGATTTATTTATGTCAGTAAAACAACGCTTAGATCGCATAAATCCACCTTATCTTGTAGAAGTGATGTATGACGTTGAAGACAACGTCCCCTCTTGGATTGGGACTTGCGATAAATTACGCCTTGTGACAGAGGGAAGAACTTACGAAGATCTGCAAGAACGCGTTTGGGAAATTGTACCTGAAATGCACGAATTGCATGGATACGGTAAAGAAAGCGATAATATCCGAATTTCGTTTATCCAAACAGAAAGCTACAATGAACATCAGCGTTTGGAGATGTGAGAATGGGCAGTGGCTACTACGACCAACTCATCAAGGTACTAAAACAACAAGGTTGCTACCGATATCGACAAGGAAAAGGCAGCCACGAAATTTGGTTTAGCCCCTTAGTTAATGACACTTTCCCAGTGGCTTATACCATTAAAAACAGACATACCGCCAATGGAATTTTAAAACAAGCAGGCATTGAGTTTAAATTCTAATTTGACAACCACCGCCCTTTCGGATTAAGATGACCGCACTTTCAACAGAAAGTCGGGAATATAGTCGCACGTTAGCGGCTTTTTTTGTATCTACAATTTAAGGAATATCTATGTGGAAAATTGAAAACGCTGAAGAACTTTCCAACCTAATTGATGCCCTAAAAAGTGAACAGAAGATTGATTTAGAACAGATTGAATTTTCTTTTCTTAAGCAAGTAAAAATCAAAGTTCAAGGCGATCCACTGCGTTATAATGGCAACATAAACTATGCCATCTGCAAAGGTATTTGTGAGTTTCAAAACGAAATATGGCGGGCTTATGCTGAATTTAAAACAGGCAAACCCCACATATCCTTGCTAACACAAGAAGAAAAAGATGCACTAGAAATTACTTTCACAGTAAACGAAGGTTGCACGGAAATCATTGCAAACTTAACCAATATGTTTAATGCAATGAGAAAACTGTTTAAAGAGGTTACAAATGGTATGACAGGCGGACAAAAAGTATTTACTTGCACTGCATTTGTATTAGGTATCGGTGGTGCGATAGTGGGTTCAAAATGGCTAGATAATCAAAGAGACATTGAACTTGCAGCCATTCATGCAACAGAAAATCAAGCTAAACAAAAAAGCGAAAGTGAAGTATTAAAACAAGCATTCATCACCATTCAAACTGTAGCAAATGAAAGTAGCAACTCACGCTTTAAGCAATCCATTCAAACGATTGAAGAACACTCTGAAAAAGCCTACAGCGAAGTGGCTCGTGCAGTAAGTGATGCCGAGAAAGTCACGATTTCACAAGGCAACAGCACTGAAATTAAACTGGAACAACCGCAATTGCAAAAAATTGTGAACGACCTAAACGCACAAGAAAAAGCAACAACTCAACCTGATACGCTTGATTTATATATTGATGGCGTAAAACGCCAAGAGGGGAAAATCACCATTTTCGCCAGAACACTACAAGGCGAAACCTTTAGCGCCAACATTGACGCTGATATGCTTGGTGATGATGGTGTAAATAACATTATCGATCGCATTAAAGACATTAACACCATCAAATTAGGCGGAATGATTAAGCGTAGAGCCGGTAAAATTGAACAAGCCAGTTTTTCCAGCATAGTGACCGAAGAATAATTTGACAACCACCGCCACTTCGGATTAAGATGACCACATCCTAAGTCGCTTCAAGCGGCTTTTTTTGTACCTATAATTTAAGGAATGGCTATGAGAACGACCAAGGCAGAGCTACTCGAACTCAAACAAGAAATCGAAGCGGAATTAGAAAAGCTAAAAAGTGTCAATGAACTTTACCAACGTAACAAAAAACAGGCTGAAGAAATCGCACAATGGCATACTAAAACAGATATTCTTACCGATGAAATCATTGATTGGCATAAAGTCGGCAAAGAACAATCAAAAGCGATTACATTGCTCTCGCAGCAAGCCGAAATAGACAAGCCCAAAATTGACAGCTACAAAAAGGAAATTGAAGAAATGATCGCACTCTTTAAAAAACAAAAACAAGACATTCAAGAAATCATTGATGACGCCAATCGCGCCAGTATGGCTGGAGCGTTCAAAAAACAAGCCGATGACATCAACACCAAAATGCGCTGGACTGACGGCTTTCTTATTGCCGCGTTACTCGGCATTGTCGGCATTTCCTACTGGGGATTTGTAAGCAGTTTTAACCCTGAAAATACGCTGATTTGGTCGCAATTCTTGGCGAAATCCGCTATAGGATTACCGCTATTGATTGTTGCTTGGATAAAAGCGCGTGAGCGTGCTTATCTCTTCCGCTTGCGTGAAGATTACGCCTACAAATATTCCTCCGCAATGGCATTTGAAGGATATAAAAAACAAATCCAAGAACAAGATCCTGAAATGCAAAAACAACTGTTACAAATCGCCCTTGATAATCTAGGCGACAAGCCAACAAAAGTGTTTGAAAAAGAAATCAATGCAACGCCGATTGAAACGGTGATTGATAAAATGGCAACGCCATTAACGAAATAATTGACACCGCCCCCAATTCGGATTAAACTACCCCCACTTTCAAACGAAAGTCGGGAATTGGCGTTCCCGAATTAGAGTGGTGCGGAAATAAATAATAGTCGCACAATGCGGCTTTTTTTATAGCCGAAATCTAGCCCAATAAAGGTTATGATAAATCATCATCTCCTTTTAACTCAAAGGTGTATTCAAATTGAATAACCCTTTAAAAGTTGTCAATGATGGGCTGATTGAGGGGGTCGAAAGATCCGCCGTGACACCGCTCTACGGTACGCCAACCTTGATCAGTTCATCACCAGTAATTGGCGTTGCTCGTGATGAGTTTTTAAAACTATTTGAGCGGAGTTAATTATGACAACTTTAACCTTTCAAACAACTAATCTTTCGGTTATCAACCACAACAATCAAATTTGGTTTAACGCTTCGGAAATTGGTAGAGCTTTAGATTATAAAAATCCAATACAAGGTATTACACTATTATTTAATCGCTACCAAGACGAATTTACCCCAAGTATGACCGCCCTTATCGATATGCAAACTGCTGGCGGTGTACAAAAGGTTCGTATCTTTAGCTTGCGTGGTACTCACTTAATCGCAATGCTAAGCCATACCAAAGTCGCCAAAGACTTCCGCAAATGGGTATTGGATATTCTTGATAAAGAAAGCCAACCACAACAACTTGCTCTACCGGAGCCGGAAAAGAAATACTCATTTGATCACACGGAGCAAGAACTACAAGCAATGGCTTGGGAATGGTTTGCGCTGTTCAAATGCGTGGAATTTACCAACAACCTCATTCCAGCACTCGATAGCATTCAATCAACATTTGCAGCACGGGCGCACGGTATCGTGAGTGAATATGGTTCAATGCTGCGCAGACATCAACCGCTCATCCAAAAGCTCACCGCCGACTTTCACGTTGAGACCTGGGGTAATGAAAATTGGAACCGAGTTCTCCCAACGATACGGGATAATGACATTCTAAGACCAAAACGCCGATTAGGCGGCTTCTAAAAACGAAACCAAAACCGACCGCACTTTTCCAAAGAAAAACGTGTGGCGGTTTTCTTCACGCAAAATTCAGCAAATTGGTTAAAAAGGAAACAAAAATGAACGCATTAAAATGGCTTATCGAGAACCGAAAAACCATCGGAATAGCGCTGATTATCACCATTATCGGTATTGCCGGCAATCTTGATTTTAACGACCAAGTCACCATCGAAAAAGCCCGCTGCGAACAACTGGGCGGACACTGGAACGCCAATAAAATCTTTATCGCTACCGATTTTGAATGTGTATTTAAGGATTGAGGAGACCGAAAAAATGACAAGAATTTTACCGCCTCATTTCTTCGACAGTGATGAAGATTATCATGCCCAATTTAATCAACTCAATAACGAAGAAGAGGGAGAGGATTTCGACGACACCCTATTTGAGGCGGGCGATCGAGATTGTGATTATTGGCGGAGAATAATGAGGGATTACTGATGAAAACCAAAGACGAATTACTGCGTGAACTTGCCGACTGGTTGTTGTGCGGCATGATAACTAAAGACGAATTGCTGGAATTAATTGAACAATATGATGTGGAATTGCCATTCTAAGGAGAATTTATGAAACTCTACGAAATCGCAGAACAATATAAAAATGTCGCTGAATTATTACAAAATTCAGAATTTGCAGAAGAACAGGACGTGATAGCCGCACTCGACTGTATCGAAGATGACTTTAATCATAAAGTAGAACAAACCGTCTATATTATGAAAAACATTGAAAGCGAAATCCACCCGATTGACGCAGAGATTAAACGCTTGAGTGCGATGAAAAAAGTGCGCCAAAACAACATTGACCGCATTAAAGAACGTTTAAAACTCAATATGAAAGAAACAGGTATTAATTTGGTTAATTGTTCACTGTTTAAAGTGTCATACCGTGAAACAGAGAATAATGTCGTTGAGTTGGATGAAAATTTATTCTTAGCCAATAACCTCAACGAAAATTTTGTTACCGTTAAAATTACTCCAAATAAAACCGCTATTAAAACAGCGTTGGAACAAGGTGAAAATGTGATTGGGGCAAAATTAGTTAATAGTCAAGTTTTAACAATTCGGTAGGTGGATTATGAACGAAATTACGAGTTTTCAAGGGGAAGTATGGAAAATACTATCCACTATAGATCCTAAGGGGAAAATAGAGAAAAAGAAAATTCCCTATAAAGATAAATTCGGAAATGAAAAATACATGGAATTATCCTACCTTTCCTGGGCGTGGGCTTGGGGAATATTAATGGAATATTTTCCAGAAAGCAGTTATGTAATTCATGAAGATCGGTATTTGCCAAATAATACCGTGATTAGTAGCGTAACAATCACTATTAAAAAAGGTGAACAAGAATTTAGTCGTTATATGTGGTTGCCTGTAATGGATAACAAAAACAAGGCAATTGCTAATCCTGATGCAATGGCAATTAATAAAACCTATATGCGATGTTTAGCAAAAGCAATCGCTATGTGTGGTTTAGGTCATTATATCTACGCAGGGGAAGATGTACCAAATACCGACATTGATGATGAACAAAAACAAAATAATCCCCCAAAGACCGTATCGCAAAACCACTCCAAACCTACTACACCGCCGAGTACGAACTCTACGCCAGCTGATAAATTTAAGGGGATCATTAACGAACGGTTAAATCAGTGCAAAACGAAAGAGGAATTGACCGCACTTTATGACAAATTAGAAGCATGGGTCACAGAAAAACACCCGGAATATTTAGATGAATTTAGCCTAATTTTTAACGACAAAATTTTAAGTTTCCAATAGGAGCGCGCAATGGCAGGAATTAACAAAGTGATGATTATCGGGCGGCTGGGCAACGATCCGGACGTTAAAACCCTCCCCAATGGCGACCCCGTCGCAAAAATCAGTGTCGCCACCAGTGAAAGCTGGACAGATAAACAAAGCGGCGAAAGACGAGAGCAAACCGAATGGCACAACATTATTGCCTATCGACAAACCGCAGAGATTATACGTCAATACCTCAAAAAAGGCTCACAAGTCTATATTGAGGGAAAACTCCGCACCCGCAAATGGCAAGACCAAAACGGACAAGACCGCTATGCAACGGAAATTATTGCCGACCGAATGCAAATGCTAAGCAGCATAAATAACCATAACGGAGCGCAACCGCCACAAGGGAAACGCCAAACACAACAAGCCTCTCAAGACTGGGACGGATTAACCGATCAAGAACGCGCCAGCTCACAAGCAGAACAGTTTGATGATCAAATTCCTTTCTAATTTTAACCAAACGCATTTTCTTAAAATAAGCAAGGGCGTTATTTTAAGGAGGAGAATAATGTTATTGAATTACCCGTTGTCGTAAAAAAAGGAGCTATACCCCTTTTTGAGATTGTTTAAATAACTCAATAGCTTGAACAATCAACTGATTTTGCGGAATGCCTAATTGTTGGCTAAGTTGCTCAATTTCAGCAATCACCGCCAAAGGCAGTTTAAAGGCTTTTTGCTTAATGCCACGTTTTTCATTGCTACGATTGACAATCTCGGTTCTTGACATCGCCATAATAAAATCCTATGATGAAATGGTTTGAAGAACTGGGAGCTTTCGCCCCCAGTGAGTTGTTTCAAATTAGTAGGCTGGGGAGCTAATTACTAATAAGAAGACAACTAGGATAATGTACTTAAACATTTTGCTATCCTTCTTCAAGCGTGAGGATTAAGCCTCACACTCACTTTCAAGCTATCCCTTGAAAGTGAGTACATTATAAGTTGGATACCCAACCAAATCAAGTAGTATTTTAGAAAAGCCTATGATTTTTATAGGCTTTTTTATTTGACAACCGCTGCCCTTTCGGATTAAGATGACCACATCCTAAGTCGCTTCAAGCGGCTTTTTTTGTATCTAAAATTTGGAGGTGGCATGACAGATTTTGATTTAAGGAATGAGGATGAAAAATAGACTTGTCGATTTAAATAATCACTTATTTGATACCTTGGAGCGGCTTAAGGATACAGCGCTTAACCCAGAACAGCTCGATCTGGAATTAAGTCGTGCCAAAGCAATATCCGATGTCAGTGATAAAATTATAGAGATTGCGAAAACGTCGCTACAAGCCGCGAAATTACAGGCGGACTACCTTGGTTCAACACAGGCGCTTCCAGTTTATTTCTCTGAACCACAACCAATAGAGGTAAAGAAAAATGATTAATCCAATAAATGAGATGAAAAAAGACAATGTTATTGACGAACAAACAGAAATTATGGTCGCTCAAACACTAAACAGAGAGTTAAAAGGTCAACATAGGCTGACAAAAATGCGCACGGAAATCCACAAAATCAATCAAGCCAAAAGCCTATGCCCACCAAAAGCCTATGCACCACTTAGCGACAGTCGAATTGAAAAACATGAGCATAAAAAAGAGGCACTTCTCAATTGGGCAAAGGCGCATTATCGTGATTATAAAGATGTTATCGTAGGAGCAAACACCTTGGATATGCCTCCCGGTGTCGTTTATTCTCTGCTAAAACAGCACGATTTTATTAAAAAAACCGATACGACTGAATATCGAGTAATGATGGCTTATTTTAAGTATAACGGACGTCTATGTGACATTGTCAAAGAAACGGGACTTACCGTTTGGATCGTCGCAAAAACCATTGAGGCATTAGGCTATTCTCCCCGTTGGCAAGAATATAGAAACAGTCGCTATGTAAGTAAAGTCGGCGTTGCCGGCGTTGGTGCAGAAGAAAAATTCAAACAATTAGTTCCAGATGCAGTCGATATGAATGAAGAATATCGCGAAAATAACCGTGATTTTGATTTTATCGTCCATGAAAAAACGGTTGATGTGAAAGAGATGACGCCCCTTTCCCCCAAGGGACGCAATTATTCCTTCTTTGAATTTAAATGCTATGGAGAAACACACCCTGACTTTTATTGCCTTTTCCTCTGCTACGACAAAGAAAAGCGAATTAACGGTCACCACGACATTTTACTCATCCCCTCTGTCGTTATCCCCCAAGGGAAATCCACAATTACAATTAATGTTAACAAAGAAAGGGAAAGCCACCAATTTTGGTATCAATTCCAAGTCGATCCGGCTGCCCTTTCTTATGTGCTAGGTGAAAGAATTTAACGTTAATTACTGAAAAAAAGGCTTATTTTTCCCGAAAACAACCGCTTTTTTGAGATTGCTCAAACAATTCGACCGCTTGCATAATCAACTGATTTTGTGGAATATTATTCGCTTTTGCTAACTGCTCGATTTTCACAATAAATGTCTCCGGGAGTTTAAAGGCTTTCAGCTTAATTCCCCGCTTAGCGTCTGATTTTGCTACTCGTTGTGCGTTTGTTGTTGCCATAATATTTCGCCTTTAATAAATAAACGTTGAATTTTGATAGATAAGATTGTATTATTTAGGAACTGCCTAGCGGTAGCTTGCAAATACCGCTAGGACTTAATAGTTACTTAATTAATAAGCTGGGAAACTTACTAAAATTAAGATAACTAGGATTAACAACTTAAGATACATAATCCAGTTCCTTTTAGTTGCCGCTCTCAACAAGGGCGGCTTCTTCATTTTTAGCCCCTTGCTAAAAACAAAGTTATTTTAATAGATAACTAACAATAATGCAATAAAATTAGATAACTATTAATTAGATAACTATTTTAAATTTATTTGACAACTCGCCCCACTCCGGATTAAGATAACTACATCCTAAGTCGCTTCAAGCGGCTTTTTTTATAAGGAAGCCTTGATGATATTTACCGAAACAGACTATCATTCAATCGCACATCAATTCGCTCACTTTAAAGTCGCACAGATTGAATATATTATTGATTTTTCATCTGACAATGATGTGATCGAAACACTATTCCCTTTAGATAAACAAATTGAAACCCTATTAAAAAATCGCAAAACCTACAGCGTTAAATTCGGCGTAAAAGCGTATTATGAAAGCACAGATCCAAATATTGACTTATACGCACCGCCTAAAAATCATCATCTCAAAAAAACAGATATTCAACAATTAAAAGAACAACTTGAAACATTATTGTATAAGCATTATCTCACCTATCAGCCTGAATGTTATTTTTTTATCGCAGAACGTCCATCATTAAGCAGAATGTATCAAAAAATGTGCGACAACCGCCATCCACTTATGATAGACTTTAAACCAGTCGGACAATTAGGCGATAATGCAGATTGCTTCATTATCAAAACCCCAAACTACAAGGAGTAAACTATGGCAGAAACCAAACCAACAGCAAAAGAGTTAAAACGCCAAGCAATGCTCGCTTCTCGTTTAGCCTACCAAAAAGCAAAAAAACAATAACCACAAAATCCCACTTCACAACGTGGGATTTTTTATTTGACAACCCCAAAACTTTATACTACTATCCGCCTCAAGGTGTCAGAACCTTTTCTCTAGTAGGCGGTAGTAAACGGATCGCCAAAGTGCGGTCTTTTTTTATGCCGAAATCTCGTTAAGTCGAGAGGGCGACTAATACAATACCTTCGGGGAATACGTCCACCCTTACCTACTAGGAGGGTTCTGAACCTCTCGGCACCAGTGTCAGAACTGGTAACTTTCAGAAAATCTAGTAGGAGTCAAAAAATGACTAATCAATTATTTATTCTTAATTCCTCCATTCGTCAATTAGACGGTCTTTATTCATTAAACGATTTACACAAAATTTCTGGAAATGAGGATAAGCATCTCCCGTTTCGTTTTATGCGTTTAGAGCAAACGCAAGAACTTATTGCAGAAATTCAATCAGAATTTAAAACACCAGATCTGGTGTTCAAAATTACAAAGGGTCGTGGCATTCAAGGCACATATGCCTGTAAAGAACTCGTAATAGCCTACGCCGCATGGATAAGTCCACAGTTCCATTTGGTTGTTCTGCGTGCATTTTTGGATAGATTAGAAAATTCGCAAAACGCACAGCAAAACTTACCGCTTGCAAAACCCGAAATCCGCTACCCGGCAGAATTTACCGGTGCAGAAATTTACAGTCTCGTCTGGTTACTTATCTCAAACCGCAATATGAACGAACTACTGGGCGAGTTAGAACACCCCCTTGCTGCCATCGGTTCAAACTTTCACCCGACGGTGTACAGCCACCATAGAGAGTATAAACACCTTATCGATGAAGCCTTGCCAATCCTCAAACGTCTCATCGAACCGTTTAAGGAAAGCAACCCCGTAGAGTTTGAGCGTATCAAAGCACGATTAAAACTTAATTAAAACCACAACCCAACACCGCTCTTTATGGGCGGTTTTTTATTGGAGGTAAATATAATATGGAACAACAAACAACATTATTGAGCAAAACACAAGTAGTCAAAATAACAAGTTTAAGTTCAACGACAATATGGCGTATGATGAAACAGGGTACATTTCCTAAAAGCATTAAAGCCTCTATGCGTCGTGTGGCTTGGCGTAAAGAGGATATAGATAAATGGCTTGCTGAACATATTTAGATAAATTGTGTTATTTATAATCCCCATTTATCCATTCATCTATCTTATCTGCCCATGTTTGCAACATTTCTTTGCGTTGTTCCGCGTATTCGGCTTTATTATATACTGCGCGGACACCTTGTTGCTCGTGGGCTAAACTCTTCTCAATCCAGTCTGAATTAAATCCCATCTCGTGTAGCAGAGTAGAGCCAGTGCGGCGCAAGTCATGGACAGTAAAATCATCAATTAACTGTTCGTTACGGTTGATGTATTTAATGCAATTTGCAATAACCCTATTAAGTGAACTTCTTGCTATAGGCTGTTGACGATTTATTCTTCCTGGTAATAAATAGGGAGAACCCTCAGAATAAATTTGAAATGCTACGATTAAATCAATTGCTTGCTCAGATAAATAAACATTGTGCGCCCTCCCCGCTTTCATTCGTTCTGCGGGAATAGTCCAAACTTTATTTTTAAAATCTATTTCATCCCATTTAGCATCAATTAATTCACTTTTGCGAACCAACGTCAGTAAAATAAACTTTACCGCTTTCTTTAACCCAAAATCAGACTGTGTTTCTTCCAGTGCATTAAAGAATAAGTGAATTTCACGCGGCGTTAAAGTACGTTCACGCTTCTTAAATTTAGCAATAGATGAATTAGAAATTTCATCTGCAGGATTGGCGAACTTGTGTCCACGTTGAATAGCGTAGCGATAAACGTTAGCGATTAAATCACGGACAAAAATAGCTGTAGATGGCGCACCACGATCTTTGATTTTTTCACAATGAGTGCGAATTTCATCAGTTGTGATTTCCGTCATTAGTCGATTACCAAACGTATCTTTAATATCTCGTTCATAAGTGGCAATACGTAAAGCCTTTGTGCTTTCTGCTAATTGCACCTCCTCAAGATATTTTTCCGCAAATACGCAAAAGCGATCCGCATTACGAATTTTATTTCGCTCACTACGCTTTATACTTGCCGGAGAAATACCCTCACTCACTTGCTTACGAGCAATCATCAACCGCTCACGAGCTTCAACTAAGTTAATTCCATCCGTTCCATATTTGCCAATAGTTAAAGTTTCTCGTCTTCCATGAATTCTGTAGTCATAACGGAAAATAATTGCGCCTGATGTCAAAACAGCAACATAAAGTCCATCACGATCAGCAACTTTATAAATTTTTTCCTTTGGTTTCAGAGATTTAATCTTTGTATCTGTAAGCATACCATACCGTCAAAAACACCGTCATCATCGTGACGGTATTTTCACTCTTTTTTAAAGAGGATGCAAGTTAATACCGTCAAAAATACCGTCAAAAATTTGAAATACTATGAAACGTTATGAAACGTTATGGAATGAAAAAGCCCTGTATTAACAAGGCTTTTAGTGATTTTTGAAACGTTATGAAACGTAGTGAAAAGCGGAATTTTTATTCCCACTCAATCGTCGCAGGTGGTTTTCCGCTGACATCATATACCACGCGCGATATGCCATTCACCTCGTTGATAATACGATTTGAGATTTTGCCGAGTAAATCGTATGGCAAGTGCGCCCAATGTGCGGTCATAAAATCGATAGTTTCAACCGCACGCAGTGAGACCACCCAGTCATATTTACGTCCATCGCCCATTACACCGACGGATTTTACCGGTAGGAATACGGTGAATGCTTGGCTGACTTTATAGTACCAACCTGACGCGTGCAGTTCTTCCATAAAGATCGCATCCGCACGACGAACTAAATCGCAGTACTCTTTTTTGATTTCGCCTAACACACGCACGCCTAATCCTGGACCTGGGAATGGGTGGCGGTTGAGCATTTCTGCTGGTAATCCTAACGCTAAGCCGATTTTACGCACTTCATCTTTAAATAATTCACGCAATGGTTCCACTAAGCCTAATTTCATATAATCCGGCAAGCCACCAACGTTGTGGTGTGATTTGATCACGTGGGCTTTACCGGTTTTGCTTGCCGCAGACTCAATGACATCCGGATAGATCGTGCCTTGAGCTAACCATTTCACGCTAGTTTGTTTGTGTGATTCTTCATCAAACACGTCAACAAACACTTTGCCGATAATTTTACGTTTCGCTTCCGGTTCATCAACGCCTTTCAGCGCCTCTAAGAAACGATCTTCCGCATTCACACGAATAATGTTCAAGCCAAATTTATCGCCGAACATTTCCATCACTTGATCGCCTTCGTTTAAGCGGAGCAAGCCATTGTCCACAAATACGCAATGCAAGTTTTTGCCGATCGCACGGTGTAAAAGTAACGCTGTCACAGAAGAATCCACGCCGCCTGATAAGCCCAAAATGACTTCGTCATCCCCCACTTGCGCTTTAATACGCGCGACGGCATCTTCAATAATATTTTCGGCAGTCCATTTCGTTTCGCAGCCACAAACGCCAACCACGAAATTTCTCAATAATGCCAAGCCGCTTTTTGTATGTGTCACTTCCGGATGGAATTGCACACCATAAAAACGCCGAGTTTCATCAGACATCGCCGCAATCGGACAAGTTGGCGTTACGCCGGTTACCAAAAAGTGCGGTGGTAATTTGGTGACTTTATCGCCATGACTCATCCACACATCAAGTTTCGCTTGTGACGCATTTAAATCATCATTTAATTTAGCAAATAATGCATCAGCCACTTTTAATTTTACGGAAGCATAACCAAATTCACGATGCTCAGAAGCCTCGGTTAATCCACCTAACTGCATCGCCATAGTTTGCATACCATAGCAAATCCCCAATACCGGCACTCCAGCATTAAACACATATTCCGGCGCACGCGGGCTATTTTCTTCCGTGGTACTTTCAGGCCCGCCCGAAAGAATAATCCCTGTTGGATTAAACTCACGGATTTGCTCTTCCGTCACGTCCCAAGCCCAAAGCTCGCAGTAAACCCCAATTTCACGCACACGACGTGCGATCAGTTGCGTATATTGTGAACCGAAGTCCAAAATTAAAATTTTATGGTTGTGAATGTTTGTCATTTTGTTTCCAATCAATGATTAATTAATTTTTCTTAGTCATATTAATATAGGTTCCACCAACGCCATCTCCAACATATTTGAGGTCGAAAACTTCTGTTTTTCCACAGCCAGTAACCGTCCAAGTTTCTTGCGCTTGTTCAACAGAATTTGGCATGGCAGGTTTTACACTATTAATTTGAGTATAAATTTTTTCAGGGGTGCATTGGTGCAATGCTCTAAAAATAAAATTAATATTTCTTTCTGTATCTGATTTTAATAAAGCACCCGCTGTAGTTTGTCCTGAATAACTAGGTCCAAGAATACCACAACTCGTCAATAATAATACTGAAATAACCCCTAATTTTTTCATTTTATACTCCTTGGATAAGATGTTCCCTAGGGCTTGCCCCTAGATTAAGCATAAACGAGCCTCTCGTAACTCTTTATTTTAATAACTCGTGCAATTTCTGTTGCAATAATGCTTTATCCAGCAATAACATTTGGTATTCTGTCACTTCATTATCCTTGTCTTTAAAACGAAATTCCAATACTTGGATTTTCATTTTCGCGTTCTACATCACGATCTAAGGCGTCTAAATAGAAATTCCATGATATGCTAATTGCGGCTCTGCTGGTGCTACTCTTTTTAGTGTCGTTTTCAATTTGTTGCCCCGCTGTAGCAACAAATTCAGAATGCTCATAGTAGTCGTCTAATTCTATCAAAACTTTAAGAAAATTAACCGCACTTTATGTTTAACGTTGATAAAATGCGGAAAAGGCACGGTGCTTTTTTCGTCAATTATTCCGCTTGTAATCCATGTTGTTGTAAAAACTGATCAATATCCTTAACAATATCGTCCGTAATATGAATTAAAAATTGTTTTTTTAACAACGCTAACACTTCCTCGGCAGAAGATAAATACGTTACGTTCTTCTCGCCATTGAGCGAATGTACCGTGTAGCGATTATTCAATAAATTATGTCGCAACCCGTTTTCAATACGCGAAGCGATCAAGCGCGTGCGAAACGGGGAATTCGGATGAGTGGAAACATACCAATTTTTTACAATCAAATCCGGCATATATTGCGGGCATTTATAAAATGCATATAAAATGCGCCATTCGCTGCCTTGTTGAATGGCAAGATAATAACCTTGCTCATAAGACGTTATTTTGTAATTTCCATATTCGGTTTCTTGCGCTTCTTCCGTATTCAATCGCAATGGCTCGGTCGGATTAAAACCGCCATATCCAATATCCACTACATATTCTTGCCCGTCCAAGGTCACTAATAAAAAGCCATGGGTATAAGCATGTTTGGCAAAAGGATCGTTATTATGCACAATTTTTGCACTATGGAATTGCACATCAAACCCCAAATGACGCAATAAATGCATTAACAATAAATTCAGCTCAAAGCAATAACCGCCTTTTTTCTCCACAATCACCTTTTGATAAATATCATCTTCTTCTAAGGAAATGGGATGGTGTAACACCGAAGAAAGGCATTGGAAAGCATAGCGTTCCAAATGCAGTTTTTGCAATTGTTTCAGCGTGGCTAAATTTACCGGCAATGGAGAAGCAATACCGAGTTGGTTTAAATAATGCGTATAGTTGATCATATTCACTCTCCTTTTAAATAATAAGTGCGGTCAAAAATCCGCCTGTTTTGCTCTTGTTATCATTTGACAAAACCTGACATTTTTCTACCGCACTTTCAACTTACCCTAGTGTCGAAATTAACCCATACGATAATTCGGCGCTTCTTTAGTGATCGTTACATCATGTACATGGCTTTCTTTAATACCGGCGCCACTGATACGAACAAATTGCGCTTTGGTACGCAAATCTTCAATGGTAGCTGAACCGGTTAAGCCCATACAAGAACGCAAACCGCCCATTTGTTGATGAATGATTTCTTTTAAGAAACCTTTGTACGGAATACGTCCTTCAATCCCTTCCGGCACTAATTTATCCGCCGCATTATCCGATTGGAAATAACGATCGGAAGATCCTTTTGACATCGCGCCCAACGATCCCATCCCGCGATAGGATTTAAATGCACGACCTTGATACAGTTCAATTTCACCCGGCGCTTCTTCTGTACCCGCAAACATTGAACCGACCATTACGCAAGAAGCACCCGCCGCAATTGCTTTCGCAATATCACCGGAATAACGAATACCGCCATCGGCAATCACTGGAATACCACGTGGATTTAACGCTTCCGCCGCATCTGCAATGGCAGTAATTTGCGGCACACCTACCCCGGTGACAATACGCGTTGTACAAATTGATCCCGGTCCAATCCCGATTTTCACCGCACTCGCCCCCGCATCTGCTAACGCAATCGCGCCTTCTGCAGTTGCCACATTTCCGGCGATAATCGGTAAATTCGGATATTTGGCGCGCGTTTCACGTACCCGTTGCAACACGCCTTCGGAATGTCCATGAGAGGAGTCGATCAACAACACATCCACTCCCGCATTCACCAAAGCTTCAATACGTTCTTCATTACCAGGACCGGCACCAACTGCTGCACCAACGCGCAAACGACCGAATTCATCTTTACAGGCATTGGGTTTGCTTTCTGCTTTTTGGTAGTCTTTTAAGGTAATCATGCCTTTTAATTTGAATTCATCATCCACTACCAACACTTTTTCCACGCGGTGTTGATGCATCAAGGCAAAAATATCTTCCCGTTTGGCATCACGTTTAACTGTAACCAATCTCGCTTTCGGGGTCATCAATTCCGCTACTGTTTTGCTCATATCATCTACAAAACGCATATCGCGACCGGTAATAATCCCAGCAAGATTGTTCTCGTTATCCACCACAGGGTAACTGGCAAATCCGTTTCGTTTAACCAATTCACTTAGTTCTGCTAAGGTTAATTCTGGAGAAACAGTAATCGGATCGGAGACGAGACCGCTTTCGAATTTTTTCACTTTACGTACACGATCCGCTTGACGTTCAATGCTCATATTTTTATGAATAAATCCAATGCCGCCCTCTTGCGCCAAAGAAATCGCTAATTTGGTTTCCGTCACCGTATCCATTGCAGCGGAAAGCATCGGGATATTTAAACGAATATCTTTGGTTAATTGGGTGGAAAGATCGGCAGTATTAGGAAGCACAGTAGAATGTGCCGGGACAAGAAGAACGTCGTCAAACGTTAAGGCTTCTTTAATTACTCGTAGCATCGCAATATTCTCTCTTAGTTGAAATTTTAAATAAAAAACAGATAAAAAATATTGCGGAGGGATTATACAGAGTTTATATAAACTTGAAAATCCCTTTTTACAACTATTTTATTCGGAGTAAAATAGATGCCACAAAATTTAACATGGACAGGATACCCTTTGTGACATCAGATCTTCTTTCCTATTTGAGCGACGGAAAAGCCCATTCTCGCCAAAAATTGACCGCACTTTTCGCCCTTGATGCCGACGCGCTACAACGCGAAATTCAACAATTCGTTGCTCAAGGTTTGCCGATAATTGAAACGCCACAAGAAGTTCAATTGCAACCGCAATTACCGCTCTTAGATCAAGCAAGATTACAAGCGCAACTGGCGCCTTATCGCCTTATTTTGCAACCTGTAATTCACTCCACCAACCAATATTTACTGGATAATATCGCACAATGCCAGCAAGGCGATTTGTGCTTAGCCGAATATCAATTAGCCGGTCGCGGACGCCGCGGACGACAATGGCAATCGCCTTTCGCCGGGCAAATTATCCTTAGCCAATATTGGACGCTCCCCGCGCAAATTTCCTTGCACGGATTAAGTTTAGTGGTCGGCATTACGATTGCCGAAACATTAATGGCTGAAAATATCCCCAACATCAGCCTCAAATGGCCCAATGATATTTTATTAAATGGCAAAAAACTTGCCGGTATTTTAATTGAAATCGCGCCTAAAAAACGCGAATTACTTGAACTGATTATTGGGATCGGAATCAATGTTTCCATTCCGTCTGTCAACGCTATCGATCAAGCCTGGGCCGATCTTTCAGCAGCATTACCTCAAGTATCAAGGGAAGCCATTATTGTTCGATTGGTCAGCAATCTGACACAAAACTTAACCTTATTTGAACAACATGGCATGGCATTTTTCCGCCAACGCTGGCTAGCATTAGATCACTTTCTCGGACAACCTGTCAATATCATTACTGCCAAAGAAACCCTTAGTGGTATATCACAAGGCATTGATGAACAAGGCTTTTTATTAATTAAAAATGCGCAGGATCAATACCAATGCTTTAATGCAGGGGAAGTGTCATTACGAAAAGGAGCGATGGATTAAATACATTAAAACGAGAGATAAAACAACCGCACTTTTATCCATTATGCTGATTAACTCAATCCATCAGAAAGGACGCCACAATTGGCGTCCAGCATAATATTTCACGTTGAAGTCATTTAACTTCTCAACCCAACGCCACGGCTAATCAGGTAATAGGCTAACAAATAAAGCGCGCTGATAAAGAGCGCTAAAACACTGAAAGCGTGAGCCAATCCCACATCACTGATGCCAAGAAATCCGTAGCGGAAACCATTAATCATATAAACAATCGGGTTTAATTTAGACACTGCCTGCCAGAATTCAGGCAATAACGCGATAGAATAAAACACACCGCCCAGATAGGTTAATGGTGTCAACACAAAGGTTGGAATAATACTAATATCGTCGAAAGAACGCGCAAATACCCCGTTAATTAACCCGCCCAAGGCAAAGGTGGCGGAGGTCATCAACAAGGTCAACACAATCACTGACCAAGAATGAATCTCGAATGAAACAAAAAATAAGGAAACTATCGTCACCAGCACACCTACACAAATCCCGCGCGCCATTCCGCCCGCGACATAGCCAAGAATGATAATATGCGGAGAGGTTGGCGAAATCAGCAATTCCTCCACGTTACGCGCAAATTTAGTTCCGTAAAAAGAGGAAGCCACATTCGCGAAAGAGTTGGTGATGGTGGACATCATAATCAACCCCGGAACGATAAATTGCATATAAGTAAAACCGCCCATCTCGCCGATTCTGGAGCCGATAAGTTGCCCGAAAATTACGAAATATAAGGTCATGGTAATCACTGGTGGAATTAAGGTTTGTACCCAAATTCGCGTAAATCGCCGTACTTCTTTGGCTAAAATAGTTTTAAAAGAGACCCAAGCTAACATTAATTCTCGCTCCCGTTATCCATCGGTTTATTTAACGACATTGACACAAACAACTCTTCCAAGCGATTGGCTTTATTGCGCATACTCAACACTTGAATACCTTGTGCGGATAATTGCGTAAAAAGCTGATTTAATCCCTGTTCCCGTCTCACTTCTACTTCAATCGTATTGCTGTCGATCTGTAAAATTTTATAATTTCGAATACAAGGCAACGGACTTTTCGGCGCCAAATCAAGAATAAACGTTTCCGTTTCCAATTTTGCCAACAAATCTTTCATTGTCATATTCACCACCAAGCGCCCCTGCTGAATAATCCCAATATGACGACAAAGCATTTCCGCTTCTTCTAAATAATGCGTAGTTAAGATAATCGTGGTACCTTGCAGATTTAATTCTTGTAAAAATTGCCACATAGCGCGACGCAAATCAATATCCACACCAGCAGTCGGCTCATCTAAAATCAATAATTTCGGATGATGCATTAAGGCACGCGCGATCATCAGCCGACGTTTCATCCCGCCGGATAAACGACGAGATTGCTGATCACGTTTATCCCACAAATCTAATTTTTTTAACCAAACTTCTGCCCGTTTTACCGCTTCTTTGTACTCGATCCCGTAATAACCTGCTTGATTAGTTAAAATATCAATAACTTTTTCAAAGTTATTAAAATTAAACTCCTGCGGTACCAAACCGATATGTTGTTTTAATTGTGCCGGATTTTGATCCAAATCTTCGCCGAACACTTTAACTGTACCGGAGGTTTTATTCACCAAAGAACAAATGATCCCGATCGTGGTTGATTTTCCCGCGCCATTATGTCCCAACAAGGCATAAAAATCCCCTTCTTGCACGGTCAAATCAATGCCATGCAAGGCTTTTACGCCATTTTTATACGCTTTCGTAAGGTTTTTAATTTCTAATGCATTCATATTAAATTCTATCAACATCAAATTTTGCTAAGTTAATTTTGTCTTCCGTACCATAAAAATCTGCCAAGGCTTTACGCAATTTTTCCGCCCGCTTTGGCAATCCTTTTTGTGCATAGTAATTAACCTGTTCATATACAGCGAGTTTAAAAGGTCTAGTATCTCCCGCTTGACCGCTTAAATTGTCCGCGCTAGCAAAATAACGAAAACCGGCGGCGGTAGCTAAAATCCACTCAATTGCCTGCGGTTTCACTTCCACTTTTTCAAACTCGCGCTGTTGTTGCTCCGAACGCCCATCCGGCTCATACCAATAACCGAAATCCTCCAATTTTCTTCGCGCTTCCCCGGCAACTAGCCAATGGGAAATTTCATGTAAGGCACTGCTATAAAAACCACGTGCAAAATAGATAGCGTTGTACGGACGCTCCTCATTTGCTGGCAAATAAATCGGTTCATCACCGCCTTTAATTAATTTGGTATTATACTCTTGTTCAAAACATTGATTAAAAATGGAAATAATATCTTCCAATTGATGTTCGATTTCAGCCATTGATCACTCCAAAAATATTGAAAAAAACTACCGCACTTTAGGTGGTTATTTTGTGCTATTGTTATGACGATAAAGAAAAAAAGGGGGCAAGTAAGCCCCTCCATTTTAAAAAAGTTTTGTAGTTATTTCAAACTATCTGCATTTCTTAACGCATCAATACGTTTTTCCAACGGCGGATGGCTCATAAATAGCGCAGCAAGTCCACCACGTTTTCCATTAATCGCAAAAGCGGCTAATTGACCTTCCATCTCTTGCGGTTCATGTACCGCTTGCAAACGTTGCAACGCGGCAATCATTTTTTGTTTACCGGCTAAATTTGCCGCGCCCGCATCCGCACGATATTCACGATAGCGAGAGAACCACATGGCGATCATGCTGGCTAAAATACCGAAAACGATCTCCAACACCATGGACACCATAAAATACATCCCTTGGCTGGTTTCTCCATCACGATTGCTCGCGACCGCCTTAGCAATGATACGAGAAATAAAAATCACGAACGTATTTAACACACCTTGCAATAAGGTCATTGTGACCATGTCACCATTTTTAATATGGCTGACTTCGTGCGCTAATACCGCTTCCGCTTCATCACGCGTCATCGCATTTAACAATCCGGTACTCACCGCCACTAACGAATTATTTTTGCTCGGACCGGTTGCAAAGGCATTCACATCCGCCGAATGGTAAATCGCCACTTGTGGCATTGCAAGCCCCGCACGTTCTGCTTGCGAACGCACAGTTTCCACCAACCAACGTTCGCTTTCGTTACGCGGTTGCTCAATCACTTGACCGTTAACCGAACGCAACGCCATGGTTTTAGATAAAAATAGCGAAATTAACGATCCGAAAAAACCGAATAATGCCGCCATAATCAACAGCCCCATTGCATCTTGTGATTGAATGCCGGTAAGACTCAAAATAATATTAAAAACAACTAAAACCGCCATGTTCGTGGCTAAAAATAATAAAATTCGCATCATATAAAGTCCCTCAACTTACGCGCAAAAATAAATAATCACAGGATAAATCCTCCCCTAATAATAGTTATAAAAAGCGGAATATCAAGGGATAAGGCAAAAAATTTTTATTATTTTGACCGCACTTTTATCCAATCTCCGCCACACTACACCATCAATACGCCTTTATCACCACAAACTCATCTGTTGCTGCGCTTTCGGCGCCGGTAAGTTTACTTGTAACCCAATTAAACGAATGCGACGCCCTTGACGACGTTGCCAAATGGCTTCCAGTAGATACATAAACTGTTCTTCACTACATTGCACTGCACTTTTTTCCAAGGTCGTTACGTGAAAATCGTCAAATTTCAGTTTCACGCCAATTTTACGCAATGTTTCTATATTTAATTTTGGATCAGATTGCCGAATACGCCGTAACAAATCCGGATACAAGCGGGCAACGACCGCCTTTCCCTCGTCTAACGCCTGAATATCATTTAATAAAGTACGTTCCACACCAACGGATTTTCGCTCGCGATGCGGTTGCACGTCTCGCTCGTCAATACCATGGCTGAATGCCCAAATCCGCTGCCCCATTTTGCCGAACTGATGCAATAAAACGCGCTGATCCAGACGTTGTACATCAGCGCAAGTATACAGCCCCATTTGCAACAAACGTTGCGTTGTCACTTTTCCAACACCAGGAATTTTGCTTAAAGGTAATGCGTGGATAAAGGAGGCGACCTCATGCGGATTTATCACAAATTGCCCGTTCGGTTTATTTTGATCGGAAGCAATTTTGGCTAAAAATTTCAACGGTGCCACGCCTGCCGACGCGGTTAATTGCACTTCCTGCCAGATTTTTTGCCGAATTTCTTGCGCAATCCAAGTTGCCGAGCCGCGACATTGGGTGCAATCCGTTACATCCAAATACGCCTCATCCAGCGATAAGGGTTCCACCAAGCACGTATAATCATAAAAAATTCGCTGAATTTGTTGCGACACTTGCTTATACAATGGCATATTTACCGGCAACAACACCAAATCTGGACAACGTTTTAAGGCTTGTGCAGTCGGCATAGCGCTATGCAAGCCAAATTGACGGGCAACATAATTGCACGTGGTCAACACGCCGCGTCGTGCCGCACTGCCGCCCACCGCCACAGGTTTATCCGCTAAACTCGGATTGTCGCGGATTTCAATGGAAGCATAAAAACAGTCCATATCAATGTGAATAATTTTGCGGGAATAAGCGCTCATAAAAATAAAAAAGTGCGAAATTTTCACCGCACTTTAACACATAAAACTGGATAAATAAACAGTATTCTTAACTGCGCGCTAAATTTAATACCTTGGAAAATAAACGCTTAAATAAAATCGGAATAGATTGTACGCCCTGTTTGGCAATTTCGGATGATAAAGCAATTGCCAAATCCGGCTTAGAGGTGCGTTGAATGGCGCGTTGGATAATTTTTGAAGCCGGATAATGATTGCCCGCAACTTGCCAACGCGATAAACGAAGAAAAACCTGCTCAAAGCCGGAAAAATAAAAAAAGTGTTCAATATCTCGTTTTGGCAACACCGTTAACCGATTGGCTATATTGTCATCTTCTCCCAGTAAATTTTTTACCGCCTCTGCATATTTACGCCCCGCTTCATCACCGTCGGTCAATACATACCATTCAATTCCCATGGCTTTGACATATTTCAACAGCGGGCGTAATCCGCATTGGGCAAATTCCACGATACGAATACCTTCCATTGCCAAATCAATGCCGAGTAACTCCGCTAATTCGTTTAAAATCCAAACTTCCGTTTCGCCCTCAACCAATAGCCACATTCGAGAAAACAAAGCCAAACTGCGGTTATGGTGAATATGAAAGGTGAGACGACGCAAATCTTCTTTACCAAGATCGCGGTGTCCTAAATGAAAACTTTTGGTTCGATCCACAGAACGCACTAAGCGATAAATTGAACGCAAAGGTACCTGCGAAATTAATTCGACGGAATTAGTGGTACTAATACGTTGAATGGGCAAATAACTCGCCAATTCCCAAGCAATCGCTACCATGCGAGGATGCAAACGTGCCTCCGGATCTTCAAACAAGACAATCGGGCGAATAAATTTATTTTGCTGAATTTCTTCATGGGTTAAAAATAAAGAGGACAGTTGGCGAAATAATTCCCGTTGTAACAGGCGATCTTTGTCTTGTTTCAGCTTCAAACACAAGGATTTTGCCCGCTCCCACAACACAGAAGTATCTTGCGCCATCTCAAGATCATTTTGGTGATTTAAAAAATAATATTGCAACAAGATGGCTACCGCTTGGATTTCTTTTTCCGCCTCGCCCGCATTGCCTTTCGCTTGTAAAATGGCAGAGTGCGGAATCACGCAGCGTTGTCGGCTCAAACGAGCATCACGGAAACGATAAACCGGATGGCGATAAATCAATACTTTTACAATCTCTTCCACATTCGACAATGGAATTTTGTCACCCTTAGCATCTAAAAAAGAATATTCGGTTACGATCTGATCGCCTTGCTTTTCACCAGTGACCCGCAAATAAATACGATCATGCCCGTCGCGATGCGCCACGAATAAATCTTGATAGCAGTGATTATAAGGCGCTAATTTCTCTTTTCCGTCACTTTCACAAAAAGTAAACAAGATCGTAATCCCGCTGCTTTTTTCATGCTCATAGCACGATTGATAAAAATCCGCGGCAATAAATTGATAAAGTTGCCGCTCCGCGTTAAAAATTAAACCTAACGCCGCAAGTAAACTGGATTTACCCCAAGCATTTTCTCCAATCAACATCATATTGGGTTGTAAATTCAACGACAGACGGTTAATTCCACGAAAACCGACAATATCCAATTGACGCAAATACATAGCGATTTCCTTTCAGTTTCAACTTGTGATACCCTAAAGTACCATATAACGATATTAACTTTAAAGCGGAAAAACAGATTATGTTGGAAGGATTATTGACCATCTTAGGACCTATGTTTCTCGGTTATTTAATTAAGACAAAAAACACCGCACTTTTGCATATTGCCGCCAAAATTTCCATGTTCTTAGTTTATGTGATTTTATTACTCATGGGCTTTGCCCTCGGGCAACTTGATGATTTAGCAATCCAACTGCCAGTTATTGCGACGTCCGCATTAACATTCGCATTACTCACGCAAGGCTTAAATATTATTGGCTTAATCGCCTACGATCGCCTCTCACCGGCGCCTTTAGCGCATACTGGACAAGATATTCCGCCGCGTTGGAAACTGTTATTAGACAGCTTCAAATTATGCTCCATGGTGCTTATTGGTTTTATCGTCGGCTTTTTCGCTAAAGGCTGGTTGGCGCTTCCCTTCGGCACCAGTACCTATGCCCTCGTTATTTTAATTTTTTTAGTCGGCTTACAATTGCGCAACAACGGTATTTCCTTACGCGAAGTGCTATTTAACAAGCGCGGTATCACAACGGGCGTTATCTTTGTTTTGACCTCCTTAATTGGTGGCATCTTGAGCGCACTCATCCTCAAATTGCCACTCACCCAAGGGCTTGCCATTGCTTCTGGGTTCGGCTGGTATTCCTTATCCAGCGTCGTCATCAACGAAGCTTGGGGCGCGGTCTTTGGCAGTATCGCCTTTTTCAACGATCTCTCGCGCGAAATTGTCAGCCTCTTTATCATCCCGCTTTTTATGCTCAATCACCGCTCCACCGCAGTAGGTATCACCGGTGCCACCGCCTTAGATTGCACGTTGCCGATTATCCAACGCTCCGGCGGCATTGAAGTCGTTCCGCTTGCAATCAGCTTCGGCTTCGTCACCAATATCTTACCACCGATTTTATTAGTGTTTTTCTCATCAATTCCAATTTAAACGCGATGAAATTCATGATCAAAATAAAAAGTATTTCAATGGTGCATTCTGCGCACCATTGAGATCCCAAAACAGAATAAAGAATTACCGCACTTTTCTTATTTTCATAAATACTGCTCTTTCTTTTAATCACAACATCACCACGCTAGTAGAAACTAAAGCTGATGATACACCTTTAACGCATAAGCATCCGACATTCCGGCAATATAGTCACAAATAACACGTTTTTTTCCTTCCGGTGCAGCATTTTCCCAGCGTTTGACTGTGTTGCGAGGCAGGAGGCGTTGTGGGTCGCTTTCAAATACTTGGAACATTTCGGTTAAAATGCGTTGACCTTTGTATTCAATCCGTTGCGTGTCCACATCTCGAATCACATACTGCCAAACAAATTTTTTAAATATGGTTAAAACGTCAATCACTTCCCTTGGCAGCTCCGCGTTGTAGCGTAATAAGGGTTCATGAAAATCGGCGGTAATCGTCCAGTGGACATTGGTGATAAAATAATTGACCAGCGCGCCGATAGCATTTTTTCGTTCGTAATGCCATTCGGAAAATAATTTTTGGCTGATAGGTTCAATATTTTTTTGAATCCATTCCGATTGGCAGTTTTTCAATTCATGTAGTGCTTGCTGCCATTGTTGTTGATGCACAACGCCAACCACTATAGCATCTTCTAAATCATGCACACCATAAGCAATATCATCCGCTAACTCCATAATACTGCAATCAAGAGATTTAAAGCGCGTTTTTAAACGGTCTGTGGGTTGTTGGCGCGCTTGTTTAAATTGTCCGAATAGCGTGCGATCGGCGTCATCTAATGGTGATAATAACCAATCAAACATTGCCAAATCGTCGCGAAATAAGCCTTTTCCCGGTCTCCAATCGGCAATTTTTATATAACGAGGATCGGCATTGTCCGCCAACGTGAACTCGCCATACTGCGGAGAAGCAATATCTAAAATAGTGGGATATTTAACAATGCCGAGCAGTGTTCGGCGCGTTAAATTCATGCCGGATTGCGGAGTATAAGGTTCTAGTTTGGTTAACAGTCGAAAAGTTTGCGCATTCCCCTCAAAACCGCCATAGTGACGCATCATATAATTTAAGGCAATCTCTCCACCATGTCCAAATGGCGGATGTCCGATATCATGGGCAAAACACAGACTTTCAATCAAATCATTGCTTGGCAACAAGGGTTTGAGCTGTTTCTGCAATTCACTTTTATCCATTTGTAATTGACGCGATAAATGCTCAAAGGCATCAATAAAACGCAATTGCGACACTAAACTGCTGCCAATTTGCGCAACTTCCAAGGAATGAGTTAAGCGCGTGCGATAAAAATCATTCTCTCCTACCGCATGAATTTGTGTTTTCGCCTGTAAACAACGAAACGCGGCAGAATGCAAAATTCTACCGCGATCGCGGGAAAATGGCGGACGGTGATCTTTCTCTCGCGGTTTATCTTCCAAAAAACGGGCTTGCCATAAAGGGGTAATTTGAGGAGGATTGAATTGAGTTTTCGCGCGTACCATTGTCACCATCCATTAAATTTTGCCTTCTAATTCATCAGCATATACACCAAATGAAATACTAAAGGCGCCAATAATGAACTGATAATACCACATAATACCAAGGAAACTGAACTGTAACTACCGGCGCGTTGATCATTTTCCATGCAACTAACAGTTCCCAAAACGTGGGATACAGCCCCCATCGATAATCCGATAGCTTGAAAATGACGGATGTTTAATTTTTTCAAAATCAAATAGCCGAACATAGAACCTTGCAACCCCGCTACCACAACGCCAACCGCTGTAACCGACGGAATACCGCCTAAATTTTCCGCTATTGCCATTGCAATCGGGGTAGTCACGGATTTTGGCAATAAAGTCGCCACCATCTCCGGTTGTGCCCCCAAAATGATTGCCAATATTGCACCGCTAAACATAGAAAGTAGCGAAGCGGTAATAGTAATCAACAGGATTTTTTGCCAGTTTTGCCGGATTTGGTGCAACTGTTCATACAAAGGCAACGCCAGCGCCACCACACTGATCCCAAGTAAATTATTTAAAGGTGCATTACCTTGCATATAAGTATCATAAGGTACTTTAGCGCTTAATAACACAATCACTAAAATTAATACACTTAATACAAAGGTATTTAACACCACTGATTTCAAGCGTTTATTCATTTGTATCGCCAAGGCAAAGGCGACAATCGTTAATAATGAATATAAATAAATCATCCTATTCCCTCAGCTCTTTTTTTTAATACTTTTTTACGTAAATGGGTAAATGAATTCAGCGAAAACAAATAATTGCCCAATAATGCGACGCTCACTAAAGTAACGCAGGTACTGATAATATTTGGGATAAGCAATACATTGGCTTGCGCCAGCAACAAATCGGAATATTTAATGATACCGACGCTGACCGGAATAAATAACAGCGCCATATAGCGGATGAGCAAACTGGCACCCCAAAAGATCCATTGATACTTAATCAGTTTTGTAATCAACCCGAAAAAAAGGAGTAATAGCCCCCAGATGCTGCCCGGTACGCCAATAGGGAGCAAAACTGCAATAGCGTTTCCGAGATAAAGTATCGAATAAAGAATGGCGAATGAACGCCCTAATTGAATAATTTTTTGCAACATGAGTTCACTCAATTATTTTTGAAAAAATGCGAATTTATTTTACTCGCATTTCGATCGTGTTGTGGTGTTTTTTTCGGTACAATAAATAAAACTTCATTTAACTTAAACATAATGTTAAAAAAATATTACATAGTATTGATCGTATTGTTTTTATATCTACCGCCTACGGTTGCTACAGGAGATAAAACTAAACATAAAACTGAGCACAAGGTGGTCCGTAAAGTCACTTGTCGGGTTGTCTCCATTACGGATGGGGACACGTTAACCTGCCTGCTTAGTACAAATAAATCGCTTAAAGTGCGCCTGAGCGAAATTGATGCCCCTGAAAAAATGCAACCTTTCGGACAACGTGCCCGTCAAACCTTGGCATCACTGGTGCATAAAAAAGTGGTGCTACTCGCCATTTCCGGTTACGATCGCTATCAACGTGCGTTAGCGACTGTCTATAACAAATCGGGGCGCAATATGAATTTACAAATGGTGCAACTGGGCATGGCTTGGGCATATGCGCAATATGTGCAAGATCCTCGCTACCTACAAGCGCAACAACAAGCACAGCGCCAAAAAAGAGGTCTTTGGCAAGATCCGCATCCAATTGCGCCACACCTTTGGCGTAAACAAAAACGCCATAAACATTAACCTTATGTGGATTTTTAACAAGGAAAAGCATACATGATGGACTTTAATGCCTTCTTATTTCGTCAACAATTTCCCTATTTTCAACAAGCGGACGCCGCGGTCTATTTAGACAGCGCAGCCACCGCTTTAAAGCCTGCCGCCTTAATTGAAGCCACTTGTGATTTTTATCAATCGGCGGGATCGGTACATCGTAGTCAATATGATGAAAAACAGACCGCACTTTATGAACAAGCGCGCGTTCGGGCAGCGCAATTTATTCATGCCTCCTCGCCGCAAGCGATTATTTGGACCTCCGGCACCACTCACAGTGTCAATCTTGTCGCGCATGGATTATCTTTTAACCCACAAGATGAAATTATTATCAGCGAAGCGGATCACCATGCCAATTTTGTGACTTGGCACGAAATTGCCCGTCAAAGTGGCGCGAAAATTCATGTGCTGCCGATCACGGATGATTGGTTAATTGATGAACAAGCCTTATTAAATACCCTCAACGCCAATACCAAATTGGTCGCGCTCAATTTTGTCTCCAATGTGACCGGTACCGAGCAACCCGTCGCCCGCCTCATTCAACGGATCCGCCAACATAGTCAAGCTTTGGTATTCGTCGATGCGGCACAAGCCATTAGCCACATAGCCATTGATCTCTCCCAACTGGACGCCGATTTTCTCGCTTTTTCCGCCCATAAATTATATGGACCCAATGGATTGGGCGTTTTGAGCGGAAAAATGACCGCACTTTCACAACTTCGCCCGTTGTTTTTTGGCGGCAAAATGGTTGATCGGGTATCAAAAAACCAAATTACTTTCACTGACTTGCCTTATCGCTTAGAAGCCGGCACACCCAATATCGCCGCGGTAATCGGCTTTAACGCCTGCTTAGCCTGGTTGCAACAATGGGATTTAGCACAAGCGGAACGCCATGCGGTACAACTTGCCGAACAAGTCAAAGTGCGGTTAAAAAATTATGCAAATTGCCAACTTTTTTTATCGCCACAGCCAAGTTCCGTTGTCAGTTTTATTTTTAGCGATATTGCCACCTCCGATTTAGCGACCTTGCTTGCGGAGCAAAATATTGCGCTACGCAGCGGTGAACATTGCGCTCAACCTTATTTAGCGCGCTTGGGACAATCCTCTACCCTGCGCTTATCCTTTGCGCCTTATAATACGGAAGACGATGTGGCAGCATTTTTTGTCGCCTTGGACAAAAGTCTGGCATTATTGCAAGCAGATGAATAACAGACCAACAAAAACAGATTGATAAACATGGATATACAAGACATCAAAAACCGCTTACAACAAGCAAAACAGTGGGAAGATCGCTATCGTTTGATCATTCAGTGCGGAAAACAACTGCCTGTACCGAGTGAGGCGCAATTGGCGGAAATGTCCTTATTACAGGGTTGTGAAGCGAAAGTATGGTTTAAAATCGATGCCAAAAACGACCGCACTTTTCACTTTACCGCTTATAGCGAAGCCCGTATTATCAACGGGCTGCTGTGGCTTTTGCTGCAAGAAATTGAAGATAAAAACGTTGCACAATTGCACCAATTTGACTTAACCGCCTATTTTAGCCAACTTGGTATCGCGCAACGTTTAAGTAGCACCCGATTAAACGGTTTAAAACAAATCGAAAAAAGGCTACACGAACTTTAATTTATTGATTTACGTTAAATTTCAACAACCGATTGGCATTGCTCACCACGGTAATTGAGGACAATGCCATCGCCAAACCCGCCCACATTGGATTAAGCAAAAGATGCGCAACGGGATACAATACGCCGGCGGCAAGGGGAATGCCTAAGATATTGTAGATAAAAGCGCCGAATAAATTTTGCTTCATGTTGTGCAAAATCCCTTTGGATAACACTAACGCATCCGCCACCGCGCTGATGCTGTGCCGCATCAAAGTGAGTTCGGCAGTTTCAATCGCAATATCGCTACCACTGCCCATCGCAATGCTCACATCCGCTTGCGCCAATGCTGGCGCGTCATTGATCCCATCACCAATCATCACGACATGGCGTCCTTGCGCCTGTAGATTTTTCACCGTATCCGCTTTGCCCTCCGGCAACACGCCGGCTATCACTTGTTTAATGCCAAGTTCGGCGGCAATAGCTTGCGCGGTTTTTGCTTGGTCACCGGTCAACATCACCAAGTGATAACCTTGTTGCGTCAAACGCTGTAACGCCTCGCGACTATCTTCGCGAATCGGATCTTGAATGGCGAAAATCGCGGCTAATTGTTGCGCGACCGCTAAGTAAACCAAGGTGGCGCCTTGATTTAATTTTTGCTCAAGATCGGTACTCAAGGCTTGCTCTTGTGCTAAATCAATCCCTTGTTGTGTCATTAGCGTACGATTACCCAACAATAACGCTTGCCCGTCGCAAACGCCACTCACCCCCAATCCTTTTAAGGTACGAAAATCTTCAAGCGCCACCGCCTTTAACGCCGTTTGTTCATCCGCATAATCAACAATGGCTTTTGCTAAGGGATGATTGGCATTTTGTTCCAACGTCGCGGCAAAGCCTAAAATTTGCGCCGCTGACCAGGTATTAAAAGTATAAAGTGTGGTCACTTTTGGCTCACCTTTGGTTAAAGTACCGGTTTTATCGAAAACCAACGTATCGGCGCTTGCCGCTTTTTGTAACGCGTCGGCATCACGCACTAAGACGCCCAATTCCGCCGCGCGCCCGATCCCTGCAATAATTGACATCGGCGTCGCCAACCCTAAAGCGCAAGGGCAAGCAATAATCAACACCGTCGTAAATACCACTAACGCATAAGATAGCGCCGGTTGCGGTCCAATGGCATACCAAATGATACCCGCCAATAATGCCAATGATATCACCACGGGAACAAACACCGCCGCGATTTTATCCGCTAATTGCGCCAGTTGCGGTTTGCTGCTTTGCGCTTGGCGTACGAGGCGAATAATATTTGCCAAGGTCGTTTTGTCGCCAATGTGTTCTGCTTGAAATAACACGGAACCGTCGCTGACTAACGTCCCTGCAATGACTTTATCGCCCGCCTGTTTTTCCACCGGCAAAGGTTCGCCGGTCAGCATACTTTCATCCAACCAAGCGCTTCCTTGACTGACAATGCCATCCACCGCTACGCGATCTCCAGTTTTTAAACGCAGCGTCATACCTTGTTTAATCGCTGCTACAGCAATTTCCCGTTCCCCTTGTTCATCCACAACAATTGCCCGATTGGGAGTTAAGTCCACCAAGCGCTGTAACGCATTGGAAGACCGTTGTTTGGCTTTAGCTTCCAGCATTTTCCCGAAGTTAATAAAACCGATAATCATGGCGCTGGCTTCAAAGTATAAATGGCGCGCATTATACGGAAAAAGATCTGGCTTGAGGCAAAGTACGAAAGAATAAAGCCAAGCAGCCCCCGTTCCCAATGCCACTAACGTGTCCATGGTTGCGGTTTTTTTTCGCAAATTTTTGACCGCTCTTTGATAAAAATGCCCGCCGGTAAACATCATAATGGCTAAAGTAATAACGCTAACCATCAGCCAATAAGGACGAGATTGTTCCGTCACACTCATGTCGCCAAACATTCCCCATAACATCAAAATTGCGCCAAATCCTAAGGCAATAATACCTTGCCGGCGGCGTAAGCGGATTTCGTACTGAATTTGCTGTTGTTGCTTTTCTCGACGGGTTTGTTCATCTTCCAATAATTCCGCCCCATATCCTGCTTGTTGGACTGCGGAAATCATATCGGCAACCTCGCCTTTCCCAAACACTAAAGCGGTTTGTTCCGCAAGGTTAATTTGTACCTTGCTGACTTGAGGTACTTGGTATAACGCTTTTTCTACACGATTAACGCAAGCCACACAACTTAATCCCTCAAGCAGCAACATCACCTGATCCTGTGCCTCACTATGAGCTTCAACTACCGCAGGATCAGGATTTTGGCTGATATTATCGGTTTTCGGCAGTTGATTAGGCTTTGGGCTGTCTTCTCCCAATTTGGCTTGATAACCCGCCTCTACGATGGCGTCGATCAACACTTGCGGATCACGATCGGTGACCACTACTGCTTTGTCCAAACTGACTTCGGCTTTTTCTACCCCGTCAATTTTACTTAACACTTCTTGCACGCGTTTCACGCAATGTCCGCAAGAAAGCTCACTTAACGCTAAAACTGTTGTTTTCATGTTTTCCTTCCTTTTATGTTAAAAACGATCAGTATGGTTAGTCTACACCTTGACCGTAAGTTAAAGTCAACCGCTTTATCCGAAAACGATTAAAAAATTAACCGCTCGTTTCCGCAATAAACCGTGGCTTTATCTTGACGGGCAAAGCCCAGTAAAGTTAATTGATGTTTGGCTGCCATGTTAACTGCAAAATCTGTCGCCGCAGAAATAGCCACAAGCATTTCAATGCCGCAACCGACAGTTTTTTGTACCATTTCATAACTGGCTCGGCTGGTGACATACACAAATCCTTGCGGCTTTCCATGTCTCGCGTGCCAGCCTAATAATTTATCCAATGCCACATGACGCCCGACATCTTCTCGAATCGCGAGCAGCTGTCCTTGCGGATTAAAAAAGGCAGCGGCATGAGTTGACCCCACTTGTTTGCCCAAAACTTGCGCCGCTTGCAATTGCTGCAAACAAGCATTTAATTTGTCTAAATTTACCTGCAAAGTGCGGTCTAAAATTGGCAGATTTCGCGTAACGTGATCTAATTGTTCCGATCCGCAAATCCCGCAACCGGTGCGACCGGTTAAGGTTCGCCGGCGTTCTTTTAGTTTAACAAAACAACGGGTTGCCAATTCGATTTGAACCTCAATCCCATTACACACTTCAACAATATCCATGCCATAAATTTCATTAGGGTGTTCAATAATCCCTTCGGTCAAGGAAAAACCGAGGGCAAAATCTTCTAAATCTTGTGGCGAACACATCATGACAGTATGCGCAATTCCGTTATACACTAACGCTACCGGAACTTCGCAGGCTAATATTTCTTCAACCGGCGTTAATACCGGCGTTTTTTCACTTTGCGATACTGTTAATTTTTTGTAAAAAAAACTTCCTACTTTTATGACAGAGATCAAAGTCTTTCCCCTTATTTTTCATATTAGTTATAGATTTAGCCCCTAAAAAAGTTTATCCTATACAGGATTTATAGAGAGGAGAATTGTAATACAATTTGATAACAATCTATATTATCAACACTAACTTTTCTAAACATAAACGAATCTAAATTTACTACTACAATGTGATCAACACAATAAATAGTTGTTGATTTAAGGAGTATTTCTATGCAGGTCAGTAGAAGAAAATTCTTTAAGATCTGTGCAGGCGGTATGGCAGGAACTTCTGCTGCAATGTTAGGTTTTGCCCCAGCAACGGCATTAGCAGCACCACGCGAATATAAATTATTACGCGCCAAAGAAACCCGTAACACCTGTACTTACTGTGCTGTAGGCTGTGGTATGCTACTTTATAGCCTAGGCGACGGTTCATTAAATTCAAAAGGTAAACTTATTCATATCGAGGGTGACCCAGATCATCCCGTCAGTCGCGGTGCACTCTGTCCTAAAGGTGCCGGCGCCTTGGATTATGCCAACAGTGATCGTCGAGTCCGCTATCCGGAAGTGCGAGAAGCGGGTTCTAATGAATGGAAACGTATTTCTTGGCATGAAGCGATTGAGCGTATCGCACGTCATATGAAAGACGACCGTGATGCAAATTTTATTACCCACAACCAACAAGGTACTGAAGTTAACCAATGGCTAACTGCCGGCTTTTTAGCGGGTTCTGCCTGTAGTAATGAAACGGGACTTTTAACACAAAAATTCGTACGTGCGCTCGGCATTGTTTTTACCGATAACCAAGCGAGTATCTGACACGGACCAACGGTAGCAAGTCTTGCTCCATCATTTGGTCGCGGTGCGATGACAAATCACTGGGTTGATATTAAAAACTCCGACTTAGTTATTGTAATGGGCGGTAATGCCGCTGAAGCTCACCCTGTGGGTTTCCGTTGGGCAATTGAAGCGAAAAAACAAAACGGTGCGAAATTAATGGTAGTTGACCCGCGCTTTAACCGGTCTGCGGCAGTTGCGGATCATTATATGCCAATTCGTTCAGGCACGGATATTGCATTTCTTTCCGGTGTTATTCGTTATTTATTGAAAAACGATAAAATTCAACACGAATATGTAAAACACTATACCAACGCAACATTCTTAGTAAACGAAAACTTCAAATTTGAGGACGGGTTATTCTCTGGCTATGATCCGGAAAAACGAACTTACGATCGTTCTACTTGGGGTTACCAATTCAACGAAGAAGGTCAACCGAAACGTGATATGACCTTACAAGATCCTCGTTGCGTATTAAATATGTTAAAAGCGCACGTGGAACGTTATACCCCTGAAATGGTAGCGCGTATCACCGGTACACCGCAAAAAGATTTCCAAATTTTCTGTGAAGAAGTGGCAAAAACCTCGGCGCCAGAAAAAGCGGCAACCTTCTTATATGCCTTAGGTTGGACACAACATACCGTGGGTTCACAAAATATTCGTACCATGGCAATGATCCAATTGTTATTAGGTAACATTGGGGTCTCTGGCGGTGGTGTCAATGCATTACGTGGACACTCTAACGTACAAGGAATTACCGACTTAGGTTTATTCCCTAACCGTTTACCGGCGTATATTCCGTTGCCAAACGAAAGTGATACGTCATTGGAAGCATTCTTAGCGCGTATTACACCAAAACAAATGGTAAAAGACCAAGTTAACTATTGGGGCAATACACCTAAGTTTGTGGTCAGTATGTTGAAATCATTCTATGGTGATAAAGCAACGAAAGACAATGAGTTTGGCTATCAATTCCTGCCGAAATTACCAAAAGGCGGTATGGATCAATTGTCATATATTGAAGATATGTATCAAGGCAAAGTTAATGGTTTCTTCTGTCAAGGAATGAACCCTGTTGCCTCTTATCCAAATTCACAAAAAATTATCAAAGCATTAAGTAAATTGAAATACTTAGTGATTTTCGATCCATTGATTACGGATACCTCCGAATTCTGGAAAAATCACGGTGAGTATAACGATGTGAAACCGGAAGAAATCCAAACCGAAGTATTCCGTTTACCAACCACCTGCTTTGTGGAAGAAGAGGGGTCAATTGCGAACTCTGGTCGCTGGTTGCAATGGCACTGGAAAGGCGCAGAGCCACCCGGTGAAGCGAAAACCGACGGTGAAATTCTTTCCGAGCTTCGTGCGGCATTAATTGAGCTTTACCACAAAGAAGGCGGCAAAGCGCCACTTGAACCGCTAGAGGCGATGGCGTGGAATTATAAAAATCCACTTGAACCGAAAGCGGAAGAAATTGCCAAAGAAATCAACGGTTATGCTCTGGAAGATTTACTTGACGCCAACGGTAATGTCGTGCTGAAGAAAGGTCAATTACTTTCCGGCTTTGCGCAAATGCGTGCTGATGGCACCACTTCTGGTTCTTGCTGGATTTATACCGGTCAATGGACAGAAAAAGGCAATCAAATGGCGAACCGCGATAATTCCGATCCGTCAAACTTAGGAAATACCTTGGGTTGGGCATTCGCCTGGCCAATGAACCGTCGTATTATTTATAATCGTGCGTCAGCTGACTTAGCGGGCAATCCTTGGAACCCGAAACGTCAATTGGTGAAATGGAACGGTTCTAACTGGAACTATGTAGATGTTGCAGACTTTACTACCGCGCCGCCAAATAGCCCAACAATGCCTTATATCATGCAACCGGATGGTGTGAGTGGCTTATTTGTTCGTGATCGTATGGTTGATGGTCCGTTCCCAGAGCACTATGAACCTATCGAAACACCGATCGGTACGAACCCGTTACATCCAAACGTGGTTTCTAGCCCAGTAGCGCGTGTATTTGAAAGTGACAAAGCCGATTTGGGTACAACTGATGAATTCCCATATGTAGCAACCACTTATCGCTTAACCGAACACTTCCACTACTGGACCAAAAACGTCTTACTTAACGTGATTGCGCAACCAGAACAATTCGTTGAAGTGGGCGAAGATTTAGCCAAAGAAAAAGGCATTAATCATGGTGATATGGTGAAAGTTAGCTCTAAACGTGGCTACATTAAAGGGGTGGCGGTTGTGACTAAACGTATCCGTTCGTTACTGTCTGACGGTAAACCGATCCATACGATTGGTATTCCAATCCACTGGGGTTTTGCTGCCACAACAGGCGCGAAAAAAGGTTATTTTGCCAATAACCTAACGGTGCGTGCTGGTGATGCGAATACGTTAACACCGGAATCGAAATGTATGTTAGTAAATATTGAGAAAGTGGGGGCATAATATGGGTTCTGTTCAATCACAAAATATTATTAAAGCCTCTGCAACCTCATTTTTGACACCGCAACCACAAGCGCGTAATCATCAAGTTGAAGTAGCAAAGTTAATTGATGTCACCACTTGTATCGGTTGTAAAGCTTGTCAGGTAGGCTGTTCCGAATGGAATGATTTACGTGCGGAACCGGAAAATTGTACCGGTGTCTATGACAACCCAATCGACTTAAATGCCAAAGCCTGGACGGTCATGAAATTCAACGAGGTTGAAGAAAATGAACGTTTGGAATGGTTAATTCGTAAAGACGGTTGTATGCACTGTACCGAACCGGGCTGTTTAAAATCTTGTCCGTCACCAGGTGCGATTATTCAGTATGCTAACGGTATTGTTGACTTCCAATCTGATAAATGTATCGGATGCGGTTACTGTATCGCCGGCTGTCCGTTTAATATTCCACGGATGAACCCGCAAGATAATCGCGTGTACAAATGTACCCTTTGTGTAGATCGTGTCACCGTAGGTCAAGAACCGGCTTGTGTAAAAACTTGCCCAACCGGTGCTATTCGTTTCGGTAGCAAAGAAGAGATGAAAGAATACGCTTCAAAACGTATTGAAGATTTGAAATCTCGCGGCTACAAAAATGCCGGACTTTACGATCCGGAAGGCGTAGGTGGCACGCACGTCATGTACGTATTGCATCATGCAGATAAACCGGAACTCTACTCCGGCTTGCCGAAAGCTCCCAAAATTGACCCAACTATCGTACTTTGGAAAGATATCCTCAAACCGGTGGCAGCGGTCGCAATGGGTGGTTTGGCATTAAGTGCAGTGGCTCACTATCTCACCGTGGGTCCAAATACCGAAGAACTCGATCACGAGGAAGATGAAGAACACAACGGGGGTGAAAAATGAGCGACAAATTAACGATCAACAATGATCAAAAAATTATTCGTCATAAAACGCCTGCGCGTCTTAGCCACTGGTTATTGGTTATCTGTTTTGCGGTAACTGGGCTTTCCGGTGTAGCGTTCTTCTTCCCTGATTTTTCTTGGTTAGTGGAAATCTTAGGTACACCGCAATTAGCACGCTTTGTACACCCGTTCACGGGAATTATCATGTTCTTTGCCTTTATTAACCTCGGATTCATTTATTGGCGTCATAATATCCCGGAAAAAAATGACTGGGTATGGCTAAAAAATATCAAAGAGGTATTAAAAGGAAATGAACACGCGGTTTCCGACAACGGAAAATACAACCTTGGACAAAAATTGTTATTCTGGACATTAATGCTTTCAATGGTCCTATTATTAGTAACTGGCGTGATTATGTGGAGACAATATTTCTCGCATAATTTCCCAATTCCAGTCATTCGAATTGCAATTTTGCTTCATTCTACCTGTGCCTTCTTACTCTTTACCGGTATTTTGGTACATATGTACATGGCATTTTGGGTCAAAGGCTCTATTCGTGGCATGATCGAGGGTTGGGTAACAGTTCGTTGGGCGAAAAAACATCACCCGCGTTGGTTCCGTGAAGAAGTGCTACCAAAACTGGAGCAAGAAGCGAAAAAAAGCGAAAGCAAATAATCGCCATTATGCATAATCGTGAAACAAAATAACGAGTATGCAAAAGCTAAAAAGTGCGGTAATTTTTACCGCACTTTTAATTAATGCCAAAATACTTATCAATAA
Organism: [Pasteurella] mairii; assembly: GCA_900454475.1. GTDB lineage: Bacteria > Pseudomonadota > Gammaproteobacteria > Enterobacterales > Pasteurellaceae > Actinobacillus_B > Actinobacillus_B mairii. The sequence goes on from UGSS01000002.1 coordinate 1,054,942, forward strand.
TCACCCTGATTTTTCCATGAGTATTTCGGCATTAAATCACAATGATAACTATGGATATGTTTTTATGAGTATTAAAATTCTTCCTGAAAATGAAATTCAGCAGTTGGCAAGTTCTTATCATCAGCCTCCGCTATTGTTTTCCAACCCTAAAAATCTCTATCAACGTCGGGCGAAAAGATTAAGACAATTAGCAGAAAATCACCCGTTAGCAGACTATCTATTATTTGCCGCCCAAGTCACTGAAGCGCAACTAGCGGTTTTAGAACAATACCCGCTAGCCCAAGATCCGACCTTAGCGGAAATCGTTAAATCAAAACAGTCCTTGGAAAAAAATCCATTACATACCCAAAATTGGCAGCGCACAGAAGCATGGCGCGATATTTTGTCACACTTGCTTGCACAATTAAAAGATAAAGTCAATGAAGAAACCCTCACCACGATTGAATGGCTCGAAAAAGCCTCTGCCCAAGAATTAGAAAAATTAGCAGATGCAATATTCGCACAGGATTTCGCTACAATTAGCAGTGATAAAGCGGTCTTTATTTGGGCAGCATTATCCCTTTATTGGTTACAATTAGTACAACAAATTCCACATAACGCTAAAATGGAAAGTGGCGAGAATTTACATCTATGTCCAATTTGTAGCGCGCCGCCAACAGCCAGTGTGATCCAATTTGGCAGCGCACAAGGATTGCGTTATTTACATTGTTCTTTGTGTGAAAGCGAATGGAATATGGTGCGCACTAAATGCACTAATTGCGAACAAAGCGGAAAATTAGAATATTGGTCGATTGACAATGAATTTGCCGCGGTCAGAACAGAAAGTTGTGGCGATTGCCAAAGTTATCTCAAGGTCGTTTATCAAGAAAAAGATCCTCATGTGGAACCGATTGCTGACGACTTAGCATCACTATTCTTAGATGTTGAAATGGAAGAAAAAGGGTTTTTCCGCAGCGGATTAAACCCGTTTATGTTTCCTAATGAATAGCGTAGAATACCCCTATCCCTTTTCTTTGTCGATATATGGTACAAAGAAAGGGAAATCGTTTTTTGTAAAATCAACATTCAAGGATAATGCCATGACTCACCATGAACTTCAATCAATAAATTATCAAGTTGTCGCTTTCGATTTAGACGGAACCTTATTAAACAGCCAAGGGCAAATTCTTCCCTCTAGCAAACAAGCAATTCAACAATTACTCGCAAAAAATATCAAAGTCGTCTTAGTCACTGGAAGACATCATACTGCCGCCCGCCCCTACCATTACCAATTAGGTTTAGATACGCCGATAATTTGTTGTAACGGAACCTATATTTACGACGTCGCTCACAACAGTACACCCGTTGCCAATCCGCTAACACGTGAACAAGCACAACTTGTCATTAAAATCGCAGAAAAATACCAAACCCACCTATTAATGTATTCGCGAGATGCCATGAATTTTAAACAGCTTAATGCGCATATGGAAAAATTTAGTCGCTGGGTACAAGATTGCCCACCACAAGTTAGACCTAATTTACAACAAATCGAACGTTTTGAACAACTCTTGGAAAAAAATGAAATTATTTGGAAATTTGTTATCAGCCATCCAGATCGTCAAGTGATGGAAAGTGCGGTTGCAGAATTACCTATTTCACAATTTAGCTGCGAATGGTCCTGGGTAGATCGCGTTGATATCGCCAATCATGGCAATAGTAAAGGCGGGCGCTTATTAGAGCTATTAGCCATGTGGCAAATTTCACCGCAAAATGTTATCGCATTTGGCGATAATCACAATGATATCAGTATGTTAAAAGCGGTCGGTTTAGGTGTTGCTATGGGAAATGCGGAAGCGGAAGTCAAAACACAGGCAAAAATCACCGCGCTTTCTAATGATCAAGATGCTATTGCAAACGTATTAGCGCAATATATTTAAGGTAAACAAAAGGACGCCTTCCGCGTCCTTATATTTGATAGCGCGTTTTATTTATACTCAACTTCAACAATGTCAAACTCAACGGTGCCACCCGGTGTCACGATATTGACCGTATCATCCACCTCTTTACCTACTAAACCTCTGGCAATAGGCGAATTCACGGAAATTAAACCCGCTTTAATATTCGCTTCATCATCACCAACAATTTGGTAAGTCACTTCATCTTCAGTTGCTGTATTAAGCAACACCACCGTTGCACCAAAAATCACTTTTCCGTTATTTTGCAACTTAGTGACATCAATAATTTGGCTATTTGACAATTTACCTTCAATTTCTTGAATTCGACCCTCGCAAAATCCTTGTTGCTCGCGAGCGGCATGATACTCGGCATTTTCTTTTAAATCGCCGTGCTCACGTGCTTCAGCAATCGCTTTAATAATTTCGGGACGACGGGTATTTTTTAAAAAATCCAATTCTTGTCTTAATAGCTCCGCTCCACGTACCGTCATTGGAATTTGTTTCATTTGTTTATCCTTTTATGGTGAAAAAAACAATACCACGTCACCCGTATTATCAAGTGTCGTGGTCAAATATGATGATCTGTCCGGAATTACGAGAAAATCATTTACTCTCGCCCGTCTCAAGTCTATTATTGTTCGTCTCAAAGAAAAGATCAACTGTTACTATTTTTTATGCTCAAACTATCATCAAAATTCAAACTTGCCCTCCTTATCAGCAGTATGGCTACGTTCAATACCTTTGCTAATGTGGATATGTCCCCGATTATTGGCGATTTACCAGAAGGCGCGAGTTTGGGATTTGTTGCCAAAAATTTACAACAAGACAGCATTATTGCCGAATACAATCCTAACATCTTTATGCTGCCGGCAAGTACGCAAAAAGTATTCACCGCGTTAACCTCCAAATTGGCGCTCGGCGATCAATTTCAATTTGAAACTTCCCTGCTCACCAATGGTCGCGTACAAAATGGGATCTTGAATGGCGATTTAATCGTCAAATTTACCGGCGATCCGGATTTAACCAGCGGGCAACTTTATCATTTATTTGCTGAATTAAAAACGCAAGGTGTTAACCAAATTAGCGGCAATTTGCTATTAGATACGTCCGTTTTTGTCGGACATGATCGCGGTTTAGGCTGGATTTGGAATGATTTAACCATGTGTTTTAATTCACCACCGGCATCTGTCAATATCGATAATAACTGTTTTTATGTGGAGCTTGATGCCAATCAAGCAGTAGGCGAAGCGGTAAAATTTAATGTACCGGCACAGTATCCGGTACAAGTATTTGGACAAGTTCGAGTTGCCAGCAAAGAAGAAGCGCCTTATTGCCAACTGGATGCAGTGGTACATGATAATAATCGTTACCAAATTAAAGGCTGCTTGGCGCGCCAAAACAAACCCTTTGGCTTAAGTTTTGCAGTACAAGATCCCACTGCGTACGCAGCAGCAATTATTCAACGCAATCTTAAACGATTGGGCATTCAGTTTAACGGTCAAGTAAAACAGCCTTACCAACCGCAAACTGGCACGCTGCTCGCCCGCCATTTGTCCAAACCGTTGCCGGAGTTGTTGCATAAAATGATGAAAAAATCGGACAACCAAATCGCTGATGCGCTATTTCGCACCGTGGCTTACCAATATTACAAACGTCCCGCCTCATTCCAATTAGGGGTGTTGGCAATGAAACAAATTTTACAATCCAAAGTCGGCATACGTTTTGGTAACAGCATTATCGCTGATGGTTCCGGTTTGTCTCGCCACAATTTGATGTCACCACAAATTATGTTGCAAGTATTGGAATATATCGCCAAAAACGAAGATCAATTGCATTTGCTGGATACTTTCCCTGTTGCCGGCGTTGACGGTACCTTAAGCGGGCGAGGCTCGATGATCAAGCCGCCATTAGTGAAAAATATCACAGCTAAAACTGGTGCATTAAAAGGCGTTTACAACCTCGCCGGCTTTATGACGAATGCGCGCGGTGAAAAAATTGCCTTTGTACAATTTATCAACGGATATTCCACCGGCGAATTGGAAAACAAAACCAAACGTGCGCCATTGGTACGCGTTGAAAGTCAACTGTATAATGGACTTTATAATGATTAACTCCAAGATAGCCGGATTAGCAAGATCTGGCTTTATCATTTACGTGCTTATTTAACTCGCTAAAAGTGCGGTGATTTTTTCTTTATTTTTATAAATTTGCTTTGCTGTACAAATTTTCGCACCTCATTGTGCCGCCTAAAAAAATTTTTCTTATTTATAAGTAAGTTATTTTCTGTCAATATTGAAAACAAAAATTTACTACTTGAATTTAAATTCGTAACACATTATCTTGTATCCCGATTTACTATAATACCTATATATTGTGTTCTCAACCGCGTTTAATTTCATCGGAAATCATCTATGAACAAATCACTTATGGTCACGAAACGTGACGGAAAACTTGAACCTATTGATTTAGATAAAATCCACCGCGTCATTACTTGGGCGGCGGAAGGATTGGATAACGTCTCCGTTTCTCAAGTTGAATTGCGTTCGCATATTCAATTCTACGAAGGCATACGTACCTCCGATATCCATGAAACGATTATCAAAGCCGCAGCGGATCTGATCAGTAAAGATGCTCCCGATTATCAATATTTAGCAGCGCGCTTGGCGGTGTTCCATTTGCGTAAAAAAGCTTATGGTCATTTTGATCCACCGCGTTTATACGATCACGTTAAAAAACTTGTGCGCATGGGCAAATATGACCAAGATCTATTGGTGGATTATACCCGTGAAGAATGGGATACCATGGACGGATTTTTAGATCATTGGCGCGATATGACGTTCTCTTATGCCGCAGTGAAACAATTAGAGGGCAAATACTTGGTTCAAAACCGCGTAACCGGTGAAATTTACGAATCCGCACAATTTTTATATTTATTGGTTGCCGCCAGTTTATTTTCTAAATATCCTGCAGAAACCCGCTTAGATTATGTGCGTCGTTTTTATGATGCTACCTCGACTTTTAAAATCTCTCTACCAACGCCGATCATGGCAGGTGTACGCACGCCAACTCGTCAATTCAGTTCTTGTGTTTTAATTGAATGTGGCGACAGTTTAGATTCCATTAATGCAACCGCTTCAGCGATTGTAAAATATGTTTCACAACGTGCTGGCATTGGGGTGAACGCTGGTGCCATCCGCGCGTTAGGCAGCCCAATTCGTGGCGGCGAAGCGTTCCATACTGGTTGTATTCCGTTTTATAAATACTTCCAAACCGCAGTAAAATCCTGTTCACAAGGTGGCGTTCGCGGTGGAGCGGCGACGGTTTATTATCCAATTTGGCATCTTGAAGTTGAAAGCCTGTTGGTATTAAAAAATAACCGCGGCGTAGAAGACAACCGTGTACGCCACATGGATTATGGGGTTCAATTAAATAAATTAATGTATCAACGCTTAATTAAAGGCGGCGATATTACCCTATTCAGCCCATCTGATGTGCCGGGATTATATGAAGCCTTCTTTGCGGATCAAGCACGTTTTGAACAACTTTATTTACAATATGAGCAAGATCCGGCGATTCGCAAACGCGCAGTAAAAGCAGTGGAATTATTCTCACTATTAATGCAAGAACGCGCCTCTACCGGACGAATTTATATTCAAAACGTGGATCATTGTAATACCCATTCTCCATTTGATCCGAGTGTTGCCCCAGTGCGTCAATCCAACCTTTGTTTGGAAATTGCGTTACCAACCAAACCATTGAGACATATTAATGATGAAAATGGGGAAATTGCGTTGTGTACCCTTTCCGCATTCAATTTAGGCGCCATCAATCACTTAGACGACTTAGAAGAATTAGCCGATCTTGCAGTACGAGCTTTGGATGCGTTATTGGATTATCAAGGCTATCCGGTAAAAGCGGCGGAACACAGCTCATTGGGACGTCGTTCCTTGGGAATTGGCGTTATCAACTATGCGTATTATTTGGCGAAAAATGGCGTGCGCTATTCTGATGGCAGCGCCAACGATCTGACCCATCGTACCTTTGAAGCTATCCAATATTATTTATTGAAAGCCTCAATGAATTTAGCCAAAGAAATGGGACCTTGTCGCTATTTCCAAGAAACCACCTATGCCAAAGGCATTTTACCGATTGATACCTATAAAAAAGATATCGACACCCTAACTCAAGAACCGCTGCATTACGATTGGGAAGCATTGCGCAAAGATATTCAAGAGTTCGGCTTGCGTAACTCAACACTGACCGCGCTTATGCCATCAGAAACCTCGTCGCAAATTTCCAACGCGACCAATGGGATTGAACCGCCACGCGGACACGTGAGCATCAAAGCCTCTAAAGACGGTATTTTGAAACAAGTTGTGCCGGATTATGAAAATTTAAGTGATAACTATGAGTTATTGTGGGATATTCCAAATAATGACGGTTACTTACACCTAGTCGGTATTATGCAAAAATTCGTGGATCAAGCGATTTCAGCCAACACCAACTACGATCCAAAACGCTTTGAAGATGAAAAAGTGCCGATGAAACGTTTATTAGGCGATTTATTAACCGCTTATAAATACGGTTTAAAAACCCTGTATTATCAAAATACCCGTGACGGTGCCGAAGATATGCAGGAAGATATGGATGACGGTTGCGCCGGCGGTGCTTGTAAAATCTAACGAGAAGTCAAGGCATTCTTAAAAAATTAAGAATGCCTTATCTATTCAAATTATTTATAATATCTTATTTTTAGCGCAGGCAAAGTTTATTCTAAAAAAAGCACTCCTACTATTATACATGAATCTTGAACTCAAAATATATTGAATATTTTACTTGGCGATAAAGGAAAAATTGAATTATTCACAATATCATAATTTACCAAATAGATTGGTGTATAATTAATTTTATTAGAAATAATAATATTTCGATGTATATCATCAATCTCACTCTAACCAATAATACCTAATTCTATCATTTTATAAATATCATCTAATATTGATTGTAGCGTTTAAAACCCACATCAGCAAGAGTAAACACTATATCTATACCTTTTTCCACTTTGATGATGTTAATCTACTATCGATCTCCAGATCTAGATTAAGTGTATGCTATCCATAGCAGCCCTTTTCGATTCAATGACATAAATTAAAATAATAAAAAATGAGAGAAAGATCACATTTTTATATACTTACTATTTAATTAACATATTTATATATGCTACTATATGGGAAGGATAGAGATTTTTCAAATTTTAACAAATAGAGGAATTAAAAATGAATAAAAATTTATTATTTTTCATTACTAGTTCCGCCCTAACATTATTAAGTATTGAAATTTTCTATTTAGCTATTCCACTAACAGTATTATCTCTAGGTTATTCTACAGTTGAAGTAAGTTGGTGCACTTTTGCATTTTTTTACCAGTTATTATAATGAAATTATTTTCATCTCCACTCATAGAGAATAGTGAGAAAAAAATATTTTAATCAAAAGTGAGTTTATAAGATGGATAATTGTTTTATTTTTTATCTTAATATTATATTTTACCAAAAAGAGTAACGTAATTTTTTTTATACTTCCAATTGTATTCTTATTTGTATTGCTTACAACAATAACAGAAATAACTGAGCCATCAGCATTAAAAAAACTACTTAAAGATCACGATTCTACTTCAACGCTTAGTAAGTATGAAATTCGAACTAGAGGTGTTCAATTTTTAGCTCCAACACTATGTGGCTTTCTTATTTCATTTGGATTATTTTCTCCTTATATATTGATTTTATTAATATCTATTATTTCATTATTTTTTCTAAGTAAATTAGATTTTACTAAAGAGGAATATAGGGTTATATTAATAAGAGAAATATTTCAAAGTATAAGGGAAGCAATTTTATGGTTGAAAAAAAACCAGACTTTAGAAAAATTGTACTCCTTACATCAATAAATAATTTTTTGCATCCTATTTTATATATCAATTAACATTTATGAATGTAAGTTTTGATATTACAGGTTATATATTATCTGGATTAGGAATAGGAGGAATTATAGGTAGTATCATATCCAGTTACATATTAAAACTGGCAAATTTTAATATAATATTAATTAGTGTTAACATCTTAAGAGTTTTTGTATTTTTAGGTTTTTTAATTTATCCTACTCCTTGGGGCTATTTTATTTTCTTTATTTTTAAAGCGATCTTAGGAGGAGTTTGGAATGTATGTTATAACATATATACAATTGGAGAGATACCTCATACACATATCACTAGAGTTTCTGCACTTAATGGATTAGTTATTCAAATATTTACTGCTATAGCTGGATTATTAGCAGGATATCTAATTAACTCTTTAGGTGTAAATTATACATTATATTTTTTAGTTTTTTTGACAGTAGGAATGTTTTTATATACTATAAATGTTAAAAATGCAAACTTTAACTACCAATAATATAAAGTATTATGAGTAAATCTAATTTACATAGAAGAAAATGCCCTAATTTGATTTTTTTCGTTAAGGGCATATTCTATGATAGTTAAGTTAAATTTTTTACAAATATCATATAGTTTTTAAAATTTTCGCATACTTTTTACTTTAATACATCCTTTTATCTATGAAAATATCAATTGCATCATTAAATTAACAATAAACCCACCTATTACCAGCCATAAGAATACCAAAAAGCCTAAAATTAATGGCTTTACGCCAGCTTGTTTAATGGCGCCAACATGGGTGGTTAAGCCTAAGGCGGACATTGCCATCATCAATAAAATACTGTCTATTTGTAATAACCATTGCACTACTTCCTGCGGAATTAAATGAAACGAATTAAATACCGCAAGTAAGATAAAATATAAGGCAAACCAAGGCATATTAAATTTCGTAGCAGTTTCTGATTCGCCCTGTTTTTGACTTTTATGTAAATAAAATGACAATAAAATCAAAAATGGCGCTAGCATCATTACACGCAACATTTTCGTGATCACCGAAATATCCGCCACTTGCGCGCTGATATTTTTGCCTGCGGTATAAACTTGCGCGACTTCATGTACGCTAGAACCAATATAAATCCCAAATTGCCCCGCTGACAATCCATCAATATAGCGATAAATAATCGGATACAAAAACATGGCGATCGTCCCGAAAATCACGACCAAAGCAATGGCAACGGAGACTTTATGCGAATCGGTTTTCACCACCGGTTCCGCCGCTAGAATCGCCGCAGCACCGCAAATACTGCTTCCGGTCGCGGTCAAATACACCGTATGTTTATCCATCTTTAACAGATAAATGCCCAAAAAACAGGTGATGCAACAGGTACTGATCAACATGATCGCATCTGTCATAATCGCATTGCTACCCACTAACGCAATATCTTGAAATGTGATATTAAATCCATACAAAACAATCCCTAAGCGCAACAATTTCCCTTTGGCAAAGACAACCCCCTCATCAGCCAGCGGCGCCAGCTTGGGATATAACGTATTGCCGATCACCAATCCCAATAAAATAGCGATAGTCAATGCGCCAAGCTGCCAATGTAAAGCAAATTCGCTTAATGACAATATTTTGGCAAAAAGCGTTACCAAAATAACAATGGTTAAACCGATTATTTTTTTCATATTTTTCCCCTTTAATACTAAGGCATAGACTACGTAAAAATAATTTATGAGTAAAACAAATAATATTGCTATAATTAATCGATTTTTTAGCTAAGGAAGCGAGATGAAAATTACATTAAAACAGCTGCGGATTTTTTGTAGCATTTATCGGCTCGGTTCAACCACATTGGCAAGCGAAGAATTGGCGCTATCCCAGTCGGCGGTGAGCAACGCATTAAACACCTTAGAACACAGCCTAAATCATCCTTTATTTGAACGTGATGGGAAAAAATTAGTACGCAATGCGGCAGCAAAAAAACTCTATCCACAAGCATGCTCAATTTTGAAACAAGTTTATGATATTGAAGATAATTTTTCCAAAGGCGTGAGCAAACTTATTATCGGCGCCAGTACTACCATTGGCAATTATTTATTACCGCAACAAATTTCTGCATTTACTCAACAATATCCGCAAATTGAAATTGAATTACACGTACATAACACCAAAGAAATTTGCGAAGGCGTGAAACATTTTGATTATGATTGGGGATTTATCGAAGGCGAAAATCAACTGGAAGAATTAGTAGCGGAAAAATGGCTAGAAGATGAATTAACCTTATTTGTCGCCACACAAAGTCGCTGGCTGAATCAAGAGATCCATGAGTTGACACTGGCGCAATTAAACCAATTGCCACTGGTGTTAAGAGAAAAAGGCTCCGGCACGAGAGAAACCGTTGAACATCTGATTTTATCGCATTTATCTCAACCTACTGTCTTGCAACTTAGTCATTCAGAAGCCATCCGCCAAGCAGTGATCCACGATTTCGGCATTGGTTGCTTGTCCAAACTCGTGTTAAATGATGCTTTTCGCTTGGGAAAAATTCGTTATCTCTCTTTGCAAGGTAAAACGCTCACGCGACAATTATGGCAAATCCAGCACCGCAATAAACATATTTCTGCCGAACTTGATTTATTTATTCAATATTGTCAAAAAGTGCGGTGAAAAAATCTTAAATTTTCCACCGCACTTTAGGCAACAAAATTGATTTATGCGCGCGATAAAAATAACGCTGCCGCACCGCGTACACCGCTTGAATCGCCATATTTGGCTTTTTTAATCACCGGTGTTTTAGCGCCGCGCATAATGTGACGCGGTAAGGCTTTCGGCAAGGCGTCATATAAATAATCAAAATTCGATAACCCGCCGGCTAACACGATCAAATGTGGATCAAAAATCGTCACCAAATTGCCAATACTGATCGCGGCTAATTCAATAAAAAGTTCGACAAATTTGACCGCACTTTGCTCACTGGCATAAAAACGCTCAATAATTTCTTTTGCCGATAGCGACTGCCCTTGTAAATCGCGATACAACATTTCAAATCCGCGACCAGACAAATAATTATCCAAACAGGCACGATTTCCGCAGCCACATTCATAAATCGGCGCCTTATCCCAACCGAGCAATTTTAAAGCATGATAATTCAATTGCATATGTCCCACTTCGCCCGCCATGCCAGATTGACCGGAATGCACTTTACCGTTAATCACCAAGCCGCCACCAAAACCGGTACCTAAAATAAAACCCACCACACTCGCATATTGCTGATTTTCCTCCGCCCACGCTTCCGATAACGCCATGCAATTGGCGTCATTTTCCGCCCGCACTTCGCGTCCTAAACGCGCGGATAAATCCCGCAAAATCGGTTTTTTATCGGCGGCGCGAATATTCGTGATTTCGGCAATGCCGCTTTCTGGATCAACAAAACCGGGTAATCCCAATCCGACAGCCCCTTGACACACAAATTTTTCATCCGCTTTTTTGACTAAATTTACAATCGTATTCAGCCATTCTTCGTAATCTTCTTTCGGCGTCGGAACACGTTCGGAATACTGTTTTTCGAGCTTATCGTTAAATACCGCTAACTCAATTTTAGTTCCGCCAATATCAAAACCATACAACATAAAATCACCTCTTAAATAAACTAATATCGAATTCTTCCCACAACCATCAGTTAAAAAAGTTCGTTAATTTTAACCGCACTTTTGGGCAAATGCTTTGCGCTAGATCGTCTTTTAACAAAAAACAAGCAATATCAAACACCTCGTTTGGCTATCGCGGATCACAAAAAATAAGATAATGTTAAAATAATGCCAGAAATAAAGGCTTAGGGAACGCTGCCGATTTCTGTGAACCCGTCTAAGAAATGATCAAAAGCGCCTAATCCGTTACCCAGTTACCAATGCCTCCCTGAAAATCAAAGTAAAAAGTGGTACAAAACAAAGCAACAAGGTATATAATGACAAACGTTTTAACATATTTATAACTATATTGCGTGGTGATTTAGTATAGGAAAGCGCATTCTATCACGAATAGAATAAAATAAATTAAGGATTTAATTATGGCAAAAATTCAATTAGTTACTCAAGCCAAGCTTCCGACAGAATTTGGTATTTTTCGTATTGTCGGTTTTGAATTTCCAGATAGCAAAAAAGAACATGTCGCGTTAGTGATGGGAGATATTAGCGATAAAGCAAACCCTGTGTTAGCCCGCATTCATTCGGAATGTTTAACCGGGGATGCGTTGCACAGTTTAAAATGCGATTGCGGCTTCCAGCTTGCCACTGCCCTGCGCCAAATCAGCGAAGAGGGTCGCGGTGTATTAATTTATCACCGCGCGGAAGGACGTGGCATTGGCTTAATTAATAAAATTCGTGCCTATTCATTGCAAGATCAAGGCATGGACACTATTGAAGCTAATTTAGCCCTCGGCTTTGCCGCTGATGAACGCAATTTCGACGTTTGTGCCGATATTTTTGAATTATTGGGTGTGGAAAAAGTCCGTTTGCTGACCAATAATCCGGAAAAAATTGAAACCATGAAACGTGCTGGAATTAATGTGGTAGAACGCGTTCCGCTTAACGTTGGCGAAAATCGTTACAACACCGAATATCTCGACACCAAAGCAAAAAAAATGGGACATTTTATTGTACATAACAATCAAAAACATTTGATGACCTGCCCGCATTGTCAAGAAGAAGTGCCACAAGATCATACGCTGCAAGAAAACAAAAAATGCTAGTTTAATTTTCATTACCAATAAAAAGTGCGGTTAAAATCTTTCATTTTTAACCGCACTTTTCTTTTATTATCAATTCGTTAGAGACAATTTTTCTCGCCACGAGAAAGGCTAATCAAACCGGAACGAACAATTTCGATTAATTGGCTTTCTTGTTTGATCGCTGCAACAAACGCATCTAATTTGTCGTTGGTACCGACTAATTGGATGGTGTAGGATTTGGTAGTAACATCCACAATTTGTCCACGGAAAATTTCAGTTAAGCGTTTTAATTCATCACGCGAATTACCTTGCGCTTTTACTTTCACCAACATCACTTCACGCTCAACGTGTTCGCAATCACTTAAATTGATCACTTTAAATACATCAACTAATTTGTGTAATTGCTTTTCAATTTGCTCCAGCACTTGCTCATCGCCATAGGCCTCAATGGTCATGCGCGACAAGGTTGGATCGTCTGTCGGCGCCACAGTCAAACTTTCGATATTGAATGCCCGTTGAGAAAATAAGCCCACAACGCGAGATAATGCCCCTGATTCATTTTCTAATAATACTGATAAAATTCTACGCATTATGCATTCTCCGGTTTAGTTAAAATCATCTCATTCATTGCTCCACCACGTACTTGCATTGGATAAACGTGTTCGGTTTCGTCCACTTTAATATCCACAAATACCAATTTGTCTTTGATACTAAAGGCTTTAGTGAGTTTTTCCTCTAATTCGTCTAAGCTGTCAATTTGGATCCCAACATGTCCATAGGCTTCGGCAATTTTGACAAAATCCGGCAACGAATTCATATAAGATTGCGAGTGGCGACCGGAATAAATCAAATCTTGCCATTGTTTTACCATGCCCAGGAAACGGTTATTGAGGCTAACGATCACCACCGGAATGCCATATTGTTGCGCGGTGGATAATTCTTGGATATTCATTTGAATACTGCCATCCCCTGTCACACAGACAACTGTTGCATCCGGATGCGCTAATTTTACGCCCAACGCCGCTGGAAGACCAAATCCCATGGTACCAAGCCCGCCGGAATTGATCCAACGACGAGGTTTATCAAACGGATAATGTAAAGCAGCGAACATTTGGTGCTGCCCCACATCAGATGCCACATAAGCATTTCCTTTCGTCAAACGGTAAATAGTTTCAATGACGTGCTGCGGTTTGATTTCTTGGCTGTTGCGATCGAATTCTAAACATTTCACCGCCCGCCATTGCTCAATTTGTTGCCACCATTCTTCTAAAGAAGATTGTGCTTTGGATAAATCCTCGCCATCTAATAATGAAAGGAACTCATTTAGCACATTTTCCGCGCTACCAACAATCGGAATTGCTGCCGGAACATTTTTGGAAATGGATGTCGGATCTACATCAATTTGAACCACTTTCGCATTTGGACAATATTTGGCTAAATTATTAGTCGTCCGGTCATCAAAACGCACGCCGATCCCTAAAATCAGATCGCTTTCATGCATTGCATTATTCGCTTCATAGGTTCCGTGCATCCCTAACATCCCCAAGAATTGTTTATCCGTACTCGGATAAGCACCCAATCCCATTAAAGAAGAAGTTACCGGCAAATGCAATTGTTGCGCCAATTGAATAAGTTGTTGGCTACAATTAGCATTAATCGCACCACCACCAACAAATAAAATCGGTTTTTTCGCCACTAATAAGGCTTTTAATGCTTTCTTAATCTGTCCTTTATGCCCTTGTGTTGTTGGGTTGTAAGAACGCATGGTGATATCCTTAGGATAGGTATAAGGATATTTATTCGCCGGATTGACTACATCTTTCGGCAAGTCAATCACCACCGGTCCAGGACGACCCGTTGAGGCAATATAAAAGGCTTTTTTGATAATTTCCGGAAGTTCTTCCGCATTTTTTACTAAGAAACTGTGTTTTACCACAGGACGGGAAATCCCCACCATATCACATTCTTGGAACGCATCGCGTCCAATTAAACTTGACATTACTTGCCCAGAAAAAACCACCAACGGAATCGAATCCATATAGGCAGTTGCAATACCGGTAATCGCATTGGTTGCCCCCGGTCCAGATGTCACCAGCACCACCCCGACTTCCCCCGTCGCGCGCGCATAACCGTCCGCCATATGAACTGCCGCTTGTTCGTGTCTAACAAGAATATGCTCAATACCGCCTAAGGTATGAATGGCATCATAAATGTCCAACACGGAACCACCGGGATAACCAAATACAAACTTCACGCCTTGATCGCGTAAAGATTGTACAACCATTTCTGCACCTGATAGTTTTTTCATTTTCACCTCACAAATTCACCGCACTTTTGCCTGCGGTCATACTTTAACGTGTTTCTGTTTCCATGTTGTTATTTTTACCTAAATCAAAATTATTTGTCTATCACTATTTTCATCAAAACCAAGATAAAAACCTAATTTTAAAAGAATAAAAACCTAAAAATAAATTTTTTACGATATTTTATAAACAAAATTAAATTAAAAAATAAAAAAATGCGACTTTATGTCGCATTTTATAAAATAGGCAGTATTTAATTTTTTATTTAAATATTTTGCATGAGATCACAATTAACGCTTTTTAAACATTAAAACAAGTAGCGTAAGAGATATCGCGGTGGCAATAAAACCAAATAAGCCAGATTGAGTGAAACCAACAACCAAATAGCCGATAATGGTCGCAATTGCAACAGTCATTGCATAAGGTAATTGTGTTGTTACATGATCCATATGGTTACATTTTGCCCCAGTCGAAGACAAAATCGTGGTATCGGATACAGGAGAACAATGATCGCCACACACTGCTCCCGCCATCACCGCAGATAAGCAAGGTAACATTAATTCCGGTGCAGAATGTGCTGCAATAGCAGCCGCGATAGGGAGCATAATGCCGAACGTCCCCCAGCTGGTTCCTGTCGAAAATGCCATCACTGCGCCAAGAATAAATAACAACGCTGGCAATACTGCTATCGGTAAACTGTCAGAAACTAAACCAGATAAATAGGTACCGGTTTTCATATCACCGACGACATTATTAATTGTCCACGCAAAACATAAAATTAAAATTGCCCCGGACATAGATTTCATTCCGACAAGCCAGGATAATCCGTATTCTTTCAAGCTCACTTGACGATCCCATAAAATACATAGGGTCACTGTCAATACTGCTAATGAGCCACCTACTACTAAAGAAATTCCCACGGTAGTATTTTCGAATGCCCCTAGCACAGAAAAGTCTTGACCATTTTCAGCCAATGCTTGACCACCGGTATATAACATCATTGCAACAGTTGCGATAATTAAAGCAAGGATAGGCAAAATTAAATTTCTTACATGTCCACTGTTACCAGATTGTATTTCCTCTTGTTCTTCATGTTCCAGTGCTAATCGCTCATGTCTCGCCATTGAACCCAGATCGAAAGAAAAATAAGCCACAAAAAACACCATAATGATAGAAAAAATCGCATAAAAATTCATTGCACTCATTGCCATAAAGGCACCGATTGGCGAATATTCCGTCATGGCATAAGAAGCTAATAAACCTGAAATCAAGGTGATAATATAAGCGCCCCAACTGGATACCGGCATTAAAACGCACATTGGTGCTGCGGTCGAGTCTAAAATATATGCTAATTTAGCGCGAGAAACGTTAAATTTATCCGTTACCGGACGAGCAATCGCCCCTACTGCAAGACTATGAAAATAGTCATCAATAAATGTAATAAAAACCAATGACGCAGCCATTAATTTCGCACCACGACGTCCTTTAATTCGTTGCTGCGCCCACTCAGCAAAAGCACGATTACTTCCGGAAACCGTCAAAAGTGCGGTTAAAATTCCCAATAATAATAAAAATAACAGAATATTAATTGTGCCGAAATTTAGCCCATCTTCACCACTATAAAATAACGAAGCAACATTATTAAATAAATAATGAAAACTTCCTATAATATTGAAATCCGCTAACATAAAAGCACCGATAATAATACCGATACTTAACGATAAAATCACTTTGCGAGTTATAATTGCTAACAATAAAGCCAGCAGCGGTGGGACAACTGACCAAACAGAAATAGAATAATCTACAAGATTCATTATATGTTCTTCCTAAAATTTAAGGGAGAACCACTGACATAACTATTTTAAATATTAAAATAAAAAAGGCAGGTGTTATTTAACCCAACCTAACCAGTAGCGCTCCATAGTAACTAAAAACTATGACAGTGACGTTTCTTTCGAACACGCCCCCAACCAATTAAAATGACTTTTAACTGATTTCGGCAACTATTCCTTTCCTTTTTCGTCCTCGTTATCCACTCAGAAAAACTACTTATAATAGTTGCAACCTCTACGTATGTAGGATGTCGTGCAAGATTACAATAAGATACCTAAAATGCCAATCACTTTTACACAAAATAGAAAAATAAAATAGCATCAATGGAAAAAATATTAAAATTTCCCCTAAAATACCATTTACGCTCTATTATATTTTGGTTATTATTAGAACATTATTTAAATACATCCCTTCTACCCATAATATAAAAGGATATTAAAATGACTGAAATTTTGAAAACCCTAAACAATATTCGCAGTTTAAGAGTACTTTCACGTGAATTAAGCCTTAGCGAACTGGAAACGATTTTACAAAAAGTACAAACGGTTGTTGAAGAAAAAAGAATGGAAGTACAAGAAGTTGAGCGTCAAGAACAAGAACGCCAAGCTCGGATTGAAAAATATAAAGAATTATTAGCACAAGATGGAATTACTGTCGACGAATTAGCAGAAATTCTCTCTTCCAAAACCGCTAGCATACGTAAAAAAAGAGAACCTCGTCCCGCGAAATATCAATATGTAGATACAGATGGCAAAACTAAAACCTGGACAGGTCAAGGCAGAACTCCACGTTTTATTCAGCAAGCGTTAGATTCTGGTAAATCCTTATCCGATTTTGAAATTTAATTTTATCCGTTATAGAGCAAAGCCTACGAAATAGACTTTGTTCTTTCTTTATCTCAAAATAAAAAATATGATTGAAAATAAAATATTACTGACTGACTGCCCGGACGATAAAGGATTAATCGCTAAAATTACCAATATTTGTTATAAGCACCAATTAAATATTGTGCATAATAATGAATTTGTAGATTTTAAGACCAAACATTTTTTTATGCGCACAGAATTACAAGGTATTTTTAATGAACATACCTTATTAGAAGATCTACATTTTAGTTTACCACAAGGTACCAATTGTCGTTTGGTTGGCACCGCTAAAAAACGTATTGTGATTTTAGTGACCAAAGAAGCGCATTGTATCGGCGATATTTTGATGAAAACCTATTATGGCGGATTGGATGTTGAAATCGCAGCGGTAATCGGCAATCACGATACCTTAAGAAGTTTGGTGGAACGTTTTGATATTCCTTTCCATTGTGTCAGCCACGAAGGACTGACCCGCGTGGAACATGACAAATTATTGGCGGAAAAAATTGACGACTATGCGCCAGATTATATTGTATTGGCAAAATATATGCGCGTATTAAACCCGGAATTTGTCTCTCGCTATCCAAACCGCGTGATCAATATTCACCACTCGTTTCTACCCGCTTTTATCGGCGCCAAACCCTATCAACAAGCCTATGAACGTGGCGTAAAAATTATTGGTGCTACCGCGCATTTTATTAATAATGAATTGGATCAAGGTCCAATTATTATGCAAAATGTGATCAATGTGGATCATACTTATAGTGCAGAAGCCATGATGAAAGCCGGTCGAGATGTAGAAAAAACCGTATTAAGTCGCGCCTTGGATTTGGCGTTACACGATCGCATTTTTGTCTATCAAAATAAAACGATTGTATTATAAAAATGGCGGAATTTACTCCGCCATTTTCACACACGTCCTTTCACTTAAATTAAGATTTAACATCCTCATTAATAATTTCAGAAAAAACCTGTAACCCTTGTGAATTACCGCTTTTTACCATTTTTTGGATGACTTGTGTCGGCTGATGTAATAATTTATTGGTTAATTTATGGCTCAATTCCTGCAACACTTGCGGCGCATTTTCTCCTTGTTGCAAGGATTGTAACGCTTTTTCCAATAAATCTTGACGAATTTGCTCCGCACTTTCACGATAAGTCCGAATTAAACCGGAAGATTGACGCACTTTCAACCATTCAAAAAAGTCTTCATTTTCTTGCGCAATAATGGCTTCCGCTTGTTTCGAGGCCTGTTCTCGTTGGTTAAGATTGTGCTGAATAATATGCTGCAAATCGTCCACTGTATAATGATAAACGCTTTCTAGTTTTCCGGCATTTTCATCCACATCACGCGGCACTGCAATATCCACAATCAACATAGGTTTATTTTTGCGCTTTTTCTGCGCCTGTTTCACCATGTCATCATCAATCAACACATTTGGGCTGCCCGTAGAGGTTATCACAATATCCGCTTGATTCAGCGCACCTTGTAGCCCCTCCAAAGATAACACCGCAATAGCTTGTCGGCTTTCTAGCTTTTCAACCAAGGCTTGGGCGCGACTTAAGGTACGATTAGCTATCGTCAATTGCTTAACCCCATGGCGCAATAAATGGCGACTGACTAACTCAATCATCTCCCCCGCGCCCACCAACAAGATATTTAAATTACTTAATTTTTCAAAAATTTGGCGGGCTAAACTACAAGCGGCATAAGCGACCGACACCGCATTTTCGCCAATCTGCGTCTCACTGCGTACACGTTTCGCCGTTGAAAAAGTTTTCTGAAATAAGCGCGAAAATTCGCTCGACATGGTATGTTGGTAATATTGCTCGCTCACTTGATAGGCTTGTTTCACCTGCCCAAGAATTTGCGGCTCGCCTAGAATTAACGAGTCCAATCCGCAAGCGACGCGCATTAAATGGTTAGTGGCATCTTGATTATATTCGCTATATAAACAATTAGTTAGCTCATTTGCATTAAGTTGATGAATATCAGCAAACCATGAAATACAACGATCCAACCAATCTTGATCCTGTGATGGTGCCACATTGCGGTTATGGAAATACACTTCGGTTCGGTTGCACGTCGATAAAATCACCGCGCTGTCTGCTAAGGCGGATTGTGTCAATTGCTGCAACGCCAAAAGCCGCTTATCGTCGGAAAAGGAGACTTTTTCACGCACTGCAACAGAGGCGGTTTTGTGATTAATACCTAATGCTAAAATTGCCATAAACGATTTGTAAATCAACCGCACTTTTAAGCGATTGTTCCCACAAGAAAAAATAAAACAAATAAAGATACGTTATTCTAATCCAATTATAGCCCATTGAGCAAATTTAACTGGCACTTTAGCCAAGCATTCGTCCATCTTTAAAAATTATCTTTCGCTTTACGCCATGCCACAAACTGTGCAACATCTCGAGCTACCAAAAATGGGTTAATTTGCATCTCCAATCCTAAGGTTGTCGGCAAACTTGGCTGATTTTTCGTCCGCAACCTTTGCACCAATTTAAGCTGATTTGCCACCGCACATTTATTCTCCATCACCGTCAACGCAAACGCCAAATTACTCAAGGTATATTCATGCGCCGCACAAACAAGGGTACTTTCCGGCAATTGTTTTAAGCGCTGCAAAGATTGGTACATTTGCTCATAATCGCCAGTAAAAACCCGACCACAGCCGGCAGAAAATAAGGTATCACCGCAAAATAAATGCCCATCCACCACAAAACTCAAATGCCCAGCGGTATGCCCTCCCGTCGGTAAAATTTGAATTTGGTAATGTGGCGTCGTAATTTGCCCACTTTCCACAATATGTGTCACGCCATGAGCTTGTGCTTCTGCCGGTCCATACACCGGCACTTGCGGAAAATGGCGGGCAAATTCAGCAATACCGGCGGTATGATCGCTGTGATAATGCGTGATCAATACCGCTTCCGGCACTAATTGATACTGCATAAAATAACGTAATAATACATCAGCTTCCGCCACATCTACTACAATCACCGGTAAATCTTCTCGTCTATAAAGCCAAATATAGTTATCATTAAGTGCAGGAATTGGAACTAACATACTACGATCCTCGAGGTAAATATGAAATGGAATGCAAAATTATCAACCTCATTTGAACTGCCAAGTAGCTGGCAACAGTTGCAACGTGGCACACAATATCAAGAGGTTATCAGTCAATATTTTGCAACTTGGTCTCCTAATGTATTAGGTTATCAATGGTTGAAATTGGGCGGATTAAGTGGCGAAATTCACTGTCAGTTACCCTTGCGTCACCATATCATCATGGCACCCAAAATTACGCAAAATTTGACCGCACTTTCATCACAAGAAGACACTTCCGTGGTACAAAGTCGTCTATCAGAGCTGCCTTTAGTGGAAAAATCCATTGATATGTGTATTATGGCGAATACCTTGAATTTTAGTCAAGATCCCCATCAAATTCTGCGCGAAACGACAAGAGTACTGTGCAACGACGGTTATCTCTTTCTGTCGTTATTCAATCCGTTCAGCCGATTAGGCATAAAACGTCACCTCAACCTCAATGGACAAGCGCCACTCCCGTTTCGCCATTTTTGTGCTTGGCGCGTTATCGATTGGCTGGATTTGCTGAATTTTGAAATTCTTGCTACCCAACGCCTAGCACTTACTAACGAAGTACCTTATTTCGGTTCGCTTGTGGCAATTATCGCAAAAAAAAGAACTTACCCACTGAATTTCACGCCACAAAAAATCAAATTTCACCCCCATAAACGCTTTAACACGGTGGAAGCCTTTAATGAAATTCGGGAGTAAGGGCAATAAAGAGAAAGGCAATTTTTACAAATTGCCTTGATAAAACTCGAAAAACGGTAAAAAGTGCGGTGAATTATTCCGCAGTTTTATCTTTAATTGCCGTTGTTGCCGCATTGTTAATCACGGATTTTACGCCATTTTGTGCTGCTGTGTTGGAGGAATAATATTCGCTACGTCCAATTTCTTGATGATTTTTCGCTTTCAAAATAAAATACGGTTGACCATCAGAAGTCGTTTTATATTCAAAATTTTGCTCATCAACGCCATTTTTTTGCACAGAAATAATACCGTTTTCAGCTGCCGCACGCGTCTTATAACGTTCGCTGGTCAAAATCGTTTGGCTGTTCGCCGCTTTTAAATTAAACATAAATTGACCGTCTTTTGCCAATTTGAGTTCATACCAACCTAATGCCATATTTAGCTCCTTATGTTTTGTGGATGAATAACTTGTATTTCTAATACTGATGGATATTTATCCCCTACGTATATTTGATTTGTTGCAATATTTTTAACTGACGCATACCCTTCATCTTCACCGCTATTTGGATTGCAATCAAAATGTGGAAAATTACTTCCCGCTATATCTAAACGTAATCTATGCCCTTTTTTGAACACGTTGCAACTTTCAAAGGGACGTATTATAACTTCGACTATTTCGCCTTGCTGAAGAAATTCTGGTTTACTCCATGATTTTCTATAACGGGTTCTAATAATCCCATCCGTAATATTCATTGCATAACCTTGCGGATAATCTTCATTTGGCGGATAGACATCAATTAATTTTGCAGTAAAGTCGGTATCAGGAACATCGCTGGCAATAAACAATTTGATTTTAATTTCCCCAGCAAGGCAGATATCTTCTTCCAGAAGCTCCGTTTGATAAACTAAAATATCATGACGAGCTGCTAATGGCATGTTATTTTGTTTAGATCCAAAAAAATCAGGTAATTCCCGTTGATCAAATGCCCCTCCGACAAAAACTGGTTTACCTGAGGTAATAGCTCCTCCAATAGTGGGTACCGGATTATTGGGATCTGATTGAAACTTATGTACTGCAGGTTCAGAAAAATGTTGGCGTAAGTGCATGTCTTTTTGTAAATACCATTTTTGTATGGTGGTACCTGGAAGCGGATATTCTGTACTGTGGATCCATTCTCCACCATGTTGCATTTTTCCTTGCTTATTTTTTCTGCCTGATCCACCGCCCATCATAAAAAAAGAAACTTGATGATGCGATATTGGTCGCTCAGAGGATTTAAGATGTTGTTCAAACCATTTTAAGCGACATTCCAACCAGGTTTTATCAATATGTCCATCAAAAGTGGCAATCTCTCCAAACTCTACATTGCCACTGTGTGTAACATTACGATCGCCGTGTAACCATGAACCCATAATCAATTTTTGGGGAGCAGTCCTACCTGCTGCGCAAAAAGCTTTGAAATTTGCCAACGTTGATGGAACATAGGCATCATACCAACTTGACATAAATAATACCGGTATGTCAGGCAAGGTCTTATACCATCCTTCACCATAAATACCAAGTTGTTGCCAGTATTCAGTAAATGTACCCGCTTGCCATTGTTCAAGCAAATAATTTTCATATTCTGGAAGATGACGAACTGGAGAATGACCAGCTTTCCATGGCATTTGATTGAACCACTGATGGATATCTTCTTGTTTCAGAGCGGCAGCTATAATAGCATTATTTTTTGCAATCGGACTTAATGCTGCTTGTTTAAATGCCCATGTTGCTTGTTTAAGTTCAAATGCGCCTCCCTGTCGAATGCCACATTGATAGGCATTAGCAAACCCACCAGAATCAAGAACCATTGTTTTCAATCCGTTAGGATTTAGGCAAGCTGCCGCCAGTTGGGTATGTGCAGCATAAGATAGTCCCATGCTCCCGATACGCCCATTACACCAAGGTTGTTGCATTATCCATTGATAGGTATCAAAACCATCTTGTCCTTCATTTACATATTTTATGAATTCCCCTTCTGATAAATAGCGACCACGACAATCTTGAAAAATAAGTGCAAATCCATGTTGAGTAAAAACTTCCGCCATCTCTTGTCGGCTGATTTTATGTCCACTTAAATCAATTTCTGAACGGGAATGTGCTGATTTATTATAGGGGGTTCGTTCAATGACAACAGGAAAACTCGTTTGTCGAAGATGAGTAGGTAAATAAATATCTGTTGCAAGATGTACTCCATCCCGCATTTTAATCATTACATTTTCAAGTAGTTTAAAAGTATTCATAAAAAGGTTCTCTTACTTAATGATTAAAATAAGTTATCAATTTTCCCAGCATTTATCCTTAATAACCGATATAAACAGCGACGCTCAATAAAGCGATTGCCACTATTGCTAATATAATAATGAGTGGCCATACAAATTTAGCCCATTGAGTCCAACTTACTTGAGCGGTTGCTAAAAAAATTAATAAGCCGCTAGATGTTGGCGTAATTATGTTAGTTAAGCCATTCCCCATTAAAAAAGCAAGCACGGTCGTTTGTGACGAAACGCCTGATAGTAAGCCTACCGGTCCCATAATCGGCATGGCTACTGCTGCTTGCCCTGATGTAGAAGGTATAGCAATATCAAGTAATAATTGCGAAAAGAAAATGCTGTATGCTGAAATATAGGAACCTTTTGAACCGATAAAATCAACAAGATAATGAATAACCGTATCTAAAATTTTACCTTTACTTAACACAATTTCTACTGCGGTTGCCAATCCGATAAGAATTGCTGCAATCATCACTTTTTTCATACCGCTGACAAAAGCATCTGCCGCGTCAGTTGGTCTCATGCCAGCTATTGCAGCAAAAACCATACTTAAAAATAAATAGTATGCAGACAATGCACTCGTTTTCCAATGCCATTGATTGGAGCCATATACCATAAATGCGACACCAATAATTAATACTGTCAGCATTGCTACATGTCTTTTAGATAGTGGTTTACTGTCAAACACGATTTTTTTAGATAGTTGAAAATGATTTTGTAAACGTTCCTGTTTTGCTTTCCATAATACAAATACAATACCTAACACTATCATTACAAAATAAGTGACTATACGCAAGCTAAGTCCACTAAATACCGGCAAACCCAGTAATGGTTGTGCGACAGAAAGTGCATAAGGGTTGGTAATTGAGGCTAAATATCCTACTTTTACAGCAATGGTGACAATTGCTAAACCCAATATATTGCTATATCCTAAACGACTGGTCAGTGCAATCACCATGGGTATTACTAATAAATACTCTTTTGCAAGCCCCATAAAGGTACTACCCGCAGAAAAAATCACCATAATAACAGGAATCAACAAATAAATATTTCCTCGGGTAAGTACCAGTGTACGCTCTAATCCTGCTTCTATTGCACCTGTTTTATTAAGAATACCGAACATTCCGCCAATAAACAGCACCATAAAAATCAAACCACTTTGCTTTGCAATTCCTTCCGGTACGGATTGTAGGGTATCCGCAATGCCAACAGGCGCAGCCTGTCCCTTTTCTTTTTCCGTAAGCGAAGCACTAACAAAATTTGCCACAGATATAGGTTTTTCAATTACCTGATAGCTATTTGGTATGACAAGCTTATCTTTACGTTGGTATTCTCCTGACGGTAATACAAAGGTCAGTACCATGGTGATTATAACAATTAACATCATTATAATAATCGGATTCATTCCGGTTCTTGTCGTTTTTGTTGTGTCGTGCATAAACACTCCTTATTTATTATTGTGTTCTTTATTTAAATAGCCCAACAGCTTTAATGTTTCTATCGCACTATTGATAGTAGTTTTTTTCATCACTGAATAATTCACCGTTGATTTAATCAAGATTGAATCAAAATACACTTTTAAGACAGTACTTCAAGCTAATCATTAAAAAAATGTGAATAATGTCACAAACTTTTAACAAGCATTCGCTACCTAAATCACATACTACTATTTACACCAACTAAAAATAATTTCTGCTCTAAATGATATAAAAACTGATCTTCTACTTGCTCATTCAATCAAACTTTCCTATTATGCTTGTTCATCATAATGCAAGGATCACATATGACAGAACAAACTTTTATTTTAGGTAAAGATGCAGCACTTGAAGAAAGTATTGCAAAATTTCAACAAAAATTGACCGCACTTGGTTTCAATATTGAAGAAGCCTCATGGCTTAATCCCGTTCCCAACGTTTGGTCGGTTCACATTCGTGACAAAGATTGCCCACAATGTTTTTCCAACGGTAAAGGCGCCAGCAAAAAAGCTGCGTTGGCATCCGCCTTAGGCGAATATTTCGAAAGGCTTTCGACCAACTATTTCTTCGCAGATTTCTATCTCGGTCAGAATATTGCCAACGGAGAATTTGTACATTATCCAAGTGAAAAATGGTTTGAAATTGAAAAAGAAGGGACAATCCCCGCCGGTTTATTAAATGAAGAATTATTACAGTATTACGATCCGGATGAAGAATTGACGCCAGAATTATTGGTGGATCTGCAGTCGGGCAATTACGATCGTGGTATTGTAGCAATGCCTTATATTCGTCAATCGGATCAATCTACGGTGTACTTCCCGCAAAGCATTATCGCAAATTTATATGTTTCCAACGGGATGTCCGCGGGGAATACCCAAAATGAAGCGCGTGTCCAAGGTTTATCCGAGGTTTTCGAACGCTACGTTAAAAATAAAATTATTGCCGAAGCCATCAGCTTACCGTTAATTCCAACAGAAGTGATGGCGCGTTATCCATCCATCCAAGCATCCATCCAAAAATTAGAAGAAGAAGGCTTCCCGATTTTGGCTTATGATGCTTCTTTGGGTGGTAAATATCCAGTTATCTGCGTGGTGTTATTAAATCGTGATAACGGAACCTGTTTTGCTTCTTTCGGCGCCCATCCCAATTTCCAAGTGGCGTTAGAACGTACTGTCACCGAATTGTTACAAGGTCGCAGCTTAAAAGATTTAGACGTTTTCTCCCCACCATCCTTCTACAACGACGAAGTGGCGGAACATGCCAATTTAGAAACCCATTTTATTGATTCCAGTGGTTTAATTTCTTGGGACTTATTCAAACAAGATGCCGACTTTGCGTTTGTCGATTGGGATTTCTCCGGCACCACGCAACAAGAATATGACAACTTGATGGCGATTTTCCGCCAAGAGAAAAAAGAAGTCTATATTATGGATTACAACCATTTAGACGTTTATGCCTGCCGCATTATTGTGCCGGGAATGTCCGATATTTATCCACCAGATGATCTGTTGTATGCCAATAATAATATGGGCATGATTTGGCGCGAATTGTTGTTAGATTTACCAAATTTCCAACAATCCACAGCAATGTATCACGATATTCTCGCTCAATTGGATCTACAAGGTATTGATGATGCGACGCGTGTGCGTGAATTTATTGGTATCGTGGCACCACCAGCATCCGGCTGGTCAACCTTGCGTATCGGTGAATTAAAATCCATGCTGTATCTCGCGATCGGCAATCTCGAGGCAGCGCTAGATTGGGCGAATTGGACATTAAGTATGAACAGTTCGGTATTTAGCAAAGAACGCGCTAACTATTATCGTTGCTTAATCAGCAGTATTGAATTGTTCTTAGACGACGAACGCGACAATGAGCAATACCGGATGGTATTTGAAAAAATGTATGGCGAAAGTGCGGTTCGTTTTGCTTGGAAAGCGATCCATGGCGGCAATCCATTCTATGATTTATTGGCAGACGATGAACATTTGCAAAAATTTACCGCGCACCAAAAATTATTGGCAGCGTATGAAAAATTGCAAAATGCTAAACGAACAAATTGGAAATAAATTTTCATTCCATTAATCGATCGTAATATCGGGCTAAAATTGTTTTGCTACATTTTAGCCCTTTTTTGAAAAATTTTTCTTTTGATCGTGAATAAATATTAAATACTGTGATCTACTGCAAAGAAATATTAACGATTTATCAGTATGATATAGCACAAGTTTTTAACAAAATAAGGAGTTTTTTATGCAAACTTGGACGCCGGAAATGTGGCAAGCCGCATTGGTAGGGTTAATTAGCGGTTTTTTACTAGGATATTTCATTTTGCGCCTCACTAAAGGTTCCGTGAAACAACAAGTGAAAACCGAAGCAGAATTAAAACAAGTAAAAGTAGAGTTGGATAACCAAAAACAACGACTTGAAAAACATTTTGCTGAAAGTGCGGATTTATTAAAAACTCTAGCAAAAGATTACCAAAAACTCTATAGCCATTTGGCAACATCTTCTAACGCATTATTGCCAGAATTAGCCACAAAAGAATTATTTTCTCCGCTGCTTATCAATGAAAAAATAGATGATTCAGCGGAAAATGACACCGCAATTAAGAAAAATCCGCCACGTGATTATTCCGAAGGTTCATCCGGTATCTTAAAAGTGAAAAAATAACACCGCACTTTTCGATATGAAGTAAATAACAATATCCTAAGGGTAGGTTCGTCTGCCCTTTCTCATAGAAAAAATTCATCAAATTTCAGAACATTTCTTCATTTTTTTTGTCTTATGGAATACATTGCAAAACAATGTCTTTTTTTATTCTTTTATTTAATGGAGAACATAAAGTGAAAAAAAGAAATTTTGTATTAACAAGTATTGCACTCGGATTAAGCGTATTAACCGGATCATTACCCGCACAAGCGAATTTGCCTGCGACAGTGGAAGGGCAACAATTGCCAAGTCTTGCACCTATGCTTGAAAAAGTACTGCCTTCTGTGGTTTCCATCTCAGTGGAGGGCAAACAAAAATCGCGTTACATCAATCAAGATATTCCGGAAGAGTTTAAATTTTTCTTTGGACCAGATGTGTTTGGCGACAGAGCGCCACGCAGTTTTAGAGGTATCGGTTCAGGGGTAATCATCAATGCAGAAAAAGGCTATGTATTAACCAATAACCATGTTATCGACAGCGCAGACAAAATCACCGTCACCTTAGAAGATGGTCGCGAATTTAAAGCAAAAGTCGTCGGAAAAGACGATATGTCTGATGTGGCGCTTGTTCAATTGGAAAATCCAAAAAATTTAACCGCAATTAAGATCGCCGATTCTGATAAATTACGCGTCGGCGATTTTACCGTTGCCATCGGTAATCCCTTCGGTTTAGGTCAAACCGTCACCTCCGGTATTGTTTCTGCCCTTGCGCGTTCTACCGGTTCCGACAGCGGCACTTATGAAAACTATATTCAAACGGATGCCGCCGTAAACCGCGGAAACTCAGGTGGTCCATTAATTAATTTACAAGGTGAATTGATTGGAATTAACACCGCTATCATCTCCCCAAGCGGCAGCAACGCCGGTATCGCTTTTGCGATCCCAAGTAACATGGCAAATAGCCTTGTACAACAAATTATCGAATATGGCGAAGTGCGTCGCGGTTTGCTAGGCATTAAAGGTGGCGAATTAAATGCCGATCTTGCTAAAGCATTTAATGTGGATGTTCAACAAGGGGCTTTCGTCAGCGAAGTATTGCCAAATTCAGCCGCCGAAAAAGCAGGCATTAAAGCCGGCGATATCATTACCGCCATCAACGGACAAAAACTCGCTACCTTTGCGGAATTACGTGCCAAAATTGCGACCAGTGGCGCCGGTAAAGAAATTGAG
Source organism: [Pasteurella] mairii (assembly GCA_900454475.1). GTDB lineage: Bacteria > Pseudomonadota > Gammaproteobacteria > Enterobacterales > Pasteurellaceae > Actinobacillus_B > Actinobacillus_B mairii. The sequence goes on from UGSS01000002.1 coordinate 1,083,992, forward strand.
TTGACCTATTTACGCGACGGAAAATCCGATAACGTAAAAGTGACATTGCAATCTGATGAACAAACCCAAACATCAGCCAGTAACATTCTCTCCAACCTAGACGGTGCGGATTTGGAAAATTACAACAAAAATGGCGTTCAAGGCGTATCGGTCACCAAAATTGCGCCACGTTCTTTAGCGGAACAACGTGGACTGAAAGTCGGCGATATTATCATTGGAATTAACCGCACGAAAATCGAGAACTTAGCACAATTGCGTAAAATTTTAGATCAAAAACCAACTGCGGTGGCATTAAATATTGTACGCGGAGAAAGCAATTTTTATCTGCTTGTGCAATAATCAACTAAGATACAAACAAAAAGTGCGGTTAAAATGACCGCACTTTTTTCATCCCAATAATACATTAAACGCCGAATAACACCGCCCCACCGCTTTCTTGCAAGGTAGTTCCATAAATCAAGGTCACCGCAAAGAAAATCAAAATCGCGCCGACCGCTAATTTCACTATATCTTCAAGATGTAAACTTAAATTCGGCGATAAATACCACTGTCCTAATTTGATTGCACTGCTACGCGCATATTGCACCATCAAAGCAAATCCGGACAACATTAACCCAGTTCCTAGTGCCATCATCATAGTGGCAAGAATACCCCACCAATACAAATTCAGCATATAGGATAAAAACAGCACAAAAATTGCGCCGGAACAAGGACGCATACCAATACTTAACATCACTAAAAATTTAGATTTCAGATCGTTGGCTTGTTCAAGTTGAGAAGCATCCGGTAAATGTTGATGACCACATCCACAATGTTCAGAATACTGATGAAAAACAGGCGTTTTTTTGACCGCACTTGGTTTCATAAAATCCGAGGGTTCCACAAAATGCATACGATTAACTTGCCAAGTGGGTTTTGCCGGTCGCCATTGTTTACGCAATGCCACACCGCTTTGATACATCCATTGCAAACCCAACAACAAAATTAAACCAAACGCAACTCGCTCCATCCACAACTGACTCAATTTGAAATAGGCAGAAGACAATTGCAAAACCAGCACCACAATAGAAGTGGCAACAACCGCAACCACGCCTTGCATCAAGGATGATAACAAACTTAACACCATGCTGGCTTTCAGTTTAGATTGATGGGTTGTCAGATAACTTGCGATCACAAATTTACCATGCCCCGGTCCAACGGCATGAAAAATACCATATAAAAAACAAATACCGATAAGTAATATACCGGCTTGCGTCGGTTGCTGTTTAATTTCGCGTAAATACTCCCCTATCAATTGATTAAATTCACGCTGCCAATCAATAAGTTTAGTAAATAAATAAGGAAATAAAAATACAATACTAAGTAATAAAAGTACTAATAAAATTAAATAACAATATGGTCTTTTCAATTGCATAAAATACCCCTTATTTGCACACGATATGCACTTTCTGCGCAAATACTACACCCAATGAAGTATCTTCATTACGTTGGTTACGATCTAAAGAGGCGGCATATTCACGAATTTTTTCATCATAATTCGGTTCGATTACCGTTCCCTGGCAATTTTGTGGTAAAGCAGAAAAATTTACGACATTACCATGACTTTGATCATAATACATAGAAACATAATAGGTTTTATCATAGGTTAATAAGTCATATTGACTATCCTTGAGCGGTTGCGGTTTTGCCAATAAAAAATCATAGTAATACAAAACTTGCATACCGTTTTCTTTCATCCCATAATTTTGCGGTTGACGTTTAAATTTAATTTTTTCACCTTTTTTATCATAAAGATAGCTAAAATAATGTTCATTAATAATATTTCCTATCACTTCATCTACTAATTTTTGTCGCACCACTTTGTCATTATTAGCATTTTTCAAGTCATATAAAATAGAAGACGAACTCATTTCATCCAATAATAATTCCAACGTAAATCCTGTTAGTTGCTGATCTTTTACTAAGGGTTTACTTTTCATGGTAATAAACGCGTGCGGATGCGCCACTGCTTGCGTCACATAAAAAAACCACACCAAAGAGAAAAACTTGAACAACTTCTTCACGATTAAAAACCTTATTTTATTAAAATGTAGTGATCAACTAATTCAACAGTCCCCGATAAGTTTTTTCAGCTAAAATCGGGGGCAAACCTTGATTATAACTATGTGGGCGAATGTGGTTGTAGTACATCACATAATCTTTTACATCGTTGACCGCACTTTCAAAATCAACATAACCACCATATGCCATCCACTCATATTTAAAACTTCTAAACCAACGCTCCATCGGTGCATTATCCCAGCAGTTGCCCCGTCGGCTCATACTTTGTGTTAACTTGTGGTTTTGCACACATTGGGGAAATTGCTTACTCCCATAAATACTGCCTTGGTCTGAGTGAAACAGCATTGTTTTCGTACGTTTAGTCTGCAACATCGCGTGATTTAACGCATCGACAACCAATTGTGCATCGTGGTGTCGACTCAGTTTCCAACCAACCACTTGACGGTTTAACAGGTTAATCACTACCGCTAAATAGCACCAAACACCATTGACTTTAATGTACGTCGTATCGCCACAAAGCACCGTGGTTTGTGCGTTTGGCGTAAATGCTCGGTTTAAGTGATTGTCAAAAATTTGCCCTGTCTCTTTATTTCGGTTATGCCATTTTGTGGTTGTTTGCTAAATAATCCCTGTTGAATCATTAGGTTGCGAATCAACCGCAAACTACCTCGAATTCCCTTTTGTCTCAAACCTGATTGAACGGTTCGCTTGTCGGCGGATTGACGACTTGCCTCAAAAATGACCTTGATTTCAATCGCAAGTGCGGTGTGTTTTTCGACCGCTTGTCGCCGTTTCAAACGCGCAGAATAGGCACTTTCTGACACACCAAATAAGGCACATAAACGCTTAATGCAGTGCGATTTTAACGTCGTGACCGCTTGGTATCGTTGCTCTCGAGAGACATTAAAATCGCCATAGCCTTTTTTAGAATTTCTTTATCCTCTTCCAGCTCTTTAATACGGTTTTCTAACTCTCGAATGCGTTGTTGTTCAGGACTGATTGGCTTTGAACCCGGCAACACATAGCCCTGACATTCAGCTTGAACTTGACTTACCCAGCGACGCAACGCTGTTTCACCGATGTCTAGTTCTTTGCAAGCTTGTGTAATAGAATATTTACGCTCGGTAATCAATTTTACCGCTTCGGCTTTAAATTCCGCGCTAAAGGTTCTTCTAGGTCTTCGCATTTTTATATCCTCATGTTTGGTTAAATTTTACCACTTATTGAGGACTGCGGGATTAGTGTACCACTACATTCAATTTCTCCAGTCGATATATCATCCTCTTTCTTACGTTCTAGGGCTTGAACTTGACTTTCATTTAGAATAATGCCTTTCTCAGCCACTTCTTTCTCTAGTGCATTTAAACGCTGTTTAAAGTTAGCAAGATTATGACGTAGCCAAATGGACCGAACACCACCAGCTGAAACAAAAATACCTTGCTTGCGAAGTTCGTTACTCACTCGAACTTGTCCGTAAGCTGGAAAATCTAGAGCAAATTTTACAACAGCTTGCTCAATGTGCTCGTCTACTCGATTTTTGATATTCGGTACCCGACGAGTTTGATTAAGTAATGCTTCAACACCGCCTTGCTCTACGGCTTGTTGATAGCGATAGAATGTATCTCGGCTCATCCCCATCGCTTTGCAAGCTTGAGAAATGTTTCCAAGTTCTTCTGCTAAATTGAGTAAACCGGTCTTGTGTTTAATGAGCGGATTGTAAGTAATAAAACATGAGAGTTTCCTTTTTTGTTTAGATTGAATTTTAGACACTCACATTCTAAACGGGAAACTCTCATTTTTATAATGATTTATCAGATCAAGTCTGATCTTCTACAGATTAATGGATAATTACCATTGATATCCAATACTTGCTGCAGCACCTGTATCGCCACGGGTATTCGCATTGATAGAAAGTTTAACACCCAATTTACCATTATCGGATAATCTTGAGTAACCCACTGCAACTGCGTTTTGACCACGATAGTTACCGACACCAGCAGAAACCATAGATTTACCCGGAAGAGTCGCGTGGTAAAGTCCTGCTGCTGCCATGGCGCCGGCGATACCGCCGCGTAAATCTTTATCCATTTTGTTCATGTTGTTATAAACATTACCCAAACCGGCTTTTAATTGATTTACGTTGACTGCATCCGTACCTTTCACACCCGGTGCTACATTGGTGATACGTGTTGGTGCTTTCTCTGTACCGACACTTAACTCGTTAGTACCATCTTCCGCGGTTGAGCCACTCATCGTTACAGGACCAACATTAACGGTATTCGTCGTAATAGAATTCACATTCACATCTCTCGCAAGACCTACTTTGAACTCTTTACCACCCGTTTTGTTCACCGCAGTATCTGTTACCACAATGTTTTTATCCGCTGCAACAACAGTTTCACGAACCGTATTGGCTTTAACTGCATCGACGTTTACTTTCACTGTCGTTACGCCATTTTTCGTTTCAGAAACAACGGTTGTACCTGTACCATTTGCGAAGTTAACTGTGTCATAAGTAGAAACGAAGTCTGCTGGTTTACCATTGGTTTGTAAGTTCCAACCGGAATTCAACACATCGCCAATCGTTGCTGCATTACGTTTATCTTCTTCTGCCACATTCGGTTTTGTCACATTGTCTTTACCTGTCGGATCCGGCAAGGTGGTAGTTAAATTACTGATCACATTTTTACCGTCTTTCGTTTCGATGGTAACTGGACCATTATTTTCATCACCGCCCACAGAAATCGTATCTGCTTTAAGATCTTTCGCTAATTCAACGGTATAGTTAGTGGTACCGGAAGCATCTTTTTCACCCGCAGTGACTACCACGTTACCGGATGTGCCGGCGCTTACTGTGGTTTTCTCTGCATTAACGGTATAAGTTGTGGTATTACCGTCAACTTTAGTCTCAACTGTTGTATGGTTACCTGCGGCAACAACTGTTTTACCTACGCCTGCAACTGCTTCTTTTAATTGAGAAACGTTTACAGCATCAGTATCAGCTTCGCCTGCAGCGACGTTGGTGATCTTCGCCCCGCCAACATCTACTTTGTTATCGCCAAGTTTAATGGTTGTACCGTCGTTGCTGATAGAGCTAATGTCAGCTAAATCACCTTGAACATTCACTTTATACGGATCAGAATCAGAACCGGTACCGCTTACTGTCGTATTTTTACCATCAACAAGTTGAGTTTTCGGCAAGTTATCCGTGTTCACCGTTAAGTTACCGTTATTATCTAACTTGATCGTATTACCGTCAGTTTTGACATTGAACGTAATCGCGCCATCTTTCACCGCCGCGTCAGTACCTTGACCGTCAACGAAATTCACGGTGTCGCCGAATTTCACATCAGCTACTTTGGTATTACCGTCAACATTTGCAGTCCAGAAAGCCTTGTTGATGACTTTGGCAATATCATTTGCAGTAACAACACCGTCTGTGGTAGGAATTTCAAGCGCGCCATTATCGGTTACGCCATCAAATACACCTTTTTTCACATCAACGATAAATTCAGTACCGCCGGTGCTATTTTTCGTTGTGTTAGTTACGGTCACTAAATCAGAACCTGCTTTCACGGTTTCTTCTTTCGCAAGCTGTGCTTTAGCGGCATCATTCAGATCAAACGTCACTTCGCCATTTGGCCCAACGGTCGCCACGGTTGTCGTACCGTTAGTAAAGTCTAAACCTTCACTTAAGTTTACCGTTTGTGGATTTTCACCATTTGCTTTATAGCTTAACGGAGTGGTTTTCGCAGCTTCAGTACCGTTGTAATTTACGGTATAAGTATCAACACCATCCGCAGTATTTTTACTAACGGTAATAGCGGCATTGCCACCAACAACATTAATGGCTTCTTGAGCAGCTTTTTGTACAGCAGCCTTAGCTACACCAACTTTGTAAGTTTGGTTTGCATCGCCTACTGCACCAGAAGCGACTTCAACAGTTGCCAAGTTATCTGCAACAGCATCATCTTTCACCACTTTTTCCACTGCACGATTTGCTGCAACAGTATCATTTAATTGACTTACATTAACTGCATCCGTATCATCTTTGCCGACAGCAACATTCGTAATTTTCGTTGGTGAACCATCTGCTTTAGCAATATTAATGTTGTTGCTTGCATCCGCTTTGATAATCGGACCATTGTCACCAAACTGTACTGAAGTAAATACCGGCGCATCTACTGTTTTCACTGTGAATGCAGTACCTGCACGCGTGATCTCAATGTTTTTACCTTGGATAAAATCAACTGTATCACCCGGATTAACAAGCTCACCTGTTGCTTCTGTATTCGCTTTAACCGTAAAGCCCGATTTGTTAATTGCATTAGCAATATCCGCCGCGGTTGCCAATTTAGTCGCATCATTGCCTGTCGGAACATTGACTGAACCATCATCTTTATTTGTCAACGGTGTTACATTGACTTCATAGCTTACATTCACGTTACCTTTATCATCTTTGGTAACATTGGCAGTTGTGGTTGTGCCATTCACATAGTTCACAGCATCACCCGGATTGATAACTTCCGTTGAACCATCGGTTAACGTTGTTTGCCAGCCAGAGTTGTTCACCGCATTGACCACATCGCCAACAGTGGCAACGCCATCAGTGTTTGGAGTAACTAATTTACCAGCATCATCACCTGTGGTTGGAGTGGTTCCAAATGTACCTTTGTTGATGCTAACTTTGTAGTCGTTACCACCAGTTGGGTTAGTACCGTTTGCAGTAACTGTCACCAATTCAGAACCTGATACAGATTCTTCCTTAGCGATCTGCGCCTGAGTCTCTGCATTCAGATCAAAGGTAACTTTACCATTAGAATCAACGGTCGCCACAGTCTTCGTACCGTTAGTAAAGTCTAAGCCCTCACTTAAGTTTACCGTTTGTGCATTTTCACCGTTTGCTTTATAGCTTAACGGTGTGGTTTTCGCAACTTCGGTACCGTTGTAGTTTACGGTATAAGTATCAACACCGTTCACATCTGTTTTCACAACCGAAATCGCTTGATTATCACCCACGACATTGATCGCGTCTTGCGCCACATCTTGGACAGCTTTTGTTGATACGCCCACTTTATAAGTTTGGTTCGCATCACCAGTATTGCCTGATGCTGGTGTCACTGTGACTAAGTTGCCAGCGACCGTATCATCAATCACAACAGACTCGATCGCCTGTGGCAATGCACTAGTATTTACTTGTAGCTTACCATCAGTGGTTAGATTGATGGTGTTGTTATCAAACTTCACATCATAAGCGATAGTGCCATCAGCTTTTTTCACAGCGTCAGTCGCGATACCATCAGCGAAATTCACTTGATCACCAAATTTCACATCAGCCACTTTGGTTGTGCCATCAACATTGGCAGTCCAGTAGCCTTTATTCACCGCGTTAATCACGCTAGAAACAGTCGCTACGCCATCAGCGGTATCTGTGATAGGAGCAAGCTCACCATTGTTTGTAATGGTATTGAACTCACCTTTTTTCACATCGACGACAAACTCAGTACCACCAGTTGAGTTCTTCGCTGTATCTGTAACAGTCACCAAAGTTGAGCCAGCCTTAACAGACTCTTCTTTCTTGATTTGATCGATCGCTGTTTGAGTTAAACCAACTTGATAGTTAGTTACATTAGCATCACCTATTTTTGTAGTTTCGCCAGTAGCAACCGATACATAATTTTCTGAACCGGCTTTTACAGTGACATTTGCAGAAGTATCTTTAGCATCAAATGTTACTTGAACTTGACCGGTATTAGTCATGCTAACATTAGCTTTGGTATTTGTACCATCGATAAACTGAACCGCATTACCCGGTTTAATATTGCCGATAGTCACGCCATTATTATTGGTGACATTAAAACCTTTACCAATCTCATTCGCTACCATATAAAGTTGTGAACCATTGATAGCATCGGTAGAAGTTGATGAAATTTCACCAGCAGCAACATTTTGGATACGACGTTCAGTTCCTGAAGCACCGACAGTTACCACACCTATAGCTTTCGCACCTGCAAAATTGCTATAAGTAATATTGTTAACTTTAGCATTAGTCACAGCACCTGTTGCGCCCGCTGTTGAAGTTACCCCCCCCCCCCCCCCGCTACTTGTTCTGAAGTTAATGCTTTTAATGTACCTACACCATCAGCGCTGACAGAACCGTTACCAGCAGTCGCTTCTGAATCTTTACCTAAGTAAACTGAATTTGCGACAGTGCCTCTTAAATTAGAGGTTAAATCATCAGCACGGTTAATACCACTACCCAGAACAAAAGTATCTCTGGTAGTAATGGTATTGTTGTTACCTATTGAATATGAACCATCACCAGAAACATAAGATGGGTCACCGAATGCACCTGAGTTGTTACCGGTTACTACGTTGCCTGCACCTACAGCAATAGAGGTGTTACCTGTTACATTTGAGTTTGGACCAATACTGATTGAGTTTGAACCTGAAACAGTTGATGCGTTACCCATAGCAATTGAGTTTGTCGCTGTTAAAGCAGTATTAGCACGGGCACCCATAGCAACAGAATAATCACCTAGTGTTCGCGCAATTGTACCAACTGCTGTCGAGCGAGTACCATTTGCTGTTGCAGAACGACCAATAGCGACACCTCGTTCTCCGTGAGATTCGGCAACCGGACCAATTGCAATACCCGACTCGCCTGTTGTTTTAGAGGTCCAACCAATAGCAATAGTACCATTGGTACCTCCTGCATTAGCAACCGCACCCAAAGCAAGAGCATAGTTTTGTGATGCTTTAGCAGATGAACCAATTGCTGCTGCACTAAACGCACTTGCTGTACTGCTTCCACCTAGTGCTATTGTCATTGATTCTGAAGCATTTGAATGCATACCCATAGCAAGAGCAGAGCCGCCTGATCCTGTTGCATTATAACCAATAGCGGTAGCTCCACCAGCACTAGCTTTCGAACTACTACCTATTGCTGTTGTATAAGAATCAGATGTAGTTGCTTTATAACCAATTGCAACTGCAACTCCACCCTTAGCAGTATTAATAGCACCACGGCCAATTACAGTAGAATAAGAGGTCGGAGCAGTATTAAGCTGTTCTGCGCCCGCACCGATAACAACGTCTTGTTGACCTAACGATACTGCTTTTGAACCAAGTACAGTAGAAATAGAACCACCAGAGGCACCGCTACCAATAACAACAGTACCACCTGCGGTTGAGGTTATATTGGAATCTTTACCAATTAAAACACTATTGCCATAAGCAGGGGTGGTTCCAGCCGGTGTTGCAACATATAAAGGTTGATTCATTGACATAACCTTTGTAGAAGCAGCCATAGCTGCTTCTACTGGTGTTGCCGCCATCACTTGCGCACTACCCAATAATGCACCTGCCACACCTACCGCTAATAATGCATTGCTTGGCTCAATACGGTTATCTGTCGTTGATGATGATTTACCATTTGATTTTGTTAGCTCTGAAACCACATTGAAGCGTTGTGCCGCATGGTTCCAAATCACTTTGAAAATTTTATTCATGTATAATTAATCTCATAAATGTTAGTTAATACGCTAAAAACATAATAAGCAGCCCTTCCTCATAATTACATATGAGTAATTGCTACTTACATTGTACGCTTAATTCTCCCCAAAGCAACTCTTCGCCCTAATACTTTACATTCTTTACATTGTTGTAGTGGTACACTAATCCCGCAGTCCTCAATAAGTGGTAAAATTTAACCAAACATGAGGATATAAAAATGCGAAGACCTAGAAGAACCTTTAGCGCGGAATTTAAAGCCGAAGCGGTAAAATTGATTACCGAGCGTAAATATTCTATTACACAAGCTTGCAAAGAACTAGACATCGGTGAAACAGCGTTGCGTCGCTGGGTAAGTCAAGTTCAAGCTGAATGTCAGGGCTATGTGTTGCCGGGTTCAAAGCCAATCAGTCCTGAACAACAACGCATTCGAGAGTTAGAAAACCGTATCAAAGAGCTGGAAGAGGATAAAGAAATTCTAAAAAAGGCTATGGCGATTTTAATGTCTTTCGAGAGCAACGATACCAAGCGGTCACGACGTTAAAATCGCACTGCATTAAGCGTTGCCTTATTTGGTGTGTCAGAAAGTGCCTATTATGCGCGTTTGAAACGGCGACAATCGGTCGAAAAACACACCGCACTTGCGATTGAAATCAAGGTCATTTTTGAGGCAAGTCGTCAATCTGCTGGCAAGCGAACCGTTCAATCAGGTTTGAGACAAAAGGGAATTCGAGCTAGTTTGCGGTTGATTCGCAACCTAATGATTCAACAGGGATTATTTAGCAAACAACCACAAAAATGGCATAACCGAAATAAAGAGACAGGGCAAATTTTTGACAATCACTTAAACCGAGCATTTACGCCAAACGCACAAACCACGGTGCTTTGTGGCGATACGACGTACATTAAAATCAATGGTGTTTGGTGCTATTTAGCGGTAGTGATTAACCTGTTAAACCGTCAAGTGGTTGGTTGGAAACTGAGTCGACACCACGATGCGCAATTTGGTTATCGATGCGTTAAATCACGCGATGTTGCAGACTAAACATACGAAAACAATGCTGTTTCACTCAGACCAAGGCAGTATTTATGGGAGTAAGCAATTTACCCAATGTGTGCAAAACTACAAGTTAACACAAAGTATGAGCCTACGGGGCAACTGCTGGGATAATGCACCGATGGAACGTTGGTTTAGAAGTTTTAAATATGAGTGGATGGCATATGGTGGTTATGTTGATTTTGAAAGTGCAGTCAACGATATAAAAGATTATGTGATGTACTACAACCACATTCGCCCACATAGCTATAATCAAGGTTTGCCCCCGATTTTAGCTGAAAAAACTTATCTGGGACTGTTGAATTAGCTGATCACTACAGTTCGACTAACTCGTGCTTGAGTAACTTTTGTGTCATAATAAAAATCCCTATTGAGTGAAAATTTCAATAGGGATTTTAATGTTTTCAATCGGTTAAATCTTTGTGCAACTGCTACATAATACCGTGAATAACTTGAAACAAAAAATACCTGTTAATTAAAACTGGTATTTTTGTTTATATCTTATTTCGCAATTCGTTTGTATTTCATGCGATGTGGTTGAGTTGCTTCAGCGCCGAAGGTTTTCTTTTTCCACTCTTCATAATCAGAGAAGTTACCTTCATAGAAGGTCACTTTGCCTTCATCGCCGTAGTCTAAAATGTGGGTTGCGATACGGTCTAAGAACCAGCGGTCGTGGGAGATCACCATTGCACAGCCAGGGAACTCTAAGATCGCATTTTCAAGCGCACGCAAGGTTTCAACATCTAAGTCGTTGGTTGGTTCGTCTAATAATAAGACGTTTCCGCCGGCTTGTAATAATTTAGCCAAATGCAAACGACCGCGTTCACCTCCAGATAATTCGCCAACGCGTTTTTGTTGATCGACGCCTTTGAAGTTAAAACGTCCCACATACGCACGACTTGGGATTTCAAAGTTACCGATGGTTAAGATATCTTGTCCGTTTGACACTTCTTCCCATACGGTTTTTTTATCATCCATGGCATCACGGAATTGATCCACCGATGCCAAAACTACCGTTTCCCCTAAGGTAACCGAACCGGAATCCGGCTGTTCTTTACCGGATAACATACGGAATAGGGTCGATTTACCGGCTCCGTTTGGTCCGATAATACCAACGATGGCGCCTTTTGGAATGCTGAATGAAAGGTTATCAATCAGTGTGCGTTCGCCATAGGATTTGGTTAAGTTATTTACTTCGATTACTTTATCCCCTAAACGTGGACCAGGTGGAATAAAGAGTTCGTTGGTTTCATTACGTTTTTGATATTCGCCTGAATTAAGTTCTTCAAAGCGAGCCATACGCGCTTTGCTTTTTGCTTGGCGACCTTTCGGGTTTTGGCGTACCCATTCTAATTCTTTTTCAATGGATTTTTGACGCGCCGATTCGGCAGCTTGCTCTTGGGCTAAACGTTTTTCTTTTTGTTCCAACCAAGAAGAATAGTTTCCTTCCCAAGGAATACCTTCACCACGGTCAAGCTCTAAGATCCAACCGGCGACGTTGTCTAAGAAGTAACGGTCATGGGTAATTGCCACGACAGTGCCTTCGTAGTCGTGTAAGAAGCGTTCTAACCATGCCACAGATTCTGCATCTAAGTGGTTGGTTGGTTCGTCTAACAACAACATATCAGGTTTTTCGAGCAGTAAACGACAAAGCGCTACGCGGCGGCGTTCACCACCGGATAAATGCTCAATTTTGGCATCCCATTCTGGTAAACGTAACGCATCAGCGGCACGTTCTAATTGGTTTTCCAAATTATGTCCATCATGCGCCTGAATAATGGCTTCAAGATTAGCTTGTTCCGCCGCTAATTTGTCAAAATCAGCATCAGGATCAGCATATAAAGCATATACTTCATCTAAGCGTTTTAAAGCGTTGCTTACTTCTGCTACCGCTTCTTCAATCGCTTCGCGTACCGTTTGTTGTGGCTCAAGTTTTGGTTCTTGCGGGAGATAACCGATTTTAATTCCCGGTTGCGGACGCGCTTCACCCTCGATCTCTTTATCGATCCCCGCCATAATGCGTAATAGGGTTGATTTTCCGGCTCCGTTGAGACCTAAAACCCCGATCTTGGCGCCCGGAAAGAAACTTAATGAAATATCTTTGAGAATATGACGTTTCGGCGGTACTACTTTACCTACTCGGTGCATCGTATAGACAAATTGTGATGACATAAATTTTCTCATTGTTAGATTAAAAAAGTACGGTCATTCTACTTGAAATTTATTGATTTTGTAAGTTTTTCAGGCAAAAAAAACCACCCGAATCGGGTGGTAGGAAAGTAGTTTAGCTATATATTTATGATTATTTTATTTAGGAACTTTATGAATATCAAGCTATCACTTGACGTCGCTTATGCTACATAAAATCCGAAGGTAAAGAAAGGGCAATGTGCGATTTTCTTGATATAAATCAACAAATGATGCGAGTTTAGGTGGATTTATGCTAAATGAAAAGTCTGTTTATTATGCAGTTAAACTGAATAATTGTGCGGAAAATGAAGATCGCACGGGATAATCCTGAGGTGAATTCTTTTATTTTAAATTTATGTTAAAATAAATAACTGTCGTTTTGTAGTGGTACACTAATCCCGCAGTCCTCAATAAGTGGTAAAATTTAACCAAACATGAGGATATAAAAATGCGAAGACCTAGAAGAACCTTTAGCGCGGAATTTAAAGCCGAAGCGGTAAAATTGATTACCGAGCGTAAATATTCTATTACACAAGCTTGCAAAGAACTAGACATCGGTGAAACAGCGTTGCGTCGCTGGGTAAGTCAAGTTCAAGCTGAATGTCAGGGCTATGTGTTGCCGGGTTCAAAGCCAATCAGTCCTGAACAACAACGCATTCGAGAGTTAGAAAACCGTATCAAAGAGCTGGAAGAGGATAAAGAAATTCTAAAAAAGGCTATGGCGATTTTAATGTCTTTCGAGAGCAACGATACCAAGCGGTCACGACGTTAAAATCGCACTGCATTAAGCGTTGCCTTATTTGGTGTGTCAGAAAGTGCCTATTATGCGCGTTTGAAACGGCGACAATCGGTCGAAAAACACACCGCACTTGCGATTGAAATCAAGGTCATTTTTGAGGCAAGTCGTCAATCTGCTGGCAAGCGAACCGTTCAATCAGGTTTGAGACAAAAGGGAATTCGAGCTAGTTTACGGTTGACTCGCAACCTAATGATTCAACAGGGATTATTTAGCAAACAACCACAAAAATGGCATAACCGAAATAAAGAAATAGAGCAAGTTTTTGCTAATCACTTGAACCGAGAATTTACGCCTGATGCACAAACGACGGTGCTTTGTGGCGATACGACGTACATTAAAGTCAATGGTGTTTGGTGCTATTTAGCGGTAGTGATTAACCTGTTAAACCGTCAAGTGGTTGGTTGGAAACTGAGTCGACACCACGATGCGCAATTGGTTGTCGATGCGTTAAATCACGCGATGTTGCAGACTAAACGTACGAAAACAATGCTGTTTCACTCAGACCAAGGCAGTATTTATGGGAGTAAGCAATTTACCCAATGTGTGCAAAACTACAAGTTAACACAAAGTATGAGCCGACGGGGCAACTGCTGGGATAATGCACCGATGGAGCGTTGGTTTAGAAGTTTTAAATATGAGTGGATGGCATATGGTGGTTATGTTGATTTTGAAAGTGCAGTCAACGATATAAAAGATTATGTGATGTACTACAACCACATTCGCCCACATAGCTATAATCAAGGTTTGCCCCCGATTTTAGCTGAAAAAACTTATCGGGGACTGTTGAATTAGTTGATCACTACAGAACACCGATGGCAACATTACTTGATGGAAAAGGGATTTGGGCAGAAAAGAATTTAAGCTCAAATTAATCTGACAGACACGGTAATTTTAAACGGGGACTGTCAGATTAGGTTTGAGCTTCTACAAATAATTAGAAAAATAATTAAAACCAATACTTTTGTCTACTATACCGTTATTCAATACCCCTTTTTCTAGGTAAATAATACCTCTAATTTCTGACCTAGTAACATAGCATTTTCTACGCACAATATATCTAGAAATTCACTATCTTTAATCGAAATAAATTCAATGCCTTCTCCAAATAAAATAGCTTTCATCACATTATGATTTCGTTCATGAATTTCAGGCGCACAAAAAATACCTCTAATTTTAATGTTACGAAATTGCTTACTATATAATCTAATATGATCAGGTACAGAAGATAATTCTGCGGAATGTTGTCCTGACTTTGATTTTATTGTAGTAAGCTCTAATATATAATGTATCCCATCTTTTATAAAAATGATATCAGGGGTTCCTTGCTTACCACCAGGTGCTTGAATAGGTAAATTATATTTACCTATTTTTCCATTCCAAAAAATATCATCAATCATATTTTTTGATTTTAAAATAGATAATAAACGATAAAATAGATATTCATAATAAGCACCACGTAAAGATTTATCATTAATTTTATCTATACCTAGTTTTTTATTTAATAAGCGTAATTTAGGAAGCATTGTAGAGGTAAATGTTGTTACCTTACTGTGTAACCGAATTTCATCTTCTAATTCTAATAATGAATTTTCAGCATTAGCTGTACAATCCAATTTAATAAAATCACCTACATCTAAAACACCATTTTCATTTCCTTTAAATTTAAATTCTCCTACGTGTTGTGCTTGATCAAAAAGATAAATCCTAACCTCATATTCTTCATCTATAAAAACTGGAAAACAATCTTCCCCTAAAAACGCTAGTACATTCGTATAAATAATATCTTTATGTTGAAAAACTTCAATATAAACCTCTCTTAATGAAGAATTTTTTAATTTAAAATCAACCGGTGGATATAATTTTCCCATAGAGCCGATATAATCTATCCATAACAGCAAGTTATCTTTAAAATCATAAGGATGTATCCCTTTAAATTGCGATAAAACCTTAACAACATCTTGTCTGAACTGTGATTTAATTTTAATCGAATCAATAGCTTTATCGCTGTTATCTACATAAATACTATTTCTCTCAATAACTCCAGTTCCTTCGCAAAACTGCATAAAATAAGAAGAACTTGCAGCTTGAGTTAGTGTAATATTTCCGACATCCGTTTTTTTGTACTGATTAATCAAATTTTCTCTATCTAATGCACCTAACTTACGGAAATTTATAATTTCTTGAACTCTAAAATCTATCTCAGACATTGAACTTGTATGAAATACATATAGAGCTATTTCTTCTTTATCTAAATATTCTAATTTCAATAACATAGAAAGAACAACACGAAATGGAAATACAAAGATATCTTCACAGTGTGGTAGAATAATTGGATTTGTTATTTGCAATTTCTTCATCTGATGATAAACAGATGGTGATGAGTTAATAGTTAAACTTTTGGTTAGTTTCTCTATAACTCGCAAATCATTTTTATGCATATTATAAAATTGATAACCGGCTTCAGTAATTCTTATTCGTGTTGGCTCAGTTGTCGTATCCAAATATACAAATCCTAAATAGTGAACTGAAGCTAATAATGTTCTCATACCTTGTGGCGCAATTTTTTCACCATCTTTTGTTGCTCCCAATTTCTTAAGTTCAAGGTTTAGATTATCTTGCTTTTGTGGATTCCAGGTTGTTCCATCATAATTTTTTTCAATCATGCCATGTAAAAAGGCTAGCATTTGATGTACATTTGCTCTTTTAGGAATAAACCAAAATTTCTTACTTCTATCTCTTTTTGCCATAATACTATACCTTTTTAAGTACTAAAATATGATCTAATTTCGTCAATCCCCCTTTTCCATTTCTTGGAATTCTAATATAAGGGTTCTGAATAAAATAAGCAAAATTTTCAATATATTCAAATCCAACATATTGAGAAATATCTTTAAGAATTTTCCAACTTTCTATGTGGCGGTTTCTAATACTACTATTACCAATAACAATAATATAATAAGCATCTTTTTTTAAATGATTAACTACATTAACCATATTACATTTCATATCTTCAAAAAATTTTTTAACAATATAAGCTCTTTTTTCATCAATATCTTTCAATATTGAAAAGTGTTCATATAAAGTTGATGAGTAAGTAAATATATCGGATTCTTTTTGTTTTTCATTTTTTAGATTAAAGCGTTCTGTTCCAACATAATGACTTTTCGATTCTAAAATAGATTGTTCTGAATGATTCCCTAGCCATAAATTTTCTAATCGCAATGTTCTTGCATAATCAAAAGCATTGATATATGGAGGTGAAGTAATTGCAATGTCTGCAAGAAAAGCATCTTCTACACTCAGTGCATCCCCTTTGACTATTTTAGTCGTATTTTGAATATTTAATTCAGAATAACTTTGTAACATCTTCCTATACTTATCAAAAGTAAGCTGAAAATAATTAAACGCATCAGGTGCTTGTTTTATCACTTTTTTTGAAACATAAGGCTTGGGAGAAATGTCATCGGCTTGTGATGTCGGTTTAATAATAGAAAGAAATACCACTTCAAAGAAAACTTTAATTTTATTATCTTCAATTTTATCAATAAAAGAGCGTAATTTACCTAATAATAACGCATTTTTGTCACAAAACCAATGATGAAAATTATTGATATCGGGCCTAAAAATATCAGTGCTTTTATCTAGATTGAACAAAATTGATGAATAAACTTCATCTATTTTATATAAGTCACTCAAAGAATAGTGCTGTGTTTTGGCTAAAATAATTTTTTGTGCAACTAGATCAATTTCACAGCCATATGCATTATGCCCTAATATATTAGCCTCTAATAAAGTTGTTCCTGAGCCAGAAAAAGGATCAAAAACAAGTCCATTTGTTTTTTTTAGATATTTTTTTATTGCCCATCGTGGTATTTCAGGAATAAATTTACACGGATATTTAAAAAAACCATGAGTATATTCATTCGGTGTTCTTTGATTGATCTTATAAACATCTCCAATTTTAGTATTAATTGGAAGAAAATCAACATCTGCAAAATTTTTTTCTAAACACTTTTCTTCATGCATATCACACTTTCTCTTAAATATCCTTTAGCATTATAAGTTTGATGGTATTGTTGAGAGCTAGTAATAATATAACGATCAACTTCAATTTTATCTATTTTAAACCCAATTGTTTTAGCATACTTAGCAACTAATAAATCGGTAGGAAAAACAACACCACCATAAGAAGAATTACCAACAACAATCCCACAATATCCATCATTTTCTAACACATCAAAAATATGCTCTAATAATTCAAAAAGCTGACTGAAATAGAGCTTCAACATAATTGGAATTTTCTTATCCCATAATTTCTTATTTTCTAATGCCTGTAGTAAAACATTAAGTTCATATAACTCAATTAAATTTAATTGCGATATATCTAATTGACTGGACAAGCCATTCAAATGAGAACGTAAAGAAGAAGCTCTCAATTTTTTTAAATCATCATAATCTCTAACAAACTCACCAAACCATAACTCTAATTTATAAATTTCAGTATAATCAAAAGCATTGGCATAAGGTGGAGAAAAAATAATACTACTTATAGTATTTTTCGCTATATATTTAGGTATATTTAATGCTGAATCACAAATTACTGAGGAATTAAACACTAACTTAGCAGATAAATCTTCACTCATTAATAAATAAATGTTTGTCAAAATATCTATTACCTGCGGAATAGTTGTAATATTTTTCTTACTTTCAACTTTTCTCTTTAAACCATTTCCTGCCTTTTTATATAATGAACACGGTTCAATTGCAGATAACCAACCTAAAAATAATAAATCTCTTACTTTTTCATTTACATTATAATTTTTTATAAGATGTCTAATAGCTAAAATATAGTTTTGAATATTTTCATCAAATACTTTATGTGCAATAGATAATTTAGGTAACTCAAACTTTTGTCTATTTGATAGCAAAATTGCTTCAGTTAATATCAAAGGATATACCTCATTAAACAAATGCTTATCTTTTAAACTATAATTAGTTAATTTTGTTTTTGATAAGAACTGAGAAAATGGATTAACTTCAAACCCAATTGCTTTTAACCCTAATTCGTTAGCAGCCATAATTGTTGTGCCACTCCCTAGAAAAGGATCTAAGATTATGCCATTTTGTTTTTTATTATATGTAGAAATTAATGTTTTAATTAAATCTATTGAATACCCTTCTTTATATCGATACCAACGTTGTCTATATTTTTTTCCTTCTTCTGAATAATTAAGTAGGCTACTATAAGTTGCACCATCTTGTTTCGGATATATAACATTAAACTCATTTTCTAAATTTTCATAGAATTTTTCATCAATCATCATATTATTTCTCATATTTAGAGGATTTATATTCAAGTTTAATTTCCTCTTTAATAGATTTGACTTGATAAAATAACTTATAATAGCTCAAACTAACTCTCTCTTATTATGATTAGACTTAAACCAAATTACTCACAAAAATTACGATAATAATCAGTGGAACGATAAACTTCACATAATTAAACCAAATCGTCGTAAAAAGAGAATTTGGGGTTGGGGAAAGTTCTTTTTTTGCTTCATCTTTTAAAACAAAGCCCACAAAGATGGCGCAACCTAATGCGGTAAGCATAAATAAAATATTGCCGCTGACATAATCAAAGGTATCGAAAATATTGCGTCCAAAAAAGGTCACCTCTTTTAGCCAATTATCACTTACAATCGATGGAATATTGCCCAATACAAAAATACCACCTAAGGTTAAAATAATCGCTTTGCTGCGACGCATTCTTAATTTTTCTTGCAATGCGGTAATGATCACTTCGTAAATCGTGATCGAAGTGGTTAAGGCGGCAATAAGCAGTAATCCGAAGAAAATCACCGCAAAGAAACGCCCAGCCCATAAATGAGAAAACACTATCGGTAAACTTTGAAAAACTAAGGTTGGTCCCGCGTTAGGTTCAATGCCGAAGCTAAATAACGACGGGAAAATCATAAATCCAGCAAGAACCGCAATAATCGTGTTGGTAAATCCTGTGATCACCGCGGTTTGAATCAGATTTTCTTCTTTACTAAGATAGCTGGATAAGGTGATCAACACGCCAAAGCCCAAACTTAAAGCAAAGAAAACCTGCCCAAGCACCATAATAAAAAGTTGCGGCGTGATTTTGGAAAAATCTGGTTTGAGATAATAAACAATCCCTTCAGCAGCACCCGGCAAGGTCACATTGCGAATCACCATACCAATCAAAAAGACAAAAAGCAATGGCATCAAATATTTTACTGCGCGCTCTATTCCGCCAATAATTCCTCTAGCCAAAATAACATAATTAACTAATACAAAAATCAGCGTATAAAGCATGATATGCCAAGGGCTGTTGGTAATACTTTCATCATAAAATTGTTTGGCATATTCTTTAGTGATCACCGTGGAAATATCCAATCCACCACTGATTAAATTCACAATGTAATTCATCACCCAGCCGCCAAGTACCATATAATATGCCATAATACCAAAAGCGCCGAGCAGCCCCATATACCCTAAAACTTTCCAGCCTTTTGAGACTTTGCCATCTAAACGATCGCCAAAAGCATCAATGGAATTAACCCGTAAACGGCGTCCAATCACATTTTCCACTAAAATCATAGGAATACCTATGACCAACATGGCAATACAAAACAACAATACATAAGCCCCGCCCCCGTTTTCACCAACTAAATAAGGGAAACGCCACGTCGCCCCGAAACCGACCGTTGCCCCGGCGACAGTAAGTACATAAGTTAAGCGACTTGACCAGGTTTGTCTTTCTTGTTTTGTCGTCATAATTTTTCCTGTTTTTATATTTCGGTTTTATCTTTAAATTCACATAAATCTTCAATAATGCAAGAAGCGCAGCGCGGTTTTCTAGCAATACAAGTATAACGTCCGTGTAAAATCAACCAATGATGCACATCAGTTTTAAATTCATCAGGCACCACTTTGAGCAATTTTTCTTCAACTTTCACAACATCTTTTCCTGGCGCAAATCCGGTACGATTAGACACGCGAAAAATATGCGTATCCACCGCAATAGTTGGTTGACCAAAGGCGGTGTTTAACACCACATTCGCCGTTTTTCGCCCAACACCGGCTAAACTTTCCAGAGATTCACGATCTTGCGGTACTTCACCTTGATATTTTTCCACCAAGTCGCGACAAGTTTTAATAATATTTTCCGCTTTGCTGTTATATAGCCCGATCGTTTTAATATAATTTTTTAAGCCATCTACGCCGAGATCCAAAATAGCTTGTGGCGTATTGGCAACAGGAAACAGCTTATCTGTAGCTTTATTGACGCCTTTATCTGTGGCTTGCGCCGATAAAATTACCGCAATTAACAACTCAAAGGGTGAATGGTAATTTAATTCAGTGGTCGGATGTGGATTTTGTTCCCGCAGGCGGGTTAAAATTTCAATACGTTTTTGCTTATTCATTTTACTTTGCGATCAATGATATTTTTAAGAGCCAACAATAATCCTAAACCAATAAATGCACCAGGCGGTAAAATTGCTAATAAAAAGCTGCTATCTACTTGAAATAATTCAATATGTAATTCTGTTGCCCAACTTCCCAATAAATTTTCAATGCCGATAAATAATTTTCCGGTACCAATAATTTCACGTAACGCACCCAATACAAACAAACTTAAGGTCATCCCAAGTCCCATGGAAAAACCATCAAAAAGCGCGTGCGCAACGGCGTTTTTGGAGGCAAAGGCTTCCGCTCGCCCAATCACAATACAATTGGTCACGATCAATGGAATAAAAATCCCCAAGGACTGATAAAGGGTGTAAGTATAAGCATTCATCATCAATTGCACCATCGTCACCGTCGTAGCAATGATCATGACATAAATCGGAATACGGATTGGTTGCGGAATATGTTTACGAAACAACGAGATAATTGTATTCGTACACATTAGCACAATCACCGTCGCCAATCCTAATCCCAGCGCATTGGTCGCCGATCCTGAAACAGCCAACAACGGACAAAGCCCCAATAATTGCACTAACCCTGGGTTATTTTGCCAGATACCTTGCTTAAACAAACGCAACCAAATGCCATTTTCTGCATTTTTTTCCACCGCACTTTGTCTATCCGACACAGGTTGCGCCAAATCTGACGCCACATCCCCTAAAGCGCGGTCTGTTTTTACACTGTTTTCTGTTATCATTATTTTTCATTTAACCGTTTTGTTTGATCCTGATGTTTTAATTCATCAAGTAAAAATAGCGCCGAACGCTTCACTTGGTTCACTACCGCACGCGGCGTAATGGTCGCACCGGCAAATTGATCAAATTTTCCACCGTCTTTTTTCACCGCCCAATCAGGCAAGTTTTCTTGACTGATTTTTTGATTGCTTAACGACAAAATCCAGTCGGAAATGCGCAATTCAATTTTATCACCCAACCCCGGCGTTTCCGCGTGTTCAAGGACGCGAACACCAAGAACATCACCCTGTGGCGTTAATCCGACCAATAAACGAATATTGCCTGAATATCCATCCGGCGCAACGGTTTCATAAGCATAAGCGCTAATTTTACCATCCTTTTCCGCGACACAAATTTTGCCAATACTCGGATTTTTCAGAGCCGATTTCTCTAAATCATAGCAACTTTGCAGTAAATCATTGTCATGATATTGTGCGGGAATAACTTCGGATAACAACGCTTGTTGCTGCTTAGCGACCGCTTCATCAATTTTATCTTTGGTTAAAAAATAAACTCCGGTAGAAAGTACGGTGCAAGCCAACGCCACACCGCCCAATAATAAACCATATTTAGCACTAATTTTTGTCATATTCATGGACGAGTACCCCGCGCATGACCGGCAACTCGAGGTCGGGTGTAATGATCAATTAAAGGAACGCAAATATTACCCAATAAGATCGCAAACGCGACGCCATCCGGATAACCGCCATAATAGCGAATAACATATACCAGCAAACCAACTAACGCGCCAAATACCAATTTTCCTTTCGGCGTAATCGAAGCGGTCACCGGATCAGTGGCGATAAAAAAGGCACCAAACATGGTCGCACCACTTAGCCACTGCGCATTAAAGGATAAATATAATCCTGCAGAAAACACACTCGATCCCATGCCCAATAATGCCATCGTCAACAACATCGCTAGCGGAATTTGCCAATGAATCACTTTGCGCCAAATTAAGAAAATACCACCGAACAAAAATGCCACATTCACTTGCCACCAACCCAAAGCGAAATCGCCATGATCAAAAATTGGCGAACGTAGCATTTCCCCATACAACCCCATAGGATAACCCTCGGTATATTTCGTTGCTAAGGTTTTGACTTCGTTTAATGGTGTCGCCTGCGTCACGCCATCAATTGATGCGGTAAGTTGTGCCAAGCTAAATCCGTCAGTGGTTGCGCCTTGAAAAATCAAGGAATACGTATCCGCCAGTGTCGGAGGTTCATTTAATAAGCTAATCGGCGGCAACCAAGTACTCATTTGCAACGGGAAAGAAATCAATAAAATCACATATCCCACCATTGCCGGATTAAATGGATTTTGTCCCAATCCGCCATACACGTGTTTTCCTAAAATAACCGCACAAAAAATACCAATCAAAATAACCCAATAAGGTGCATAAGGCGGGATCGCTACTGCTAAAATTAATGCAGTTAATATCACACTGCAATCCGCAATATAAAATAATGTGGGCTTTTTGCGTAAAAATGTCACTATCAATTCCAGTGCCAACGCCCATACAATAGCCAAACTTGCCTGCACAAGCACACCCGGACCGAAATAATACACTTGTGTGATTATCGCCGGAATCATCGCCCCGATCACCCACAACATAATTCGAGCAGTAAATTTGCCCGAATGTGTATGTGGAGAACTTACCATTTTAAACATGACAACACCTTATTTATCTTGATTTTATTCTACATCTTTTGCCTGTTGCGCGGCTAATTTTTTCGCTTTTGCTCGAGCAATCGCCGCGGCAACCGCGGCTTTTTTCGGATCCGTTGCAACTGGATTTTCCGCGTCCGTCACATTTTTTGCGACGGAAACATCCTCGCCTGTTTCCACTTCACTTTGATCTGCTGCACCTTGCTGTGCGGCTAATTTTTTCGCTTTTGCTCGCGCAATCGCTGCGGCAACCGCGGCTTTTTTCGGATCCGTTGCAACTGGATTTTCCACATCCGTTACATTTTCTGCGCCAGAAACATCCCCGCCTTTTTCCACTTCGCCTTGCACTGCTTCGCTTTGCTGTGCGGCTAATTTTTTCGCTTTCGCGCGGGCAAGCGCTGCAGCAACGGCGGCTTTTTTATCTTCAAGTGCGGTGCTTTTTTCTGCTGTTTTTTCACTCGCTGAAGACGCGCTCATTTCTACGGAATTTTCCACCGTACTTTGTAATGTTTCCTCTGCCTGCTGACGCGCTAAACGACGAGCCTTACGCGCTGCCATAACGTCGCTATTGTCCGGTAAGATTTCCCCTTTAGTGCCGACAATCGTTTTAATTTCATTAATTTTAACTGGCGCATCCGTATTGACTTGTTTCGCTTTTAAGCGTTCCAAGGCAGCTTTAACCGGATCTTCGCCTTTTTGTTTCGCTAATTCTTCTCGACGATTTTCCGCTGCCCGTTGCGAACGCGCTTTGCGCTCTAATTCTTCTTTTTCTAAACGTGCCTGACGCGCCTCAAAACGAATTTTCGCTTCTTCCGCTTTTTTCGCTTTTTCTTTGATTTCCCAAATTTTGGCTTTTTCTTGGCGGAAATATTGAATTAACGGAATATGACTAGGACAAACATAAGCGCAAAGCCCACATTCAATGCAATCTTTTAGGGAATATTGTTCGGATTTTTCATGATCTTCGCTGCGCGCAAACCAATAAAGTTGCTGTGGCATTAAATTTACCGGACAAGCATCTGAACAAGCCGAACAACGAATACAAGAACGTTCCGGCTCCGGAGGCGCATATTCAAAATGGTCAGGCGCTAATAAACAATTGGTAACCTTGGTCACTGGCGCGTTTAAATTCGGCAAGATAAAGCCCATCATCGGACCGCCCATAAAAACAGGGAAGCGCTCATCATAACGATAATCCGCTTGTTGCAACAAGGCGACAATTGGCGTGCCAAAACGCACCCATTGATTGCCTTTTTGTTGAATTTTATCACCGGTCAAGGTCACCACGCGCTCAATCAAAGGCTCATCATCCATCACCGCACGTTTAATCGCAAATGCGGTTCCCACATTGTGCATCAATACGCCAATACTGGACGAACGCTGACCGCTCGGCACTTCCATACCGGTTAACACTTGGATCAATTGTTTTGCCGCACCGGATGGATATTTCGTCGGAATCACCCGAATTTCAATATCGTTAGCGCCTTGTAAAGTCGCTTTCAACGCACTCACAGCTTCCGGTTTGTTATCTTCAATGGCAATCACCACTTTTTCCGGGCGCAAAATATAGCGCAAAATACGACTTCCCTCGATAATTTCATGAGGATAATCGCGCATTAAGCGATCGTCGCACGTAATATAGGGTTCGCATTCTGCACCATTGATAATCAATAATTTAACTTGTTTTTCTGCCGAATGAATTTTCTCGGCGGTCGGAAAAACCGCACCGCCCAATCCGGCAATACCGGCGCGATAAATTTTTTCAATTAATTGTTCCGGCGTACGGGTTAAAAAATCATCGATAGGTTCGCGTTCACACCATTTATCTTGACCATCTGCTTGAATTTCAATACACATTTCCGGCAATCCGGAAGGGTGAGCAGCAACGTAGGGCGCAATATTTACCACGGTTCCGGAAGTTGACGCGTGTACCGGCAAGGCTCGCAGTCCTTCGCCCTGCGTTAATGGTTGCCCTTTTAATACATGATTGCCAACCTTAACCAGAATATTACCGGCAGATCCTGCGTGTTGTTTAATCGGAATATAAAAACGTTCAACTAACTTAGCCGCTTTGATTGGCGTTTGATTGGATTGTGATTTCATTTCCGGCGGGTGAACCCCACCTTTAAAATCCCATAATTTACCGGAATTGAAACGGATTAATACATCACTCATTCTGCTTTCCTTACTTTCCAATCACCAATTTTTTCTCCGTCGAGGTCACATCGACCACAGGAATGACCAAATTTGGATCAAATTGCCAATCCCAAGTATCAATATTTTTCTCAACGTTAATCATGGAAATACAATCCGTCGGGCAAGGCGCCACGCAAAGTTCACAACCGGTACATAAATCAGCAATAATGGTGTGCATGGATTTATTCGTACCAATAATCGCATCCACCGGACAGGCTTGAATACATTTAGTACACCCAATGCACATATTTTCATCAATAAAAGCGACTTTAGGGGCAGGATCTTCGGCAAAATCCGTCGCCGGCACCTCCACCCCCAATAAATCAGCAATTTTCACCACCAAGGGTTGACCGCCCGGTACACATTTTGTAATTACATCACCATTGGCAATAGCTGCCGCATAAGGTTTGCATCCCGGATAGCCACATTGCCCACATTGACTTTGTGGCAACAAGGCATCAATTTTTTCCACAATAGGATCCGCTTCCACTTTCAATTTGATGGACGCGATACCTAAAATTAAACCGAAAATCAATGCTAATATGGTGATTGTTATCAGCACATAATAAATTGTTGTCATATTATATTTTCACCAATCCGGTAAAGCCCATAAATGCTAGGGACATTAAACCTGCGGTAATCAAAGCGATAGAAGGTCCTTGAAAAGCTCTCGGCACATCCGCTGCCGCCAAACGTTCGCGCAACGCTGCAAATAAGACTAAAACTAAAGCAAAACCTAAGGATACCGAAAAACCATAAATCACGGATTGTGTTAGATTATGTGCCAAATTGATATTTAATAGCGCCACGCCGAGAACCGCGCAGTTAGTGGTAATCAGCGGTAAAAAAATGCCTAACAGACGATATAGCGTCGGGCTAGCTTTGTTGATCACCATTTCCGTAAACTGCACCACCACGGCAATCACGAGAATAAAGACAAGAGTTCGTAAAAAATTGGCATTAAGCGGGGTCAACATATAATGATCCACCAAATAAGCGCAAAGCGATGCCACGGTTAACACAAACATTGTCGCCCCCCCCATCCCCATCGCGCTTTCGATTTTCTTGGAAACCCCCAAAAACGGGCAAAGCCCTAAAAATTTGACCAACACAAAATTATTTATCAATGCCGTGCTGATAATTAATAAGATATAATCTGTCATAACCGCCCCATCAAACCTCAATCGAGGCATTATCTCTTATTTATCACACTAAGCGCAATCAAATTATGCCGGGCAATAATAACGCCCACCGACATCCGCGCCCCGCTTATCAGAACGGCACATCCCATCCCTGCTCGCCACTGCCTATTTGCTTAACATGTCGCTTAACGCGCGCCGTCGTCTTGCTTTTTTAACTGGTTAGACCAGTATAAAAAAACAAGACGAAAACGCGCTACTACTACAGTTTACATAAATTTACAGAATATCCCTATGATCTTGAAAAAATAAGTTATAATTAGCAAAAGCAAAATTTTAAGGCACTCTCCCTTTCCATAAGAGAGAATGTCTAAACTAACTGTATGTTTAACGGAAGATAGTGGTCGGTACACCAACAGCTTTTCAGAAAAAGCAAAAATATTATCATTCATTAGACATATATTCATTTGATAATTTGATAAAAAGGTAAACTTTAATGAATAAAATTTATCGCGTCGTTTTTAATCACGCAACACAGACCTGGACCGCGGTAGCAGAATTTGCTCGCGCCAAAGGCAAATCCGCTACCGTCGACCAATCTACCGCGGCAAAAACCGTCGTCAGCGGGGGGGGGGGGAATCGGTTTTACGCCAAAATTATTAACCCTATTGTTGTTATCCGGCTTATCTTTGCAGAGTCAAGCAGCGGGGTTTATTCAAAACCAACCCGTCTACTCAGTTAAAGAGGCAGAAACACCACAGAATCCACAGGGGACATTAGAGGCTATCAATGTTGGCGTTCCGGAAAGTCCTAATACGAGTACAGGCGGAAAAAACAAAGTAACCGGGAAAAATGACCTATATGCTAAAGGTATGTCAGGTACGCAAGTCGGAAATCAGAAGGTAGTAGTGAGTGGTTATGGTGGTACCGCCTATGGTTCACAAGCCACCGCGACAGGACAAGGTTCAACAGCGGTTGGTGCAGCCGCCCGAGCCTTAAAGTCTTCTAGCGTTGCCTTAGGACAGTCCGCCTACGCCAACGGCGACTGGTCAACGGCGATCGGTCGCCAAGCCACCACCACAGAGGCGAATACCATCGCGGTGGGTACCGCCTCATCAGCGGTAGCAAAATCAGCCATCAGCGTCGGTCTGTCAGCACGCGCAGAGGGGGAACGCGCGATCGCTATCGGTGCAAAAGACGCTACTGGTAACCGTTATGATCCTAACACTAATACTCAAGCATTTGGCGCGGACAGTATCGCCCTAGGTACCAAAGCTCGCACCAATGCAGCAGCAAAAGACGGTATCGCCATTGGTCATGACACACAGGTTGAAGCGGAAAAAGGCATCGCCGTCGGCACCAACACTCTAGTCAATGGCGCCGGTTCCGGAGCATTTGGCAGCACGTTGCAAACCAATCCGCAGCAAAAAAATACCGTAGAAGGACAGGGGTCTTTCAGTATCGGTAATAATAACCATGTAAATACAAACGACACGGTAGTATTAGGAAGCAATATCACTCAAACACATAATAATTCCGTATTCTTAGGCAACGGCGCGGCTTATGTTGCAAATGGCGATAGCACGGCAGGCGACCAAGCCTATACGAGTAGCAGCTTAGTATTAGACCAAGCACATCAAGATAAAACCATCAGTTTTAATAACTATGCAGGCAATGCTAAACCGACAGGCGTCGTCTCCATTGGTAGCAAAGGTCAAGAACGCCGTATTCAAAACCTTGCGGCAGGTAAGGTCGATGCAACCTCCACAGACGCTATCAACGGCAGCCAACTTTACAGCACCAACAAAGTGCTTGGCAACGCTGCCAAAAGCATCGCTACCCATTTAGGCGGCAACAGTTCAGTTAACACTGACGGCTCTTTAACTGCACCGACTTATAACTTAGTCAAAGGCAAACCATCAGAAAATCAAACCCAAAACTATACCAACGTTGGTGAGGCGTTAAAAGCATTAAGTTACGGATTAAACCAGTCACTCACATTCCAAGGTAATGAGGGTGGTAATATTACCAAAAAACTCGGCGATACGCTGACCATTAAAGGCGGGGCAACTACAAAAGGAACGTTCTCCGGCAGAAATACCAAAGTGGTAGTAAGCGGTGATAATAGTAAAACATTGGAAGTACAGATTGCTGACAATCCTGAATTTACCTCCATCACAACCACCAATGGCGCGACTTTCGGCGGTAAGGTAACTGTGAATGATGGTATTGATGTTAAGACTGGTGACATTAACCTGAATAATCAAGGCAAGATCACGGGCTTAAAAGCTGGTGAACAAGGTACCGATGCGGTCAATAAAAAGCAATTAGACGACGTTGATACCAAAGCGCAAAACGCTCAAAAAGCTGCAACAGAAGCGCAGCAAGATGCCACTGAAGCAGGAAGAAAAGCGAAAGATGCAACAACGACGGCAGAACAGGCGAAGCAACAAGCTAATGATGCATTGCAAAAAGCCAATGACGCCGATACGAAAGCGGATGTGGCGAAAAAAGACGCGGGTGAGGCTAAACAAGTGGCAGACGAGGCGAAAAATACTGCACAAAACGCCACCAAGACTGCCAATACCGCAAAAGATACGGCAAATAATGCCTTAGCCGAAACGCAAAAAGGCACCAAGTACCAAGGCGACGACAATTCGGCAGTAAGCCGTGCGCTGGGTCAAGCGTTGAATATTAAAGGTGGTGCTGCCACAGATAAATTAAGCGACAACAACATCGGCGTGGTCAAAGGTCAAGATGATAGCACGCTGAATGTTAAATTAGCCAAAGATATTCAAGGCTTAGATAGCGTAACCACAGGTACACTGACAGCAACCGGTGCAATCACCCAAGGCACGAATACCAAACAAATCGTGATCAAGGATGGCAAAATCACTGGTTTATCCGAAACGCCAACCGCTAACAGCGACGCTGCCAATAAAAAATACGTCGATGATCAAAATAACATGCAAAACAAGGGCTTAAAAGAGCTTCTCGGCGGAAAGGCGCAAGTTGCCGGCAACAAGGTCACCGCACAAGATATTGGCGGTACCGGTAAAACAACGATCAGCGAGGCAATTGAAGCAGTGCGAACCACGGCAAATAGCTCCGCGAGCCAATTTAAAGGCGATAACAATACAGTAACCGTACAACCACAAAACGGCGTCTTAAATGTGAAAGGTGGTGTTACTGACACAAATAAATTAAGCGCGAATAACATCGGTGTGATTGGCGATGATCATGGAACATTAACCGTTAAACTTGCCAAAGAGCTGAGTGACTTGGATAAAGTGACCGTAGGCACCGATCCGAACAAAATTGAGCTAGATGGCAAAACCGGTGACGTTTCGGCAAACAATATCACTGCGAAAGAGAAAGTCTCAGCGAAAGATATTGAAGCGACCAATAGCCTCCAAACCAAGACCTTAACGACGACTGGCGAAGCGACCTTTGGAGGTGAATTAAAAGCCAATGGCGGATTAAGCGTTAAAGAAAAGACCAAAGTAGATATGGGCGGTAATGTCGTCAAAAATATCGGCGATGCGGTTGACCAAACTGACGCAGTTAATAAAAAACAACTTGATGGCGTAAAAACCGCTTTAGAAACGCAGTTGGCGAATAAGGCCACAGAAATTACCAATACCCTAACCGATAAAGGCACCAAATACCAAGGTGATGACAATCAAGAAGTCAGCCGTCATCTTGGTGAAACGCTGAATATTAAAGGCGGTGTTGCTAAAAATAAATTAACCAATGAAAATAATATTGGTGTTATTAAAGGCGATGGAGAAAACACGCTTAATGTTAAATTGGCTAAAGATCTGACAGGCTTAGACAGCGTAACCGTTAATAAAACCATTACGGTCGGTAACGGCGATAATGAAATTAAGCTAAATGGTGAAAATGGCGAAGTAACCGCTAAGAACCTAAAAGCCCGTGAGGAAGTTTCTGCTAAAAATGTGACGGCGACAGAAACCGTTAAGGGCAAAAACGTCGAAGCGACCGAAAAAGTCAAAACCAAAGACTTGGAAGCGACCGGCAACGCAACCGTGGGCGGAAATCTAGATGTCAAAGGCAAAACCACGTTAGCTGAAACGGAAGTTCAAGGCGATTTAACCACAATAGGTAATACTACCTTAGGCGGCAAGGGCAAAACCGTTAAATTTGCTGAAGGTTCCACCGTCGATATGGGTAAAAATAAGCTAACTAACCTTGCTGAAGGTACTCAGGAAGGTGACGCCACTACTAAAGGACAGATGGACAAGGCGATCGAGGCGGCGAAAAAAGACCTAACCACTAAAGGCTTAAAATTTACTGGCGATAGCGGTGGTGAAGTAAGCAAATCGTTGGGCGATACATTAAGTATCACCGGTGGAATAAATGATGCTAATAATTTAGTGGATAACAACATCGGCGTGGTAAAAGATGGTGAAGGACTAAAAGTCAAATTAGCGAAAAATCTACAAAATTTAGAGGCAGTTAACACTAAGGATCTAAATGCAACCAACCAAGTTAAAGTCGGCGATCCTAACACTAATCCAACCGTAATCAGTGGCGATAAAATCACAGTGGGAGGACAAGCAGCTGATCCCGTAATAATTGATGGCAAAAATCGTCAAATTACCGGATTAAAAGACAACCTTACTGCTGCAAAACCGGGTCAAACCCAAAACTTGGAGCAAGTTATTAATGCGACCAACCCTACAGGGACAGGACAGACCTCTAATGCAGCAACAGTGAATGATCTTAACAGATTGGCTGATGCGGCAAAAAATAGCATTAAAGCCGCAAGCGATGCCTTAGAGACAACCTTGACGGATAAAGGTCTGAAGTTTGCAGGTAATAAAGGCAATGTCAGTCGCAAACTGGGCGAAACCTTAACAATTAAAGGTACTTTGGATGACCAGACCCCAGCATCATCCAAAAATATCCGCACAGAAGCAAAAGAAGATGGTACCATTGAGATCTTAATGGCCGATAAGCCGAAATTTACTGATCTTGAAACCGATACACTGAAAGTCAAGGGTGATGCCGAGATTGGAGGAAACCAAACTATCGGCGGAAACCAAACCGTTAAAGGTGATCAAACGGTTGAAGGCGATCACACGGTTGAGGGTGACTCTTATGTGCAAGGTAACCAAACCGTTGATGGTGACTCTGATATTTTAGGTAACCAACGTATTGGTGGCGACCAAATGATCAAAGGTAACAGCTATATCGAAGGTAACCAAGAAATCGACGGCGATCAAAAAGTGAAAGGTGACCAAACCGTTGAAGGTGACCAAAACATTAAAGGTAATCAACATGTTGAGGGCAACCAAGAAGTGGACGGCAATTCACATATCAAAGGTGACCAAGCGGTTGATGGTAACTTAAATGTGAAAGGCAATGCCGATATTCAAGGTAGCCAACATGTGGGTGGCGATCAACAAGTCGATGGCAATTCACATATCAAAGGTGACCAAGCGGTTGATGGTAACTTAAATGTGAAAGGCAATGCCGATATTCAAGGTAGCCAACATGTGGGTGGCGATCAACAAGTCGATGGCAATTCACATATCAAGGGTAGCCAAGCGGTTGATGGTAACTTAAATGTGAAAGGCAATGCCGATATTCAAGGTAGCCAACGCGTTGGTGGTGATCAACAAGTCGATGGCGACCAAACCGTTAAAGGCGATCAAACGGTTGAAGGTGACTCTTATGTTCAAGGTAACCAAACCGTTGATGGTAACTCTGACATCTTAGGTAACCAACGTATTGGCGGCGACCAAACCGTTGATGGTAATAGCTATATTAAAGGCGACCAAGAAATTGATGGTGACCAAACCGTGGCAGGTGATGTCTTGGTACAAGGCGATCACACGGTTGAAGGTGACTCCTATGTTCAAGGTAATCAAACCGTTGATGGTGACTCTGACATCTTAAGTAACCAACGCATTGGTGGCGACCAAACCGTTGATGGTGACTCTGACATCTTAGGTAACCAACGCATTGGTGGCGACCAAACCGTTGATGGTAATAGCTATATTAAAGGCGACCAAGAAGTGGACGGCAATTCACATATCAAAGGTGACCAAGCGGTTGATGGTAACTTAAATGTAAAAGGCAATGCCGATATTCAAGGTAGCCAACATGTGGGTGGCGATCAACAAGTGGATGGCGACCAAAACATTAAAGGTAATCAACATGTTGAGGGCAACCAAGAAGTGGATGGCAATTCACATATCAAGGGTAGCCAAGCCGTTGATGGTAACTTAAATGTGAAAGGCAATGCGGATATTCAAGGCAGCCAACGCGTTGGTGGTGATCAACAAGTCGATGGCGACCAAACCGTTAAAGGCAACCAAGAAGTGGACGGCAATTCACATATCAAAGGTGACCAAGCAGTTGATGGTAACTTAAATGTGAAAGGCAATGCCGATATTCAAGGTAGCCAACGCGTTGGTGGCGATCAACAAGTCGATGGCGACCAAACCGTTAAAGGCGATCAAACGGTTGAAGGTGATGTCTTGGTACAAGGCGATCAAACGGTTGAAGGTGACTCTTATGTTCAAGGTAACCAAACCGTTGATGGTGAATCTGATATCTTAGGTAACCAACGCATTGGTGGCGACCAAACCGTTGATGGTAATAGCTATATTAAAGGCGACCAAGAAATTGATGGCAACCAAACCGTCAAAAAAGACTTAACCGTTGAAGGCAATACGACCTTGGGGGGTGAAGGTAAATCCTTTACTGTTAAAAACGGTACCACCATTAATATGGGCGGAAATAAAGTATCCGGTGTGGCGGATGGCGATATTTCTCCGACAAGTCAAGACGCGGTTAACGGTAGTCAGGTGTATATCTTGACTAAAGGTGAAAAAGTGGTTGATGGTCCGAACGGTCTTGGAGTGGAAGTTGATGGTAAAGCGTATAACTTAACGACCTACGATAAAAATGGTAAGGCGGATCACTCGAACTCCGTGATCACCGCAATCCACAAAATGAACAATGACGGTATCAAATATTTCCATGCAAATGGTAATGATGCCGTTGCAGGCGAACGTGATCCAAATAGTGAAGATTCACGGGCGACCGGAGCGCGTGCTGTGGGAGTGGGTTATCAATCCGATGCGACAGGCACAGATTCTGTTGCTATCGGTTCTCGCAACGTCGCTGCCGGCGATAACAGTGGTGCCATCGGTACAACCAATGAAGTTAAGGGCAATAATAGCTATGCGGTTGGACAAGATAATAAGGTCGATACTGATAATACTTATGTCTTAGGTGGCGCGGTGCGTGATACCCTTGCTAATTCGGTATTCCTTGGCGACCAAACCGGTTATATCGCGCCTTCTGAGCGTAGCTACGGTAATACCGCGGGAACCACAGGACAAGTTATCGGCGGACGCCATTATGCTTATGCCGGTGGCGGTGTTAAAGAAGTCGCGGGCGTGGTCAGCGTCGGCAACGGTACACAAACCCGTCGTATCCAAGGGGTTGCACCGGGTCTTATCGGTCCACAAAGTACGGATGCGATCAATGGTAGCCAGTTATACAGCACAATCAGTGGCTTTAACAACAGCCTTGCTGATGTCAACCGTCGTATGAATGACTTAGATCATGATTTACGTAGCGGTATCGCAGGTGCGGTAGCGATGGCAACCTTGGTACAAGCCTATAACCCGGGGGATTCGTTATTAGCCGTTGGTGGCGGTACCTATCGTGGCGCATCGGCGCTTGCGTTAGGTTATTCCAAAGTATCTGATAACGGTAAGATCATCTTTAAAGTGAGCGGTAGTGTGAACAATGCCGGTCATTATATGGGTGGTGCAAGTATTGGATATAAATTTTAATGAGAGCTTTAACTAAGGTACATTAAGTTGCAGTGTATAAGGGATGTCCGTGGACATCCCTTTTTTTAGCGCGGTAGCGTACAAGTTGGTTCTCTAAGGGGAGGAAAAAGTTAACGTTTTAGTATGCTGGAAAGTGCTTGACTAAGTTGAGGATAGCGAAAAGTAAACCCAGCGTTGAGCAATTTTTCCGGTATCAAGCGTTGGCTTTCCAACAACAAGCCTACCCGCTCACCTAACACCCATTTTAATCCCCATGCCGGCACGGTGGCAAAGTACGGTCGTTTTAACAGCAATCCGAGAGTGCGGTTAAATTCAGCATTTCGCACCGGAAATGGCGACACGAAATTAAAAGGACCTCGGCATTGCGGTTGTTGCAGCAAAAAAAGAATCGCCGCGACCATATCTTGTAATGCGATCCAACCCCAATATTGCGTCCCATTACCTAATTTTCCTCCCAAGCCTAAACGATAAAGTGGCAACATTTTCGCCAAAGCACCGCCCTCTCGTGCCAACAGAATTCCGGTCCGCAAGACACAAACTCGCGTTTTTGCCGACAATGCGGCTTGTTCCCATTGTTGGCATAATTGCGCGGCAAATCCGTTTCCGTGGCAAGTTTGTTCGGTAATTTCAGATTCACCATGATCGCCATAAAATCCGCTGGCAGATCCAGAGAGAAAGGTGTGTGGTGGCTGTTGACTTTGATTAATAAGTGCGGTCAATTTTTGCGTTAAATTGATTCGACTTTGTACTAATCTTTGTTTTTGTTGCGCATTCCATCTGAGGTCAAAAATCGGTTCGCCCGCCAAATTGATCACCGCATCAAATTCATCAAAAGAGGCATAATGATTCAGTGAAGCAACCAGATTTACTTGCGCGGGTAATTTTGTGCGGGCTTGCTCCGGATGGCGTGAAAGTGCGGTTACATTATGCTTTAATTCCACTAAACGAGAAACCAATGAACTGCCGATTAAACCGGTTGCGCCAGTGATAAAAATGTTCATTTTTCCTCCGTTTCAGCAAAGCAACTAACTCAACGAAAAACTATATAAAATTTGATCGCACTTTTATATTGGCTACAAGAGTCAATGTATTTTATAGCGAATTTTCAAATAATTGCTGAATATTTGCCATCAAATCGCGGATATTGGTATTCAACGTCGGGGTGACAAAAATCGTATCATCGCCGGCAATGGTACCTAAAATTCCGTCAGCCTTCCCTACTGAATCCAGCAAGCGAGCGATTAATTGTGCTGCGCCCGGGCTGGTTTTGATCACGATTAGATAATCGTTAAAATCCACATCCAACACCAAGTTTTTTAACGGGCTGCTGGTATTTGGCACGCTTAATTCATTCGGTAAGCAATATACCATTTCCATTCGGGTATTACGCGTACGCACTGCGCCGAATTTGGTTAACATACGCGATACTTTAGATTGATTAATATGGTTAAATCCTTGTTCTTGCAAGGCACTGACAATTTCACTTTGCGAGCCAAAACGCTCTTGGGCAAGTAATTCTTTGAACGCTTTTATCAAATTATCCGGTTTTTCACTTGTCATTATCTT
Source organism: [Pasteurella] mairii (assembly GCA_900454475.1). GTDB lineage: Bacteria > Pseudomonadota > Gammaproteobacteria > Enterobacterales > Pasteurellaceae > Actinobacillus_B > Actinobacillus_B mairii. The sequence goes on from UGSS01000002.1 coordinate 1,120,249, forward strand.
TTCTCATATTACTTTTTCTAGCTAAATTCTGCATAAAAATGCAAAATAAGTAAACAAAAATTTACTTTTTTTGCATAAAAAGCACGCTGGTAGCAAAAAAATAGCAGGATAATTTCCATCATCCTGCCATCTACAGAGATCAAAAGTTTAACGCCACGCTTTAAATTGATTAATTAAACCGTTAGTTGAACTGTCATGCGAGCTGACGTTATCTGCTTGTGCCAATTCAGGTAAAATGCGGTTAGCCAATTGTTTGCCTAACTCTACGCCCCATTGGTCGAAGCTGTAAATATTAAAGATCACACCTTGTACAAAAATTTTGTGTTCATACATGGCAATTAATGCACCCAAACTGAACGGAGTAATTTTTTGCACCAAAATGGAATTGGTCGGCTTGTTTCCGGTAAAGACTTTAAACGGAACAATCTCTTTAACTTCTTCTAAGGTTTTACCTGCTTTGACAAATTCCGCTTCCACTTCTTCTTTGCTTTTACCAAATGCCAAGGCTTCAGCTTGAGCAAAAAAGTTGGAAAGCAATTTGCTGTGGTGATCGCCCAACGGGTTATGGCTTTGTGCCGGTGCAATAAAATCGCACGGAATTAAGGTTGTTCCTTGGTGAATCAATTGATAAAACGCGTGTTGCCCGTTCGTACCCGGTTCGCCCCAAATAATTGGACCGGTTTGATAATTCACGACTTTACCGTCGCGTCCAACATATTTTCCGTTTGATTCCATATTGCCTTGTTGGAAATATGCCGCAAAACGGTGTAAATATTGGTCATAAGGCAAAATTGCTTCTGTTTGCGCACCTAAGAAATTGGTATTCCATAATCCCACAAGCGCTAAGGTTGCCGGAATATTTTGTTCAATTGGCGTATGGCGGAAATGCTTATCCATTTCATGCGCACCGCGTAACAATTCCACAAAATTATCAAAACCAACGGATAACGCGATAGATAAGCCGATTGCTGACCATAAAGAATAACGTCCGCCGACCCAATCCCAAAATTCAAACATATTGGCGGTATCAATACCAAATTTTTCCACTTCTTTGGCATTTGTTGAAAGTGCCGCAAAATGTTTTGCTACGTGGGATTCGTCTTTTGCCGATGCTAAGAACCATTCACGCGCAGAATGCGCATTGGTCATGGTTTCTTGTGTCGTAAAGGTTTTTGATGCCACTAAAATTAAGGTGGTTTCCGGATTAACTTTTTTCAGTGTTTCTGCGATATGCGTACCGTCCACGTTGGAAACAAAATGCATGGTAAGGTGATTTTTATAAGGACGCAACGCTTCCGTTACCATGTATGGACCTAAATCTGAACCACCAATACCAATATTGATCACATCAGTGATCGCTTTGCCGGTATAACCTTTCCATTCGCCGGAAATGACACGCTCACAGAAAGATTGCATTTTATTTAACACTGCATTCACTTCCGGCATCACATCTTTACCATCCACGAATACCGGTGTATTTGAACGGTTACGCAACGCGGTGTGCAAAACTGCGCGATTTTCAGTACGGTTAATTTTTTCGCCACTAAACATCGCCTCAATAGCAGAGTTTAAATCACATTCCGTCGCAAGTTGACGTAATAATGTCAACGTTTCTTGATTAATCTTATTTTTGGAAAAATCGACTAATATTTCATTATTAAACGTTAATGAATATTTAGCAAAACGTTCCGTATCTTGAGCAAACAATTGTTGAATGGTGGTATCCGCAAATGCGGCTTGATGCTGTTCTAATGCTTTCCACGCATTGGTTTGACTTGGATTAATACTTTTCATTGAGCTTCCTTTTTAATGTTAATAATAAAAAACAGTATAAATGACCTTCCACGATAAACGTTCCTCTCATCGCTTAAAAAGTCAGGGCGAAAATCATGGAGGATTTTTCTTGCTTCTACGCCCTTTTGATACAAAATTACGCCGGCAAGTGCGATTTTTAATCAATATATTCCGTTAATACACGCGGTGTTAATTTTGTAATTAATTCATAACTTAAAATGCCGCTAATTGCTGCAATTTCTTCAATAGGCAATTCCTTGCCCCATAAAATCACTTCGTCACCGACGCGATCTTGGCTATCTACCCCCAAATCGACCGTCAGCATATCCATTGACACGGTTCCGACAATCGGCACTAACCGTCCGTTTAAAAAGACTGGTGTACCAGAGGGAATATCGCGCGGATAACCATCTCCATAACCAATTGCTACCACACCGATTTTCGTATCTTTATCGCTGATCCATCTGCCGCCATAACCGACCGGCTCGCCTTTTTTATGTTCACGCACAGCAATTAAAGACGACGTCAGCGTCATCACAGGAATTAAACCATATTCCCGACTTGGTGTATTGTTTGGCGAAATACCATACATAATAATTCCCGGTCGGATCCAGTCTAAATGTGCTTGTGGCCAGAATAAAATTCCGCCTGATGCGGAAATACTGCGTTCACCCGGTTTATCTTGAATAGCAGTTAAAAAACAGGTTAATTGTTTTTCGGTATAATCCGAATCCAACTCGTCGGCGCGACTAAAATGGCTAACAAATCCAATCTCACGATCAATATTTGGGCAATTTTTGAGAGCTTGGTAAAAGTCATCAACTTGATCCGCACGCACGCCCAAACGGTGCATCCCAGTATCAATTTTTAACCATACTTTAATTTTATCCGGTACAGAGGCTTGCTGAAGTGCGGTCAATTGTTCACGATTATGTACAATCGTTTGGATATTATTCACTGCCAAAATTGGCAAATCTTTTTCCGCAAAAAAACCTTCTAGCAACAAAATTGGTTTAGTGATCCCAGTTGAACGCAATTTTAAGGCTTCTTCCAAACGTGCCACCCCAAAACAGTCCACCATCTCTTCAATCACCGAAGAAACAAAAACCACACCATGACCATAAGCATTCGCTTTCACCACCGCAATAATTTGACTGTTAGGTGCTTTTTGTTTGATCATTTGAATATTATGTTTAAGAGCAACAGAACTGATTTTCGCTGTTGCCGGTTTCACATTCATCATCTTAATATTCACTTAAATATTCGGGTTTATTCGTTAAATTATCAAAGCGAGAATATTGTCCTTGGAACAATAATTTTACTTTGCCAATCGGTCCATTACGTTGTTTACCAATAATAATTTCCGCAATACCACGATTTTCTTCTGTCGGCTCATTGTAATACTCATCACGATAAATAAACATAATTAAATCCGCATCTTGCTCAATAGAACCAGATTCACGTAAATCAGAGTTGACCGGACGTTTGTCTTGACGATTTTCCAACGTACGGTTTAATTGCGACAGCGCAACAACCGGCACTTCCAATTCTTTGGCAAGCGCTTTTAAGGAACGGGAAATTTCGGCGATCTCTAATGTACGATTATCGGAAAATCCGGGAGCACGCATTAATTGCAAATAATCTACCATGATCAAACTAAGCCCTTGATTTTCACGATAAACGCGTCTAGCGCGAGAACGTAACTCCGTCGGCGTCAGCCCAGAAGAATCGTCAATATATAAATTCGGTTTCTTTTTAAACATGCCTAACGTGCTGCCAATCTGCGACCATTCTGCTTCGGTTAAATCTTGCCCCGTACGAATTTTTTGTTGTTCTACGCGCGATAAAGAGGAAATCACACGCATCATAATTTGCTCTGCTGGCATCTCCAAGCTGAAAACTAACACCGGTTTTTCGCTGGCAAGCGCCGCATTTTCACACAAATTCATAGCAAATGCCGTTTTCCCCATTGACGGACGCGCGGCAACAATAATTAAATCAGATGGCTGTAACCCAGAGGTTTTTTTATCTAAATCAATAAACCCAGTGGTCACACCGGTAATCCCCGAATGGCTTTTATCCTGCGCCAACATTTCAATTTTATCAATGGTTTTTTCTAAAATGTTTAAGATATTCTGTGGACCTTCATTGGTAGTCATGCGTTTTTCCGCAATCGCAAATACATCCCGTTCTGCTTCGTCTAAAATATTTTTTACATCCTGACCTTTCGGAGAATAGCTGTTTTTCGCAATATTATTCCCAACCGCAATCAACTCACGCAAAATGGCTTTCTCACGCACAATATCCGCATAAGCAATAATATTGGCGGCACTTGGTGTATTATTAGAAAGTTCCGCCAAATAAGCAAACCCACCCACTTGATCGCTCACGCCACGACGCTTTAATGCCTCATCTAGGGTTAATAAATCCACGGGGTTATTTAAGCGAATTAATTCCACCATTTCTTGGAAAATTAACCGATGCTCTGCAGTATAAAAATCGTCGGCGATAATTCGTTCAGCAACCGCATCCCAATGACTGTTGCTCAACAAAATCCCGCCTAAAACCGCTTGTTCGGCTTCAATGGAATGAGGCGGAATTTGAACGTGTTCAACTTGTTTATCTCGTTGGGTTTCACGTTGCGGATAACGAGATTGCGTATTTTTTTGTGCCATACTGTTCGCTTTATCAAGAAAAAATTAGGCTATATGATATACCAAATCAAAAGCAGTTTTAAGAGACAAGGAAAAATTTACTTAACTGTTTGTTGTAAAACTAAATTTATTATCTTAGATAACAAGAAAAATGCGCTGAATATTAAGCGAAAGAAAAAAGGAGAATTGAAAGAAAACGCCAAAATCTCACAAATGCAACCTCGTGTTTTCACTTAATTTTTAACATGAAGTGCGGTGAAATTTTGGCGAGTTTTTTATTTATTTTTTAACCTGTTTTCTACGAGCCATTACAGCGTCGGATAATTGTTGCAATACCACTTCGGAATCTTCCCAGCCGATACAAGCATCCGTCACACTTTGACCGTAAGTCAACGTTTTATCCGCGATAATATCTTGGCGACCTTCCACTAAATGGCTTTCCACCATCACGCCGAAAATTTGGCTTGAACCCTGTGCAATTTGATCGCACACATCCTGACACACTTCCAATTGTTTTTTGAATTGTTTACAACTGTTCGCATGGCTAAAATCCACCATAACGTGCGGAATTCGACCGCTCTTTTCGATATCGGCACACACCGCATTTACCTGTTCACGGCTGTAATTTGGACCTTTGTCGCCACCACGCAAAATAATATGGCAATCGTCGTTTCCTTTGGTGGAAACAATGGCAGATTGACCAAATTTGGTTACGGAAAGGAAATAATGTGGCGATTCTGCCGCACCGATGGCGTCTAAAGCAATGCGCACGCCACCATTAGTGGCATTTTTAAAACCAACTGCGCAAGACAAACCAGAAGCTAATTCACGATGCACTTGCGATTCTGTAGTTCTTGCGCCAATCGCACCCCAGCTCATAAAATCCGCCAAATATTGCGGCGTGATCATATCCAAAAATTCGCCCGCGGTCGGCACTTCTAAATCATTAATATCAGATAATAATTTACGCGCAATACGCAATCCGTCGTTTAAAGCATAGCTGTGATTTAAATATGGATCATTAATTAATCCTTTCCAGCCGACGGTCGTTCTCGGTTTTTCAAAATACACACGCATAATAATTTCTAAGGTGTCGCTGTATTTTTCCCGCATCGCACGAATGCGTTTCGCATACTCCAATGCTGATTTTGGATCATGAATAGAACATGGACCGATAACAACTAACAAACGATCATCTTCTTGATGAATAATTTGATGGGCTTTTTTACGCGCCTCTTTTACGGTTTTCACCGCCACTTCGCTGGCAGGATATTTTTCTAATAACGCAATCGGCGGCAATACTTGTTCCACTTTTGCAATTCGGGTGTCATCGTTTGCAATCTTGATGTGATTTTTATTTTTAGTCATATGAATCTCTTACTACTTTTTATTGAAAATCTTTCGCCCGTTCTCGTTTAATATCCAAACGGGCAACTTGGACATTAATGTATCACGTATTTTTGTACTAGTAAACTAGTTAATTGATATTTTTATCATACGGAATCAATGATTACTTAAGACTTGTGCCGGTTGCAGTTTCGCCGCACGACTTGCCGGATATAAACTGGCAAGTAAACTTAAAATTAACGCGGCAATTAAGACGAGTAACACATCTTGCCAATGCAACTCACTCGGAAGAAAGTCCACAAAGTAAACCCCGTCCGATAAGAGTTTTCTTCCTAGCAAGGCTTCAATGCCTTGAATGATCGAGGTTAAATTCAACGATAAGATAATACCTAACAGGATGCCTATTAAACAACCTTTCATTCCCGCTTGCAAGCCATACCAAATAAAAATTTTTTTAATAAAATTATTATTTGCCCCCAGCGTGCGCATAATCGCGATGTCACTTTGCTTATCTTTAACCGCCATAATTAAGGTAGAAACAATATTAAAACACGCCACCCCAATCACTAGCACCATCGCAATATACATCACCGTGCGAATCAGCTGAATATCCCGATACATATAACCAAATTTTGCAGTCCAATTTTGTACAAACAACATTTGCGGATAATTTTGTAGCATTTCATATTTCAACTGCTGTACCTTAAATGGATCCTGCACTTTTAGCTCCAAACCGGTCACTTGGTCTGCGCGATATTCCAACAATTCTTGCGCCTGCGCCAGTGGCATTAAGGCATAGCTATGATCCAATTGCCCGTCCAAGCGCAAAATACCACTCACTTGAATTTGCTGACGAATGGGTTGCGATTGCTGATTATTCTCGTCGGCTTGGGAAATTAATAAGGTCACCCAATCGCCCGCCTTTACATCAAGATCTTTAGCAATGCCATAACCTAAAATCAGCCCGCCATCTTGTGCAAACCGCTTCCAACCGTCATCCAAGATAAAGTGGCTCAAGGAGCTGACTTGATCCTGTGCCGCTTGCTCAACCCCTTTGACTTGCACCACTTTTAATTTTGCGCCATTTTCTACCAACGCGGTAAAACTGACAAAGGGAGAGGCTGCAACAATTTGCGGATCTTGCTTTAAAAGTGCGGTCAATTTTTGCTGATTTTTTATCACACTCGGCGAATTTTGTTCTTGATATGCGGACACTTCTACGTGTGGCACAACCGCTAAAATACGGTTATTCAACTCACGTTCAAAACCGTTCATGGCGCTTAACCCAAGAATTAACACCGCCACACCCAACGCAATCCCCACACTAGAAAACAAGGAAATCAGCGAGACCAGATGATTTTTTTGTTTACCGCGTTGATAACGCCAACTAATAAAAAAAGGCGTATTCATTTAAGCCCCTCGCGTAAGATTCCATCTTGCATGACCAAGCAACGTGACAGTTTTTCCGCCAAATGCAAATCATGGGTCACCAATAAAAACGCGATACCCTGTTCTTGATTTAAGCCTTGAATTAATTCAAAAATACTTTCCGTGGTTTTACGATCCAAATTACCGGTCGGCTCATCCGCCAATACCAAAGAAGGCTGATTTACCAAGGCTCTCGCGATCGCAACCCGCTGGCGCTCCCCGCCGGATAATGCTGAAGGACGGTGCGAAATTCTGTGCGCCAAACCGACCGCACTTAGCATTTTTTCCGCCCGATCGCGCGCTTCCGTCGCATTTTGTTTGCCTATCAACATCGGCATCATCACATTTTCCAACGCACTAAAATCCGCCATTAAATGATGAAATTGGTACACAAACCCAAGATATTGATTGCGCAGTTTGGCTAATTCATTGGCACTGGCTTTTTGTAAGGATTGCCCTTTAATAAACACTTCACCGGCACTCGGTTGATCCAAGCCTCCCAATGTATGCAATAGGGTACTTTTTCCCGAGCCGGAACTGCCCACAATCGCGACTAATTCACCCTCATTCATGGAAAAGCTCACGTCTTTTAACACCGGCGTTTGAACACTTCCTTCTTGGTAATGTTTGCTAATATGTCGGCAATCTAATAAAAACGGTTTCTCTATCATCTTGTTCATCTTAATATTTTAGGTTATTCATATCTTAAGGCTTCCGCCGGTTCCACTTTCGCCGCGCGATAGGCAGGATAAATGGTGGAAAGGAAAGAAAGCAATAAAGAAAAGGCGATAATCAGCAATACTTGCCCACTGTGAATTTCTGTTGGTAAAAATAATCCTTGCGGATTAAGCCAGTTAACAATGGAATCTAAATTTAGGGTAATCAACATCCCTAAAATACTGCCGCTAAGGGTTCCGACTAAACCAACCATCACGCCTTGTAGCATAAAAATTCGTCGCACTTGGGTTTTGGTCAAGCCTTGGGTCTGCAAAATCGCAATTTCCCCTTGTTTATCCACCACCATTAAACTCAAGGAAGTAATAATATTGGAAATCGCCACCACAATAATCAGGCTAATCAATAATCCCATCATATTTTTTTCCATTCTCACCGCTTGGAAAAACTCGCCTTTTTGTACGCGCCAATCAGCAATATTCCATTGCTCTGGACTAAAAAACGCTGGTAATTCCGTAATCTGGAATGGATCCGGTAAAAATAAACGATACCCTTGCACTTGATCTAGCGCAATGCGCATTAATCGACCTATATCGGTTAAATTAGCGAAAGCTTCGTAACCAGAGGCTTCCGATGTGGCAAAATAAATATCGCTGACAGTAAATAAACGTTGCGTCGGAATCCGTCCAAAGGGCGTATATTGACTATTTTCGGTGATCATCAAACGCACTTTATCGCCGATTTGCAACTGCAATTTTTGCGCTAATTGATAACCGATCACCAATTTAAATTCACCGCTCGGTAAAATGTCATTAAACTGTTGCGGATCAAATTCGGCTAACAAATCGTCATCAGAAAAATGCTGTACGCCAATCACTTGCCCGGCGCTGACGCCTTTCGCGGTTTGGAAAACAACATTTGTGGTATTAATCGGAATGGCTTTTTGCACAAACGTCGGCAAAGTCGGCGCCGCTTGCGTTAAACTTAAAGTTTGGTCATGCGGAACAATAATCGCATGGGGAAGATGGGAAAGAATTTGTTGTTTTTGATATTTTTCCAATCCATTCATCACGGATAAGACAATAATCAGCGCCATCACGCCCAACACAATGCCAATACTGGCAAGATTGCTTACTAAGCGCCCAAAACGATCCGCACTTTTTGCACGCCAATAACGCAGCGCAATAAAAAAAGAAATAGGAAAATTCATCATGCTTACTTTTGATTCCAAAAAGACGGACGCCTTAAAGGCGCCCTTTATTTGTATATAAATAATACATTATTTACCGCTAGCAACAAACTCTTCAATATTTTGCGCCACTTTGGTCACCAAGGTCGTTACCGCACTATCTGATGCCCAAGCAATATGTGGCGTAATAATCAAATTTGGCAAACGGGTCGCCGCTTGGATTACCGGATTATCTTTTTCCGGCGGCTCTTTGATCAATACATCTAAGGCTGCAGCGGCAATTGTACCGTTTTCTAAGGCTTCTACCAACGCTTTTTCATCCACCAACGGTCCACGACCGGTATTAATTAAAAATGCGCTTGGTTTCATCAATTTTAAGGTATCCGCATTAATTAAATTTTTAGTAGATTCTGTTAACGGACAATGTAACGTCACGATATCCGCCTCTTTTAACACGGTTTCAAACGGAACATAGCCTTCGCGAATGGTAATCGCATCTTTATGCTCCGCATAAATTACGTTCATGCCAAGCAATGTTGCCAATCTTCCGATTTCTTTACCTAAATTCCCTTTTCCGATCACGCCCAACGTAGAGCCGCGTACATCAGTAATTGGATAATCGAAGTAACAAAATTGTTTACAATCTGCCCATTTCGCACTTAATTGATCTTTATACCAGTTCATCAAACTGTGTTTTAATGCGTAAATCAAGCCAAGTACGTGTTCAGGTACAGTTACGGAAGAATACCCCGTCACATTTTTAACCGTCACCCCTAATTCTTTCGCGGCATCCAAATCCACGTTATTGGTTCCCGTTGCAGTAATCGCGATAAGTTTTAATTTTGGTAATTGTTGCATCACTTCGCGACTAAATACCACTTTACTGGTAATCACAATATCCGCCTCTTTTGCACGCTCAACGGTTTGTTCCGCTGAAGTATGCTCATATTCCGTCCATTGATGCGCAAAGGTCGGACGAGGAATTGGAATATGTTTAGGAATGGCGGTGCTGTCTAAAAACACGATATTCATCTTAATCTCCTTATAAATCGTAAAAATGGGAAACAAAACGTTTCCCCTACATATTAATTGGAATTAATTTGATGTGTCAATTTCTTCAAACGATTTAACTAAATCATCCACCGCTTTTATTTGTGCCACAAAAGCTTCCAAGGTTGATAACGGTAAGGCAGAAGGTCCGTCACATTTAGCATTATTCGGATCCGGATGTGCTTCTAAAAATAATCCCGCAAGCCCCACCGCCATACCGGCGCGCGCCAACTCGGTCACTTGCCCACGACGACCGCCGGAAGCCGCACCGAACGGGTCTCGGCATTGCAATGAATGGGTCACATCAAAAATCACCGGACAACCGTTTGACACTTTTTTCATCACGCTGAAGCCCAACATATCCACCACTAAATTATCGTAACCGAAGTTAGATCCTCGATCACATAAAATCACTTTATCGTTTCCGCATTCAGCAATTTTTTCCACAATATTGCCCATTTGTCCCGGACTTAAAAATTGTGGTTTTTTCACATTAATCACCGCACCAGTACGCGCCATCGCCTCGACTAAATCCGTTTGACGCGCCAAAAATGCCGGTAATTGAATAATATCCACCACATCCGCTACCGGTTGGCATTGATAAATCTCGTGTACATCGGTAATAATTTTTACACCGAACGTCTCTTTCAATTCTTGAAAAATTTTCAATCCGGCGTCCATTCCCGGTCCGCGATAAGAATGAATAGACGAGCGATTAGCTTTGTCAAAAGATGCTTTAAACACATAAGGCACGCCTAATTTTTGCGTTACTTCCACATATTTTTCACACACTTGCATTGCCATATCGCGACTTTCCAACACATTCATCCCACCGAACAGGACAAAGGGTTTATCATTGGCAATATCAATATGATCCAAGTTAACCGTTTTATTTTGCATAATTGTTCCTTTACTAGTGAATCGATTCAACTGTTTGTTTTAATTCTGAAATTTGTCCGGCTAGCAGAAGTGCGGTCGGATCTTCGGGACATTTTTCAATAAAAAATTCAATATCTTTCGCTGCCGCATTAAAACAGCCCATTTGCGCCAGCACCAAACCACGATCACGAATTTCATAAGGATCATTCGGATAACGCCATAATAAATTATCAATATATCTTAAGGCTTCGGTATTATGTTCTTCTCGAATTAATGTGGTTTTTGCCAATTGACTGAAACGAGCCACCAACTCGCCCTCATCCGCCGGCTCCAGTTCCTCGGCAGTCAATGTCGCACCGAACCCAAACGCGCCCTCATATAAGGTTTGCAAATAATCCTGTGACACATATTTTCCGTTCCAAGGATCAATAAACGCCACTTTTCCATCCACATCTGCACGTAAAATCAATTGTGTTGGAAATAAAACAGGATAAATAGGTAAATCTAATTTGTCTGCAAGATACAACAAAATACAACCAAGGCTTACTGGCATGCCCTGTTTACTGCGCAACACATAACTTAAATATAAATTCTCGGGGCGAAAATAGCTATTACGATCGCAATAAAAGCCCCAATCGCCATACATTAATTGCAATAACCGGTGAATTTTCTCTTTGACATCAAAATCTGCTGGAATAGCTTTGCGCGCTTTGCGTACAAGTCCTCCCATTAACGAACGAATAGTACGCAAATCTTCGCCACCATCAGCTGTTGTACAAAGATAGAAACTTTCCATTTCTAAATAAAGTGCTTGTTTTTTGTATTTCATTATTTATTTCAGTCGAGCCAATGTTACCCGCTCATTGTCGCCATAATCTCGCACAGTTGCAACCTTTTCCCACAAATTTTCATCAAAAAAAGACCGCACTTTTTCGCCTTGTTGCCAACCATGTTCTAAAAGTAACCAACCTTGAGTATTCAAATATTGGGGGGCTTGTTCAATAATGTAACGCAAATCCGCATAGCCATCCTCCCCCGCGATCAAGGCAGAGCGCGGTTCAAACCGCACATCACCTTGGCTTAAATGCTCATCTTGCGGATCGATATAGGGCGGATTGCTCACTATCACATCAAATTTTTCATTCACCTTGTCAAACCACGAACTTTGGCGAAATTCAACTTCCGGCAAATGATTACGAAGCCCGTTACGCGTTGCCAGCACCACCGCATTAGCAATCATATCCACGCCTAAAATGCGCGGTTTTCGACCGCACATTTTCAACTCATCAGCCAAAGACAACGCAATCGCGCCGGTTCCCGTGCCTAAATCTAAAATCGCGACATTCCCTTCTGGCGGAAGGTGTTTTAACGCTTGTTCCACCAAAATTTCCGTATCCGGACGCGGAATTAACGTATCCGACGATACCTCCAAATTTAACGTCCAAAAATCCGTCTCGCCCAAAATATACGCCAGTGGCTCGCCCGTGGCGCGGCGGTTTAAAAGTGCGGTCAGTTTTTCCAACGTTTTTTCATCTAATTCCGTTTCTGAAAATGCCATAATTTGTGATTTAGATTTTTGCGTCACCACTTGTAATAACAAGCCAGCATCAAATTTAGCGTTAAGATGGGGATCGGATGTAAGATTTTCGCTTAGCAATATGGTGGCATGATTAAGCCATTGTTGGTAGTTCATGATTATCACGGGGACACACTTTGGTGTCTGTTGTAAAGAAGACACATTATTGATATTTGTGGACGCCGATATGGCGCCCATACGATCGTTAATTAATTATTATCCGCCAATGCAGCTAATTGATCCGCTTGATATTCCGTGATAATCGGTTGAATTAATTCATCAATTTTACCGTTCATCACTTCATCCAGACGATAAAGGGTTAAATTAATACGGTGATCCGTTACCCGTCCTTGCGGATAATTATAGGTCCGAATTTTATCTGAACGATCGCCGGATCCCAATAAATTACGACGCGTATCCGCCTGTTCTGCCGCTTGTTTTTCTTGTTCCGCTTGCACGATACGAGACGCTAATACCGACATTGCCTTGGCTTTATTTTTATGTTGCGAACGCTCATCTTGGCATTCCACGACAATACCGGTCGGAATGTGAGTAATACGCACTGCGGAATCCGTGGTGTTAACGTGTTGCCCACCCGCACCGGAGGAACGATAAGTATCAATACGTAAATCCGCCGGATTAATTTCTGGCATCTCACTTTCCGGCAATTCCGGCATCACTGCTACAGTACAAGCGGAGGTATGAATTCGCCCTTGTGATTCGGTTTTTGGCACGCGTTGTACGCGGTGACCGCCCGATTCAAATTTCAATTGCCCATACACACCGTCGCCACTGATTTTGACAATTACTTCTTTGTACCCGCCTTGCTCACTTTCGTTGGCGCTTAACATTTCAACGCGCCAACGTTTACTTTCCGCATAACGACTATACATCCGGAATAAGTCTCCGGCAAAAATTCCCGCTTCATCTCCCCCAGTTCCGGCACGAATTTCCAAATAGCAGTTATATTCATCATTCGGGTCTTTTGGTAAAAGTAAAATTTGTAGTTGTTGCTCAATTTGTTGTAGTTCTGCTTTGGATTCCTCGATCTCCAACTCCGCCATTTCTTTCATTTCGGGATCATCTAATAATAATTGCGCTTCTTCTAAATTATTATTCAATTGTTTCCAACGAGAAAAACATTTAACCACATCTTCTAATTGTGCATATTCTTTGGAATAGGCTCTAAATTTCTCTTGATCATTGATAACGGACAGATCGCCCAATAAGGCTTCCAGCTCTTCGTGGCGTTCATTTAAACTCTCTAATTTACTGATAATTGAGGCTTTCATTTACTCTAAACCCTATAAAATACAAATAAAAAATCGAACTATTCTAGCATGAATTCATCCAAAATTTACCGCCCTACGTAAAATTTCCGCCAAAAAATAAGGCCTTTAGTCATCTAAAAGCCTTATGCAAAGAATAAGTTAGAATTAAAGTACGGATACGTTTAAGGTTGAACCGCCAACGATACGAACTCGAGCGCCTGGAACTAAAGATTTATCGTATTTTTGTACCACAACAATCTCTTTACCGTTATCTTTACGAATCACCAACTCTAATGAATCCACTTGACTCATTTTTTCTTCAATTTTACTACCGACAACTGCCCCCGCTATCGCACCTACTGCAGATGCAATCGCTTGCCCTGTGCCACCACCGATACCAGAGCCGGCAATCCCGCCTAAAGCACCGCCACCAATAGTACCAATAACCCCTTGATTATCCGTTTGAATTTTTACCGGACGGGCAGAAACGATCGTACCATAACTGATTGAACGCGCTTCTTTTGCTTGATCGCTAGAATAAACATTACCACTATAAATATCTTGGTTAGCACAACCCGCTAATCCTAAACTCATTAAAATAGCAAATGCTAGTGTGATTTTTTTCATAAAAATCCCCTAATACTCAAATGTAAAATAAACTATTGTCCGCTTCTTGATGCCCAGACGCGAGATTTGGAACGAGAAATATTATCAACAATGACCCCTTGCTCATGTTGAGAAACACGAACACAAGCCCCTACCACTAAATCTGAATCATAAGGTTGAGTAATCGTAAAGGTTTCAATTTGACCATCCAAACCATCACAATTATTTTTACGGATAGTTAATTTCAAATTATTACCTTCATATGCACTAAATAGAACCTCACCAGTGTAAGAATTATCTTCCACTTTATTAGCTGAGCAAGCTGCTAATCCCAAACTTAATACTGCTGCTAATGCTAAAACTGCTTTTTTCATTGGCTTAAACCTCAATTACTTCTTTAATATTATACGGATGAACCTTAATACAAGTAGAATGAGACGACAAATCTCTTAATTTTACTGCAATCGATGGATTCGGTAATTGTTCTCCTTCGACTTTCGGTTCGCTTATTTTGACAGTTAACTCACTTAATTTGTTCCATAAAAACAATTCATCTATCCTATTTATCCATTGAGATACAGATTCATTGGGCAAAAATGGAATGACAACCTCTATATGCTCCCAGCCTTCTTGCGAATAAAGGTGTTGTTTAGGGAACGGTAACTCAATAATATTGACATATCGGTTGGCAAAAAATAACGGAGTATCTAACTCAATCAAGTAAATTACCCGCCCATTGACAATATTATCGCTCAGAATTCTACCGCACTTTGTAAGCGCTGTCAGCCAATCTTCTGCATTTTTACATTGATTTACTCTTATTGCCAAATGATCAATCTCATAGTCTGACAACGGAAGATTGATTGCCTGAGCTAACTGTAAAATATTTTTTTCAAATCGGATAAAATCAAATAACGATTTACCATTTTTAACAAATAGCGGATGATTTTGATTAAAAATAGTCATTTTTTCCTATGTTATCTTTTCTGAAACATGAAACAACGGTATCATAACGCATTATTTTAATAATTCAACATTAGGTATAAACAGTGAATATTCAATCTATTTTAGCCGACAAAATTAAACAAGCAATGATCAACGCTGGCGCCGATAAACAATGCGACGCCCTGATTCGCCAATCAAGCAAAGCGCAGTTCGGTGATTACCAAGCAAACGGGATTATGGCAACCGCCAAAAAATTAGGTAAAAATCCACGTGAATTTGCCCAAAATGTGTTAGATGTCGCGGAATTAAGCGGTATCGCTGAAAAAACGGAAATTGCCGGTCCTGGATTTATTAATATTTTCTTAGATAAAAACTGGTTAGCGAATGCCTTAAATCAAGCCCTTAGCGAGAAAAATTTAGGTATAAGTGCGGTGGAAAAGCAAACGATTGTCGCCGATTACTCCTCCCCCAATGTTGCTAAAGAAATGCACGTAGGGCATTTGCGTTCTACGATTATCGGCGACGCGGTGGTACGTACACTAGAATTTTTGGGGCACAACGTTATCCGCGCCAACCACGTCGGCGACTGGGGAACACAGTTCGGTATGTTGATTGCTTATTTGGAAAAAATGGAAAATGAACACGCCTCCGAAATGGAACTAAGCGACTTGGAAGCCTTTTATCGCGCAGCAAAAGAACATTACGACAGCGATCCGGTATTTGCAGAAAAAGCGCGCGGTTATGTCGTGAAATTGCAAGGTGGAGATGAATACTGCCGCACAATGTGGAAAAAATTGGTGGACATCACTATGCAACAAAACCAACGCAACTACGATCGTTTAAATGTCACCTTAACGGAAAAAGACGTGATGGGTGAAAGTTTGTATAACCCAATGTTGCCGGGAATTGTCGCCGATCTGAAGGCGCAAGGTTTAGCGGTGGAAGATGATGGTGCTTTAGTTGTCTATTTGGATGAATTTAAAAATAAAGAAGGTGATCCAATGGGCGTAATCGTACAGAAAAAAGATGGTGGCTTTTTATACACCACCACAGATATCGCCGCGGCAAAATATCGTTATGAAACCTTAAAAGCCGACCGAGCCTTAGTTTTTTCCGATACGCGCCAAAGCCAACATATGCAACAAGCCTGGCTTATCACCCGCAAAGCCGGTTATGTACCGGACAGCTTCCAATTAGAACACAAAAACTTTGGTATGATGCTTGGTAAAGACGGAAAACCATTTAAAACTCGTAGCGGTGGCACAGTAAAACTTGCAGATTTATTAGATGAAGCCATTGAACGGGCGGAAAAATTAATTGCCGAAAAAAGCGCCGCACTTTCTGTCGAAGAAAAAGCCGCAGTAATTGACGCGGTAGGTATTGGCTCGGTGAAATATGCCGATTTATCCAAAAATCGCACCACGGATTATGTGTTTGACTGGGATAATATGTTAAGTTTCGATGGAAACACCGCGCCTTATATGCAATACGCTTATACCCGCATCCGCTCAATTTTTAACAAAGCACAATTGAACGAAAACCAAGTCATCGACGCAAAAATGGCTTTAAACACGGAACAAGAAAGAACCTTAGCGATTAAATTATTGCAATTTGAAGAAGCGGTACAACTTGTCGCAAAAGAAGGCTCACCACATATTCTTTGCACCTATTTATATGAATTAGCTGGTATTTTCTCCAGTTTCTACGAACATTGCCCGATCTTAAATCATGATGATGAACAGGTGAAATTAAGTCGTTTAAAATTGGCATTGCTAACGGAAAAAACCTTGAAACAAGGCTTAGCTTTACTGGGAATTAAAACCGTAGAGAAAATGTAACCACGCAAATCCTATTAAAAAAGCGCATTGAAATGCGCTTTTTTATTTGTGATTATTCCTCTTCCGCTTCTTCCAATTCATCCGCCATGGCAGCTAAAATTTCGCGGGATAAAATGGCTAATGAACGATAAAAAGGCAAATTCGCTTGTTGCTCCACTTGCGCTAAAAACACATGGGCGCAAGGCAATAAAAAGCGTTCAAATAATTCTCGCTGTGCCTGAACCGAAGCCAAATTATCTTCAATCCATGAAGCAGTTAAAAAAACTAACGCAAAATGCACCGCACTTTGTTCATCCTCTGCTAATGATGGCATGGCGCGATCCTTGCGAAATGCAATAAAATCTGATACCGCAATGCCATAATCGGTGATGGCGGTTTTAATGAGCGGATTGGCTTTGCCAAAGAGACGTGAATATTCTTGCTCCAGTAAAGTCAAATCGATTTTCATTTGCAAAGCATCCAGTGCCTGTTCGCTTTGTGCGTCAGTATCCAACGCCCATACTTGGCTCAATCCTTTTTGTTGCAACCAAGCAAAAACATGGCTTAACAGTGGATCCGTTGGCGCACGATAAAATAAATTGCCGAACAATCGACTAATTAATGAAAAATGGCTTAATTGTTGTTCCGTTGACATCTGGCTTGCTCACGTTATTCCAAAAGTGCGGTTAAATTTTGTTGCGTTTTTTGCTCCACTTGTTGCAAAATTCCTTGGCGCTGCGCCTCGCTTAACACATAAATATCGCCGATTAATTGATGGTCAATATCGGTAATGCCGCAAAAATTAAATAACCCGTCCACCAAACAATGGCGAATGGCAACATCAAATCCCGTTTCTTGGTATTTAGTGTTGCTGCTGCCAATAGTAATGAAATGCTGCATTTTTTTCTCTTGTAATAAGCCGACCGAAATTCCGTTTTCCGTTTTATAGGCAAATCCATGGCTCAATACTCGGTCTAAATAACCTTTTAAAATCGCCGGAAATCCCATCCACCAAAGGGGATAAATTAAGGTAATCAAATCGGCATTACGGAGTAAATCTTGTTCGTATTTAATTTCTACTGGCGTAATATTTTGATTTGCTGCTTGTAATTCTGCCCAAGGTAACACCGGATTAAATTGCATAGCATAAAGATCGCGTACCACGGTTTCCACGCCAGCTTGTTGCGCCCCTGCCAATACGTGCTCTAAAATCGCTTTATTAAAACTGTTTTGATTGTTCGGATGGGCAAAAATAACCACTTGTTTCATTTTATTCTCTATTTTCCTTTTCTTGTTATTTGATTTTATTCTTTAATTTTGCGAACTTGCAAGGTAATGCCAACAACAGCTTCCACTTCGATCACATCACCAACCTGTAAATGTTGTCCTTGGATACGCCAAGTCGTATCGCCAAAATACCCACGACCAATTCCGTTGGCTGCTATTTCTTGTACCGTTCCGCGTGCTTTTAACATGGCATGATCCCGTTGATTAAGGGAAGAATGTGATTGGTCGGAAAGATCTTTACTATGTTGATATTTCCACCAAACCAGGCTTAACAACAACGCAAGCAAGGCATAAATCATTGTCAGCGCAATTAAGGACAAACTGCTAAATGTCATCAAACCAGCGGTAATCAATGCCGCCAATCCCCACCATAACAAAAAAACGCCAGGTATCATCAATTCAGCAATCAACAATACAAAGCCTAAAATCAACCAATGCCATACTGACCAATCCACCAGCCATTCCATCCTCTTTCC
Source organism: [Pasteurella] mairii (assembly GCA_900454475.1). Lineage (GTDB taxonomy): Bacteria > Pseudomonadota > Gammaproteobacteria > Enterobacterales > Pasteurellaceae > Actinobacillus_B > Actinobacillus_B mairii. The sequence goes on from UGSS01000002.1 coordinate 1,139,243, forward strand.
CCTCGCCTAAAATTTAAGCGGAGCGCTAACTCCGCCTAAAGATTAATTTGATTTCTTATCGCCTTTAAGCAACTCGGCAATGCCAGCAACGGATCCGATCAGATTGCCCGCTTCCAGCGGCATTAATACCACTTTGCTATTGTTCGATCCGCCGATTTCTTTTAAGGCTTCCGTGTATTTTTGGGCGATAAAATAATTAATCGCTTTCGTATCACCGCTGGCAATGGCTTCTGATACCATTTGCGTCGCTTTAGCTTCCGCTTCAGCTGCACGCTCACGCGCTTCCGCTTGCAAAAAGGCTTCTTGTCGTTCCCCTTCCGCTTTCAAAATCCGCGATTGTTTTTCCCCTTCCGCGCGTAAAATCTCCGCTTGGCGCACACCTTCCGCTTCCAAAATATCTGCCCGTTTATTACGCTCGGCTTTCATTTGCGCATTCATCGCAGCAATTAACTCATGAGGTGGGCGAACATCACGAATTTCAATCCGCGTCACCTTAATTCCCCAAGGATTCGTCGCTTCATCCACAATCGCTAATAAACGCCCGTTAATGCTGTCACGCTGCGATAGCATTTCGTCCAGCTCCATCGAACCTAGCACCGTACGAATATTCGTCATGGTTAAATTGATGATAGCCTGTTCCAAATGATTAACCTCATACGCCGCACTGCGCGCATCAATCACCTGCACAAAGCACACCGCATCAATAGACACATTGGCATTATCTTTGGAAATCACCTCTTGTGACGGAATATCCAACACTTGCTCCATCATATTGATCCGACGTCCGACGCGATCCACAAATGGCACCACAAAATTCAATCCCGGCGTCAAAGTGCGGGTATAACGCCCAAAGCGCTCAATTGTCCAATGATAACCTTGCGGCACGGTTTTTAAAGTAGAAAAAAGAATAAATACTACCAATGCCACGAAAAAAATCGCCGCCACCGGTAATCCATCAATGAAGCCCATAGTTTTCTCCTTTCAAGTTAACACTTGATTAAAATTCTAACAAATCAGACCGCACTTTGCACATAATAATATCCATTATTTTTTGTAACAAATTCAAATAAATGCGTAATACAACCAGGAGCATCCTGATCTTGATGAGAAACAAATAATAATTGTGTTGCGCTATTTTTTACCAATTGATCAATAAAATGCTTCACCAATTTACGATTTAATCCGTCCAATCCTTGTAGCGGTTCGTCCAAAATTAACACCGGCGGATGTTTGACCATTGCACGGGTAATCAACAATAAACGTTGTTGCCCCCAAGATAATGAGCGAAAAGGACGCGTGGCAAGGGCGCTCAAATTAAGGCGAGCTAACCATTCCATGGCTTTTAAACGAAGAGCATCCGGCGTTTTTTGATATACGCCGATACTGTCAAAAAAGCCGGAAATAATGACATCAATAACCGAGCAATTCACGCGATAATCCATATGCAATTGGCTGCTGACATAACCAATTTTTTGCTTAATTTCCCAAATTGTTTCGCCGCTTCCCCGCTGACGCCCGAATAAATGCACATGGTTAGCATAGGCTTGCGGATGATCGCCGGTGAGAATAGATAATAATGTGGATTTACCGGCACCATTAGGACCTTTTATCCACCAATGTTGCTTCGGTGTCACCGTCCAACTTAAATGATCCAACACGAGTTTGTCTCCATATTGAATACAGACGTCTTTTAACTCAAAGAGCGGTTGATTTTTATCTAATTTTATCAACGGTGCCGCACTTTGTGGCAATGGCACATCTACTGCATTTTCCGCATAATGTAATTGCTGATAAATACTTTGTTGTTCCACCTGCTCGCGGGAACCTTGCAAAATTAATTCCAATTGTTCCAATAACGCCAAATGATCTGCCGCCGGCGGAAGATCGGAGAAACGATTGACGATCAATACCAATGCCATTTTTTGCTGCAATTGATGCAGTAAATCCATCCAATCTTGCACCGATTGTTTATCCAATCCCTCAAAAGGTTCATCCATAATCAATAAATCCGGCTCGCTCACCAAAGCTTGGCATAATAACACTTTGCGACTTTCGCCGGTGGACAATTGGATAAATGGACGCTCAAGTAATGCGCTGATATTTAATTTTGCTGCATAAAACTCACAAAGATCGGCATTGTTGCTCCCATTTAAAATAGTTTCACGGGCAGTTTTGCCAAAATCATCAGGACTGACTGTATCGTTGTTACGATCTTTGAAGGTTTGTTCTAAAATATGTTGTTGTTTTTCAAAAGAAAGTGCGGTGATTTTTTGAAAAGAATTAGTAACTTCGCCATCAAGTAATGGTAATTCTCCTTGTAAAGCAAGGCTTAAGGCAGTTTTCCCACTGCCATTTGAGCCAACAATAACCCAAAAATCCAGCGAATCAATAGTGAAAAAAGGAACTTTCAGGCAATTATTTTTTATAAGTTGAAAAGAAGCATTTTCGATTTTTATCATTATTTCTCCTCAAAAAAAGCGGATAAAAATCCGCTCTTTAACTATAAATAGATCAAGCTATGCTTTGTTTTCTTCCGACATACATACAGCAGCTGTAAATAAAACATCCGTACAAGAATTCAATGCGGTTTCTGTAGAATCTTGCAAAACACCAATAATAAAACCAACACCAATAACCTGTGCTGCGATATCATTTGAAATGCCGAACAGACTACAAGCCAACGGGATCAATAATAAAGAACCGCCGGCAACCCCAGAAGCACCACAAGCACAGATACTCGAAACGACGCTTAACAAAATCGCGGTCGGAATAGAAACTTCAATACCAAGTGTATATACAGCAGCTAAGGTCAGCACAGTAATAGTAATCGCCGCACCGCCCATATTAATTGTCGCGCCTAACGGAATAGAAACAGAATATGTCTCTTCATCTAAATTGAGACGTTTTGCTAATGCCATATTAACTGGAATATTCGCAGCAGAACTGCGGGTAAAGAAAGCGGTCAATCCACTCTCTCTAACACATGTCCAAACTAATGGATACGGATTACGACGAATTTTCCAATAAACTAAAATAGGATTAATGACGAAAGCAGTAAACAACATTGAGCCAATCAATACAACCAATAATTGTATATAATCCAATAAAACGCCTAGCCCTCTGTCCGCCAACGTTTCTGCCACTAGCCCAAAAACACCGATTGGTGCAAAGTTAATAATAAAACGAACAATTTTTGATACCCCTTCGGAAAAATCATTGACGACAGATTTAGTAGTATCTGATGCATGGCGTAATACAATACCTAAACCAATTGCCCAAGCTAAAATCCCGATAAAGTTAGCATTAAATAACGCATTTAATGGATTATCAACAACATTAAGCACCAATGTCCCTAATACTTCAGATATTTCACTTGGTGGAGAAAGTGAACCGTCTTGAGTCGCCAATGCAATCTTTGTTGGTACTGCAAAACTCACCAGTACAGCAGTTAACGCCGCAAGAAATGTCGCCAATAAATATAAAATAACAATGGATTTCATGTTACTTCTCGTACCAATTTGTTTATTAGCAATCGCTGCTATCACCAATAAAAATACTAAAATCGGAGCAACCGCACGTAAAGAGCGTACAAACACTTTCCCCAGAAAACCCACTTTCTCGGCTAAATTAAATCCTAAAGTAGATTGTAAAGTCGGCGTAATCAACGCAACTAGCAATCCTAATACAAGACCAACAGAAATACGTTTGACTAAGCTTCCATGAAAAAATAATGAGATAAAACGTGATGAGTTCATAGTAAATAATATAATGTTATGTTGATATCTAGATCGAAGGTTCGATCCCCCTGCAAAACAAAGATAGCTTAAAATTTAGAGAAAGAAAATATTTAATTTTAAATATATTGCTCTTTTCTTAAAAAATAATCATCTTTCAGCAAAAAATATTCTAAAAAAACAAAATAAAAAAATTTTTATCAAAACAGTTGACATACTGTATATTAAATCAGTATTATTTAACTGTATAAACAACCAGTTAATTTGAGGTGTATGATGGCTTTTATGAATAATACAATGGAAAATATGGCTAAAATGTATTCTTATCATCCTATGCCATTCTATCAAGATACCAACCCGTCAAAAAGTAATCAAAAGTTGGATCTTAATTTACATTGCATCAAGCGTCCGCAAAAAACTTGCTTTATCCAAGTGACCAATCCAAATTTATTTACTTGGGGAATTGAAACTGGCGATATTTTGGTAGTCGAAAAAAATGATCAGCTTTATCACGGAGATTTAGTTGTTTTAGATATAAACGGACAATTCCAGCTTTATGAAGTAGCGTTGAATGAACATGAGATCCTCTTTTTTTCCCTAGACAGCAAAATTTCTAGCATTAAAACTGCAACTCAATATGATATCCCTCTGGTGGGTACGGTAACCAATACTATCCACCAAATTAAACCAAGGATCGCAATAAAGCTTGTCGCTTAATCAATAAAAAAGAAAGCAGAATAACCCAAAAGTGCGGTTAAAAATAACCGCACTTTTACTTATGCTAACAAAAATAGAAATCAATTAAATAACGCGACGTGATTGTGTATAGGTTCTACTCCAATAACTATCAGTCAATGAACTAATGGTGACACCAGAACGCGTACCGGCATGCATAAACTCATTATTACCGATATAGATGCCAACATGACGATTAGCGCGGAAAAAAACTAAATCACCTGGTTTCAAATTTGCTTTTTGAATTTGTTTTCCTACATGGCGTTGTTCGAAAGTCGAACGAGGTAAGCTAATTCCAAAAGCATCTGCAAGAGCGATTTGCGTGAATGCAGAACAATCAATTCCATTTTTGCTTTCACCGCCCAGCCGATAACGCGTACCTACCCATTCTTGATAAACTTGCGCTAATTGTTTCTCAAATGCAACGGAAGATTGTGACGGCGTATTGGTTTTAAACCCATTGATGAGCTGGGTTTCTTTATTGTTTTTAACATTTAACGACGCATTTACCGATCCTGAATTAGAACACGCGGTCAATAAAGCTAAACCTGAAATAATAAAAATCTTCTTTAGCATAAATAAACTGAATAACTATACATATATCGAATTGATAATACCTGACTTTTACGCTGATAGCCAGCATTTATTAACGCTAATTTACAAAACTTCTGGATTTTTTGGTTGTTTTGTGAATAAAATCACATAATTTATATACCTTTTTAAGAAAAAAACGAGCAATGTTGCAACATTACTCGTTTTTATTCAAACTGAATTTAGCAAAACTCAATTATTTTTTCTTCGCTTTCGGGTTTGGTAAATCGGTGACAGAACCTTCAAACACCTCTGCCGCTAAACCAACAGACTCATGCAATGTTGGGTGCGCATGAATTGTCAACGCTAAATCTTCTGCATCACAACCCATTTCAATCGCTAAACCAATTTCACCTAATAACTCACCACCGTTGGTACCAACAATCGCACCACCGATAATGCGGTGTGTTTCTTTATCGAAGATTAATTTGGTCATACCATCTGCACAATCTGATGCAATTGCACGACCGGAAGCTGCCCATGGGAATTTAGCCACTTCATAATTAATGCCTTCTGCTTTACATTCTTTCTCGGTTTTACCCACCCACGCCACTTCTGGTTCAGTATAAGCAATAGATGGAATAACTTTTGGATCGAAATAATGTTTTTTACCGGCAATCACTTCCGCAGCTACATGACCTTCATGTACGCCTTTGTGTGCTAACATTGGTTGACCAACAATATCACCAATCGCAAAAATATGTGGGACGTTGGTACGCATTTGTTTATCTGTACGGATAAAGCCACGCTCATCAACTTCCACGCCAGCAACCGGCGCATCAATTAATTTACCATTAGGTACGCGACCGATAGCCACTAATACAGCATCATAACGACGAGTTTCAGTACCTTTTTTACCTTCCATTGAAACATGAATACCGTCATCTTTAGCCTCAACTGCAGTCACTTTCGTTTCAAGTAACAAATTGAATTTTTTCTCAACACGTTTGGTATAAATTTGTACCATGTCTTTATCGGCAGCTGGAATAACTTGATCGAACATCTCAACAACATCAATGTTAGAACCTAACGCATGATACACGGTTCCCATTTCAAGACCAATAATACCGCCACCCATGATTAACAGATTTGCAGGTACTTCTTTTAATTTAAGTGCATCTGTTGAATCCCAAATACGAGGATCTTCGTGTGGAATAAATGGAAGTTGAATTGGGCGAGAACCAGCTGCAATAATAGCATTATCAAAATTGATAGTTGTTTCACCATCTTCACCGGAAACAATAATCGTATTTGGACCAGAGAATTTACCGTAGCCATTTACCACTTGTACTTTACGCATTTTCGCCATACCCGCTAAACCGCCGGTTAATTGGTTAATTACTTTCTCTTTCCAACCGCGAATTTTCTCTACATCAGTACTTGGCTCACCAAATACGATTCCGTGTGCTGCTAAAGCTTTTGCTTCTTCAATCACTTTAGCAACGTGTAATAATGCTTTTGAAGGGATACAACCAACATTTAAGCACACACCACCCAAGGTTGAATAGCGTTCTACAATAACAGTCTCTAATCCAAGGTCTGCGCAACGAAATGCGGCTGAATAGCCAGCAGGACCGGCACCAAGTACAACAACCTGTGTTTTAATTTCTTTGTTCATCTTTTTACCTCGTTAAAACTTTGCGATTTTTCACCGCACTTTAACTTCTCGGGTGAGGAAAATCCCCACCCACTATCCAATTATTGCTAAGACTACATCACTAAACGACGAAGATCGCTTAATACGCCATTAATGAAAGTAATAAATCTTGCACCATCTGCTCCATCAATCACACGGTGATCGTATGATAATGACAATGGAAGCATTAAACGAGGAGTGAAATCTTTACCGTTCCATACCGGCGTCATTTCAGATTTAGATACCCCTAAAATTGCCACTTCCGGCGCATTAACGATTGGCGTAAATTGTGTTCCGCCAATACCGCCAAGGCTAGAAATAGTGAAACATCCGCCTTGCATATCGGAAGCGGTTAGTTTACCCGCACGCGCTTTTTTAGAAATTTCCGCTAATTCGCGAGAAAGTTCAATGATGCCTTTTTTGTTAACATCTTTAAAGACAGGAACCACTAAACCGTTTGGTGTATCCACCGCAACACCGATATTGATATATTTTTTCAAAATCAGGCTTTGTGCATCTTCTGAAAGTGAGCTGTTGAAGCGAGGATAGGCTTCTAATGCTTTTGCCACCGCTTTCATGATGAACACCAACGGGGTAATTTTCACGTCAAGTTTTTGTTTTTCCGCTAACACATTTTGTTCTTTACGGAATTTTTCTAACTCGGTGATATCTGCTTTATCCCATTGAGTAACATGAGGAATCATTACCCAGTTACGGTGTAAGTTTGCCCCAGAGATTTTTTGAATACGACCTAATTCAACTTGCTCTACTTCGCCAAATTTGCTGAAATCCACTTTTGGCCATGGTAACAAACCTAAACCAGCGCCATTCGCTTGACCTGCTGGCGTCGCTGCAACCGATCCAGATTCAACCGCTTTAATCGCTGCTTTCACATAAGCTTGAACATCTTCTTTTAGAATGCGTCCTTTGCGTCCAGTCCCTTTTACTTTGTCTAAGTTAACACCAAATTCGCGCGCTAAACGACGCACAACCGGTGTTGCATGCGCAAATACAGCGCTTGTGGTAACATCTGCTTGACTTGCTGGAGCAGAAGCCGCTGCTGGAGCTGCAGTTTGTGCTGGTGCAGCCGGTTGAGTGGCAGCGGGCGCTGGTTGTGCTACAGGAGCCGCACCCGCCACTTCAAAGCGCATAATCAATGAACCCGTTGAAACTTTATCACCAGATTTGACTAAAATTTCTTTCACCACGCCAGCAAATGGTGCTGGCACTTCCATTGATGCTTTGTCGCCTTCAACGGTGATAAGTGATTGTTCTTCCGTTACAGTATCGCCTACGCTTACCATAATTTCAGTTACATTCACTTCGTCACCACCAATATCCGGAACATTCACATCTTGCACCGCACTTTGTGCCGCTGCAGCCGGTTGAGCTTGTGCAGCCGGTTGAGAGGCAGCAGCTGGTACTGCACCTGCGACCTCAAATTTCATCACTAAAGTTCCGGTAGAAACTTTGTCACCAACATTGATTAAAATTTCTTTTACCACACCGGCAACAGGCGCTGGCACTTCCATAGAAGCTTTATCACCTTCTACATTTAAAATAGATTGTTCCGCTTCAACGCGATCGCCAACTTTTACCATAATTTCGGTCACATTTACTTCGTCGCCACCGATATCCGGAACGTTAACATCCACAACCGCACTGGCTGTTGCTTGCGGAGCTGGCGCTGCTGCTTTTTCTTCTTTCGCAGCTGGCGCTGGTGCGGCATCCGCGCTTTCTAAGATAAACATTGGTGTGCCAGTCGTTACTTTATCACCAATTTTAACCAAAACTGCTTTAATTACACCCGCTTCCGGAGCTGGAACTTCCATTGCAGCTTTATCGCCTTCAACGTTAATAACTGCTTGTTCGGCAACGATCGTATCACCTGCTTTTACCATTACTTCCGTAACAGTAACTTCATCTCCGCCGATATCTGGGATTTGAATTTCTTTTGCCATTTTTAACTTATCCTTTGCTTGTTAGATGAGTAGCTTTATCATTATGAATTATGTGTATTGTGGACCGAAGTCCACACTACATTAAGCGTATAACGGATTTACTTTATCCGCATCAATGCCATATTTAGCGATTGCTTCAGCAACAACTTTTTTATCTACAGTACCTTGCTGTGCAAGTTCTGCTAACGCAGCAACCACTACATAACGCTCATCTACTTCGAAATGTTCACGTAAATTTTCGCGACTGTCTGAACGACCGAAACCATCAGTACCAAGTACGTGATAGCCTTGTGCAGGTACATACGCACGAACTTGTTCCGCGAAAAGTTTCATATAGTCAGTTGAAGCAACTGCTGGTGCATCATTCATCACTTGAGCGATATAAGGCACTTTTGGTGTTTCTGTTGGATGTAATAAGTTCCAACGCGCTACTTCTGCCCCTTCGCGTGCTAATTCAGTAAATGAAGTCACACTATAGACATCAGAGGTTACACCATATTCATCCGCAAGGATTTTCGCCGCTTCACGTACATGACGTAAAATCGAACCGGAACCAAGTAATTGAACTTTGCCTTTACCTTGACCGGTCACGGTTTCAAATTTATAAATACCTTTACGGATACCCTCTTCCGCTCCTTTTGGCATTGCCGGCTGATCGTAAGTTTCGTTCAATGTAGTAATGTAATAGAACACATCTTCTTGATCCGGACCATACATACGACGAACACCATCTTGCATAATCACAGCAACTTCATAAGCAAACGCTGGGTCATAAGATACACAGCTTGGAATAGTCAACGATTGAATATGGCTGTGACCATCTTCATGTTGTAAACCTTCACCGTTCAAGGTAGTACGACCTGAAGTTCCACCAATCATGAAACCGCGCGCACGTTGGTCACCAGCTGCCCACATTAAATCGCCGACACGTTGGAAACCAAACATGGAATAGTACACATAAAATGGGATCATTGGTACATCATTGGTTGAATAAGAGGTTGCCGCGGCTAACCAAGATGCAGTCGCCCCCTGTTCATTGATCCCCTCTTGTAACACTTGACCATCAATTGCTTCGCGATAGTAAGCCACTTGTTCACGATCTTGCGGTGTATAATTTTGCCCATGCGGATTATAAATACCGATTTGACGGAATAAGCCTTCCATACCAAAGGTACGAGCTTCATCCGCTAAAATTGGAACGATATGTTTACCGATAGATTGATTTTTTAACAACACATTAAGTGAACGCACAAATGCCATGGTAGTAGAAATCGGACGCGCTTGTTCTTCGAACAATTGTGCGAAATCTTCTAGTGCAGGCACGTCAAGTTGTTGGGTGAAACGTGGTAAGCGAGTTGGTAAATAACCGCTTAATGCTTGGCGACGTTCATGTAAGTATTTATATTCTTCTGAACCTTCAGCAAAGGTAATATACGGAAGTTTTTCCAAATCTTCATCAGCAACAGGAATACTGAAACGATCACGGAATTGTTTCACATTCGAATCGCTCATTTTTTTCACTTGGTGAGCAATATTTTTACCTTCAGCAGCATCACCCATCCCATAACCTTTGATGGTTTTCAATAAAAGTACAACCGGTTTGCCTTTTACTTGTTTCGCTTTATTAAATGCTGCAAAAATTTTCAACGGATCATGACCACCACGATTTAATGCCCAAATTTCATCATCTGTCATATCCGCAACAAGTGCTTCAGTTTCAGGATAACGACCAAAGAAATGTTTACGCACATAAGCACCGTCTTTTGATTTAAATGTTTGATAGTCGCCATCAACCACTTCCATCATCAATTGCAACAATTTACCGGAAGTATCGCGCTGCAATAAACGATCCCAACGACGCCCCCAAATGACTTTAATCACTTCCCAGCCGGCGCCATTGAAATTACCTTCTAACTCTTGAATAATTTTGCCATTACCGGTTACTGGACCGTCCAAACGTTGCAAGTTACAGTTGATAACAAAAATAAGGTTATCTAAATTCTCACGTGCAGCAAAAGCTAGTGCGCCTCGTGATTCAACTTCATCCATCTCACCATCACCTAAGAAAGCATATACGGTCTGTTCTGAAGTATCTTTTAATCCGCGATTATGTAAGTATTTTAAGAAACGCGCTTGATAAATTGCACTCAACGGCCCCAAGCCCATAGAAACGGTTGGGAATTGCCAGAATTCAGGCATCAATCTTGGGTGAGGATAAGAAGAAATCCCTTTGCCATGTACTTCTTGACGGAAATTATCTAATTGTTCTTGTGTCAAACGACCTTCTAAGAAAGCACGGGCATAAATTCCCGGCGCAATATGACCTTGGAAATAAACTAAATCACCACCGCTCTTTTCGGTACGCGCTTTGAAAATATGGTTGAAACAAACTTCATAGATAGTCGCTGAAGATTGGTATGACGCCATATGACCACCAAGTTCAAGATGCTTGTTAGAAGCTCTTAATACCATCATATTAGCATTCCAACGAATTGCACTACGAATGCGACGCTCTAAATCCAAATTACCCGGGTAGTTTGGTTCTTCATCAACAGAAATAGTATTGATATAATCTGTTGTTACTCCGGTAGGCAATGACACGGAATTCGCTCGAGCACGTTGCATCAATTGCTCAATAATAAATTGAGCTCTCTCGACACCTTCTTCACGGATTAATGAATCGATAGCCAATAACCAATCATTCGTTTCGACTGGATCTACGTCATTTCTTAAAATTTCTGACATAGTCTTTTCCTTATTATTTGAGTTAATGTTAAGCTTAATTCCACGTAGAAATTAAACAACGGATAGATACTAAATCTTTATTAATTTGAAAATGCTTTCTCTTTAATAATACAGCAAAAGAGAATTCACAAATCCTTAACAAATTTGATAAATATTATTAGATTTTTTGAGAGAAAGATAGTAATTTTTGCCTTCATTAAGCAAAAAGCTCATTTCTTAGACAAGTTTTATTACCAAAAGTTAGATAAACGTAAAAAATACGCAAATAAAAAAGCCCATTTTAACAATGGACTTTTTTAGGATATTATTTTTTCAATACTAACACGACACTTTCGCCGGCAACAACCTCACCGGTTTTTTTATCAATACTGCTAATTTCATCCATATTGGAGATCACAACAGGAGTTAATACAGATTTTGCTTTTGTTTCCAAAAGCGCAAGATCAAATTGGATAACAACATCACCACGTTTAACCGCTTGACCTTCTTGGACAACGCGTGTAAACCCTTCACCTTTTAGCTCGACAGTATCAATACCAAAGTGAACAAAAAGCTCAACACCTTCTTTTGATTCCATTGAAAAGGCATGATTGGTTTCAAAAATTTTACCAATAACACCATCAACTGGCGCAACAATAGTGTTGCCGGTAGGACGAATAGCGACACCGTCACCAACAATTTTTTCTGAAAAAACAACATCTGGCACATCTTCAATATTTACAATCTCACCGGAAAGCGGCGCATAAATTTCAACGTCCACCGCCTTACCGTCTTTTGAACCAAATAATCTATCAAAAAAACCCATTTTTAGTCTCCTACTAAGTAAATCTCTTGAACATTCTATCGTAAAAGTCGTGATTTGTATCTAGTTTAATGCTTTTTCTGCTAAAAAATCTACAACTAATTTTTCAATATCCGCCGCAGTAGGTTGTTGCAAAGCATTATCTGCTAGTTCTTTCGCGTCTTGATAATTTACATTGCGAATAAGTTTCTTAATACGAGGAACCGAAATCGCACTCATACTAAACTCATCCAATCCCATTCCCAATAACAAAATTGTCGCTTTCTCATCACCAGCTAACTCACCGCACATCCCCGTCCATTTACCTTCTGCATGAGAAGCATCAATAACTTGTTTAATTAAATTCAACACAGATGGCGACATTGGATTATACAAATGAGAAATTAATTCATTACCGCGATCCACCGCTAAAGTATATTGGGTCAAATCATTGGTACCGATACTGAAGAAATCTACTTCTTTCGCTAAAAATCTCGCATTCACCGCCGCAGATGGCGTCTCCACCATGACACCAATTTGAATATCTTCATCAAAGGCTTTTCCTTCATTGCGTAACGCTTGTTTAAGTTCACCAATCACCGATTTTAATTCGCGAATTTCTTCTACCGAAATAATCATAGGGAACATCACTGCCAATTTACCAAATGCCGACGCTCTTAATACGGCGCGCAATTGCGCTTCTAAAATTTCGCGACGATCCAAAGCAATTCGAATAGCACGCCAGCCTAAGAACGGGTTCATTTCTTTTGGTAAATTCAAATATGGAAGCGCTTTATCACCACCAATATCCATGGTACGCAAAATCACCAAACGCCCACTCATTGCCTCAACGACGTCTTTATACGCGATAAATTGTTCTTCTTCCGTTGGCAATTGATCACGATCCATAAACAAAAATTCGGTACGATACAAACCAACGCCTTCCGCCCCGTTACGATCCGCCCCCTCGCAATCACGAATTGTCCCAATATTCGCCACCACATCCACACGACGACCATCTAAGGTTAACGCCGGCAAATCTTTTAATTTAGCTAATTCCGCTTTTTCTTCCGCTAATTGTTGCGCTAAAGATTTCAATCGATCGATCTCGGATTGTGTCGGATTAACATAAACCGCATTATTTACAGCATCAAGAATTAAATAATCACCGGTATTCACCAATTGAGTAACATTATTGGTTCCCACAATCGCTGGCAACTCTAAAGAACGCGCCATAATTGAAGTATGTGAGGTTCTGCCGCCAATATCGGTAATAAACCCTAATACGTTATCCAAATTTAATTGCGCTGTTTCAGATGGCGTCAAATCATAAGCAACCAAAATCGCTTCTTCGTTAATATCGCCCAAATCCACAATTGGCATACCTAAAATATTTTTCACCAAACGGTTACCGATATCACGAATATCGCCGGCACGCTCTTTCAAGTATTCATCATCAATCTCGGAAAGCATAGCAACTTGCTGATCAATAATCGCACTCGCCGCCACGCCAGCATTCACTTTATTTGAACGCAAATAATCAACAATTTCTTCTTCTAACTCTTCATCTTCCAAAATCATCAAATGACCTTCGAAAATCGCCGCTTTTCCCTCGCCTAAAACGCGCAAAGCACGATCTTTAATTGAAGTTAATTGCTCAATTGCTGCCGCTCGCCCTGCATAAAAACGCGCAATTTCCGTTTCAATTTGATCTTCACGAATTTTTTGTGTATCAAGTACAATTTTTTCTTCTTTCAATACAAGCGCTTTACCGAAAACAATTCCCGGTGATGCTGGAATACCTGAAATCATATGTTACCTTCCAAATGTCAATAAAATTAAAGTATTAGATAGAATAATAGCCATAACACCCGATTTTTACCTCACAAGATAAAAATACCGTCCTATGGCTAATCAAGCGCACTATTCTAACGTCGGAATTAAGGCAACTAAATGTTCAACCGCTTTTTGCTCGTCCTCACCTTCTGCAGAAATCGTGATCACGGTGCCTTGAGTTAAACCAAGAGTTTGTAATTTAAACAAACTTTTCGCACTGGCATTTTTGCCACCAGAAGTCACCGTTACTTCAGAAACAAAGGCTTTCGCTTCTTTGACAAATTGAGCAGCTGGACGAGTGTGTAATCCATTTGGCGCAATAATTTCAACCTCTTTTGAGTACATAGTGGTATCCTCTTTTCATTATAATTAAGTTAAAAGGTCATTAACGGATTTAAGCTAAATCCATAAATTCATCTTTCCTTATTTATTTTATTTTTTAAAATAAATCGCACGTAGTATCAATGTTCAAACAACAATAATCAAGCTTCGACACGTTAAAATTTGAATTAAGTCACAAAAAAACAGCGATTTAGCTTAAAAAACAACCAAAAATTAACAATTAAAACCTCAACTCGTCGAAAAATGACGATTTGCTTTCATTTCCGCAATACCAGCGATCAAACGGTGATAATTCTCAAAACGCACCGCATGAATTTTGCCTTGCTCGACTGCTTCGCGCAAAGCGCAACCGGGATCGTTGAGATGTTTACAATCCCGAAACTTACAAGTCCCTAACACATATTGGAACTCCCGATAGCCGCGCGTAATTTGATCGCGATCCAAATGCCACAAACCAAATTCCCGAATGCCGGGAGAATCAATCAAATTCCCGCCTTGTGGTAAATGATACAAACGGGATGAGGTCGTGGTATGTTGCCCCAACCCAGAAGTTGCGCTCACCTCTCCGGTTAAAATATTCTCCTGTGGCAACAAATAATGAATTAAACTGGATTTTCCCACACCGGATTGCCCAACAAAAATCGCTGTACCTTGCGCTAAAAGTGCGGTCAAATTTTGCATATTTTCACCGCTCTTTGCCGAAATCATCAAGGTTTCATAGCCAATATCACGATAAATTTGTAGCTGCATCTCCACCTCTTGGCGTTGTTCTTCGCTCAATAGATCCGCTTTATTGAGCACAATCAACGCCGGAATATGCGCGTTTTCACACATCACCAAATAACGATCAATCATATTCAATGACAAACTCGGTAACACCGCCGATACAATCACAATACGATCAATATTCGCCGCAATCACTTTTAACCCGTCGTAATAATCAGGGCGAGAAATTTCCGAATGACGCGGATGAATTGCTTCAATCACTCCGCTAACGCCTTGCAATTGCGCATTACCTTTGCGCCAAACCACCCGATCACCCACCACCACATTCGACAGCGTCCGACGCAAATTACACCGAAAAATCACGCCATTCTCATCCTCCACATCCGCATGAATAGCATATCTTGTCACCACAATGCCCTCTTGTGACTCGCCAAGCATATCCTCTTGCCACGCTACCTCATTTTTTGTTTTTTTCTGATGTCGGTGCAAGGTTTTCGCATTATTTGCTTGAATTCGACGTTGTTGATTTTGGGTTAATTTACGTTTTGCCAAGATAAATCCTTAAAGTGCGGTCATTTTTCGCGTAAAATATTTCACATTTTGTTATAGGATACCTTAAATTATGAAATTAGATAAACAAAATCTTATTTGGATCGACCTCGAAATGACCGGCTTAGAACCAGAAACAGACCGCATTATTGAAATTGCTACGATCGTCACTGACAAAGATCTCAACATTCTCGCGGAAGGTCCCGTACTTGCCATTCATCAAACCGACGAAGTGCTTAACCAAATGAACCCATGGTGTGTCACAACGCACACCGCCAATGGGTTAGTTGAACGCGTAAAAGTCAGCAAATTAAACGAACGTGCTGCAGAATTGCAAACTCTCGACTTCCTAAAACAATGGGTTCCCCAAGGCGTCTCGCCAATTTGCGGTAACAGCGTAGCGCAAGATAAACGTTTTTTATTTAAATATATGCCGGAATTAGCCAACTATTTTCATTATCGCCACTTAGACGTCAGCACCTTAAAAGAATTAGCCTCGCGTTGGCAACCGGAGGTATTAAAAGGCTTTCAAAAGAAAAATACCCATCTCGCCCTCGACGATATTCGCGAATCCATTGCAGAATTAGCCTATTATCGTGAACATTTTATTCGTTTAAGCGAGAAAAGCGAATAAATTGTTGAAGAACTAAGCAACCATTTTATTTTTCGCGGTATTCTACTTGCGTTCAATCCATTTTCTCGTATAATACCGCTCCATTGCGAAAGCAAGCATAATTAATGCGGGAATAGCTCAGTTGGTAGAGCACGACCTTGCCAAGGTCGGGGTCGCGAGTTCGAGCCTCGTTTCCCGCTCCAAATCACTTATGCGGGAATAGCTCAGTTGGTAGAGCACAACCTTGCCAAGGTTGGGGTCGCGAGTTCGAGCCTCGTTTCCCGCTCCAAATTCTGCAAAGCTCAACTCAAAAGGGTTGGGCTTTTTACATATTAGCTACAGCAAAAAATCCGTATCGTCTTTACATGATTATTTTCATTAATCGATCATTTTCTTTGCAATTAAAAAACATTGGCTTTACAATACGCCGTCCGTATTCATTCGGCATCTCACTGTCGGCATAACATATGCCTACCGCGCAAGTTAGCCGACCTATTTTTACCCCCTTTACAGGAGTAATGATATGAAAAAATTAACAAAAATTGCAGCAGCAAGTTTCATGCTGTTTGGTGTTTCACAAGCTGCAAATGCTGAAAATACGCCACTTTACCTCTACACATGGAGCGAATACGTACCAGAAGGATTACTTGATGACTTTACCAAACAAACCGGTATAAAAGTCATTGTTTCCAGCATGGAATCCAACGAAACCATGTACGCTAAATTAAAAACCTTAGGTGAAAGTGCCGGCTATGATGTGATTGCCCCAACCAGTTATTATGTCTCAAAAATGGCGCGTGAGGGGATGCTCCATGAATTGGACCACAGTAAACTACCGGTCATCAAAGAACTCGATCCAAATATGTTGGATAATCCTTTTGATAAAGGCAATAAATATTCTTTGCCACAACTCTTTGGCGCGACCGGCATTGCGTATAATACTGAAACCCAAAATCCTGCGAATTTCCAATCATGGAGTGATTTATGGAAACCGGAATTTGCCAATAAATTACAAATGTTGGACGACCCGCGCGAATTGTTTAACATTGCCCTATTAAAGCTCGGTCAAGATCCCAATACGCAAGATCCTAAAGTATTAGAAGCGGCATACCAAGAATTGTTAAAATTAAAGCCTAACATTCTGGCATTTAACTCCGATAATCCGTCCAGTGCCTTTATCTCCGGTGAAACCGAAATTGGACTGCTATGGAACGGTTCCGTACGTATTGCCAAACAAGAAGGGGCTAAAATTAACACGGTTTATCCAAAAGAAGGAACCACCATGTGGATTGACAACCTTGCTATCCCAGCAACTGCCAAAAATGTGGATGCCGCATATAAATTGATCAATTATTTGCTGAGTGCCGACGTAGCGGAAAAACTAACCTTACAAATCGGTTACCCAACCTCAAATTTAGCGGCGCTAAAACGTTTACCGGACGATTTAAAAAATGATCCGGCAGTTTTCTTACCGCAAAACGTTATTGATCGCAGTCAATGGCAATTAGATGTCGGCGACGCAGTAAATCTTTATGAAGATTACTACCAAAAATTAAAAGCCGGTCAATAATCCTCAACAATCGGGGCAGATGAAGATCATCTGCCCCAACTTTCTAAATAAAAAAATCCTCCCTCAAACAAACTCTGCAAATCGTAAAGAAATGTAAATTTCGTGCAGAAAATTTGTCGCGCGATCAAAACTATTTTATACTGTCAAGGCTGTGAATAAACACGTCGGATATGTTGAAAGTGGGGATAAAACCCACTATACAAACCGTTATCCGTTATTTTTTAGGTCAATTTAGAGGTATATCCATGAATAAAATCTTCAAAGTGATTTGGAACCACGCGACACAACATTTTGTCGTGGTATCCGAATTAAGCAAATTAAAAGGCAAATCCGCCTCAAGTACTGATGCTCGAGTACAACCAAGCAAAACCCTTGTGGTGACTGGCTTGGCAGCCCTCATGGGGGGGGGTAATCAGTAGTGCGCAAGCGGCAACTTCTGCGCCATTAACCGCTCATTCACCTACAACAACCACTTCACCTCCTCAATCTCTTGATCAAAATCAAGTATATGTCTATGCCGATAACCAAACCTTAAACGCTACTTTATCCCATGATAGTTTAGGTCTCGGTAATAATGTCACTGTAAACAATGCCGATGTCGTATTGGGGAATAACGCGACTTCTACTTACAGTAAAAATGGTGAGAGTAATGGCAACACCAAAAGTTATAACACGGTTATTGGTCATGGTGCAAACGCTAGCAATACACAATTCGCGACAGCTATTGGTGCCAATGCGCTCGCCGCGGGCAGTAATGCGCTTGCTATAGGCGAAGGCACAAAAGCCATGACAAAATATTCCATTGCAATCGGTAAATCAACCAATGTAACCGCTGATGAAGGTATTGGCGCGGGATATAAATCTACAGTGACAGGATTGAGAGGTCTTGCACTTGGTTATCAAGTGCATGCAAGTAGCCAACATACCATTGCTTTAGGAGCAGAGGCTAAGGCTTCCGGCGAAAACTCAACTGCCATTGGTTTAAAGGCAAATGTCACTAACATCTCTCAACATGGTATTGCCATTGGTCGTGAAGCAGGCGCTGACGGGCAATTTGGTATTGCAATGGGTTTTTTAGCAAAAGCGCTAAACAGTCGCGCACTAGCTATTGGTTCTGTTGCTAAAGCATTTGCTGAAAACTCCACCGCATTAGGCGCGGGGGCGGTTGCCGAGAGTACTGCGACTAATTCGACTGCGGTGGGTCGTTTAGCGAAAGTGTATGGTACAGATTCCGTCGCGATGGGGCTTAATACGAGTACGTCTGGGGCGCATTCTATTGCTATTGGGGATAATAGTTTAGCAGGAACTGCGCTTGATAAAATGAGTGAACTCACCGAGGCGAAGAAAAAAGCAGAGGAGGAAGAAAAAAAGGCGAAACAAGCCGGAGAAGCAGCGAAGAAAAAAGCTAATGGCGACGGTCAAAATGCATACCAACAAGCATATGATAGCTATTCTAACGTGAGCAGAAAAGCTTATGCCGACTTATTAGCTGCTGCCGCTACAAAAACGATTGCAATTGGGCATGGTTCAAATGTCTATGGTAACCAATCTATCAGTGTCGGTTCCGAGAACAAGGTTAGTGGGGTAAATTCCGGGGTATTAGGTACTAACAATAACGTGGCGAATAACAGCACTTTTGTGTTGGGTAGCAATGTAAAAAGCACGCAAGATAATAGCGTAATTTTAGGGGCAAACTCTACCGACCGTGTGGCGACAGTGGAAAATTCAGCAGTAGTTGGCGGTTATGCTTATTCAGGTTTCCATGGGGTTGGAAAAGAAGGGAATGGCGTCGTTAGCGTTGGCTTCCAAGGTGGAGAACGCCAAATTATCAATGTTGCCGCGGGGAATATTAGCGCCACGTCGACGGATGCGATTAATGGTTCGCAGTTGTATTTAGTGGGAAATAGCATTATTAACCAAATGCCGGTGATTTATACGGATGACAAAGGTAATAAAGTTTATAAGCTACCGGATGGCAGTTTTGTTAGTCCAGATGGTTCTCCTGTTACTAGTAATGTAATCGCTTCTATGAATGATGGTGATAATCAAGCAAATACACCAAAAACCTTGGCGAATGTAAAAGGGAATTTGCCGGATACGTATAATGTTGATAATAAATATAATCCGGAAAATAAAGATATTACAAAATCACAATCATTACCAACTGATTTGAACGTTAACAACGCCGCTACTGTCGGAGATATTTTAAATTCAGGTTGGAATTTAAAAAATAACGGTCAAGTGAGTGATTTTGTGAAGCCTTATGACAGTGTCGATTTTGCGAATGGCACAGCGACAACCGCGGTCGTTGAACCGTCGAAGGATGGTAACGCCACAACGATTAAATATAATGTCAATGTGGATAACGAAACCATTACCACCAAAGAAGTTAACGACCCAGTAACACAAAAGCCGATTACCCAATTAACCGCTAAAACCACAACGTTAGCTGATGACAATCAAGATGGGAAAATAGATGACCCTACCGAGAAAAACGCGTTAGTCACGGCGGAGAATATTACAAAAGCTATCAATGCCTCTGGCTTTACCTTAAAAACATCCGCTACTACTGACGGAGAAAAAGATAAAACTTCAACTCCAGAAAATGGAGAGCTCATCAATCCAGGCGATAGTGTTGAGATGATTGCGGGTAAAAATCTGACCGTTAAGCAAGAAAACGGAAAAGTCACTTATTCAACAAAAGAGGAAGTGGATTTTAACAAGATAACCTTATCCACCGGAGAGGCTAACCAAGTCAATTTGGTAAATGGCGCGCCGGTAGCAATGAATGCCAATGTTAATCCGCAAGACAGTCAACCAACTGCCTCGTTAAATATTACCTCTGCGGACAATAAACCAACCCAATTAACCGGCGTCGGTTCGGTGTTGAATACCATGCAAATAGAGACCAACACAGGAACTCAACCTCAAGGTTCAGCACAAAAGGGAACGGATAACTTGTTAAATTTGGGCGGTAAAGATAAACCGTTAGAAAACGATGTACTAAACTCCGCCGCCACGGTGCGCGATTTAACCCATTTGGGCTGGGTGGTTTCCGCAAGTGGTAACGGATATAAAAACACGGTGAAAAATGCCAATGAAGTTAATTTCGTGGGTGCCAATGGAATATCGGTGACCGGTGAAACGAAAGAGAATGTACGCGAAATCAAAATCAGTGTAGATTCCCAAAGTGCGGTGGAATCTGCGCAATTACCGGTGGTTTATACCAATAAGGCGGGTGATAAGTTGGTGAAAGTAGGAGATAAATTCTACAAAGCTGGAGATGTGACAGATGGTAAACCCAAAAATGATGCAACGCCAGTGGAGACAAAAGATGTGATTGCCGCTATGAACAATGGCGACAACAACACGACAACCCCAATGGCATTGTCAAATCTTCAAGGCAATCTTGCGCCAACGTATAATGCTGGCGATAAGAAAGAAAATGAAAATAAAAAATTGGGTAATGACGTAGTGAGCGCGGGTGACATAACCAAAGCACAGACTGCTCCGGACAATGTTACCAATATTTATCACAATGCTGCCACGGTAGGCGATATTCTTAATGCCGGCTGGAATTTACAAGCCAATGGCGAAGGCAAAGATTTTGTTAAGGCGTATGATGCAGTGAATTTCGCCAATGGGGTGGGCACCACGGTCAATGTGGAGGTTGCTGAAGATGGCAAAACCAGTGCGGTGCGAATTAACAGCCTATTAGGGATTACGGATAAGGAAGGAAACCAAGTAGTCAAAGGCAAAAACGGTAAATACTATAAACCGTCAGCGCTTAAACCAAACGGAGAGCCGAAAGACAATGTTGTAGGAGTTGACGCCGGCGACGTACAGGTCAATGTTATCAATCCGGCAGCTGCGGATAAGGGCACGAAAGGCGATGTCGTCCAAGTGGGCAATTTAAGCAGCGGATTGAGTACGCAAAATGTAGAAACCAAACCAACTGGTAAAGGCAATCCGACAGGAAGCAGTTCATTGCTTAATCTAAACGAATTAGCAGCTGACGGTAAGAGTAATAAAGTTCCTGACAGCAATGCCGCAACGGTAGGCGATTTGCGCAATATGGGCTGGGAATTACGCGCTTCCGGTAATGACTATATTGATACGGTAAAAAATGCCAACAAAGTCGATTTTGTCGGCAGCGGATTAGCGACCGTGACAGGAGAAACCAAAGGGGATGTACGCACCATTACGGTGGATGTAGATGCCCAAGCGGTGACCAACAATGCGCGCTTACCGGTGGTGTATACGGATAAAAACGGGAAACAACTTTACCCGATAAAAGACAAAGACGGTAACATCACTTATAACACTAAACCGGATGGTCAAGGTGAGACGGTTGAACCAGATAATGTGATTACCTCCATCAATGGACCGAAAGGCACCACAACGCCGACCGTATTAACCAATGTTATGTCTAATTTACCGGAGACATATAATGATGATGCGTATAACCTCAACAAAAAAGCGGTCACAAAAAATTATACATTACCAACGCATTTAAACGTTAACAACGCTGCCACCGTTGGCGATATTCTTAACGCCGGTTGGAACTTGAAAAACAACGGTCAACCAGGGGACTTTGTCAAAGCCTATGACAGCGTAGACTTTATTGATGGTAAAGGCACAACAGCTGTGGTAGAAACCACGAAAGATGGAACATCCACCACCGTCAAATACGACGCCAAAATCGACAACAACACCATTAAGCTCAATGACAAAGGTGAATTGTATGCCGATTATGCTGGCGACATTGCCAAAGCGACTACCAAAGTGGCAGCGGGGAACAATATTGACGTGACCCCAACAGTCAACCCAGATGGTAGCACAACCTACACCGTAGCAACGAAAGACGACGTGGCATTTAAAACCGTAAACGTCGGAGACAATGTCAACATCAACCGTGATGGATTAACCATCAAAGATGGACCGCGCATCACCGTTGCTGGCATTGACGGTGGAAATAAAAAAATCACTGGCGTTGCCAACGGGGATATTTCACCAACCAGCCACGACGCTATCAATGGTTCACAACTGTATGCAGTACAACAGGCGTTAACCAGCAGCATTGCCGCGTCTAAAGAAGAAGTGACCTCCACGGACAACTCGGTAACGGTGACTGCCACACCAAATGACAGTGGTGCCAATGTCTTTGACCTCTCGGTCAACACCGACAACACCACCATCACCAAAGATGCCACAACGGGCGCGCTTAAAGCCAAGACCACGACCTTAAGCAACACCAATGGCAAAGTGGATACCCCGGCACCGGAAAACGCCAACGCCTTAGTCAGTGCGCAAGACATTGCTAGCGCCATTAACCAGTCCGGTTTCACCTTAACTGCCCAAGGAGAAAACGGTTCAACGGTTCATCCGGGGGCAACGGTAGATATGAAAAATACTGATGGTAATATCGTGATTAGCAAATCGGCGGGAAGCAATGATGTCACCTACAATCTAGCCAGAGACATCAACGTAGACCAAGTGAGAGCAGGAAACACGGTATTAAACAACAAAGGGGTCACCATTGGCAGCGGCGCGAACCCAGTAGAATTAACCGAAAACGGATTAAATAACGGAGGCAACCGCATTACCAACGTGGCACCGGGTCAAGCCCCGACGGATGCGGTGAACGTCAGCCAATTACGCGGTCAAATGGGCAATGTTTACCAGCAAATGAACAAAATGGATAAGGATTTGCGCGGGGGTATCGCGGGCGCTATGGCAGCGGCTGGACTGTATCACGCCACCATCCCGGGTAAATCTATGGTATCCGCGGGGGTAGGAAGCTATCGAGACCAAGGAGCGTTGGCGGTAGGCTACTCAAGATTATCGGATAACGGTAAATTGGGGGTCAAACTTTCCATTAATGCGAATACCCGTGGCGACACAGGGGCTGCCGCAAGTATTGGGTACCAGTGGTAATTAAGCCAAAGTGCGGTCATTAATCAGCACAAACACAAGGGCGGGAACCATCCCGCCCTATTTTTATCTGCTAAAGATCAAACCGGTTTTGATAATTTATTATTTTAGCCAATTTCATATCTAATTCGTTAACAATCAGATCGGGGTAATTTCCTACAAATTATATCCAGCTGGCTGCTAAAACTGGATTTATTTTTGTATTTATCTCCTGTGGTAATGATATTTGTCCCGCTGTTGGTGGAGCGAATGCTGACATTGCACTGATTAATTTATCTACATCAGAATGGGCTAAAGATTTATTATTCGCCGCGACAATCGTCTCAACTTTATAATTCTTACCATACCAATCAGCAATAATAACCTTATCTTGTGTACCGATAACGCTCACCTCTAAATCAGTATCTAACTTACGGAACCAAAGCTGGTTATAGTTTACATTGGCGAAACGTAACGTATCTTCTCCCTGTTCATCATAGATAGTATCAATTCCGTCTCCACGATTAAAATGATACGTATCATTTCCTTTACCGCCCATCAGAAAATCATTACCTCGCATACCGTTTAAAGTATCATTACCCTCATAACCAATTAAACGATTGTCTGCTGCATTTCCCTTAATAGTATTATTTTTGTCATTACCTGTCCCCGAAATAGGATGATTACCACTTAACTCTAAGTGCTCAACATTCTCCGGCAACGTATAAGATACAGATGAAATCACCGTATCATTACCTTCCCCCGGCTTTTCAATTACTTTGTCTAAATGAGAATCTACAATATAGGCATCATTCCCTGCTTTGCCAATCATGGTATCAAATCCCGCTTTCCCATCAAGTCGGTTATTGCCACTATTACCAACGAGACGATTGTTTTCCGCATTACCAGTTCCATTAATTGAAGCATTTTTTGTTAATTGCAGTTCTTCTACATGATTAGGCAAGGTATAAGAAACGGAGGATTTCACTGTATCATATCCTTCATTTTTAGCCTCAATAACCTTATCTCCAACATTATCAACCAGATAAACATCATCACCGGCAAAGCCTTCCATGACATCACTACCAGCTTTACCATCAATAACATTACCAATCGCATTACCTTTCAAGGTATCATTTTTGTTTGAACCGGAGATAGAATACGTCAATTGTGGTAAATCAGCTTGTTCATTTGAAAAAATAAACATTTCCTCTTTAATTTTATCTGGACTTATTCCCCTTAACGTAATATATTGCGTTCCAGCTTTCGCTTCCCCTAACCAAATACGTGAATATTGTTCACCATTCACTGCAAATCCTGAAATATTCACCGTATGCAGTCCTTTAAATTGGGATAAATCGATCTTCTCATTTTTGTCATTAAGGTCAAAATCCCAAATGAGATTTTTCAATAACCCTTTTGACGCATTCTGTGAATTATCTTTAACAATGACAAAGCGATCACTACCGCTTCCGCCTTCCCCTCTCGCCCAACTAAATTCTACATCATTGTATTGTCCCAGCGTGATATATTGTTGATTTCGATAGCTATTCGAAAGTGCGGTATCATCTCCCTCAAGATAAATAATATCATCTCCTGCTCCACCGCCGAGATA
Organism: [Pasteurella] mairii; assembly: GCA_900454475.1. GTDB lineage: Bacteria > Pseudomonadota > Gammaproteobacteria > Enterobacterales > Pasteurellaceae > Actinobacillus_B > Actinobacillus_B mairii. Next base: position 1,164,590 of record UGSS01000002.1, read on the forward strand.
GTCGTCGCCCATACCGCCATAAAGCGTATCGTTACCGCCTCCGCCCATAATGCGATCGTCACCCCCATCTCCGTAGAGAATATCATTGCCTCCCATTACCGAATCTGCAGCATGCTCACCAACAATAATATCTCTCCCTGAACCGCCTCTAATAATATCGTCACCATTGCCACCGAATAACCGATCATCTCCCTCTGTTCCCCAGAATGCAACGCCCATATGTGGTAATGCTACTTCATCATTACTGTTCGCAAACCCATAGGCATCCGTTTGATTTAACCAATAAGGTTTAAATACTTCTTTGGTCAATACAATATTATCCATTAAGAATGAATCAGCTTTAATATTCTTCAATCGAATTGTTTGCTCCTGCAGCGTAATAACGGTATCCTTGCCCTGCTGTGCTTTAGTAGGTACATTAAGCGGGTCAAAACCAGTTAACACCAAGCGATCCGTTCCAACTTTAAAATCAACAATCACATCTTCACCTGATGATTTTTTCTCAATAATAAACGTATCACTCCCATCACCACCGGTTAACGTATTTTTACCCAATCCGCCGACTAATACATCATTCCCCGCCAAGCCAGAAAGGGTATCATTCCCCCGCCCTCCGACTAACACATTTACTCCGTTATTTCCCAATAACACATCATTAAAATCACCGCCGATAATATTTTCAATATGTTGTGGGTTCTGAATAGTTAAGGCTTTTCCTGCTAAATCGGCTTTACCTGATAATAAATCAACGTTAATCACCCCATCCATTGCCGAAGCATTAATCGTATCAACTCCGCCATTGGTATCATTTAGTTGATGAGAGATTTGATTATTATGGAACTCGTTTGTATAAACATACGTATCCGAACCATCATACGCCCGTCCATAGAAACTAAGCGACCAATGATTTAATGTGCCTGTTTCCCCTGTTGCTACATCAAAAACCTGTAACGCCCATCTCCCATTTGGGTCTTCCCCTTTTAATAACGCTGTATTAAATGTGTAGTTCAATGTAGATGACTCACCAAATTTGACATCTCCCGTTGCGGTCTCAGCATTAGGATCCTTGCCCGCCCGATTCATTAATATTGACTCCGTTCCTGCCGGCGAGATCAATTTCACAATTAAATCGCCCGCTCTTGGATGAGTTAAATTCAATTTAACGCTCACATTTTCCAATTGAATTTTCGCATTAGAAACATCGACAGAACTTTGAATACCGCTATTATCATCAATTGCCAAATTTAATGTGCCTGATTGGAAAGCCGATTCAAGTTTAACCTCATTATCATAAGTATGCTGTGTATTCCAGTTTTGCGCTAATCTCACTGCTGCCTGAGCATCAACAATACCGTACCCATAATCATGGCTTACATGCATTCCTGTACCGTTCCAATTTTTAGCTCCATTACGCTGCCACTGACTATCGGTTATTCCTTTTGTCGTTGCAGTTAACGCCAAAATTTCTTGAATATCACGATACCCTAAATAAGGATTGGCTTCCAACATTAAAGCTACAATCCCCGAAACCACTGGAGCCGAGTAACTTGTACCATTATTACGCGCATACTCTTCCTCTAATACAGAGCCATTTTCATTCACAATTTCGCGTGAACTAGAATAAGCATTAGAACCATGTGCAGTCACTAATACACTTGCACCTGGATTAGAATAGCCCGCAATTTTTGTCTCAAATGCCGCATTCAATTCAGCTGAAGCAACAGCAATCCCATAACGAACATTTGTCAATTCCGAATAATTAGTATTACCGCCCTTAGCGCGATCATTGCCTGCCGAGTTCACTATAACCGTTCCTAAACCGTGACGCCCTTCAGTCAACGCAGGTTTATAAAGATCAAAAATCGTTTTACTTTTATCGGAAAAACTAATTTGTTGCCTAAAATTCTGAGTATGCCCCCAACTATGATTAGCCACATCATAATATTTCATTTTATCCAAGCTGGAAACATCAGCCCCTACCCAATAGCTTGCCACAGTAGCATCATAAGCAACGCCAACACCGCCCTCGCCATTACGCTCTGCCACCATAATACCAGCAACTTCCGTCGCATGTTTACTAAATACTTTATCATCCTCCTGACGTTTATATTCATAATCATGCAACCACGACTTGTCTACTTTATTGCGTAATTCAAAATGCCGATAATCAGCCACTTCTTCCGCAATTGAAAAAGGTCCACTCGGTTCAAATTGCCCAATACGGATATTTTTACCACTATATTGCTCCCAAACTGGCAATATATTGGCAGCGTCTAAATAATGCTGGCGAATAACATCAGGATCAGACGGTAAATGAGGCGGAACAAGATAAACCTTACCTGTCAACTCCCCTTTCCCTTGGGTACTGACAGACGTAACATCCTTGCTATCTTTAATTGAATACTCAAAACTTGCAATTCCATTAAATCCCTTAAGCGGCGTAAATTCAATATCGCCATTTGGTAATTCTTTAAGCGATCCGCCCCGAATATTTGAAGCTTGATAAATAACTAGGTTATCGCCTTGCAAATCAATGTCATTTTTAAGTAATTGAGATGGCTTAATAATGTAAGGACGTGAACCGTCGAAACGTTGTCCTTTGCTGTCTTGATAGAGAATATCTTCTACCGGAGTCGGATTTTCCCATTCAGTATCAGCGGTAGGTGCAAGATAATTTGTAATATCTTTAAAGTTCAACCTTTCAATATTGCGTAAAAAATCCGTACCATCACGCCCTTGCGTTTTATCACTAATCAGAATCCCCTCACCCATTTTTGTAATTTTATAATCGGCAAAATTTCCGGAGAATTCCGCTGTATCTTCGCCTTCTCCACCGTCTAAATAATCATCACCGCCCTCGCCGAGTAAAGTATCATTACCATAACCACCATGTAAAATATCATCATCAGACCCGCCGAAAAGAATATCATCACCATCATCCCCAAACAAACGATCATTCCCTCGGTGCCCTCGAATTAAATCATTCCCAGCATTACCCGATATTGAATCGTTACCGTTTTCGCCCGAAAGGGCATCATTAGCGATACTGCCGATAATAGTATCATTCCCGTCCCCGCCCCGTACAAACACAGAGCTGTTACCGGAAGAAAAAAACACATCATTCCCACGTCCACCATGTGCAATTTCAATTTCTGCTTTACCTAAATCCAGTGACACACCTTTATTACCAATCACTTGAACAACATCATTTCCCTTTCCTCCGTGAATATTTTCCGGTAAATCATCACCATCAATCAGCAGCACATCATCACCATCACCTCCATAAAACGTATCTTTACCGCCACCGCCAGCAAGCCAGTTATCTCGATCATCCCCATACAAGGTGTCATTACCATTTCCCGCCTGAATATTCTCAACACCTAACCGCTTTGCTTCTAATGTCCGAGCAATATCATCCGCTGCGGTAAAACTGCTGGTTTTCGCTAAAACGCCGGCGGCTTCGGTCACTGTTTTTTTCCCGCCAGCCATACTGGTGATAATATGTCCTCTTGGATTTGCTAGAAAATTAACCGCAGCGGCTTCATATTTTTTACCGTTACGAGTGAAATTGCCTTTTGCAAGTAATTCATTCCCATAAAATAATTGCCCGCCAGCATCTTGATAGCTCAAGTCAACTGACGTTATCCCTAAATCCGCTAACGTCTGTAATTCGCCTTTATCGGTTATACCATTGTGATTTTTATCTTGCCAAACTCGTACGCTATTAAATCCTTTATCTTTGTGATCGAATACCCGGTCCCCATTACTGTCTAAGGTGCTCAATGCCTCAAAACCGTTTTTAAAACGTTTTTCTCCGCTTTCACCATTGCGCCCAGCTTTACCCGCATAATATTCAGAAAACACCTCCGCCATATTATCGATTTTGCCATTATTATTTAAATCCTGCACAAGTAAACCGTCTTGATTTGATAACCATCCTGTTTCCTCTAATGACCCGCCATCATTATCAATATCAAATAATACGGATTTATCGCTATAGCTGACCGCTTTAGCACCATCCCCGTTAAGATCTAAAATCAGCGGATCTATGGCTATTTTATAAGGCTTACCCTGTGAACCGTTGAGAATTGTATTAATTTTTGGTGTTCTTACTTTAGGAATGGCAGAGGCTGCCATATTCGCGACCTCTATTGCTTTCATTGCAATTAAATTATGATTTGCAATTCGCCGGTCGTCGGTCAATATAGAAGAAGAGGCTAGATCGGAAGTTTTAGTGCTTTTATTTAGGACATCTTTATTAAGTGAAATCTTATGTTGATTCGTAACATAAAAACTATCATAATCACTTGGTATAGCTCCCGTATTCCCGATATACACTTTATTATCGCTTTTTAGCCCATAATTCTGCCAATATTGGTTTTTCCCAATATCAATCATTGAACTTATACCACCCCGATGAGATAAATATTCATTTTTAGCATAAAGTTCAAGGCTTGTCGCACTTATATTTTTATTTTCAGACATATAGCGATTTAAAACTAAATGGGCTTTATCTCGATCATATCTAGGCATCCCATATTTTTTGTCAAAGGTATATGCATACTGCCCATTGATATTATATAAATCAACAGCTTCCTCCAAACCAATTTGATATTTGCTGCTTAATTTAGCAACCCAATCCATAGGTTCTATAAAAGGTGAAATAGAATGTGATGCTGTCGCGCCATTATTAAAGGAAATTATTTTTCCATGTTGGTGATAAGGAAGATGGCTCGCCACTATCGACGGACCAAGGCTAACGAAATTTTTGACATTGCCTTTGCTCGGAGCAAATACGTTCCCACTTTCTTTTGCTAACTTTTCTAATAATGCCCTATTTCCAGACTGTTTCACAAGATTTGATATATCCCATGCCGGAATTGAAATATTTACCTTTTGTCCATCTCCCAAAAACGAAGAACCCGCCCCATTAAAACCAATCGAACCCGAGGAGCGATTTGTGGTAAAATGCACAATATCCGCTATCGATTTGCCTAAACTATGCCCCACATTGGTAAAATCCCCTGAAATATTTCCATTTTTTATATTCTCATCCACGAATTTTTTTGCATCCACAATCTGGCGATAAGGCAATCCGCCCAACACCAATAATCCATCCTCTACCCAATCTTGAACATCTTCCGTTCCTCGGTGTAATACAAATACTTGATGGCTATGTTTATTTCTAACAATGGTACCGGAATAACCATTTGCAGTATTGGCTTGATGGGCGAGGATTTCATAAGTGGCTGTGAAATGTATTGCTTGTTTTTCAGTCAGACCATTCCCATTATCTTTTAATGCATCTTGGATTTTTTTATCATATTTAATATCAGTAAATTTTCCGTAAGCTGCTGCCGCTAAAAGGGCTAAATTATCATTCGACATAATATCTCCTTATTTTTCAATTCAAATAATTTTCAATCAAATCAAAATAACCCTGACCAATATCATTACATTCTATTCGCTTGGTTACACCAAAAAATGGCATCCTATAGTAACCTACAATTCGGTTATACTGTAGAATCTTACTTTTCAGTTTTTGGTCATAAAGAATATATGTATTATGCCCCAAAATAGTTGTAGGATTTAAATAGGCATAAAAATTTAAGTTCGGATATTTACTATTTACGGAAATCAACGAATGTCTATTGTTATCAAAATCCATTTTTGGCTGATATAACCCTTGATTTTTAATAAAAAAAGGATCAGTTTCCGGCTCGCCTTCAATGGTAGAATAAGATGACCATTCGGTATCTTCTAGCGATTCATTGACTCCCGACAAACTTCGCCATTCTTGGGGCGTTAAAAATACCTCGACTTCTTTCCCTTTCCACATTTCGCAGCGAAAAGGCGTGATAATCTCTGCTGCAATCCAGTCATAAGAACATAACAAAAATAAACATAAGGGCGTAAGAAAAACATAACAACATATACGGTGTCTCTTAAAAAACGAAATACTCATCTTCAGCTCCTAAAAAATAGTACGACTCGGGGACGTAAAGTGATGGGAATGGTTAAAATGATGGATTATTTTTACTCAATCTAACTAGGTTTTAACATACCTGATCATTTTAATAAACCACTAAATATCAGATTTGTGACCGATTTCTCATTTTACTCAATGCAATACAACTACTTGATGACTATGTCTATTTCTAACAATGGTACCGGAATAACCATTTGCAGTATTGGCTTGATGGGCGAGGATTTCATAAGTGTCTGTGAATTTTTTAGCTTGCTCTCGGGATATTTTTTCTTTTTTTAATGCTTCTTGGATTTCTTTATCATATTTAATATCAGTAAATTTTCCGTAAGCCGCTGCCGCTAAAAGGGCTAAATTATCATTCGACATAATATCTCCTTTTTTAATTCAAATAGCTTTCAATCAGATCATAATGCTTTTGATCAAGATTGCATGCTATTCTATTGGTCAAACCAACAAATGGAATCTCATAGTAACCCGCAATCTCGTTATACTGTAAAATCTTGGCTTTTAGTTTATGATCATAAAGAATATATGTATCGTGCCCCAAAATAGTTGTAGGATTTATATACACATACAAATTTAAGTTTGGATATCGACTATTTACAGAAATTAAATCATGTAAATTTTTGTTAAAACTCATACTCGGTTGATATATCCCTTGATTTTTAATAAAAAAAGGATCAGTTTCCGGCTCGCCTTCAATGGTAGAATAATATGGCCATTCGGTATCTTTTAGCGATTCATTGACTCCCGACAAACTTCGCCATTCTTGGGGCGTTAAAAATACTTCGACTTCTTTCCCTTTCCACATTTCGCAGCGAAAAGGCGTGATAATCTCTGCTGCAATCCAGTCATAAGAACATAACAAAAATAAACATAAGGGCGTAAGAAAAACATAACAACATATACGGTGCCTCTTAAAAAACGAAATACTCATCTTCAGCTCCTAAAAAATAGTACGACTCGGGGACGTAAAGTGATGGGAATGGTTAAAATGATCGATTATTTTTACTCAATCTAACTAGGTTTTAACATACCTGATCATTTTAATAAACCACTAAATATCAGATTTGTGACCGATTTCTCATTTTACTCAATGCAATACAACTACTTGATGGCTATGTTTATTTCTAACAATGGTACCGGAATAACCATTTGCAGTATTGGCTTGATGGGCGAGGATTTCATAAGTGTCTGTGAATTGTGTTGCTTGTGGTTCAGTTAGTGTATTTTCTCTTTTTAATGCTTCTTGGATTTCTTTATCATATTTAATATCAGTAAATTTTCCGTAAGCCGCTGCCGCTAAAAGGGCTAAATTATCATTCGACATAATATCTCCTTTTTTAATTCAAATGACTTTCAATCAGATCAAAATGCTTTTGATCAAGATTGCATGCTATTCTATTACTCACGCCAACAAACGGCACCCTATAATAACCTGCAATCTCGTTATGCTGTAAAATCTTGGCTTTTAATTTATGATCATAAAGAATATATGTATCGTGCCCCAAAATAGTTGTAGGATTTATATACATATACAAATTTAAGTTTGGATATTTACTATTTACGGAAATCAACGAATGTCTATTGTTATCAAAATCCATTTTTGGCTGATACAACCCTTGATTTTTAATAAAAAAAGGATTAGTTTGCGCTCTATTACTAGTATAATAAACCCATTGTGTATCTTTTAGCGACTCATTGACTCCCGACAAACTTCGCCATTCTTGTGGCGTTAAAAATACTTCGACTTCTTTCCCTTTCCACATTTCGCAGCGAAAAGGCGTGATAATCTCTGCTGCAATCCAGTCATAAGAACATAACAAAAATAAACATAAGGGCGTAAGAAAAATATAACAACATATACGGTGTCTCTTAAAAAACGAAATACTCATCTTCAGCTCCTACAAAAAATAGTACAACTCGGGGACGTAAAGTGATGGGAATGGCTAAAATGATTGATTATTTTTACTCAATCTAATCAATCTAACTTGGTTTTAACATACCTGATCATTTTAATAAACCACTAAAGATCAGATTTGTGATCTACTTACAAAAAAATACGTTATATACTATGTCGCATTCTAATTTCATGCCATGATAGTTGATAATAAAACCAATATTTATCCCGCATTAAGACATCATCTCTATCATTAATCCAAGGTTTATATTTTGAAGTATAGTGAATAATTATCGGTTTTATTCCATTTAACGCTTCAATTTGTTGTACCTTTTTGAAATCAAGCCCACTATACCTAACACCTGTTTGATAATTATATATTTTAGAAAGCACACACCATCTGTTTTTTAATACAATGTTTAATACATCTTGATCAGCATAAAGAAGCCCTGAATATTTCCATGTGATATCCACTAATTTTTCAGCAATATTTTCTTTACGCCATTGTGCATTATTAATCAACAACACCCCTGCATTAAAATAAGGTTTCATACTAGGAAATTCTTTATAGGAGTAAACGGTATTTTTTATAAACATATCCTCTACCGCCATGGCTAAATTCCCCTTAAAATCAGCATAATACATATCCAATAAATTACCATTGATAACAATATCCGAATCTAAATACAATAATCTGTCTTCTGGAATATATTGGACAAAATAACGATAAAAGGTTGCATCCGTAATATGCTCTGCCTTTTTCATTCCAAATTGTTTTTCTTGGGTTATGGTGACAGGAATAATTTCAGAATTTAATAGAAATAAATGACTATTTAATACATCAAACCATTCTTTTGTATAATTTTCTTGTATTAAATAAAAACGGACATCTTGGTGGTAATAACAAACTGATTTAATTAATGTGATAACATGCTCTGCATAATTAAGATCAGCCGCCAAAGCAATATTTATCGTTTGTTTGTTTGTTTGTTTGTTTGTTTGTTTGTTTGTTTGTTTGTTTGTTTGTTTGTTTGTTTGTTTGTTTGTTTGTTTGTTTGTTTGTTTGTTTGTTTGTTTGTTTGTTTGTTTGTTTGTTTGTTTGTTTGTTTGTTTGTTTGTCATGATGGTTTTTTCCGGTTTAAATATCAATATCCTTATCTTGTTTTAAAAACTTCCATGTAAAAAACAAGCAAAACAGCCTCTATTATTTTCTCTCTCAATTTATATATCAACGTACCACCATGCGACTTGGGCGAATAATATTGCGCTCATCAACGACTGCCACGCCCAAAAACAAATTCTCGTCAGAAAATAACCGCACTTGTCCGTAAAATTGCTGAGAATTATCAAATTTTACCCGTTGCCCAAACCCCACCGCTTTGCTTTGCTGCGCATCAAGGATAATCTGTGGCAGTCGCGCAACCGCACTATCTATAGGCAATAACAAGTTATCTAATGCCTCAAACGAGGGATTTTCCGCTTGCTGTTCAACTAACGCTTGCAATTCGGCTAAGGTCATCATCTTATCCGCTGGATAATCTGCCACCGCTAAACGTCGCAACAGCGTGACGTGCGCCCCACAACCTAAAGCCTCACCTAAATCATCAACTAACGTCCGAATATAGGTTCCCTTGGAACAATGTACTTCCAAGGTCAAATAAGGCGCTTGATAATCAATAAATTGCAGTTCAAAAATGGTGATCGGGCGTGCTTCTCGTGCGACCGTCACTCCAGCACGCGCATATTCATACAGCGGTTTTCCTTGATGTTTCAATGCGGAAAACATAGTTGGCACCTGCAAAATATCGCCGCGAAATGCTTCAAGTGCGGTCAAAATTTGCGAAGTTTCTACATTCACTTCTCGCACTTGTACCACTTGCCCATCCGCATCCGAAGTATCGGTGCGCTCGCCCAATTTTGCGATCACCCGATAACGCTTATCAGAATCCAACAAAAACTGTGAGAACTTCGTGGCTTCGCCCAAACAAATCGGCAACATCCCCGTCGCCAATGGATCCAGCGCGCCCGTATGCCCCGCTTTATTTGCCTGAAAAAGGCGCTTCACTTTTTGCATAATATCGTTAGAACTCATGCCTTGCGCTTTGTCCAACAAAAAAATACCGTGAATATCTCGCCCTTTTTTACGTGGTCTACTCATAACAATTAATTGGCTTTTTCATCATCAACGTGGCGTCTTTCATCTTCACGCACCACATGAGTGACCAAGTTTGACATCCGCATCCCTTCCACCAAGGATTGATCGTAAATAAAACGCAATTCCGGAACAATTCGCAAGCGCATGGCTTTCGCCACCAATGAACGAATGTAAGGTGCCGCTTTTTCCAAGCCTTTCATCCCGTTTTCAATCGCCTGCTCGTCATGGTCAAATAAAAATGTGACAAATACTTTCGCATAGGCTAAATCGCTGGACACTTCCACATCCGAAACCGTCACCATCCCAATACGCGGATCTTTCACCTCATGTTGTAAAATAATTGCCACTTCTTTCTGTAGCTCTTGCGCTACACGGTCGCTACGTTTAAATTCTCTTGCCATTTGTTTGCTCTCATTTATATGCTGGGTTTACAACCCCGCCCTAGAAGACTTTTGGGCGTTGATAATAGTCCAAAACGCCCTATTTCACAAGTTAAAAGCGATATTTAGACCTTCTGTTTATGTTTATTTTTCACTTTCGTCTTATCTACCGCTTGCGCAAAAGTTGATTTTTCAACACAAGGATGCCTGTAACCACCGTACCGTGAGAAGATAGATCGTAAAAACAATACCAATTTCTTCAACAAAAAAGAGGATTTTACTATGAAAAAATCAACACTTTCGCAGCAGTTATTTTCACAATATTTTCGTGATTGGGTAGCCACTTATAAAGAAGGGGCGATTCGATTGGTGACAATGAAAAAATACCGTTCTACATTACATTGGATTGAAACCCTAGCCCCCAAATTACGCATTGGTGATTTAAGTCGCATTACTTACCAAAAATTACTCAATGATTATGCGCAAAGCCACGAGCGACAAACTACGCTAGATTTTCATCATCAACTCAAAGGCGCCATTTTAGATGCAGTGGATGAAGGATTATTAGATACCGATCCTACGCGCAAAGCGATTATTAAAGGCAAAGCACCAAAAAGTAAGAAAATTAAATATCTTAACCAATTTGAACTACAAGCCCTATTGAATAACCTTGAACTTGAGCAAAAAATTACTTGGGATTGGTTTATTTTGTTAGTGGCAAAAACCGGTATGCGATTTTCGGAAGCCCTTGCGATTACGCCTGAAGATTTCGATTTTGCTCACCAAACCTTACAAGTTAATAAAACGTGGAATTACAAAGAAAAAGGCGGGTTCTCCCCAACCAAAAACCGTTCATCAGTCCGTAAAATTCAGCTTGATTGGCAAACCGTCATTCAATTTTCTCAACTGATTAAACAGCTACCGTCTGATAAACCTATCTTCCCTTGTGAAACTGCAATTTATAATTCCACCATTAACGGTATTTTGGCAAGGCTTTGTCGAAAAGCAAAAATCTCGACGATTTCTATTCACGGCTTACGCCATACTCACGCTTCACTTTTACTGTTTGCCGGCGTTTCTATTGCAAGTGTAGCACGGCGACTAGGGCACTCCAGTATGACAACAACACAACATACTTATCTACATATTATCCAAGAACTAGAAAATCAGGATACGGATATTGTGATGCGACATTTGGCGGGCTTGTGTTAAATCAATGGTGGGGATAATCCCACCATCTTTTAACGCGCCAAAATCACTTTTTCCACTTCATCTTTAATGCGTTTTTCAAGCAAAAAACTCAACATCATCAAATCTGTCGGCGTAGCTGGATTTTCAGCTAAAAACTGCATTTTCACTCGTTCCATATCCGCACTTTTAATCAAATTATCTAACAAGCCAAAATCTTTCCAGTCATCTTTACCAAGAACGTGGTGGGCTTGAAGTTGATTAAAACAGTCTCGATCTAAGCCAAACAAGCCGATAAAATCGCTAATTTGGTTTTGTTCGGATTCCGCTTTATATTGATCTAACAAGCGTTCAAAATTATTCACCTGTTTTAGTTTACCTGTTTTTACATCACTTAAAATCCGTTCAGCATGCAAGCGATCATTTTCTCTTAATTGATTGAAAAGTGGCAAAATATGCGCCTCAAGTTCCTCCGCACGCTCCGCTTTGGCTTGGGCTTGGGCTTGAGCTAAATCATTTAACAGTTTCATCAAATATTCTTTATCAATAACAAGCGTATCACCTGTCACTAACATTGGATCTATATCAAATTTCGGCTTTTTCGTACTTGGATCCCGATTTATCTTATCCAAATCAGCATAACGCGCTTTTAATTCATGATATTGACTTTCAGTAAACACTAATTGTGATGCTTCCTTAAGATTATCCCAATTCATCCCTTGCTGACGAAGAGCAATCATTGTTTTTTCTAATTCATTGAAAAACTTCGCAAACTGTTTCTGCGCTTCTTCATCTTTTGGCAAATGGCTAAAATCAGACAAAATCTCACCGCTCTCCAAATCCTCTTTTTTAGGGAAAAGACAAACAATATCGGCAAAAGTGCGGTTAATTTTGGCTATGTTTTCTTGTTTTGTCGGCACAAAAAATGCTCCCGATTCACTTTTATTTGAATAGAGTTTAAATGCGGTTTCAATATTTTTTTCCATCCGAATTGGCGTACGGAAATACTCAATAATTCCCTGCGGTTTGTCGTTATTTAAAATACGATTGGTACGAGAAAAGGCTTGAATTAAATTCGCATAATCCAGCGTTTTATCTAAATATAAGGTATTCACATAAGGTGCATCAAAGCCGGTCAAAAGTTGCCAAACCACAATCACTAAATCTAACTGTTTTTCTGGCTGCTCCGTTGTAATCTTTTTATACTCATCACGACGAGCCAAGCGGTTCATTAAATCTTCTTTATATTGCGCTATGGTATCTAAGCCAAAATACGTGCCAAATTGCTGATTATAATGGATAATCGCATTTTCTAATTCGCTGGAATCTTCAAAACTCCCTTCATCATAATCACCATTTGGGTCATAAATCACTGCAATTTTCAAACCTAATTTATTCTGCTTTAATATATTAAAATAACGATTTGCCGAACGAATATCATTCACTGCTAACATCGCCGAAAATTTGCAATTATCTGAATTTTGTAGCCACACACCTAAAATATGCTGGCTAACCTGTTTTACCCATTCTTCTTTATTGTAAAACTCTTTCGATAGCTCTTGCTCAATCTCCAAATCAGAGACGTTTTTCGAGTTGCACCAATCCCGATAGACCTCACCTCGATCTTTATCTTTCCAAAGAGCAACAGCATCTCGTAATTTTTTCTTCGGAATAGGAAAATTTTGACGCACTTCAAAACCCAGCACATTTTTATCCAAAATCCCATCTGCTACCGAATAAATATGCAACGGATTACCAAATAAATCGGCGGTTTTGGTATTGCTCTGCTCATCAAGCAAAATCGGTGTCCCCGTAAAACCGAACCAAACCGCAGTCGGATAAACTTGACGAATACGCATCAACATTTCGCCTGATGTGGAACGGTGCGCCTCATCTACAATAAACACGATATTAGTCTTGCCCAGTTTATGCTGCTTGCCCATCTTCGCTACGTTATCCATTTTTTGAATACTCGTCACAATCAAACGCAGTTTAGGATCGAGAAGTGCGGTCAATAATTTATGTGAATTTCTCGTTGCTGTAACCTCATCTTCATCATCTACAAAACCGCTATATTCTTTTACAGTCTGTTTCACTAACTCATTACGATCCGCCAAAAACACGACTTTATCTACATTCTTCAACTCACTGGCAAGTTGGGCGGTTTTAAAAGAGGTCATTGTTTTCCCCGAACCTGTGGTATGCCAAATGTAGCCGCCTAAAAAATCTTGCTCCGAACCGTTAAATTGCGCTTGGTTTAAACGCGCCAGAATTTGCTCCACCGCATAAATTTGATAAGAACGTAGCACTTTCAAAATGCCTTTTGGCTTATCTGCAACAATATAGCGCGACATCAATTTATGTCCCATTGGCACACGCAAAGCATGCTTAATAAATTGGCTGCTCTCATCAATTTTTTTATTTTCAATATCTGCCCAACTAAAACAAAAGGCTGGGTTAAAACTACGATAATCCGCTGGGCGTGCAAAATAACGCGATTCATCACCATTTAAAATACCAAAAACCTGTACCAAAGAATAAAAACCACCAAAATCCCCATTAGCCATATAATCCCGAATTTGCCAATAAGCATTTGATAAACTCACGCCTTCTCGCTTAAGTTCTAAATGAATAACAGGAATGCCTGAAATCAAAAGTGTTACATCAAAGCGATGGTCTCGCCCTGTTGCACGGTTTTTCTTACGAGTAATTTGATTGACCACTTCATAGCAATTTTTACCGCCCGCCACATCATGCGGCCAAAAGCACTCCAAAATAATGTCACTTTTCGTGCCATTCAACGTACGAGAAATCATCACTTGCCCCGTAGCAAGAAAACGAGCTGCTTCAAGCGGCGATTTTATGGCAAAAATTTGCGATTTAATTTGCTCAAATTCATCATTTGTTAAAGGCTGATCTTTCAAACGATCTACATTACGTTGATACAAAATCTCACGCCAATGCTCAAGCAAGGATTCTTCTGTGGTAAAGCTGAAATCTTTGCGATATGTCCAGCCATTATCTTCAAGAGAACGGATAACGTCATTTTCAAAGACTAATTCAGATTGGGATTTTGGCATAAATTCTCCTCAAAAGCTTTTCTTAAAATAAGAGATTTTATTATTTTAACTAAAGTGATTTTCTTAAAATAAGAGGTTTGATTATTTTAACTAACATAGTTTTCTTAAAATAATATCGCACATTATTTTAAGAAAATTGCTAAATAACGTTCAAAAGCATACATTCTCCCTCTTTTCCCCCCCGTTATTTCATTCAAAATACCTTGCTTTTCAAATTCTTTAAGTAAGGAAGTGGCTGTCGCAGGGGAGACACCTAATGCTTTTTCTACAGACTGCGCAGTTTGGATAGGGTTTGTATAAAGTAATTTTAAGCATTGATTTGCAAGCTCCGCTCGTTTTCCCATAGAAAGCACTTTAACTTGCATTTCTTCGCGTAAAGAAAGAATTTCACGAAAAACAGCACAACCTCTCTTGGCGGTTTCTTCTACACCATTTAAAAAGAAAAGTACCCAATGCAATAAATCACCACGTAGCCTCACCGCCATCAAAGCATCATAATAACTGGCTCGATTACGTTCAAAAAAGTCAGAAATATAAAAAGAAGGTTTATCTAAGATTTGATGACTAATCAAATAAAGTGGAATAAGCAATCGCCCAATTCTCCCATTACCATCTAAAAATGGGTGGATAGTTTCAAATTGATAATGGCTAATTGCAATACGAATCAAATGCGGAACAAATATAGTTTCGTTATGCCAAAATAGCTCTAAATCCCCCATTAACTCTGGCACATTTTCATAATGCGGAGGAATAAATGCCGCATCTGACAAGCTAGAACCGCCAATCCAGTTTTGACTACAACGAAATTCGCCCGGTAACTTATTTTTCCCTCTTGCCCCACTTAACAAAGTACAGTGAGTTTCTTGAAGTAAACGATTGGAGAGTGGTAAATATTGCAAACTTGCCACCGCTTGATTCATCGCTTTCACATAATTTTGCACTTCACGCCAGTCATCTCTTTTTTCTGGCTGGATTTGCTCTTCGGGCATTAATGCTTCATCTAATTGGGTTTGTGTCCCTTCGATTTTACTTGATGTTTGTGCTTCTTTTGTCACATGCATTTGAATAAAAAGATCAACATCAGGGACAATTAAAGAAAATGCATTAAGCTCCCCTAATGCCTTCATTGCTTTTTCAAGCTGAGTATTGATTTGTGGTTCTTCCCAAATCCAACCTGTATTTACTTTGGTTGGTTCAAAACTTTTATACTGATAACGATTCTGCCACCGCCCCGAAACAAAAGTTTCTATTTTTTGACACTCACTCATATAAATACCCTTACATACTTCACTAGAACTTAAAATAACAGAAGTGCTTATTTTAAGCAAATGAATTTCCTTAAAATAAGCGTTCATTTTCTCTCCTTACACAACTCATCTTTTGATGTTTTCTTTGATGAAGAGCGATAGTGTCATCAAGTTGTTTGAAGAAGTTGCCAATGGCGGTTTGTTCTTCTTTTGATTTAGGTAAAGTAATTTTTTGTTCCCTAACTAATTCAGAATTAATGTTTACTTGAGAGCCTGATTGCCCTGATTTTTGCCATTGGGGTCTAAAAATTTCTAACCACTGAAATAGAAATTCCATATCCGCATTCAAATTAAGAAATACGATAAAACCATCGTGAATACCCGTTGGAATATAATTTATTACAGGTTTCCCAACTGTTGCAGCGATACTTAAAATTAAATTAGGTTTATTCAAAACAAGAGTTTTTTCTTGACCTTCTTTTGATAATCTTTGTTCTATTGACTTAATTCGACCATTCTGTTCCGTAACGTCAGAAATTCTTAACCAACCAATTTCACTATTTTTATCAAACCATTTTTCATCATGAATAGGTCTTGGACTTGCTCCTCGTCTTATTTCTGCCAAGTCCCCCAACTTTCGCTGTTCCCAAGCATTTGTATTCTTACTTTTATTTTGAATAAATTTTGAGCTAAAAATGTATTCTAAGTAAGCCGCTTTTACATTTTGAATTTTAATATAATTACGCCGATGAAGAGCGATAGTGTCATCAAGTTGTTTGAAGAAGTTGCCAATGGCGGTTTGTTCTTCTATTGATGGAAGTAATATATGCCATTCTTTAAGCTCAGCCATTGGAACAAAATTGGTGATCGCAGAGCCAGGATTTTTACTTGTTAATCTATTTTGCATTGAATCAGATCGCATTAACTGTAAAAAATATTCTGCATCTGTGCTTTCTTCATCAATTTGAAAACGAATAATAGCTTGGTTAAAAACACCTTGTTTTATATTGCTTGGAACCCTAGATATTTTACCTATCGTACCTGCTCCACTCATAAGAAAATCACCAGTTTTCACTTCAAAGGCTTTCAACATTTTAAATGTATTTTGAGAAATAAAATAACGAGTTTCATAATTGTCATAAATCACATTCTGCTGTTCATAAACAACATATTGGCTTTCTTTAACAAAAATATCTTTTTTCAAAGCACTGCCAAATGGACCTCTACGAACTCCAGTATCTTTATTCAGTAAATCCTTAAACTTTCGCTGTTCCCAAAAGTAAGTCTAATCCATTTACCCAATAAAATTCATATCAATAAAATCAATCAGTTACATAATCAACATAATATCTAACCCATTAAAAATTACACTTTCGCTTTAGAAAAATAATTGTTTTAAGAATGAAAATAAAAGAGCGGTCAAATTTGTCTTATTTTTTGCAAAAAATAGAACAAATCTAACCGCTTTTAATATATATACTTTACCTAAAACCGCTAAACAAACATCTTTTCTAAGTATGCCTGTTTGATTTTTTTATATTTTTCGACTTCTCGTTGATGAAGAGCGATAGTGTCGTCAAGTTGCTTGAAGAAGTTGCCAATGGCGGTTTGTTCTTCTAAACAAGGTAAGCAAATACCCATTTCCATCACTTTATTTTTCGAAATGTTATAGCGTGAAATACCTTGTGCTAATAAAATAAATTTTTTCCTAATACTTGGAGAACGAAGTAAAAAAGCTAAAAAAAATGGATCAATTTTTACATTCAATCTATAGCCAAAACAAAAGCTATTCAGATATATATTCTCAGTTTTATCAAGCCATACCGAAGACATGCCAACTTCATTTGGCGTTTCTGAAGAAGTAGTAAATAATATATCACCGTATTGAACTGAATTCTGCTTTATATCAATTTCAATTTGTTCTAGTTCATTAACATTCGAAATAGGGTTATTAAATACATTTAAATAGGTAATAAATTTCGCTTTTCCATGACCAAAATCATTTTTCGTTTTCCCTGATAATCCTGTGAAAGTGTACCCCAAATCCCCCAACTTTCGCTGTTCCCAAGCGTCCGTAAAATTTGGAAATCTTAACTCTGGAAATTGCTCATTTTCCTTTGGAAACATTTTTTCAAGATACGAAATCTTCAATTTTTGGTACTTTTCCAACGTTCTTTGATGAAGAGCGATAGTGTCGTCAAGTTGCTTAAAGAAGTTGCCAATGGCGGTTTGTTCTTCTAAACGAGGTAAGCAAATACCCATTTCCATCACTTTATTTCTCGAAATGTTATAGCGTGAAATACCTTGTGCTAATAAAATAAATTTTTTCCTAATACTTGGAGAACGAAGTAAAAAAGCTAAAAAAAATGGATCAATTTTTACATTCAATCTATAGCCAAAACAAAAGCTATTCAGATATATATTCTCAGTTTTATCAAGCCATACCGAAGACATGCCAACTTCATTTGGCGTTTCTGAAGAAGTAGTAAATAATATATCACCGTATTGAACTGAATTCTGCTTTATATCAATTTCAATTTGTTCTAGTTCATTAACATTCGAAATAGGGTTATTAAATACATTTAAATAGGTAATAAATTTCGCTTTTCCATGACCAAAATCATTTTTCGTTTTCCCTGATAATCCTGTGAAAGTGTACCCCAAATCCCCCAACTTTCGCTGTTCCCAATCATCAGTAAATCCTGCGAAGCGGATTTCGGGTACACATTTTTTTTGTTCTGCCATAGACGTTACCCCAACAATTTTGCCATTGCCCAAAATGCCTCTTCGGCTTCTTTACGCTGCGTTTGGATTTCGCTCAAGGTTTCTTTGTAACGTTCATCTAAAACTTTAAGCTGATTTGCTACCTTTCTTGAATAAGAATGGGCAATCTTTTCAAGATCTGCAACTAACATAGTTAGCCATTTTTGTGCTAGCAAGATACGAATATCCTCGTCTGTTAAATGCTCAAATTGCGCTTCTACTTTGGCATCAAATAGTGGCGCTTCTTTTTTTAGTTGATCTTTAGTTTGTTTAATTGCCAAAGCCAATACTTGAATTTGTTGCAAACGATCAGATTTTTCGGATAATTCGTGTTCTTCCCAATCTGCGGATTGTTCCGACCACGCCAGTAGTGCTTGGGTAGCTTTTTTGGCATTAGTTTTTGCAGTTTTTACAATACTTTCCAATGTACCAATATCTTCTTCGCTCTCAAATCCACTGGTTAGTTCGGTTTGATGCTCCGCTAAATTTTCTTCATCTTGGCTGATTTGCTGTTTTAAGGCATCTAGCTTGTTTTTATCTTCTGCAAAGAAGTAATCAGCAATCAAGGTTTTCGAGAAAACTGCCCCTGTTTTACCATCTTCCACTTCTTCCTTACCTTTGGTAACCATATTCGGCACTAAAGTGCGGGCGAATTCAAAGCCATTTTCCGCCAGTAAATCAAGATCGTTTTCGATAATCTCGTTCCAACAATCTACAAAAAGTTGATACGTCTCGTAAGGATCGGTAAAGGCTGATGTAGCAAATTGTTGAAAAAGCGTCATTTCCAATTTGTCAAAAATCGGTAAAATCTCACCGCTTGTTACAGGCTTTTCACCTAATAATTGCGAAATCACCTCTTGTTTCCACTGTTCAATACTTTGATGCGTCGCATCAATAAAATCTTGGTAATCGCTATCTTGTTCAATGGTACTGAAAATCTCTTCTGCAGAAATATTTAACCGAGAGAAGTTTGGACGCAGAGGACTAAACAAGGTTGTCTTGAGTTTTGGGAATGCTTGCCAAAAATCGCTAAACTGCTCAATGTCTTCATTTGGAATACCGCCATTTAAATGTGCGTCAATATTTTGACTTTCATTTTTAGTGAGTGGCGTAATATAGCGTGGAATATTCAGATTAAACTGGTTCGCTTCAATTTCTGCCAGATCGGCAAGATGACTAAAACCTGTGCGAGCTTCACGGTTACGGTACACATCAAGAATTTTCTTTATATCTCGCTCACGCAGTACGTTGTTGTTTTTCTCTTTGCGGAAGCCTTGTGAGGCGTCAATAAACAGTACGTTATTGTGTTTTGGTTGTTTGCGTAAAATCATGACAATGGTTGGAATGCCTGTATTCGTAAAGATCCCTGCTGGTAAACCGATAACCGCATCAATTTGACGACGTTGGAGTAATTTTGTACGGATTTTTTCTTCTTCGTTACCACGGAAAAGTACACCGTGTGGCAAAACAATCGCCATAATACCGTCTGCTTTTAAGTGATAAAGTGAATGGAGCAAGAAAGCATAATCTGCTTTGGTAGCGGGCGCTATGCCATATTCTTTAAAGCGAAAATCTTTGTCCTCACGTTCTGTATTCCATTTCGCTGAGTATGGAGGATTAGCGACAACACAATCCACAAAAAGCGGTGTATCTTCGCCATTGATCTCACCATAAGGCCAGTCACTTTTTAAGGTATCGGCATTGCGTAAAATCATATTGGCAGGCTTCACGCCACGCATTAACAAGTTCATTCGAGCAATGTTATAGGTTGTATTATTTTCTTCTTGCCCAAAAAAGCGAATGTTATCTCGATATTCATTGCGATTTACTGCCTCGCTTACGGTTAATAGTAATGAGCCCGATCCTGCTGTTGGATCATAAACATCACATTTATCTTTATGACGCAATTCCTCAGCCACAATTTCTGCCATAATGCGAGAAACTTGGTGTGGCGTATAGAACTCGCCCGCCTTTTTACCCGAAGCCATAGCAAATTGAGCGATCAGATATTCGTAAATATAACCAAAAACGTCATACTCCGAATTGTCAGTAATTTTGATTCTATTTAACAATTCAATCAATTTTTTGACTGCGCTTTCCTTATCTGCAAGAGTTTTGCCCAATTTTTCAGTGGTAAGATTTAAGTCAGAAAAGACCCCTTCAAAATCCTCTTTTTGACTTGGATAAAGATTTTCATTGAAGTGATTGATCGCATCTGTCACGTGCGACAATTTCCATTTGTTTTCGCCGATATTCGCCATCCAAGTGCGATATAAATCTTTCCACTCAATAAAATAACCTAAATCACTTTGGCATTTTTCTACTCGCATTGACTTATGTTGATCATTATCAAGTTGTTCAAGACTCACGCCATTTTTTAAGAAGTAATTTTCTTGATGTTCAGACAGGAATTTATAGAAAAGAAAACCAAGAATGTAATTTTTATATTCAGATGCGTCCATTTTGCCACGCAAATCATTTGCAGAAGCCCAAAGCGTTGCCGCTAGTTGTTGTTTGTTCATTAAATCGCCTAGTTTTTGAAATAAAAAATTAAGATTAGTTTATCAAAAACTATCGCTTATCTACAACGAAAGTAATAACATATATAAAAAAGTGCGGTAAAAAAACAACTCATTTTTTACCGCACTTTCTACTTTTCTGTTATTCAGAACAAAAAAGCAAAAAATTGTAAGGGCGACAAAGGTCAACCGCAAAGTAAATTTTTCTAAAAACTAACGCCTTGTATGGCTGCTACAGGCGATATTTACCCGTTATTTCTCTAATTTCTTGTACGACCTCATATTCCAAATCATCAAAATTCTGTCGGAGATAACTAAAATTCTTACGTGCATAAGCAATTTTCAGTTGTTCTGATTGTGCTAACACATTTTCATCCACGCCTGCCTGAATGCCTTTGCCCGTATTTTTCGTTTCAGCGACAAAGTAGATTTTATGTTGCCCTTTGAACACCACTGCCCAATCGGGGTTATAATTGCCCAACGGAGTTGGAATTTTAAATTTCTTCGGCAGTTTGAAATAAAATTCCACTTGTTCGCTATGTTCACAATCTCGAGCAAAGCTGTTTTCCGTCTCTGAATCAAGCGAAATATATTCTTCGTGAATGGTTTTGGCTTGATCTTGCACTTCAAAGGTAAAACCATTCGGGTAAAACTCGAAATCTTCAAATAAGGTCATTTCATAAGTTTTACCTGCAATGCGGTGATATTCCACACCGTCCGCCATCATTTCTTGTAAGGCAAGATTGATTTTCTCCGCTACTAAGTCGATAAAACGTTGTGGATTAACAAAAATCTCTGGCAAACGGTCTGATTTTTGCAAAATTTTACCAATCGTTACTCGGGTTAGCCCTGTTTTCTTTTGCAATTCATTAAGCACATCAGGAATTGCCCACGCTGTTTGTGAATGCTGGCTGCCTACGCTTCGCAAGGCGGTTTGAATACCCTCTTGGTTGATCTCCAATTTCACTTTGGTATGCGAAATTTTCGTGGCTTCCACACTTTGCATTTTAGCGATTTTTTCCACCGCACTTGCTATCAAGGCTTCATTATCAAACGCCACTCGATAGGTAGTTTTATGTTTAATTCGCTCCCAAATAGCTTGGAAAACAGGATGTTGGCTAAAATCTTTGCGATAACGCACCGCTTTACGTTCTGTTTTATTTTTAATATTACTTTTCGCAAAAGCCACGCCACAATCTTCTTCAATTTCTCGCTGAAGTTTTGAAGCAAATTCTTCGTAGCTTTCATTGGCAATCACGGTCAAGATATTTTTGCTTTTATCTTGCAAGCGCACACCTTGCTGATTAACCGGCAAACGAAGCCCACGCCCAATTTCTTGTCGTTTTTTCAGCTCACTTGCGGTGTCATTTAGCGTACAAATTTGGAACACGTTTGGATTATCCCAACCTTCACGCAAGGCAGAATGGGAGAAAATAAAACGCAACGGATTTTCCAACGATAACAAACGTTCTTTGTCTTTCATAATCAGCTGATAAGTATCGTTGTCTGCCTGCGTGGTACCGTTAGTATCTTTCGCCACACCTTTTTTATCTTGCGAAAAGTAGCCATTATGTACGCCATCCGGGAATTCCCCTGTTAATTCACGATAAATTTCTTCAAACCATTGATGAAACTTACCACCATTACGGTAGTTGTCCACTTTATCAATGAAAAACAGCGACAGCACTTTCACACCAAGCGGTCGAAATTTCTTCTCTTTTTGCAAATGCTCCGCAATAGTGCGGCGAATTTGCATTTTCTGTAAATCCGCTTTCAACGCTGAATTATCCGCTCCCACAAACACTTGCACACCATTGGCAAACTCAATCTTTTGTGCGTCAAAGTCCATTTCGCTCAACAAATAACCATTGCGGTACATTTCATTTTGATTGGAAAGCACAAACAGATCTTGATTTGGCTTGATGGAAACGACTTTTTTCTTCATTGCTTTCTTATCATGAAACAGAATCTCAACCTTTGCTGACCAACTTTTTGCCCCTGTTTTAATCTCCTTTAACGCAATATAAGCCCCATTCACCTCATTTTCTGCTAACACGCTATCCACTTCGATCTGTTTCACATAACCTTGTTCATAGGCTTGCACAGGGTTGAAGCTAAAAATGGGGTGGTAAACATTTTTATGGGTGGCTGAATAACGCAAGGTAAACAGTGGATTAAGGCTCTCAATCGCCTTTTTGCGAAGTTCGGTTTCCATATTTTGTGGTTCGTCAATAACGACGATTGGACGCACTTGTTGAATATAGGAAATCGGCGCTTCACCACTTTCGTTAATGGTATTAATCACGTTGCTATCTTTAGCGAATGCGTCGATATTGATCACCAAAATTTCAATATGATGGTTTTGTGCAAACTGTTTTAAGCGTGAAAGTTGATTGCTTTTATACTCAAATTTGGGGTTCACGCTAACATTATCAAACAGCGTGGCAAAATGCGCTTTGGTGGTTTCCAATGTATGTAACACGCCCTCCCGAATTGCCACACTGGGCACCACAATCACAAATTTTTGCCAACCATATTTGGCATTTAGCTCAAAAATGGTTCGCAAATAAACGTAGGTCTTGCCCGTGCCTGTTTCCATTTCAACGGTAAAATTTAAACCGTGATCACGCAACAAAGTGCGGTCAATTTTTTGACTATTTTGCTGTTTAGCAAGATTTTCAGCCAAGGGCAAATCTGTTGCCAATTCTACGTTGGGGCAAAATTGGCAATGTTGGGCTAATTGGAAATGATCCGCTTTGCTATTTGGTTGCCCAATAAACAAATTCAGCACCGATTGGATTGCTTGCTGTTGATAATCTAAGGTTTCAAATTGGAGTTTCATTTTAAATTTTTCTTGTTCTCGAACTACACTCCTCTTTAGAAAAGAGGGCTGGGGGGGGGGATTTGATTACGATGTCTCATTTCATATGAGCGTAAATCACTTCTGCCAAATCTCCCCTACCTCCTCTTTGCTAAAGAGGGGAATTATCTAGGTCTAAATCACAAAAAACGCCACTGCTGCATCTTTCATCTGCAATTCAGCATTTTTCTTTAACGCATCATTCCCCGCAAAAAGACGATCTAACGCCACCACTTTTAGCGGTTGTTGTGCAATCACATCCGCCAACAAGGCTTCATCAATGCGTTCCAATAAAATCGCATAATGTTGTGATTTTTCATCTTCAATCCAAAACACGCCATTTTCCCACCGCACTTTTGCGGTTAATTTTAGCCCTAAACGCAACAAAATTTCATATAACATCGCTTGCGGTTCGGCGTTGTCTTTAACGTTGTCGATAAACATTTCCAGTTGTTCAGAAAGGTTTTCCACTGTGGGCGATTGCCATTGTTTGAAATGGCTGTCGGTGAGTTTGAAAACCTTAAAACCAATATCCGTAGGGTGGGCATCCTTGCCCACCATTTCCGAATTGTTTTGGTGGGCAAGGATGCCCACCCTACCTTCAAGCGGTCGATTTTCATCATTTTTTTGCAAAATTTGTGAGCCTGCTCGGCGAATACGTTCTTTGGAAATTTCAGCAATATTGTGAAACCCTGCTTTGTAGGCTTCGGATTTTTCATCGGTTAATTCAGGCAGTTGTACGCAAATAAAGCGGCGATTGCCATTATCTTCGGCGTTAAGTTGCATTACGGCGTGGGCGGTTGTTGAACTCCCTGCGAAGAAATCAAGGATTAAATCATTTGCATTAGACCCAAGGATTAATGCTTGTTTTACTAAATTAACTGGCTTTGGATAATCAAAAAATTGCTTATCACTCATCAAACTTTTCAAATCACGATTAGCAACGTCAGTATGTCCAACTTCGGTGTACTCCCAAATAGTTGAACTGGTTCTACCTTGTTTTACTTCGGATAGAAATTGTTTAATACTTGGTACATTATCACCTTTTTCACCAAACCAAATACGATTATCAGCAACTAATTCAAAAAATTTTTCTTGTGAAACAACCCAACTTCTACCATTAGAAGGCAAGACTTTCCTACCACTGGGTGTTGTGATTTCATAAATATCCTTTTCTGTAATTCGTCCAACGGATAAATCTCCAGCTTTCCATGCTCCGCGTGGATCATTGTCTCGATTGGTATAGCGTTTATCTTGTTCTTCTGTTCTCGGCAATAAATTTTGGCGATATTCAGTAATACTTTTTGCATAAACTAATACAAAATCATGATTGGTTGAAAAGAATTTCGCATCATTTTGAATACCATATTTCTTCTTCCAAATCACATCCGCCACAAAATTCTCTTCCCCAAACACTTCATCACATAATAATTTCAGTTGTGCTTGTTCGTTATCATCAATGGAGATAAAAATCACGCCATCATCTTTCAGCAAATTGCGGGCGAGATGTAAACGTGGAAGCATCATATTCAGCCAATTGCTGTGATAATGTCCATTTTCTTTACTATTTTTGCGAAACGCTTTTTTAAGCAAACCATCTTCACCGATTTCGCCTGTTTGGGTTTGATAGTCGGCTTGAGTTTGGGCGAAGTTGTCGTTGTAAACAAAGTCGCTACCTGTATTGTAGGGTGGGTCAATATAGATCATTTTGACCGAATTGAAATAGGATTTCTGCAACGCTTTCAATACCTCAAGGTTTTCACCCTCAATAAAAATATTTTGCGTCTGCTCGAAATTTACGCTTTCTTCCACACAAGGTGTCAGCGTTTTGTGAGCTGGGATTTGAAGCTGTTGATAAGCCTGAGACTTACCTGCCCAATTGAGATGATAGCGGTCTGGATCGGTAGAAATATTATCGGCAAAAAGCTGTTTGAATTTATCGAAATCGATTTGACCTTCGCTAAAAATTTCAGGTAAAAGCGATTTTAATTGCGAAAGTTGTTGATCTTTAAGTGAAAAGTTGGCAAGGCTGTGCTGTGCTGTGCTGTGCTGTGCTGTGCTGTGCTGTGCTGTGCTGTGCTGTGCTGTGCTGTGCTGTGCTGTGCTGTGCTGTGCTGTGCTGTGCTGTGCTGTGCTGTGCTGTGCTGTGCTGTGCTGTGCTGTGCTGTGCTGTGCTGTGCTGTGCTGTGCTGTGCTGTGCTGTGCATTATAGTGATCCTTGAAAAAATAACTGTCAAGTAAATTTTACTGGATCAGCTTTTAATTATAAATAACAATCCGAGAAATTAAGTAAATTTAATGCATAAATTAGTTATTGAATAATCATTACTTAATATTCTTTGCTTTATAAAAAATCAAACGGTCAACATCCAAACAAAATCTACAAATTTCTGCTTGGATCTGACCGCTTGTTTGGTTTTGATAAATGACAGTGTGTCCCTACAATCTAAATGGTACGTTTAACCTCAACCACTTCGAATACCTCGATTTGGTCGCCAACTTTTACGTCATTGTAGTTTTTCACACCAATACCACATTCCATACCGTTACGTACTTCGGAAACGTCGTCTTTGAAACGACGGAGAGATTCTAACTCGCCTTCAAAGATGACCACGTTGTCACGCAATACACGGATTGGGTTATTACGTTTCACGACACCTTCGGTGACCATACAACCTGCAATCGCACCAAATTTCGGATGACGGAATACGTCGCGCACTTCTGCTAAACCGATAATTTCCTGTTTAAATTCAGGTTGCAACATACCGCTCATTGCTGCTTTAATTTCGTTTAATAACTCATAAATAATTGAATAATAACGCAAATCGATATTTTCGTTTTCGATAATACGACGCGCTGAAGCATCAGCACGCACGTTAAAGCCAATCACAATCGCATTTGAAGCCGCCGCAAGGGTCGCATCCGTTTCAGTAATTCCACCGACACCAGATCCCACCACTTTCACTTTCACTTCAGCAGTTGAAAGTTCTTGTAAGGATTGAACGATCGCTTCAACTGAACCTTGAACATCCGCTTTAACGATAACGTTCAATTCCGCGACATCACCCTCTGCCATATTGCTGAACATATTTTCGAGCTTCGCTTTTTGCTGACGAGCAAGTTTCACATCACGGAATTTACCTTGACGATACAATGCCACTTCACGCGCTTTTTTCTCATCACGCACAACTGTTGCTTCATCCCCCGCGGCTGGAACGCCGGATAAACCAAGAACCTCCACCGGAATTGATGGACCTGCTGCATCAATGTCTTTTCCGTCTTCATCACGCATGGCACGCACACGACCGTATTCAAAGCCGCAAAGTACGATATCACCACGATGTAAAGTACCGGATTGCACAAGAATTGTCGCCACCGGACCACGACCTTTATCCAAATAAGATTCGATCACCACACCACTTGCCATCCCCTCTTTCACCGCAGTAAGCTCAAGCACTTCAGATTGCAACAAAATCGCATCCAACAATTCGTCAACGCCGGTTCCTTTTTTCGCCGACACATAAACAAATTGCGTATCGCCACCAAATTTTTCTGCAATCACTTCATGTTGTAACAATTCTTGTTCTATACGATCCGGATTAGCTTCTGGTTTATCAATTTTATTCACCGCTACCACAATCGGCACACCTGCGGCTTTCGCGTGTTGAATAGCTTCAATCGTTTGTGGCATCACACCATCATCCGCTGCCACCACAAGAACCACAATATCCGTCGCTTTCGCACCGCGCGCGCGCATAGAGGTAAACGCCGCGTGTCCCGGAGTATCTAAGAAGGTAATCATCTTACCGTCTTCGGTTTCAACGTGGTAGGCACCGATATGTTGAGTAATCCCGCCGGCTTCACCTGCTGCCACTTTCGCTTTACGAATATAGTCAAGTAACGAGGTTTTACCATGGTCAACGTGCCCCATAATCGTCACAACTGGCGCACGCGTTACTTTTTCCGCATTGACATCACGATCTTCCAATACGGACTCTTCCAACTCGTTTTCTTTGCGTAAAATAACTTTATGTCCCATTTCTTCTGCCACTAATTGGGCAGTTTCTTGATCAATCACCTGGTTAATAGTCACCATCTCGCCCATTTTCATCATGGTTTTGATGATTTCCGTGGCTTTTACCGCCATTTTATTGGCAAGTTCGGCAACCGTAATCGTTTCACCGATCACCACATCACGGTTAACCGGCGCCGCAGGTTTGGTAAAGCCTTGTTGTAAACTGCTGCCTTTCTTACCGTTTTTGCCTTTTCCTTTTATATCTTTTTGATTGCGACGATGAGATTCACGTTCACTTTTAGTATTTTCATCATCACGACCGCCTTTTTTCGCTTTCGCGACTTTATTTTTACCTCGACCACGACCTTCTTTGCGGCGTTCTTCTTCATCTTCCGCTTCCAAAGCATAGCTGGAGGTTAAATGATAATCTGTGTAATCTTCTGTTATATTATCGTTGTCAGAATCTGCCAATTCAGCATAGCGTTTTGCTTCTTCGGCAGCACGACGCGCTTGCTCTTCTGCCTTTTGACGTGCTAACTCTTCCGCTTTACGACGCAATTCTGCTTCTTCCGCTTTGCGCTTTTCTTTTTCTGGATCAAGGGCTTTTGCCGCTTTTTCTTGCGCTAATTTTTCGCTTTGTGCACGCGCTTTTTCTTGTGCTTCTTTTTCTGCTTGCGCTTTTTTCGCTTGCTCCGCCGCTTTTCTTTCTTCTTCCGCTTTGGCTTTCAAGCGAGCTTGTTCTTCCGCTTTTCTTGTCGCTTCGGTCGGCACGGTGCGTTTTTTACGCACCTCAACTTGAACCTCTTTGCTTTTACCTGTTGTCGTTGTACTGTTTACTGTCGTTTTCGTTCTACGTTGTAAACTCAACTTTTTAGGCGCTGCGGGTTGTTTTACATCATCTGTCATAATCTTCTTACTCCTTTTTCCTTATTCACTAAACCAGCAAATATTACGCGCCGCCATAATTAAATCAGCAGCCTGTTCTGAAGTAAGATCTTCAATATCCGCGAGATCATCAACACCTTGCTCAGCAAGCTCTTCTAGGGTCGTAATTTGTTTTTCAGCCAATTTTAGTGCGATATGGCGGTTCATCCCGTCCAAATCTAATAAACGATCTTCAATTTGTGCTTGTTTCAACGCTTCTTCTTCAGCAAGCGCTTGTGCAGTTAACACATTTTTCGCACGGGTTTGCAATTCTTCTACTAAATCTTCGTCTTCCAACCCATCAATGGCAGTCAACTCGCTCACCGGCACATAAGCTAATTCTTCTAAAGTAGAGAATCCTTCTTCTACCAAAATATGCGCAAATTCCTCATCAATTTCCAAAGCGTTCATAAACAATTTCAATACCTTATTGTCTTCCGCTTGGTGTTTTTGATTAAGTTCATCAGTCGTCATCACATTCAATGTCCAACCGGTTAATTGGGTTGCTAAACGCACATTTTGTCCGTTACGTCCAATAGCTTGCGCTAAATTCGCCGCTTCCACTGCGATATCCATCAAATGCGTATCTTCATCCACGACAATAGAACTCACATCCGCCGGCGCCATCGCATTGATCACAAATTGTGCCGGATTATCATCCCATAACACAATATCAACACGCTCCCCTCCCAATTCATTGGTAATTGCCTGCACACGCGCTCCGCGCATCCCCACACAAGCACCCACTGGATCAATACGTTTATCATTACTTTTCACTGCGATTTTCGCGCGTGATCCCGGATCACGTGCCGCACCTTTAATTTCAATCAACTCCTCGCCGATTTCCGGTACCTCGATACGGAACAACTCGATCAACATTTCCGGTTTCGCACGGGTAACAAAAAGTTGCGCCCCTTTACTTTCTGGGTTCACTTTATAAAGGACACCGCGGACGCGATCGCCTGGACGGAAATTTTCACGTGGCAACATATCCTCACGTAAAATAACCGCTTCGGCTTGCTGACCTAAATCTAAAATAATATTTTCACGGTTTACTTTTTTCACCGTGCCAGTCACAATCGATCCCTCGTGTGAAATAAATTGTTCAACTACTTTATTACGCTCTGCTTCACGAATTTTGGTACTAATCACTTGGCGCACAGTTTGCATTGTAATCCGATCAAATGCGACCGAATCAATTTGATCTTCTATATAGTCACCTAATTGCACTTCTGGATTTTCAAATTGTGCCGCCTCCAAGGTAATTTCTTTTGTCGGGTTAGTTACATTCTCCACCACCAACCAACGACGGAACGTATCAAACTCACCGGTTTTGCGATCGATCACCACGCGCACATCAATTTCTTGCTCATACTTCTTTTTCGTAGAAAGCGCAATCGCACTTTCTAAAGCTTCAAAAATTTTCTCACGCGGTAATAACTTTTCATTCGACACCGCTTCGGCGGCCAATAGCAATTCTTTACTCATTCTCTACTTGCTCCTGTATTATTTAAAATTTTGCAATGACGTTGGCTTTTTGTACATTACCAAACACCAAAACTTGCGGCTGCCCATCAACGATTAACGTCAACATATCATTTTCAATTTTTTCCAATTTTCCTTGCCATTTACGGCGATCTTGCACAGGAATACGCAAATGCACCGCAATGTCCTCACCAACAAAACGCTCAAATTGGGACAAGGTAAACAATGGACGATCCAATCCCGGTGACGATACTTCTAAATTATACTTATCCGCAATTGGATCTTCCACATCCAATATTGCACTGACTTGCCGACTCACATCCGCACAATCATCCACGGTCACGCCGCCTTCTTTATCAATATATAAACGCACGGTTAAAAAACGACCCGAACGCTGACATTCAACGCCCCAAAGCTCGCACCCTAAATCCTCAACCGAACCTTGTAATAAAGCTTGTAATTTTTCCTCTAAAGTTGCCAAAACAACCCCCTAAACTCAAAATTGAGACATAAAAAAAGGGCAATCAGCCCAGTTCTACATCTAAATTGCCCGTATAAAAAAACCCCAAATCTGGGGTTCTTTACTGAACTTGTTTGTAAAGTGGTTGCGGGGGCCGGATTTGAACCGACGGCCTTCGGGTTATGAGCCCGACGAGCTACCAAGCTGCTCCACCCCGCGCCCGAAATATGGTGGAATTATACGCCTCATAAAAAAAATAGCAAGTTTTTATTTCATTTTTGTTAAAAACATCACCAAAATGACCGCACTTTACCCAAAAAGCAATCAACAAAGATGTCCGCTCCCAACTCAACACAAAATCCAACGCCATTATTACCAGCACAACCGGCAAGCAAAATCACAACAGTAATTAACAAGAGACATTTTCATCACGCGTCTTTAAATTTTAGCAATGCTCTACCTCAAATCAGGCAAAATATGTTCAAAAACGCGATAAATGGCTATTAAATCCATTTTTGCAATTGGTTTAAACATTAATAAAAATCGATAAAGCCAACGCCATTTAACAACAAAATCAATGGTTTTTTGCCAAGTTTTTGCCTCACAATGCTGCGCATAATAATCAACTGCCGCGCGCATTTGCTTATCGCTTAACACCTTTGAGCGCCCAAGACTGTGAATAAAAATCAATCCATCACGCACTTGTTTCCACAACAAATTTTGACTGCGGGAATGAGATTCAAAGTCAATAAACAATACCTTGCCCGCTTTCCATGTCATATCGCGCAACGCCGGTCGCCCGTGTACAAAACCACGGTTATGTAAATCAATCAAGGCTTGAATGGCATCCCGTAATATTTGCATTTTCTGTGACTCAGATAATTGAGGCTCCTCAAGCCAATCAGCAATTGTCGCCCCACCATCTTCCAACACAAAAAAATGCTCACCGCTTAACACTAATTTCGGTACTGGTGCGCCCATTTGCATAAATCTTTGCAAAATTGCCGTTTCCCTAACAAACGCTTTTTTGGGATTAGGCTTCAATAAATGCCAAATCCCGCGTAATTTTTCCGGTTGTTTTAACCAAAAAATCTGCCCCTCATATTCAAAACGCAAAATCCGTTCATTGGGATTCGCTTGCAATAAATGTTCAATTCGTTTTGAAAACTCAGCTACATCTTGATTTATCATGTTATTGTCCATTAAAGTGCGCTCAAACTTTTACCCGTTTGCAAATTGACATTCGCCAAAATTCACTTACAATCAACCGCACTTTATCTATGATGAACGGGAAAATATCCCGTATTTTAGGCGGCGTATTCTAACGCCTTTTCTACCAATTTAAAACTA
Organism: [Pasteurella] mairii; assembly: GCA_900454475.1. GTDB lineage: Bacteria > Pseudomonadota > Gammaproteobacteria > Enterobacterales > Pasteurellaceae > Actinobacillus_B > Actinobacillus_B mairii. Next base: position 1,196,905 of record UGSS01000002.1, read on the forward strand.
ATATCAAGGAAATCCAATGCGCTTTTACCACATTTTATACTCATGTTTACTTTTCTTTTCCGTTTCATCTAGTTATGCCGCCCCCTTTTCTGTCTCCGAGGAAGACATTAATCGCCAATTGGAAAAACAACAACATATCAAGGGACAATTTGGGTTGCCGGGACTTTTCGGCTTAAGCTACCAAGTGCTAAATTTATCTACTAAAATCGGACAACCGCGGAAAAACGCGTCGAAGTGAGTGGATTATTGGACGGTTTATTTGAATTGCAAGGAAAACGCTTTCCCGCCAAATTAAATTTAACCATGGACACCATTCCATATTATTCCTCGGAAAAAGGCGAAGTTTACTTGCGCGATATTCGGATTTTAAACTGGTCAAGTGCCGACGGAAAATATGCACAAGAATTGCAAACTATTATGCCCTTTTTGAATAAAAACCTTTCCGCCTTGTTAAACAATACGCCAATTTACACCTTAGACCAAAGCAAAGCGCGCGATACGCTCATCAAAAAATTCGCCAAAGGAATTAAAGTCGAGCAAGGTCGCCTTGAAGTAGAAACGAAATAATCTCGCCTAAAATACACAAAAAATGACCGCTCTTCTCTTTTTACCCAGAAAAGTGCAGTCATTTTTATTGATGTTTTGACAAAATTAAGCTGGGAAAATGCCTAGGCTGTCCCAAATTTCGTCAATTTTTTGGGTAACCGCCGGATCTTTGGTAATCGGCACGCCCCATTCCCGCCGCGTTTCACCCGCCCATTTATTGGTCGCATCAATGCCCATTTTCGAACCTAACCCCGCCACCGGCGAAGCAAAGTCCAAATAATCAATCGGCGTATTTTCCACCAACGTAGTATCACGCGCCGGATCGCAGCGGGTCGTAATCGCCCAAATCACATCTTTCCAATCGCGCGCATTCACGTCATCATCACACACAATCACAAATTTAGTGTACATAAATTGGCGTAAAAACGACCAAACGCCCATCATCACGCGCTTCGCATGACCCACATATTGTTTTTTCATGGTCACAATAGCAAGCCGATAAGAACAGCCCTCCGGCGGCAAGTAAAAATCGACAATTTCCGGAAATTGCTTTTGCAAAATCGGAATAAACACCTCATTTAACGCCTCGCCCAAGACCGCCGGTTCATCAGGCGGACGTCCGGTGTAAGTGGAATGATAAATTGGATCTCGACGCATAGTCATATGCGTTACGGTAAACACCGGAAAATAATCCTGTTCGTTATAATAACCGGTATGATCGCCATAAGGGCCTTCCAACGCGGTTTCTTGCGGATCAATATAACCTTCCAGCACAATTTCCGCACTCGCCGGCACTTCCAACTCATTGCTCACCGATTTCACTACCTCCGTTTTATTGCCGCGCAATAATCCGGCAAAAGCATATTCCGACAAACTATCCGGCACCGGCGTCACCGCACCTAAAATGGTCGCCGGATCCGCGCCCAATGCCACTGACACAGGAAACGGTTGCCCCGGATGAGTTTGTTTCCAATCTTGAAAATCCAAGGCACCGCCGCGATGAGACAACCAACGCATAATTAGTTTATTTTTGCCGATCAATTGTTGACGATAGATCCCTAAATTTTGCCGCTTTTTATGCGGTCCTTTGGTGATCGTCAATCCCCAAGTGACCAATGGAGCAACGTCATCCTTCCAACATTGCATAATCGGCAATTTGTACAAATCCACCTCGTCACCGGACAAAACCTGTTGCTGACAATCGGCTTTCGACAACACTTTAGTCGGCATATTGAGTACTTGTTTATATTGTGGCAACGTAGACCACAAATCTTTAAAGCCTTTCGGCGGCTCCGGCTCTTTTAAAAATGCCAATAATTTGCCCACATCACGCAATGCACTAACGTCTTCTTGCCCCATGCCCATTGCCACCCGTTTTGGCGTGCCGAATAAATTGCACAACACTGGCATATCAAATCCTTTCGGATTTTCAAACAATAATGCCGGTCCACCCGCACGCAAAGTGCGGTCGGAAATTTCCGTCATTTCTAAATAAGGATCAATTTCTTGGCTAATCCGCTTGAGTTCCCCGCGTTCTTCTAACAACGCGATAAAATCACGTAAATTTTTATATTTCATCGTTATTTCGCCCATGATTAACAGATGCCGATATTGTTATCAAGAATATTCGGCAATGCAAGGTTTTTTGCTATCCGCCGCAATATTCGGTAGAATGGCGCCTATTATTTTAGCGAAATTTCCGTAACGGTAATCCATTATTATGACAAAGAAAAAAGCCAAACCGGCATCCAATACAATCGCCTTAAACAAACGCGCCAGACATGAATATTTTATCGAAGAAGAAATTGAAGCCGGACTTTCCTTACAAGGCTGGGAAGTCAAATCCATGCGCGCCGGCAAAGCCAATATCAGCGATAGTTATATTATTTTTAACCAAGGTGAAGCCTATTTATTCGGCGCCACCATTCAACCGTTAAGCGTGGCGTCCACACACATTGTCTGCGATCCAACCCGTACGCGTAAACTGTTGCTTAATCAAAAAGAATTAAGTTCCTTATTCGGCAAAGCCAATCGCGACGGATTTACCATCGTCGCTCTCGCACTTTATTGGAAAGGCCCTTGGGCAAAAGTGAAAATCGGTTTAGCAAAAGGGAAAAAATTGCACGATAAGCGGGAAGATATTAAAGATCGCGAATGGAAATTAGCCAAAGATCGCATTATGAAAAATGCCGCGCGCGGTTAAGCTCAAAATAAAGGACGCTCAAACGTCCTTTATTTAGGTTAACATCCATTTATCATTTTGCTTTTCCTAGATCGAGTTAGGCATATCCTGTATTAATCCCTTGTTTTATAAAAGAATAAAAGTGCGGTCAATTTTGGCTTATTTTTGCATTTTTTTCTCAATCCTGCTGATAATACAACCGTCCTCTACCCGCGTGGTGAGCAATTCACCGACGTTCACTTGCGCCAATTGACGCACTGCTTCGCCTTGCGGATTTTCCGCAATGGAATATCCCCGTGCCAACACTTTGAGCGGGCTTAAGCTATCTAATTTGCCACACAGCTGCGCTAAGTGATGTTGGCGCGCTTGTAAATATTGCTTGAGGCTAAAATTCAATTTAGCACGCAATTGCTGCACATATTGTTGCTGTTGATACAACTGATAAGGCAGTGGATTGCGCATCAAACGCTGCGAAAGTGAGGTCAATTTTTTCTGATTTTTTTCGCTGCAACGCGAGATCGCCCAATGCAAACGTTGCTGCAATTGCGTTAATAAATGATATTGCGTACGCAAACGGGCTTGCGGATGTTGCTGCTGTAAGCGCAAACGCAAACGCTGCAACTGTTGCATTTTTTGGTTAAACAACCGATCCAGCGCCATTTCGAGACGTTGTTGACACTGTTGCAATTGTTGTATCAATTCTTGTTGATTGCGGCTGACTAATTCCGCCGCGGCAGAGGGGGTCGAAGCGCGCAAATCGGCAACAAAATCGGCAATCGTTACATCGGTTTCATGCCCTACCGCACTGATAATCGGCAAATGGGAAGCAAAAATAGCGCGCGCTACCACTTCCTCGTTAAAACACCACAAATCCTCCAGCGAACCGCCACCGCGCCCGACAATTAAGACATCCACTTCCTTGCGCGCATTAGCAATGGCAATCATCTGCGCAATTTCCGCCACCGCTTCATTGCCTTGTACCGCGGTCGGATAGATCACGACTTTTAAACTCGGATCGCGACGTTGTAAAATGCGCAAAATATCTTGCAGCGCCGCACCGGTTTTGGAGGTAATAATGCCCACCGCTTTGCAAAAGTGCGGTAGATTTTTTTTCAGATTTTGTGCAAATAATCCCTCTGCCGCCAGCTTCATTTTGAGCTGCTCAAATTGTTGTTGCAGCAAGCCCTCGCCAGCAGGATGCATGGTTTCAATGATTAATTGATAATCGCCACGCGGTTCATAAAGGCTCACCGATGCTCGCACCAAAATTTGCATGCCATTTTGCGGTTTAAACCCAACCCGCATATTTTTCATGCGAAACATGGCGCAACGTACCTGTGCATTTTCGTCTTTTAAGGTCAAATACCAATGTCCGGACACCGGTTGGGTTAAATTGGAAATCTCGCCCGTCAGCCACACCACGCCCAACTGCCCCTCCAATAATTGGCGCACAGAAGCGTTTAGCTGGGAAACGGAATAAATCTTATCGTTCATCATTAATCCAATAATACCCAACCATCATCAATCCAATTGCAAATACTATCAAGCAACAAATCTAAAACCGTTTCCTGATCGTCGCTTTGTTCCGTTAATGCTAATAAATCGGCGTAAACCACGCATTCGCCATCAGCCAAACGTTTTAATAATTGACTTTCCAAAGGGGTTAATTCATCCAACCATTCACCGTTAGCATAAATTTGCAATGGATTTTCTAAATACAACAATTTGCAATTATTATCTTGCGTCAATTGCCCATTTTCTTCGGCTAAAATTGATCGCACTTCGTCCAAATCCATCATCTCCTCGGTCGGTAAAATGTCGTAACGTCGGGTGCTTGCCGCCGCGGCAACCGCTTGTTCAAATAAACGATCAAATTCGGGCGAGGTGGCGAGTTTTTCCAACAATTGCACTTTCATTTGTTGCACCATGGAACGATCCAATTTGCCACAGGCTTGCACATCCGGGCGCAGGCGCAGTGGCAAAGTAAATTCGGTTAAATCAATGTCCGGATTTTGGTGGCAAAAACCTTTTTGTACTTTTTCCAATAAATCGCTTAAATTCGGGTAACGCAAACCGAAAGAAAACGTCAAACAATCATCTTGCGCCACGCCATAATGCGACAGACGGGATGGCACATACAAAATATCGCCGGGCGCCATCACTTCATCAAAAATCAAATCGCCCATGTCGTCGAAAATGCGGATCGGCTGATTGGGCTTAAAGGCGGTACTCGGATCGCACCATTTGCCTAACTGCCAACGTCGATGCCCATAACCTTGCACCAAAAAAACATCATATTCATCATAATGTTTACCTACGGAGCCACCTTTCGGCGCATATGACACCATAATATCATCGCGCTGCCATTGCGGAATAAACCCAAATTGAGACCATAATTGCCCCAATTCAACTGACCATTGCTCTAAATTTTGCACCAATACGGACCATTTTTCTGGCAAATCGGCAAAATCCGCTTCACTTAACGGGCTGCGTTTAAGCTGCCAATCGTCCTCCGAATATTGTTTCACCAAACGCGCGGTGGCATCTTCATTTTGTGCAAGTTCAATAATATCTGCCGGCTCAAATTGCCCGACAATTTGTGGCAACCCGTTACGAATTAACAAGGGCTTCTTTTGCCAATATTCACGCAAAAATACGTCGGCGCTGATATGTTCAGGTAAACAAAACTTAGTCATCGGCTTGCTCCTTTTGTTGTTTTTTCAAGGCTTTTTCCGCCTCTTTTTTCAATTGTGCTTCTTTTTGTTGTTGTTCGGCACGTTTTCGACGAATTTCTTTCGGATCGGCGAGTAATGGACGGTAAATTTCAATACGATCGCCATCGTGCAATTGATCGGTTAATTTTGCCGGTCGGCTGAAAATGCCCACTTTATTTTCACGCAAATCAATTTCAGTAAATTGTTGTAAAATACCGGATTGCAGAATTGCCGCTTGGATCACGGTTCCATCCTCCACCGCCATTTTTTTCAAAAAATAACGTTGTGGCAAGGCATAGGCAATTTCGATATTAATAAGCGCCACGATAAACCTCCTTTGCGCGTTGTTTAAAAGCATCCACCATTTTACCGGTTAAATGGGTAAAAATTTGTCCGAAAGCAAAGGCAATAACCGGATTGGAAAATTCAAACGATAAATCTAAGGAGATGATACTGGATTGTTCATCCACTTCTTCAAAGCGCCATTCGCCCTGTAAAAATTTAAATGGTCCTTCGACCAATTGCATTTTGATGGAATGATAGGGTTGCATTTGGTTACGGGTGGTAAATTTTTGACTGATGCCGGCTTTGCTGATGACCAATTCGGCAGTTAGTCGTTGTGCCTCGCGCGTCAGTGTACGCCCGGCGACGCAGCCCGGCACAAACTCGGAATAACGTTCATAATCATTGACTAAGTCATACATTTGCTCGGCGCTATACGCCACTAAAGCCCGTTGATTTACTGTTGGCATTGCGAATAAGCCTTATTTTAAACTGAAATTTTGTGTATTATAGCGGAAAAGTGCGGTCAAAATAAGGGAAGAAATATGAATTGGATATGGTTTGCGGTCGGTTCGGCATTTTTCGCCGGCTTAACCGCTATTTTAGCTAAACTTGGCGTGGAAGGTATTAACAGTAATCTTGCTACCTTTATCCGCACGATCGTGGTACTGCTCGTTACCGGCGGGATCATTTCTTGGCGCCATGAATGGCATCTGCCCGCCCATATCGCGGCTAAACCCTTAACGTTTCTGTTACTCTCCGGTATCGCCACGGGGCTTTCTTGGCTTTGCTATTATCGCGCCTTGCAATTAGCGCCCGCCTCTTGGGTAGCGCCCATTGATAAATTAAGTGTGGTCATTGCCATTGCACTCGGCGTACTAATCTTGGACGAACCGGTCAGCCTAAAATTATTGATCGGAGCGGGCTTGATTTTAGCTGGTGTGTTCGTTTTGGCGTGGTGATCCGCAAGAAAAGCCGGTTGTCCACGCGTTATCATTTGAGCTGGTGACATATTTCCGCTACAATATTGCACCTTTTTATCTTCGGAATATCGTGATATGTCAGAAATTAAATTAATTGTCGGCTTGGGCAATCCCGGTGAAAAATATGCTCAAACCCGCCATAACGCCGGCGAATGGTTGCTTGAACGCCTTGCCCGTCAATTTAATTTGAATTTTAAAGAAGAAAGCAAATTCTTTGGCAAAACCGCGCGCGCGGTGATTAATGGTAATGAAGTCCGTTTTTTAATTCCGACCACCTTTATGAATTTAAGCGGCAAAGCAGTGGGCGCGATGGCAACCTTTTATCGTATTTCCCCCGAGCAAATCTTAGTCGTACATGATGAATTGGATTTGCCGCCCGGTGTGGCTAAAATCAAATTAGGCGGCGGACATGGGGGGCATAACGGATTGCGCGACAGCATTGCGCAACTTGCCAACAATAAAAATTTTTACCGTTTAAGAATTGGTATCGGTCACCCGGGTGATAAAAATCTGGTGGCGGCTTATGTATTAGGCAAACCCTCGCCAAGCGATGGGCAGTTAATTGATAAAGCCTTGGATGAAGCAGCGGTTTGTGTTGAGGTGTTACTCAAAGAGGGGATCACCAAAGCCACTAATCGTTTAAACAGTTTTAAAGCATAGCAAATAGCAAAAGGAAAAAATTATGGGATTTAAATGTGGTATCGTGGGCTTACCTAACGTAGGCAAATCGACCCTTTTTAATGCACTCACCAAAGCCGGTATCGAAGCGGCAAACTATCCGTTCTGTACCATTGAACCTAACACCGGCGTTGTTCCGATGCCGGATCCGCGATTAGATACGTTGGCGGAAATTGTTAAACCAGAACGTGTTTTACCAACCACAATGGAATTTGTGGATATTGCGGGTCTAGTTGCCGGCGCCAGTAAAGGCGAAGGCTTGGGCAATAAATTTTTAGCCAATATTCGTGAAACGGATGCGATTGGTCATGTGGTTCGTTGTTTTGAAAATGATGATATTGTTCACGTTGCCGGTAAAATCGATCCCGCCGAAGATATTGATACCATCAATACTGAATTGGCACTTGCCGACTTAGACAGTTGTGAACGTGCTATTCAACGTTTGCAAAAACGCGCTAAAGGCGGCGATAAAGACGCAAAATTTGAACTTTCAGTGATGGAAAAAATCTTGCCTGTACTAGAAAATGCCGGCATGATTCGCTCTATCGGGTTGGATAAAGAAGAATTGCAAGCGATCAAAAGCTATAACTTTTTAACCTTAAAACCAACGATGTACATTGCTAACGTCAATGAAGACGGTTTTGAAAATAACCCGTATTTGGATTTAGTACGCGCTATCGCGGAAAAAGAAGGCGCGGTAGTCGTCCCAGTTTGTGCCGCTATCGAAGCGGAAATTGCCGAATTGGATGATGATGAAAAAGTGGAATTTTTGCAAGATTTAGGCATTGAAGAACCCGGGTTAAACCGTGTCATTCGCGCGGGCTACGCGTTGTTAAATTTACAAACTTACTTTACCGCAGGCGTTAAAGAAGTGCGCGCATGGACAGTTTCCGTCGGCGCAACCGCACCAAAAGCTGCCGCGGTTATCCATACCGATTTTGAAAAAGGCTTTATTCGTGCCGAGGTAATCGCCTATGAAGATTTTATCCAGTACAAAGGCGAAAACGGTGCTAAAGAAGCTGGAAAATGGCGTTTGGAAGGTAAAGATTATGTGGTTCAAGACGGTGATGTCATGCATTTCCGTTTTAATGTGTAATTCATTTAAGCAAATGCACTAAGTTATCACGATTTATTCTTAAAAACGTTGAAAAATCCTACCGCACTTTCTTTAAAGTGCGGTTATTTTTTTATAAAATCAAAAGAATTCAATTTTATGCTAAGGCGAAAAAACAAAAAAACTTTTTCGCTTTTTTAATTATCAAAAAGAAGGAAAAATAATGACAATCACAATCCTTGATGGCGGGATGAGCCGAGAGCTAATGCGTTTAAATGCACCTTTTCGTCAACCGGAATGGTCAGCGTTATCGCTTTATGAAAAACCAAGTGCGGTACAGCAAGTACACGAAGAATTTATTCAACATGGCGCAGAGGTGATCACCACCAATAGCTATGCGGTAGTGCCTTTTCATATCGGCGAACAACGCTTTACCGCTGATGGAAAAACACTGGCGGATCTTGCCGGACGTTTGGCGAAAAGTGCGGTGCAAAATAGCGGCAAATCCGTCAAAATTGCCGGTTCTTTACCGCCGCTTTTCGGCTCTTATCGTCCGGATTTATTCGATGCTAAACGGGTGAAAGAAATTGCGCAACCGATTATTGACGGACTGGCGCCTTATGTGGATTTTTGGTTATGTGAAACGCAAAGCGCGATCATTGAGCCGCAATCGATTAAACCATTGTTGCCGGATAATCGTCCGCTTTGGGTGTCTTTTACGCTCACCGATGATGAACCGACGCCGCAACCGCAATTACGTTCTGGCGAAAGCGTAAAAAGTGCGGTGGAAAAAATGATCGAATTGGGCGTTGAAGCAATTTTGTTTAATTGTTGCCAACCGGAAGTCATTGAGCAAGCCTTGCAAGTGACACAAGCCACCTTAGCTGAACACCAAGCGCAGCATATCCGTACCGGCGCTTACGCCAACGCCTTTGCGCCCCAAGCCAAAGATGCGACCGCCAATGACGGATTGGATGAAGTGCGCCAAGATTTGGATCCAGAAAGTTATTTACGATGGGCGAAAAAATGGGTGAACTGCGGTGCGACTATTGTCGGCGGCTGCTGCGGGATCGGCGTGGAATATATTCAACATTTATCGACGCATTTAAAATAACCGGCAACATTAAGGATTGTTATGTCAAATAAAAAAATTGGTCTTATTTCGCTTACCGCGCTGGTATTAAGCTCCATGATCGGATCGGGCATTTTCAGTTTGCCACAAAATATGGCAGCTGTTGCCGGTTCCGAAGCCTTACTTATCGGCTGGACGATTACCGGCGTCGGTATTATTTTCCTTGGATTATCGTTTTTTTATATTTCGCGCCTAAAACCGGAGTTGGACGGTGGGATTTATACCTATGCTCGCGAAGGCTTTGGCGATTTGATGGGCTTTATGTCGGCGTGGGGTTATTGGCTTTGTGCAACCATTGGTATCGTCGGCTATTTAGTGGTCGCCTTTGAAGGTATTGGCACCTTTACCGACAGTGAAAATCAGGTGATTTTCGGGCAAGGTAATACCCTCGCGTCTTTTATCGGTTCCTCTATTATCGTGTGGTTGGTGCATATTTTGATCGCGCGCGGGGTCAAAGAGGCAGCGTCAGTTAATCTGATTGCGACCTTCGTTAAAGTCTTTCCGTTGGTGTTATTTATCGGTTTGGCATTGTGGTATTTTTCACCGCAAACCTTCAGCCAAGATCTGAAAGGCACCAGTTTAAATAATACCGTCACTGAACAAGTCAAAAACACCATGCTAATTACCCTTTGGGTATTTACTGGTGTGGAGGGCGCCTCCGTGCTATCTGCCCATGCGAAAAAGAAAAGTGATGTTGGGCTTGCAACGGTGTTGGGGATTTTGATCGCCTTAATTCTTTATGTCGCGATTACGGTCTTATCTTTAGGGATTTTGCCACGCGAAGTGATCGCGGAAATGTCCAATCCCTCCATGGCAGGTTTATTGGAACAGATGATGGGAGCTAGCGGAAAAATCATCATCACCCTTTGCTTGATTGTCTCCGTACTCGCCTCTTATATTAGCTGGACGATGTATTGTTCCGAAGTGCCTTATCGCGGTGCAAAAAATGGCGCATTCCCGCAGGTATTGAATAAACTGAACCGAAACAACGTGGCGATCAATTCCCTGTGGTTCACCGGAATTGTGGTACAACTTTGTTTATTCTTAGTATTGCTCACCGGCAAAAGCTACGAAACCTTGTTGCTTATTTCCACTTCCATGATCTTGGTACCTTACTTGCTAATCGCGGCTTATTTACTTAAATTAGCCATTGTGCAAAACGCAGCGTGGCATATTAAACTCACCGGTTTTCTAGCCACATTGTATGGATTATGGATTCTATACGCCACCGGACTGGATTATTTATTGCTTTCCGTGTTGCTTTATGTCCCGGGAATTGGACTTTTCCTTTATTCTCGTTACCAATTTTTAGGCAAAAAATTGCAACTCAATCAATGGGAAAAAGGGATCCTCTTGTTTATCGGCGTACTTTTTATTTGGGCGGTTTATCACGGTATCAATAATATGGATTGGAGTTAATCCCCTCCTTTGTATCCCGATTGTTAAGCAAAGTGCGGTCAAAAGCACCGCACTTTTTTATTGTTCGCTGACAGAGTTTTTTCGCAAGCTAGCAGTTTGACAGGAAAAGAACCGCAGAGCGGGGAACCCCATCTAAAGATAACCAATTTAGCTCAAGGCTTTTTCTAAACGCTGTAAACCAAGATCTAATTCTTCTTGGCTGATGTTTAAGGCTGGAGCGAAGCGGAGTACGTTGGGACCGGCAACTAAAATCATTAAGCCTTGATCAGCGGCTTTTTTGACAAATTCTGTGGCTTTTCCGTGGTATTTTTCCACTAGTTCTGCGCCGATCAATAATCCTTCGCCACGAATTTGGGTAAATATGGCATAACGCTGGTTGAGCTGGTGTAGCTTTTCAAGAAAATAAGCGGAAGTGCGGTGAATATTTTTTAAGAATTGTGGATCAGATAAAATATCTACCACTTTTCCGGCAACTGCACAGCCCAACGGATTACCGCCGAAAGTGGTTCCGTGGACACCCGGTGCAAAACTTTTGGCAATATGATCGGTGGTTAGCATCGCGCCGATAGGAAAACCGTTACCAAGCGCTTTGGCGGATGTCAAAATATCTGGGATAACGTTATATTTCATATAGGCGTATAAATAGCCGGTGCGAGATAATCCGGTTTGCACTTCGTCAAAAATTAGCAGCGCGTTGTATTGGTTACAAAGTTCGCGTAGCCCTTGTAAAAATTCCGCTTTTGCCGGAATGACGCCGCTTTCTCCTTGAATCGGTTCAATGATAATCGCGCAAGTATGATCATCAATGACAGCTTTGACTGCGTCAAGGTCGTTGAAAGGGACATGAACAATGTCCGCTGGTTTGGGACCGAAACCATCGGAGTATTTTGCTTGTCCGCCGACGCTGACGGTAAAGAGAGTGCGTCCGTGGAAACTTTGCTTGAAAGAAATGATTTTACTTTTTTGATAGCCAAAATGATCTACCGCGTAACGACGAGCGAGTTTTAGTGCCGCTTCATTGGCCTCTGCGCCGGAGTTGACGAACATGACACGATCGGCAAAGGTTTTTTCCGTTAATTTGCTTGCTAATGCCAAGACGGGCTCATTGGTAAACCAGTTGCTGGAATGCCATAACGATTGGCTTTGTTGTTGTAATACTGCCACAATTTCTTCGTGGCAATGTCCGAGAGCGTTAACCGCAATGCCGCTGGTAAAATCGATATATTCACGACCGTCTTGATCCCAAACGCGACAACCTTTGCCTTTAACCGGAATAAAATCCGCGGGTGCATAGTTTTGCACCATCACTTTTTCAAAAGTGCTTTTTGTGTACTGATGCATAATTTATCCTTTCATTCAGTATGATGTGGTTTATGCATCAGTATATACTCTTTGAATAATTAGTCAAATAAATGAATAAAAATTCAATTAATTGGTGCCGCCCACGGTGATTTTTTCAATTTTTAACGCCGGCTGACCTACGCCCACCGGTACGCTTTGTCCTTCTTTGCCGCAAACGCCAATGCCATGATCTAATTCTACTTCGTCTGCGACCATCGAAATATTTTGCATGACTTCAATACCGCTGCCGATAAGCGTTGCGCCTTTCACCGGCTTGGTAATTTTACCTTTTTCAATAAGGTAGGCTTCAGAGGTGGAGAAAACAAATTTGCCGGAAGTGATATCCACTTGACCGCCACCAAAGTGCGGTGCAAAAATGCCACGATCTACGGACGCGATCAAATCATCAAATTTACTTTTTCCCGCCAACATATAAGTATTGGTCATCCGCGGCATCGGCAAATGGGCATAAGATTCGCGACGTCCATTGCCGGTTGGTTGGGTTCCCATTAAGCGAGCATTCATTTTATCTTGCATATAACCTTGCAAAATTCCTTCTTTAATCAACGTGTTACATTGACTTGGTACGCCCTCATCGTCAATGGTGAGGGAACCACGTCGATTTGGCAGCGTCCCATCATCAACAATGGTACACAGCGGTGAGGTGACCAATTCGCCAATTTTTCCGCTGAATAATGAACTTTCTTTGCGGTTAAAATCGCCCTCTAAACCATGCCCAACTGCTTCATGCAATAAAACACCCGGCCAGCCCGCGCCTAATACCACCGGCATTAAACCGGCAGGAGTAGGCACTGCGCTAAGATTGACTAAGGCTTGACGCACTGCCTGTTTGGTAAAATAAACCGCTCTTATTTCGTTTTGATAAGGTTCAAAGAACCAATCTAAGCCAAAACGTCCCCCCAATCCGGCACCGCCGCGTTCTCGTTTTCCATCTTGTTCCACCAGTACGGAAATAGATAAACGCACTAACGGGCGAATATCGGCGGCTAGCGTACCATCGGTAGCAACGACTAAGACTTCTTCATATACGGAACTTACACTGGCAGAAACTTGAATCACTCGAGGATCTTCGGAACGTGCCACGTGATCTACTAAATGTAGCAATTCAATTTTTTTCTCTTTGCTTAAACTGTCTAGCGGGTTAATGGCTTGGTAGCGTAAGATGGGCTCTACTGGATTAAAAGCATTTGGCGTAATGATATTTCCTTGTTTGATTTGAGCAATACCTTTGACCGCATTGGCGCATTGTTTTAATCCTGCCAGTGTGATTTGATCAGAATAGGCAAAGCCCGTTTTTTCGCCGCTTACTGCGCGCACACCGACGCCACGATCAATATGAAATCCACCCTCTTTGATGATGCTATCTTCGAGTACCCAGTTTTCATCTTGGCTTAATTGAAAATAGAGATCGGCATAATCTAAATGCCGATGAGAAAGTTGATCGAAAATATTGGATAAATCCTGTAGCGCAAGTTGGCTCGGTGCGAGCAAAGATTGAGTTACTTTATTTAATAACATAGGGTTGTCTCGGAATACTGTCTTTGTTTAAATACGTAGAATCGCGTTAATTATTGGAAAGCGCTCCATCAATGATGGAGCAGAGTATAACATTGATTATAGGGATAAACTATCTTGTTAAAACATGAAAAAATTTGACCGCACTTTGGGGCAAATTACGCATGGATAATTTATCCGTACTAATTTGTTAGCGTCAATTTTGCCAAATGAGCAATGAGCCATTTAATCCCTTGCCCTTGGAAAGCAATTTGCAAACGGGTATTATTTTCCGCACCTTCGATATTGATAATTGTCCCTTGACCGAATTTTTCATGTTTGACTTTTTGCCCGACACGCCAGCCGCTATCCGATAACAAGGCTTCCTGTTTTAACTGTCCGACCATTGCCTGATTATAGGCGCGCGTCACGGTTCCTCGGATACGCACTTCGCGCACGCATTCTTTTGGTAATTCATTGAGAAATCGAGAAGGAAAGTGTCGTTCTTCTTTGGCGTATAAACGACGACTTTCGGCATAGCATAGGGTCAATTTTTGTTTGGCGCGTGTAATACCAACATAAGCCAAACGGCGTTCTTCTTCTAAACGTTCCATATCCATCATGGAGCGACTACTTGGAAAAATTTCTTCTTCCATTCCCACGATAAACACGCGTGGAAATTCCAGTCCTTTGGAGGAGTGCAACGTCATCATTTCGACATAAGATTGATGTGGTGAGGCTTGTTCTTCACCTGCCTCCAGCGAGGCGTGGGTTAAAAATGCTGTCAAGTCCGTCATCTCTTCGGCTTCGTCCGGTTTGATAAATTCTTTGGTCGCATTGACCAATTCTTCCAAGTTTTCAATGCGCACTTCACCTTTTTCGCCTTTCTCTTGTTGATACATCGTGTATAAACCGGAATGTTTGATCACAAAATCGGTTTGTTCAAACAGTGGCATTTCTTCCGTATCGTGATGCAAGGAATTGACTAGTTCAATAAAGCGCAACAGGGCGGTTGCGGAACGAGATGCCAGCATATTTTCTTGAATGGCAATGTGGGTCGCTTGCCATAATGTTAGTTGTCGCTCGCGGGCGATATTACGCAAAATATCTAAGGTACGATCGCCGATACTGCGTGCCGGCGTATTGACCACCCGTTCAAAAGCTGCGTCATCTTGTCGATTAGCGATTAAGCGTAAATAAGCCAGCGCATCTTTAATTTCTTGACGTTCAAAAAAGCGCATTCCGCCATAAATCCGATAGGGAATATTGGCGCGAATTAAGGCTTCTTCCAGTACGCGAGATTGACTGTTACTGCGATATAAAATCGCGCAGTCATCCAACTTTCCACCATCCTCAAGCCAACGGTTAATTTGACTGGCAACAAATAACGCCTCATCCAACTCATTAAACGCCGCATAAACATCAATTGGATCGCCTTGTTCGCCGGCAGTCCAAAGATTTTTCCCTAACCGATTGGAGTTATTGGCAATTAATTGGTTAGCACTTTGCAAAATATTACCGGTTGAACGGTAGTTTTGTTCCAAACGGATCGTTTGCGCTTGAGAAAAATCTTGTAGAAAACGATGGATATTTTTTATTTTCGCACCGCGCCAACCATAAATGGATTGATCATCATCGCCGACAATCATCACTTTGCCATGTTCACCTGCCAATAATTTAATCCATGCATATTGAATATTATTGGTATCTTGGAATTCGTCCACCAGAATATGCTGAAATCGTTGTTGATAACGTTGTAAAATCAACGGTTTTTTTAGAAATAATTCATAGGCTCGCAATAATAATTCGGCAAAATCCACCAAACCGGCACGATCGCAAGCATCTTGATAAATTTTATAAATTTTAATCCATTCCCGTTCTTCACGATCATTATTGTCATCAATTTGATGTGGGCGCAAACCTTCTTCTTTTTTATTATTAATGTACCAGCAGGCTTGTTTGTAAGGATAGATTTTTTCATCGTATTGATGCGATTTCATTAAACGTTTGACTAAACGGAGTTGATCTTCGCTGTCTAAAATTTGAAAATCTTGCGGCAATCCGGCATCTAGGTGATGCGCGCGTAATAGGCGATGGGCAATACTGTGGAAAGTGCCTACCCACATTCCGAATAAGCGTTGGGAAGAATATTTAGCGAGGGTGTTTTCTATACGAGAACGCATCTCGGCAGCCGCTTTGTTAGTAAAGGTTACTGCTAACATACTGCCTTCTGAAATATTTTCGACCGCAACTAGCCACGTAATACGATAGGTCAATACTCTTGTTTTTCCGCTCCCAGCACCGGCTAAAACCAAATAATTGCCCAAGGGCGCGGCTACCGCTTCCCGTTGTTTATCATTTAATCCGTCAAGTAATTCTGAAATATCCATTCGCTCACCACTGTTTTTTTATACAGCTTGATTATATGTAGTTTTTGTATTGAGTGCAATAAAAAGGTGCAAATTGTTGCACCTTGAGTTCATATTGGCTACTTTTTTATTTTGCCCAAACTGACGATAAAAAGCAGTAATCGTACGACATTCTTTATTCTAGGATAATAGCGCAAACAAGCTAGCATGGAAGTAAAATATTGACCTTTGAGTTGTCGGGCATCAAAGTGAATATAATAATATAAAAGTGCGGTCATTTTTTTGCGATATTTGGCTAAAATATGTTGAGCAAATGACGGATTGTCAATTTGATTTAAATAAGCAATTACTTTTTTATTCGAGGAAATTCGTGCTTGAATTTTATTTTCTGCAATTTCTCTTGTCACTGAATTTACATTATTAAAATAAAAATAATAAGGTTTTTTCAATGATCCTTGGCTATTTTTTGCATTCATGCTTAACGCAAATAAAAATAACAAATCTTCCGAGCAAATAATACGTTGTTCAATAAAATATAATTGTTTAAATGTGTTTTTCGCTATCGTCGTTTTAATTAATTTTCCCCACATAGTCCAAATTAAATGTGACGAATGTGAGAAAATATCCGACATAATTTCGCTATGTTGACAAGATTTTTCAGAACCGCTATAAATTAATCCGTTGGGTTGGGGATAACTTTCGCCAGCAAAGTGAAATAAGTCAATTTCTGGTTGATGTTTGATTTGTTCATACAAAAATTGACAGCAATCTTTATCTAAAAAATCATCTCCGTCAACATATAAAATATAATCGCCCAACGCGGATAAGGTTCCTTGTTGGCGAGAATGAAAAACGCCTTTATTAACTTGATTATCTAGGATTTTTATTCTTGTATCTTGAGCCGCATAAAATTGCACCAAAGCGATGGAATTATCGTTTCCTTTATCATCTACCACAATAATTTCAATATCGGGAAAAGATTGATTAATACAAGAGGTTAAACAACGTTCTATATAGGGCGCGACGTTGTACACCGGAATAATAATCGAAATAAAAGGTTTAGTTATCATATTTTTTTACGGGTAATAAGGCTTTAAAAAATAAATAAGCTTTTTTTAATGCTTTTCTACCAACAGGTCCGATTAATTTTTTCAAATAATAAAAACGCACATTTTCAATTACCCGTTCTTCCGTATTACGGACGGTCGATTCAAAAGGGATCACTACTTTAATTGGCGTTGGAATCATGGCATAGACATTAGAAAACTCACCGCTTCCCGTATATAAATCAATCGGCATACTCATCGGCGAAATTGCCTTTAATAATTTTGTTGCGCCTTTTTTATTAATTAAATAAGCGTGTGTACCATAGCCATAATCTGATAAACGACATAATTTAAAGGTGTCGTTTAATTTATGTTGATCCCAAAAGCTGGTTGGCGATTGTACTTCTTGTGTGCCGATATAATCCGCGTAATGTCCTAATAAAACCAAATCCCAATGAGAAGGGAATTTATCAATTAATGCAATGGCTTCTTCGAAATTTTTTTCAAATGCTACGTCATCTTCTAATACCAATGCTTGCTCGATATTATGTGCCAACATATATTCATAAATTGCTTTATGGCTTAATGCACAACCAATTTCACCTCTTTTTAGGCTACGCTGAATTTTTTGCTGCGCTGCGGCATCATCATAAACAGAAACTACATATTCTTCCGATAAATCTTTACCATAAACCGCATCAATAAATATCGGATCAATTTGATTTTCTTGACACAACGTAATCATATAATTACGTCTATCAACAGAAGTTTTTAAATTAATAATAAAAACAGTTAAATTTTCCATTTTTGTTCAGCCTTTTATTTATTAAACGGATTCTTTATTTTCAAGTTGGTATTTTTTAGCAAAATCCACATCATAAGTCCATTTTTCATAATAGCCGAAATTTTTGCCATATGAATTATTACACACTTCATTCGGTAATTCTAATAAGCAGGAAAAAATATGTCCATGTAAACGGCTGGTTACTACTTTATCATAAGAAGAAAATAGCTTGATCATTCTGTTGACAATGCGATTCGAATGATTAAACCAAATTGTATTAACCGCATCTTTTATCCATTTTGCTTGATATTTTTGACCGATTGCCGATAGCACATTACTTAATTTCAGTACCACTCTATCTTGGAAATTAATCACATCTTCCCAATCGCGGACGATATCTTGTGTGCTTAATGTAGCTTGAATATTTCGTTCAATATCACTGGCTTCAATATCTTTGCGTAAAAAATATAAGGTATTATTTTTATTTGGATCTTGCGCTTTTATTGGTAATGAACCGTATAATTGATGTGCCATATCCGGCGATAAAAATACATGATTTGAAAAGGCAGACATAATGCCTTTCGTCATATCATCACGTGCAAATAAATAACATTGAGGATGAGCTTGAAAAATATCGGAAGAGATTTTTAAATTTTCTGATTTTGAAAAAAAGGCAGTTTGCGGTAGCACGATAATTCGGTTTTGTGGAAAATGAATTACTAAATCCTCTCGTAATTTTTGTTGATCCGGATAGAGATCACCAAAATTGCCGCCACCATGGCATAATAATGTAGTTTTAGGGGTAATTAATTGTTTGATTTCATTAATATCAAAGGTGGGAATACATCTTCTTAAACGCACATTAATATTATAATCTTTGAAAAATTGTTCAGTTCCTAAATAAATTAATAAATCCCCTACATTAGTATGTAGCGGATAATCAAAATACATAACATCATTTTTATCTTCGATTAATTCACAAATTTGACTTAATTGTGATTTTAATAAGGTTAATTTGTTATTCATTTTTACTCTTACTTTATCATCAAAAGGGTACTTGAAAATTGCCTTGCTTGGCTTCTTTGCAAGATAAGAAAAATGGCTCATTCTAAATCTTAGCGTATAAAAAACCAAGCAATATCCATAAAATTTACACTTTTGACAATGAAATTAGCATAATCACTTTATGCCATCAAATTATCCTTTATTTTTCAAGCGAATATAAACCGTGACTTCTTCGCGGTCATGATATAAATGTTTGGCGCGGATAAAACAGGGGAGCTCCTGTTGCAATAAGTCGTCTTCAATACGTTGTAAACATTGTTGTACTTCTACATAACGCTTTTTCATCGGCAATTTAAGATTAAAAATACTTTCGCGACACCAACCGTTGATAAACCATTTGCTAATTAACGCGGCGACGCGGCTTGGTTGTTCTACCATATCACATACTAACCAATCTATTTTTTGTTTTTTAGGCGGTTGGAATTTAAACCCATCTTCAGGGCAATGTTCAATTCTTCCGGTTTCATGCAGACTATCTGCCATTTTCCCATGATCGACGGCATACACAAACAAACCACGTTTCACCAATTGATAAGTCCAGCCACCCGGACAGGCGCCCAGATCAACCGCATACATGGTATCGTTCAATCTTGCCGATTCTTCCTCTTTCGGAATAAAGGTTAAAATAGCTTCTTCTAATTTTAAGGTGGAACGACTTGGGGCATCTGTTGGAAATTTTAAACGAGGGATGCCCATAAAATGGGCTGAATGGTTGCGATTATAGGAATATCCGACATAGCAATTGGTCGCATTAATGAAAAAAATGTGCAAAGTTAGACCGCACTTTTTCCCCGCAGAAGCATTTAACCAACCTTGTTTTTTCAAGGCTTGGCGCAACGGAACGGTAAATTTGCGACAAAAGGCCAATAAGGCTTTATCTTCATTCGTATCGGCGGTCTCAACGAGTAATTCGTCACTTAAACTTAAATCGATCTGATGTGCAAGTGATTGATATTGTTGCACAATCGGCGAAATGCGATCTTCTGGTGTTAGATCGTGTAATAAATCGGAAACGACAACCAGTTGGCGCACAAAAATCCATTGATGAAAAGGAATTTCACGCGCCAGTCGATCAGCCTCACCCACTTGATAGCATTCAAATATCACATAACCTGATTGTTCTACTACGCGAGCGAACCCAAAGATCCCAAGTGCGGTCGCTTTTTCATTTATTTCTGCCGCCACTTCTTTTTCAAAACCGGCGCGGCAATATAATGCTAATTTATTCATCAATTTTATCCTGTGTAATGGATTTTGTGATCCAATCTCTGAACGCCACAATACGTTCGTTAGTCGTTTGATCAAGATGATTGACCACATAAAAGGATTTCGGATCGGACAAATTGCTCGGCAAAACGACGCGCAAATTGCCATTATCAATCTCTTGCTGCGCTAATATTTTATTCGCCAATACGATGCCTTGTCCATGCACCGCCGCTTGTAGTGCCATAAAGGTGTGACTAAAGAGCGGACCATGTTGAATATTCATGCCCTCCAATTGCAAATGATTCATCATATTTTGCCAGTTATCGCGCGTATGAATATGAATAAGTGTATGTTTTTTCAAATCTTCTGCATTTTCTACCGGCGAGTTTTCGAGTAATTTTGGCGAGGCTAAAATAAGCAATTTTTCTTCCGCCAATTTTTCTACATATAAATTATCCCAATGTCCTCGTCCGTAATAAATCGCAATATCAACATCTTTACTTAACGCCCCTTCATCTTGATCCACGCCTTTTAAGCGCACTTCAATATCGGGGTAACGACGGTTAAATTCGCTTAAATGCGGTACTAACCATTGCATTCCAAAGGTTTGTGGCACGCTAATAGTTAAATGTTTGTCATTTTTTTGTGCCACGATTTTATCCGTCGCTTCGGCGAGTTTGCGTAAAATTTTGGCGACATCAATAAAATAGGTTTGCCCGATTTCGGTTAATTCTAAGGCTCGATTTTTTCGTTTAAACAGCTCCGTGCCTATAAAATCTTCTAATAATTTTATTTGATGGCTCACGGCGGCTTGCGTAACAAACAATTCTTCCGCCGCTTTTGTGAAGCTTAAATGCCTTGCGGAACATTCGAAGGCTTTCAGTGAATTTAAGGGAGGCAAACGTTTATACATAACTCTTCCCAATGCTAAAATTTCATTTATAATAAGTAAGATTTTGTTCGGATTAGTTTTTTTTATCCTTCAGATAAAAAAATATCCTTTGTCCAACCTTACCATTCTCACTACAATGCGCACATACTTAATGATTGGTAATTCCTTACTGGTTAAAGAGTTTCGGACTTAAGTATGATGTTGTGTTTGCATATTGTTCGGCAAGATTGCCCGAGCAGAGTAACTGATTAAGTTACTCATTTCACTTCCTGTATATTTTTAAACCTAATTAGGTTACACACCGCTTCTTTGAGGCGGTGTTTTTTTATCTGCCGAATTTTATCACAATCTCTACCAAATTACCTTTTTAATCTCAGTCATTTTACTTAATCGTATAAAAAGTAAATATTTTTATAACTAAATTATTTGCAAGCACCCCAGAATGGTGTAGATTAAAAAACACTTTTTATAAATCACTAAATTAAAGGAAAAATGAGATGAGTAAAGATATTGATTGGAAAAATTTAGGTTTCAGTTATATCAAAACCGATTATCGCTATATTGCATACTGGAAAGACGGAAAATGGTCAAAAGGCGAGTTAACGCAAGATAATATTTTACATATTAGTGAAGGATCTACCGCACTTCATTACGGGCAACAATGTTTCGAAGGATTAAAAGCCTATCGTTGTAAAGACGGTTCAATTAATTTATTCCGACCGGATCAAAATGCACAACGTATGCAAGCCAGTTGTCGTCGTTTATTGATGCCTGAAATTCCGACCGAAATGTTTGTTGACGCTTGTAAACAAGTGGTCAAAGCGAATGAAGAATGGCTTGCGCCTTATGGTACCGGCGCGACCTTATATTTGCGTCCGTTTTTAATTGGCGTTGGCGATAATGTTGGCGTAAGCCCAGCGCCGGAATATATTTTCTCTATTTTCTGCTGTCCAGTTGGGGCGTATTTCAAAGGTGGCGTTAAACCGACAAACTTTGTGGTATCCGAATACGATCGCGCTGCGCCTCACGGAACCGGCGCGGCGAAAGTGGGCGGAAATTATGCTGCCAGCTTATATCCGGGTAAACAAGCAAAAGCTTATAACTTCAGCGATTGTATTTATCTTGATCCGACAACGCATACCAAAATTGAAGAAGTCGGATCGGCAAACTTTTTCGGTATTACCAAAGATAATAAATTTGTAACGCCATTATCGCCATCAATTTTACCAAGTATCACTAAGTATTCTCTGCTTTATCTTGCAAAAGAACGTTTAGGCATGGAAGCCATCGAGGGTGATGTGTATATTAATGAACTTGATCAATTTAAAGAAGCTGGCGCTTGCGGAACCGCCGCGGTGATCACACCAATCGGCGGTATTCAATATGGCGACGATTTCCATGTTTTTTATTCCGAAACAGAAGTCGGGGAAATCACACAAAAACTCTACAACGAATTAGTCGGTATCCAATTCGGTGATATTGAAGCGCCGGAAGGTTGGATTGTTAAAGTGGAGTAAATGCTCAAATTTAATCAGTACAAAAGTGGACTGCGGTCCACTTTTTCTTTTTCCCTTTTGATAAAAGGTTTTTTTGTGAAAAATTCGTTCTCATTGGCATGAATATGTTTTAGAATGATAACAGGTTGTTCACTTCAGATTTGTACTGCTATGAAACTAAATATCCCAACGATTCTAACACTTTTTCGAGTTATATTAATTCCCTTCTTCGTTATCGCATTTTACTTGCCCTTTACTTGGGCGCCACTATTGACCACGGCAATCTTTTTTGTTGCGTCGGTCACGGATTGGCTTGATGGTTATCTGGCGCGAAAATGGAATCAAAGTACGCCATTTGGCGCATTTTTGGATCCGGTTGCTGATAAAATTATGGTGGTGGCGGCTTTGGTACTTATCGTCGAATATCAACATTCATTTTGGGTGACATTACCTGCGATCGTCATGATTTCTCGCGAAATTATTATTTCCGCCTTGCGCGAATGGATGGCAGAAATTGGAGAACGTAGCAAAGTGGCGGTATCTTGGCTGGGAAAAGTGAAAACCACCTCGCAAATGTTAGCGTTAGGCGGTTTATTATGGCGTTATAATGTATTAATGGAAATTGCTGCGATTGTGTTACTTTATATTTCGGCAATTCTCACGGTATGGTCAATGCTGCAATATCTTCGTGCGGCAAAAGATACGCTATTAAAGGGGTAAAACCGGTTGTATTTATCGATAAAAGTGCGGTCAAAATGACCGCACTTTTGCATTATAGGCAGACAAAGTCTGCCTATAAAAACCATACGCTATGCGTATGGAATCAAAAAGCTTAAGCGTTGAGCAGAAATGAAAAATCCTCGCTATATAATGAATAAGGCTGACAACCAAAATTCAAAATATAGGAGGATAAGTTATGGCAAGTAAATCCAATGACGATTCAAGTCTATCACACACGAGATGGAACAGTAAGTATCATATTGTGTTTATTCCGAAATATCGAAGAAAGGCAATTTATGGGAAATTGCGAGTTGATATAGGAGGGATATTAAGGCAATTATGTGACTACAAAAATGTAGAAATCATAGAAGCTCATGCAATGAAAGAGCATATTCATATGCTATTAAAGATACCGCCGAAATTGGCAGTGTCGAGTTTTATGGGATATCTTAAAGGTAAATCTTCATTGATGATATTTGAACGACATGGGAATTTAAAATACAAATACGGAAATAGGCACTTTTGGGCGAAAGGCTACTATGTGAGTACGGTAGGCTTAAACACAAAAGTAGTGGAAGAATACATCAGGAATCAAGAAAAAGAAGATATGATTCAGGATAATTTATCGAAGAAAGAATATGTAGACCCCTTTAAGGGGTAAGCCATAGAGTCATTGTGCGGTTGTCGGTCTTTTCACATGCCCCTTGAGGGGCATGTGAAGTCCTAGGCCCTTATAGGGTAGCCTAAAAACCGCCCGTTTTACGGGCGGATTGTTATTGAACGATAAAAAAACGGAAATTGATCTATTTTTAAGCATTTGATAAAAAACTGCTAATTTGTATTTGACTAATAGCTAAAAATCCGTAAAATGCACCTCGTTGTTAAGCAACAACTCTTACGAATGCGGGAATAGCTCAGTTGGTAGAGCACGACCTTGCCAAGGTCGGGGTCGCGAGTTCGAGCCTCGTTTCCCGCTCCATTTTATAGCGTCTAGCCCGAGTGGTGGAATCGGTAGACACAAGGGATTTAAAATCCCTCGCCTTTCGAGGCGTGCCAGTTCAAGTCTGGCTTCGGGCACCATTTAAAATCTAAATAAATTCAATAAGATAGTCGCTAAATGCGGCTTTTTTTATGCCTGAATTTTCTTTCCCCTATTTGCTCAAAATGTGGCTTGGTGGCTGTAAAGTGGCTGTTTGTTTTTTATATACAAATTTCAATTGCATCCACCGGTGGCTGTACAGCCACCAAATGGCAGATTTTTTTACCTCTAAAAACGCGGTATAAAGCAATGTTAAAATGCAATAAATCAACATCTTACTCCCCTATAAAACCGCACGTAAAATCTAATTTTTTATTTAAAATCATAGAGATAATGAATTCCATAACAAAACACTGCTCTTTTTTAACTGAAAATTCTTGTAATTCACTGAAATGTTTTCACCTAAGATCTTTTTAACGCCATCATGAGATCCCTTTTACTTACTGGCTTTATCGTATTTTTTACCTAATTGCTTAACTGAAAAAACGTCAATTTTTCGTTATAAATTTCGCGGGGGAGGAAGCGGATTTTTCGTGACGCAGATATTTACGTGAAATTTTTACGTGGATTTTTACCTGGACATGTTGTGGGAATTTTCCGACAACACCTCATTCGGAAATAAATTATATTTTATTTAATAATCAAATAGTTATTATCAAAATAGAAGAGTTCATAAGAAAAAGCCGCGTTTATGCGGCTTTGTTGATAGGGGATTTTCTTAAATTGTGGGGTAACACTACTCAATAATTGGCGTCAGCTTTTCTTTTGCGCTTGTGGCTTTACTCGACTGACTTGCAAATGTTCCGCTTTGATCCGGTCGCGGTCCACCGTTATGAGTGTGACTACTCACTGAATTCGCCAAGTCTGCTATTATCTGTATCGCATCCTCTAAAATTCTGAATATATTCTGCCCGTCCGTTCCCATATAACTTAGTGGTGCGATAAATTTATTTTCTGCATCTGAAACGCGCTTTGCTAGTCCAACAATACGCTCCGACAGTTCACCGCCAACACCGACGGATTTATTACTTGCGGTCGCTTCGCTAATATTGCCGATAACCTGCGTTGTTTTATTGCCGCCAATGGCTTCTGTGCTATCTGCATCAATGTTGACTTTCGACGTGCCGATCGTTTTCGTTTCCTCATCCGTTTCAATATTGCGACTAAAGGATCGGTCGGTAATATTCTGATCGGTTTCTCTGGTTTTATTGCCCGCCGCATCAGTTCGCTCAAACACCTCCGGACGCTGTTGTTTTAGTTGCTCCCCAATGGCGACCGCCGGAACGGTTTTACCCTGCGCCAGCAAGGTTCGCACAAAAGGCTTATCAGATCGTCCATAAGCAAATCCCACCTCGACAATCGTCCCCACTTCCGGAAAAGCAAAATCGCCGCCTTGCGATCCTGTTGAGGTGACGGGCAAGGGAACCGCTGGATAAACCGGCACGCTCTTATCCTCATTTCCATCTTCGTCTAACAGCTGTAATTCAACTGCGTACTTCGGACGAAATGGATCGGAAATATCCCCGCCACTTGATGGATCCGCCACGCCGACCACTTTTGCATACTTTGGCAAATGGTACCCGCCGGCAAGCTCCGGGAAATGTTTTTCTATTTGTCGGCGCGCTGGTGTTTTTTGTAGTGGCTTTCCGTTTTTATCAAGGCTATCCCACGTTAAGATATAATCATCTCCTGCCAATTCAACGGTTTTAATTTTATTCCCATTAATCATTGCTCCCGGTCTTATCGCTGCGGCAATAGGGACAGTCATTTCATTGCTGCCACTGGTTAACGTCACGCCACTTTCAATGTCAACATTTTTCCCGAACCAGCGACTATCATCATGCGACCCGATAAACAAGGATCCATCTGGCGATTGTTGCCACATATAATTTTTAATTTCAAATTGGCGCCCAATATTATGTAACAATTGGTAGCCGCTGCCGGTATGGGTAAACAATGGGATCGGTCGATCGGCATAGTCGGCTTGCGGAACTTTAACCGGAATTCCGGTCTGCTGCGTAAGCCATGAGGCAAGATCGCGCAAGGTGATATGGCGGTGTGAACAATTTAATTGCCGCTCGAAAATCGCGACTTTTTCACGAATAAATAATTTTTTATATCCGTTGTCCTCATCCTGCTCCCGTTCGACAAAGCCATCAAACCATTTATAATAATGATCGTATTTACGCGGCGAAGTTTTTATATTTAAAAAAATACTCACCGAAAGAAATTGCCGAAGAATTAAAATTAAATTCCACTCGACCGATTTATTATTGGGCGGAAAAATATAACTGGCGAAATTTAATTAGTGAAAACGGAATAGAAGAATTAATTGCGTTACGCATTATAACTTTAACTGATCGGGAGAATAAAACCGATCAAGAGATTAAGGAGCTTGAGGCGCTGATTGATAAGGATCTGCAATATAAAAAACAGCGGGCGCAACAAGTAAAAGTGAAAAGTGCGGTGAATTTTACGGGGAATTTTTCCAACAGTGGCGATGGAAAAGAGGTGTCTTCTGACACCCCGCAAAAAGCAAAAAAACGCAAGATAAAAAATGATATTTCGCACATTACACCGGAAATGTTCCAACCGTTTATTGACGCGCTTTTCGCTTATCAAAAAACGTGTCGCGACAACAAACATCACGATGTACGCAATATTTTAAAATCGCGCCAAATCGGCGCTACCTATTATTTCTCCTTTGAGGGATTAGAAGATGCTATTTTAACGGGAGACAATCAGATCTTTTTATCCGCCAGTAAACGCCAAGCGGAAATATTTAAAACCTATATTATTAAAATGGCGCGCCAATATTTCGACGTTGAATTAAAGGGTAGCCCGATTGTATTAAGCAATGGCGCAGAATTGCATTTTCTTGCCACCAATGCCAATACCTCTCAAGGAAATAGCGGTCATGTTTATGGCGATGAATATGCTTGGATCCATGACTTCAACCGCTTTCATGATGTTTCGTCCGCCATGGCGACGCATAAAAAATGGCGCGAAACTTATTTTTCTACACCCTCTTCAAAATTCCATCCGTCTTATGCCTTTTGGAGTGGCGATAAATGGAAAGAGGATAACCCAAAGCGCAAAAACATTGTTTTCCCGTCATTTAATGAATTTCGCGACGGTGGTCGCGTTTGCCCTGATGGACAATGGCGTTATGTGATAACGATAGAAGACGCAGTGAAAGGCGGCGCCGATATTTTGTTTGATATTGATAAACTAAAACAAAAATACAATAAACACACGTTTAATCAATTGTACATGTGCGTTTGGATTGATGATGCCAATTCTATTTTTAATATCAAGCAGTTATTAAAATGTGCTGTGGATATTAATAAATGGAAAGACTTCGATCCTGATAGTGAAAATCCGATAGGCGGGCGGGAAGTCTGGGGCGGATACGACCCAGCACACAGCGGCGATGCGGCGTGCTTTGTGGTGATTGCTCCGCCGGCATTGCCTAATGAAAAATATCGCATTTTAGAACGCCACCAGTGGCAAGGGCTTTCTTATAAATATCAAGCGGCACAAATTAAACGATTGTTTGAAAAATATAAAATGACGTACATCGGCATTGACGCAACCGGCGTCGGCTATGGCGTCTATGAACAAATTAAGGAATTTGCCCGACGCGCAGCGGTCCCGATTACCTACGATCCAACCGTGAAAACGGAACTTGTTTTAAAAGTTCACAATCTTGTTGATGAGGCAATGATTGAATGGTCGGATAAAGAAATTGATATTCCCGCTAGCTTTTTAATGATTAAACAAACCACGACAAGATCCGGCAATGCCACGACGTTTATTGCAGATCGAACCGTTAAAACGCAGCACGCCGATGTATTTTGGGCGATCGCCAACGCAGTTAATAATAAATCAATTACCGATAAACCAAGAAGAACAAGCCGATGGAGCATTCGACAATGAAAAAAAATTTGTCCAAAACCAAAAATCGAAAAATAACAATTGCCAATTTTCAATCTAGCCTTAATTACAGCATTACCGCCGCGCCGGCGCTGGATTATGTTGGAATTGGTTATGATAATCAATATAACACGTTTACACCGCCAATCAATCGGCACACGCTAGCCAAACTGCCACATCAAAACGCCCAGCATGGGGGGATTTTGCATAGCCACGCTAATATGGTGAGCGCTGGCTATCTTGGCGGTATTGCGCTTTCTCGTATGGACATGCGCGCGCTTTGCTTAAATCTTATTCAATTTGGGGATGTCGCTTTGTTAAAAATCCGCAACGGGTTCGGCAAAGTGGTTCGGCTTCATGTCTTATCTAGTCTCTATTTACGAGTGCGCAAAGATGGCGGCTATGCTTATTTAATGAAACGTTCTTTATATGATCAAGCTTCGGAAACTTATCAATATCATCCACGGGACATTATTTTTATTAAACTCTATGATCCCATGCAACAAATTTACGGATCGCCGGATTATGTCGGCGGCATTCAATCCGCTTTATTGAATTCTGATGCGACGGTATTTCGTCGTCGCTATTTCAGCAACGGGGCGCACATGGGATTTATTCTATACACCACCGATCCGGATTTAAGCGAAGAGGCAGAGGATGCGATCGCTGAAAAAATCGAAAAATCAAAAGGCGTTGGCAATTTCAAATCCATGTTCATCAATATTCCGAACGGTAGCCCCGATGGGGTTAAATTAATCCCTATTGGGGACACAGGTACCAAAGATGAATTTGCGAACATTAAAAATATTTCCGCGCAAGATATTTTAACCGCCCATCGTTTTCCACCCGGATTAGGCGGCATCATTCCAATGAATACTAGTGGACTTGGCGATCCACTAAAAGTGAGAGAGGCATATCAAAGTGATGAAGTTATTCCCTTGCAAGAAATTATTGCCGAGACGATCAACCAAGATCCGGAGATAAAAAATGCTTTAGTAATTAAGTTCAAAAAAGCAGATTAAAGTTAATTTTTTCGGCGTTTTTACTGTATAAATTAACACCTTTCTGATATACTACACAAATGTTATATAAATAGGGGTTGTTAAGAAATGTCAAGAACGACAGATATTTATTGTAATGAATGCCAGTCAAAAGCGACGATAAAGCGAACTGAAAGAATATACAGTAACTATAGTAAATTATATTGTACCTGCCGAAATCCGGCTTGTGGTCATAAATTCGTGATGAATTTAGAATTTAGTCACACCACACAAAGCAGTAAATTAACGCAAGACGGATTATTATGCTACCTCATTGGGAAATTATCTGATGACGAAAGGATAAAGTTAAAGGAAATTTTAGAGGCAAAAAATCGCTAGTTTTAGCGATTTTTTTTTGCTTTTTTTTATGAAAAAGCTTGCGTTTATTATATAGTACAGTATAATAACTTTATCTAGCAAGGGCTAGATACAAGAAACCCCAGCTTGTGGAAACTGGGGCTTACTTAGAAGAGGCTCTTATGATGCGCAATATCATAATCCTGTTAGTTCTGTTATTAATAAGCCTACCGGCTTATTAGAACTAATCCAAAGGGGAGTAACCGCTCCCCTAAGGCTTCAACAATCATAAATGATTGTAAAAAAAAATCAAGTAAGAGGCAAAAAAATGGCAAACTCCAACACTGAACACAGCAAAAAATTACGCTTAAAAACCTCCGCCGAATGGAATAAAAAACAAATTGCGGATGGAAAAATTCGCCAAATATCTCTAAAACTAGAAACGGAATTAGCCAATGAGTTTGATGCTATTTTATCTGAACTCGGAAATAATCGTTCACAAGGCATTAAAGCCCTCTGTGAATTTTATCGCCAATATCAAAAAACCAGCGATAACAGTCATTAATAAGTATTTTGACGGGCGGATTTAAAGTCAACAATATAAACACAATTTCGCCCGATTAAGAATTTAACTTGATATTTTCCATTTAAAACGGAAATTTCTTTACGCTTGCGTAAACGGTAAATGTCTGCGGTAAATGAAAGTTTATCCACTTCGCTTTTAATCGCATCGTAAAACTGTTCTGCCACAATTTTATTGCCTGACTGTTGTAAAATCCAATCAGCTTGATTAAGCAATTTTTTTTCAGCAATGTCATACCAAACAATATTGTAATCAAATTTCATTTTCGCCCAACCCTAAGCGGTGACGTAAATTTTCCATGACTTGCTCATGACTGATGGTTTCCACTAATCCATGTTCCAGTTTGTATAACAGCGCTTGCTCATCTTTGGTATAAAACGCTTCTGTTGCCTTTTGTGGTTGCGGTAATGTCATTTCCATTTTGCCTCCTTCTTTGCTTGCGTAGTTAAGGGGCGATTTCTCGCCCGCTTTTATTATCGGTTTTCCCTAAGTAAAAATCAACGTTCAATTTTAATCGCTAAGTGTCTCTGCAATAATTTGGTGAGAATTTGCATATCGGCGATATGCATCGACTGTGAGGCACCGCAATGGGGGTATAGTGTAGTGATCGATGTCCAAACCTCTGTGATAAAATAATGCACGTAATTTAACAAGGCGATAAGCTGGGATTGTTGCGTACTGTCTAAGGTCAAGGGCAGACGTTCTGTGAGTATCGCCTCTGGCGTCGGTTGCTTAGCGCGTCTTTCAAGCTCAATAAAATAACGGCGGATTTGTCTGCCTTTTTCGTTGCGTTCAACCATGCCTAATTCTTTGCCCATATCAAGGGTAATATGATATTCCTTACGCGGTCTTCCGTGGGTATGTTGATAAACAATGATGTAGTCTTGGTCTTCGATAAATCCGTAGTCGTTGATACGGTCTGTGATCCAATTTCCAAACTGGGTTTTACTTTCTAAATAGGCATGTAACTCTCGAGCATTACAAACTTTAACATTTTGATTTGCAAAATGACTGTGGAAAACAGTAATTGGAGTTGAATTTGTCATTTTAATTGTCCTTTGAGATAAGCTTACTTTTAAACTCACCACCGCAGAGACCAATCATTGGTGGCGAACTGAACAGAATTGGTCTTACCGCTCTCAAAGGTAACGGCGTCCTTATCGGACTTCCATTCAGCCCACCATTGGACTTTTTAAGAAATTTCTTAAAAAGGTTGATGCTTTTTAAGCTGTAAAAAAAGACGCTTAGGCGCCTTGCCTTTGAGAGAGTTCGGGAGACCAATCCCGACAACCAAAAGTGCGGTTGCTTTTTTAGCATAGATAATCACGAGCATTTTGTCAACTCCTTGGACTTGGTTTTGTCAATCGGGGGATTTTCCTTTGGTAGGGACGGTAAATCATACCCGCCCCGCTTTCTTACGGGAATATGGCTAAATGGCTGATAAATTTTCATCATTTCCCCAACAATGCCATTTATCTTTTGTGGTGCGCGCAAATAATTCAATTCTTGGCAAATCCCCCATTAATTGCACGATCTTATCGCGCACAATAAACGACATTTTCAATAAACCCGTTATCATGAATACACAGCTGCAACTCTTCTTCACTTTCTTGAACGATTTCCACCCTTTTATTTTGTAAAAAATCCAATCTTTCTTTATCGGTAATTTCTTTCATGATTTTTTCTCCTTATCCCCACATACCTATAATAGAACTTTCATCATATAGACGATCATTCCCCTCACTATCCCATTCACAGATATAAAATTCTTCATCCACCGAAATACCATAACCCACGAATTCTGTTTGTGTATTTTTGCTACAAATATCCGGCACTAAAAATTTCACATAGCCTTTATCACCATTTTTTAGTAAAACTGGCTCACCTTTTAGCGCCTCTTCAAGATTAAATGACTTCATGATTTTTCTCCTTATTATTTCCAAAGTTCCCATAATTTCGACACGACATCATCCTCGGCACGCTCGATAAACGGTACCGGATTATTGTTTTTTGAAAGAATGACTTCATTATTGATAATTTCTAACGATTGTTTATGGTTTAATATCACCTTTTTACCTATTAACAATCGTTTTATATAGACTTCATGCAAAGGCAAACAAATAGGCTTTAACACCTCCTGAATTTTGTCACGTAACCTTTTTTCATTTTCAAGGTTACAGTTACTGACACAAGTCCTAGGCGGGCGTTGCCCGCTGTTTAGTGCCTCACTGCGTGAGGCTTGTTCATGACGATTAGGCTCACCGCGTTTAATACACCATTTTTTAAGACGCGTTAAAATTGGTGCATCTAAACTAAATTTATTTTCTATTCCCTTAACAATCTTTCTTGTCTGCGCATAGCTATTTGGCTCGCTCATTTCATAATAAAGGCAAAGTGGAACGCATTTTTTTTCACTTAAAAAACCTTGCTCCACTAAAGCGTTTACAAATGCCGCATACCCTCATCTCGTAACCGAATATATTTATTCACCGCCGCTTGCGCCTCTTGGGTTAAAGCATTTAGCGTTTTATTTTCCTCCCTAAATGCTTTCTTACGCTTATTATTTGCTTTTTGCTCTGCTTCCGCCTTACTCTGCTTGGCGAAGATCAAGGCGCAGTCCATAGAACAACACTTCTGCAAACTGTTTCTAGGCGTAAACGCATTTTCGCAAATCTTACATTTTTTTGACCGCACTTTATTCATTTTAATACCCACAATAACCACAAAATACTAGACTTATTTTCTTTTTAGGGTTATAATAACCCCATATTTAAACAACAATGGAGAAAACGTGGATAGTGATACTATGATAAAACTTCTCAAAAAGAACGGATGGGAACTTGATAGCATAACGGGTAGCCACCACCACTTTGAGAAGAAAAACCAAAAAGGAGCGGGTAAAGTTACCGTCCCTCACCCGAGAAAAGATTTAGGCTTTCTCGAGAAAAAAATTAAAAAACAAGCGGGACTATAAGTCCCCTTATCCACGTTTACTCAACAAGGAGCATTTATGTTATATCCAATCATTCTTGAACAAGTTTCAGACGGTTATGTTGTCGCTGTACCTGATATTGACGGTTGCTACTCTGCTGGTGATACCCTACAAGAAGCCTACAACAACGTAAAACAAGCCATTGAAAGCCATCTGGAGCTTGTCGTAAAAGACGGTGGCGAAATTCCACAACCGACTTCAATCGAAAATCACCGTAACGATCCGGATTTAGCCGAACACCACGTTTTCTTTGGTGTAGTTGATATTGATTTATCTCACCTCATGGGAAAAACTGAAAAAATCAATGTCACCTTACCAAGTCATCTCATCAAGCGCATTGATGCTTATGTTAGCCAACATGTTGAATATAAAAGTCGTAGTGGTTTTTTAGCAAAAGTCGCTGCCGACCGCATTTTTTCCGTATAATTACCAACGCGCTTACCAGCCTCGCCCTATGCTTATAGCGTAGGGTCTCATCCTCCCCAAAATCCCCATTTATCGTTTAAAACCACACCATTCAAATCACAGTATGCCTGTACATATTCGATAAGGCTTGCCAACCGCTTCACGCTCATTTGCACAGTACTTTCACGCAAATTAATCACCTCGCCCTCCAGCCCAATTGCCATTTCCGCCTGACCACCCTTGGCGATTTTATGGGCAGAAACAAAAATCATCTTCCAGGTTTCCACATCCCGTTTTTTACCCTGAAATTCGCACTGTTTCGCAATATCACTTAACATCGCGTGTAACTTCGCGTTTTGCTCAAGGCTGCGTGTCATTGGCTTAATACTCACCACCAGCGGTTTTTTCTCATCAATTGGCAAAGTACGAATAAACTCCATTGAATTTAACCGCACTTGTTCGCCGCGCAAGAAAAACTGTTGTTTAATTTCCATACCCACCCACCTTCTTCACAAAATCCAAACTCACCGAACGCTGTACAAAATCTTCTATCGTTGGATCGAACACCACGACCATTTGACCTTTGCTATTGCCCTTGACTTCTTCGCCTGTAACCGGATGAATAAAGGCAATGCGTCCTCCAGTAATATCAATCACTTCGTTTGCCACGTTGTGAATATGGTTTTGATACCATTGTGTAGATTTGTCGTTGTTAAGTAGCATAACAACCGTATGCCCCGCATCACGTAAGCGTTTAGCTTGTTTGACGAACGGTGTAACATCTGAATATGGCGGATTGGCGAAAATGCGAAAAGATTTTATCTGCCAATGTTCGCTAAGTTGTTCGCTAATATTTTCTGCTAAAAAATCTTCTGCAAACTCACTGTCTTTGCCAATCCAGCGGTCACAAAGTGTATTGGATTTATTAGCGCAACCATCAAAATGAAACCACGCAAAACGGTTCTCTAACCAACGGAAAAAATATTTCGGCGTTTGCCATGTATCTTTGTCAAATTTTTGCTCTGTCATTTTCTAAAACTCTCCCAATTAAAATTAACCACAGCACCCTGCCCCTCTTTCATTCGGTCTATAATCCTTTCACCTACATATTGACTTAATTCCTCTTGAGATAAATTACTAATCAAAATGGTGGGCTTCATGTCTTCGTATCGATTATTGATGATTTCAAATAGAATGATTTTTTCTGCATCGGAGCCGAACTGAACACCGATTTCATCAATGATTAATAAATCCTTTTGGCAATAAACTTGAATAACTTCATCTTCTGTCATCTCCGCGTTTTTATCCCAAGTGGATTTGACTTTTCGAATAACTCTCATGGCTGTGGTGAGAAGAACATCGGATTGATGATTTTCAATCACGCTATTAGCAATCGCACATGCTAAATGATTTTTGCCGGTTCCAGGTTTCCCACAGAAAACCAATCCTCCACCTTGAGCAAAACGTTCTTCCCATTTTTCGGCATAGCGTTGACAAACGGTTTTAGCGAATTTATTTTTCGCGTTCTCTTGGTAATTCTCAAATCTTGCTTGAGCAAATCTCAACGGGATATTTGATTGGTCTTTTAGCAACTGAATACGCTTTTGTCGCTGTTCTTCATCAAACTTCTCAAGTTCCAATTCAAATTTTTTTATTTCTTCGCGTAAACAATTAGGACAACGAGTGCTGAATTTTTTATTTAACAATGGGATTATTCTCGACCACTGAGTAAACTCGCCATGCTTCTCACAAATGGCATTTTCACAATCAGGTTCGGACAAGTTATCCACCAAAGGCAATCCATTGAGGGCATTTGATAGTTCGATTTTCAAGTTATTCAGCGCTGAAATTAAATCTGATTTTGTTTTCATTCCACACTCTCCCTCGCCCAATCCGGTATAATCTGCTCACCGTAATCACGATCATTAAAACCACTGTGTGCGCTTGGTTTTTGTGCTTGATGTTTATTCATCGGTTGTTTTAGCTCAAATAATCCAGTCCATGTGTTACCAATCGACTGTTCCAAAATTGCGGTTGCCAGCCGTGGATCACCGCCGCTAAATCGCTCAAGATTTTTCAAACAAAGATTTATCGTCTCTTGCGTCCTGATTTCTGAATTTTTCCCCTTTGCCTTTCGCATCTTGCAATAAGCCACCCAAGAATTGCGATCGACATAATCAGGCAAATCGCAATTTTCAGGATCAATTTTTCGCGCGCGCGTATTACTAACCGCTAGGTTAGTATTTGTATTTTGTATAGTGTTTTTAATATTGTTTTTTGTGTGTGAACTTTTTTCACTAGTCACTGGTGAACTTTTTTCACTAGTGCCATGAACTTTTTTCACCGGTGAACTTTTTTCACTAGTGAACTTTTTACACAGGTTGACAGAAAAAATCTTTACTCCTCGAGATCCAGAGGTTTGATTTAATAATCCGTAAGAAACTAACGCATTACACGCATCAATTACACTGCGGTTACTCAACCCTGTCACTTCCA
Organism: [Pasteurella] mairii; assembly: GCA_900454475.1. Classification (GTDB taxonomy): domain Bacteria; phylum Pseudomonadota; class Gammaproteobacteria; order Enterobacterales; family Pasteurellaceae; genus Actinobacillus_B; species Actinobacillus_B mairii. Next base: position 1,233,117 of record UGSS01000002.1, read on the forward strand.
TTAATTGCGTCACAGAAATGGCATCAAACTCCTTATTCCAGCCTTTGGTTTTGCGAAGAATAGCCAGATAACACTTCAATTCCGCACCATTCATTTGTGACATCAATTCATCAATCACCGCATTAGGAACTTGAAATGAATTTGGAATAAAATGATTGTCGCTCATAGCATTAACTCCGAAGCATAACGTGACGCAATAAACTCAACGCCTTTGCTTGTCACGCGTGTTTGGGTGAAATTGTGACCGTGTTCTGCTGTACCCGTTTTAACCGTAAACAAACCACGTTCTTGTGATTTTTGATAAGGCAATAAATTACCCGATTGACGATACAAAAATTTATCTAACACTAAGCACTCAATCATTTTACGTTCCGGCATATTGAGAATTTTCGCGGTTTCACGAAGTGATTTCGTTGTACCAACTTCCACATAGTGATCAACAAAATCCGCCTTAGGTTTCATCTCTTGATTTTCCCATGCTAAAACCTGTTTTTGTTTCTCGCTTTCCACCAACGCCTCAAGGGCTTGAAGATAATTTTGCGGTAAAAGTGCGGTCGTTTTTTGTTGGTTTTCTAATTCTTGCCAGCGATCAATAATTTTCTTTCTGAGTAATATGTTGTAACCAGATATAATCGTTATCGTTGCTGATTTATCCAAGTAATAAACTGGGTAGTTTTGATTATTTTGAGGATTAGTCTCATATCGACAGACAACTCCGCCAACAGGGGTGTGTCCAAAAAGTTCTACACCCTCTTTTTCGCTCCAATCAAGAGATTTAACATCAATCCCACGTTCCATTTGTAGTATTGCGCCAATATAAGCCCTTATCCACAAAAACCTGATCTTGTGGAACAACTTTCAAACCAATAGCAAATAGCAGTCGACTGAATTTCGTGATCTTTTGATCTCCTTTCCATTTTGAGATCGCCGAACCACAAACGCCGACGATCTCGCCAATGTCGTCTAAATCATTCAGATCAATCTGTTTCAAGATTTCACTCTCGATTTCAAGGGCGGTCATTTCTTTTGCTTTTTTATTGCGTGCCATTGCGCACCTCTTTGAGTAAATTAATTCTCAGCAGGAAAAACTTCATCGATTGAAACGCTCGCGCCATTTTCATTTAAGGTATCAACAATAAGTCGAGCCATTTTTACTGTTGGCGTTCTGCGTCCATTCTCATAATGAGCCAACGCTCCTTGAGTTAAATTCAATCGTGCTGAAAATTCTTGCTGAGTTAGATTTATTGATTTTCTAAATTCAGAAATTCTGTTCATTTTTTTAACTCCAAAAAATACACCATAATAATACAATATGTAATTCATCAAGTAAATATTTTATACATTAAGTATTTTGATTTTTTAATACAATCCGTAATAATTTATGAAAAAATAAGGTAGGTGAAGTATGAAAAAGCAGTGGAATGAATATGTTCGTGAATTAATGGATAGAAACGGGATTAATCAAAATGATATTGCTGATGCGATAGGTAAAACACAAGGGGCTGTTGGTCACTGGTTAACGGGTAAAAGGAAGCCTAATTTTGATGATGTTACAAAGATCCTTGATATTGTCGGTGCGAAAAAAGTGCTCTTAAACCAAGACGGAACTGTAGAAGATTTTGATAACAACGCCCAATTCACCCGAATAATTAAATCATTCCAATATCCCTTGCTAAGCAGCATACAAGCAGGGCGTTTTACCGAAGTGGAACACTTCAACCACGTGGACGAACTCGATCAATACGAGATGATAAGCTCACAAGTGAAAGCCAGCCCCAACGCCTTTTATCTCAAAGTTTCAGGGGATAGTATGCTGCCACGCTTTAAAGATGGCGACATGGTACTAATCGATCCCGACATCGCTCCGACACCTGGCAAATTTATCGCCGCCATCAACCCCGATGGCGAAGCCACATTCAAGCAATATAAGCAATTAGGCACAATCGACGATCATGGCAGACCGCACTTTAAACTCGTTCCATTAAATGACAACTACCCAACATTGAGTAGCGAAGATCACCATATTCAACTTATCGGCGTAGCGGTTGAGCATAGACAAGTGTTGTAACTGAGCTTACACCAAGCCAGAAGTTGAATTTTATTGGGTAGCTGCTGGATGTTTAAAAATTTTTAATATCTTTAGGAGTAAAAAATGATTACAATATCAAATGAACAGAATTTTTTAGAATTTATTTCATCTTTAACCAATAATAAAGATATTGATTTAAACCAGAAAGACTTTAAGTTACCAGACATTAAGTTTGAAGGTTACCCTAGCCTATTCTTTAATGTAAAAGGCAAGACTTATTCATCAACCTTAACAACGCCCCTATTAAATGCTTTAACAGGGGTTACAGATGAAATTCAAAGAGCCTACTGCCTGCTTAAATACAAAACATCAAATCTTCAAAGATTAACTACTGAAGATAAAGAAGAATTAGATATTATTTTTAAGATCAAAGATGGTTCATCAGAAGGTGAAAGTGATACAGCACGTATTGCCAATGGTGCTTTTGGCGTAATTAAAGAGGGATTGAAAGGAATGAACGGTTGGCAAAGACTAGCCATTTTGATCGTGTTTATAACCGCAATTGGTGGGCTGGGTTGGAAATGGCTTGATAACCAAAAAGAAAATGAAGAAACAAATGCAGCACTCCTTAGCAAAGCGATTGAAGCATTAGATAATTCAAATAAGCAAGCACTTTCTTTATTAAAAGAAAATGGAAAACCCGAATGAAATCACCATTAAAACAGCATCTAATATGACTGTACTAAGCGAAAACGATATTCAAGAAATCAACAGAAGAAGCCGACGAAAATTAAAAAATCAGGATGATATTAAAGAGCTCGAAATTGACGCCATAAAAAAATCATCTTGGGATAAATTAACCGTTACCTGCCACCTAGTCGGACAAGATTATACCTTCCCATTATATGTGGATTTATCCTTTATTGAACAAGAAGAACGGATTTTGCTTTTTGAAGCCTTTCGAGATAATAAAACTGTCTTTGTTCTTGCTGACTACAAAAGCTATCAAAACAAAATTGAAAAAGCCAATGCGTCATCAATAATGGCTGAACTACCTAATCAAGAATAAACCCAAACCGCCCTCGTGGCGGTTTTTCTCATTTCTCATTATTTAGCTGAAATAAGCCGCTTTAGATCAAATTGTAGTAACAAAATAAATTGACTGACAAGTTAATTGTAATTACAATATAACAAACTTAATTACATTACTCGCATCATGAAAATTACTTATGACCCAAACAAGAACCAAAAGAATATAGAAGAACGGGGCTTGTCATTTGATGAGGTGCAATCTTTTCATTGGTCAACGGCAATTATTGCGCCTGATTTGCGCAAGATATATCCGGAACCAAGATATTTAGCAGCCGGCTTTGTCGGATTAACTGAACGCCTGCATATCCTTGTATTTACACCAACAATTGACGGAATCAGAGTAATCAGCTTTCGTAAAGCGAATAAAAGAGAGGTAAAACGTTATGAAGCACGCACCTTATAATCCCGCTATTAAGAATGACGATGAAGTCAGAGAATTAACCGATGCGGACTTTGCAAGAATGAAACCGCTTGCCGAAGTTATGCCACAGGAATTTACAAACATGGTGCTTACTCACCAAGCGGAAATGGAAGCGCAAGGAAAAATCCAATCACGTAAGCGTGGTAAACAAAAAGCGCCGACGAAACAATCTATCACCATTCGCCTTTCACCTGAGGTCATTGCTGCATTCAAAGCAACTGGGCAAGGCTGGCAATCACGTATTAATGACGCATTGCTGCAATATGTTCACACTTCAATGTAATTTTTAATTATCTTACAGCTAAGCCCCGCACAAGGGGCGTTTCTTTATCCAAAACCTCTCAAAAACTGACCAGCACTTTCTATCAACCCACCCTCATCGTTCAAAAAACAAGCAATCAAACAAAATTCTTAAAAATATTTTTCATTGAAAATCATCAATTTAATTACATTTTGTATTATTTCATGAGCTAATTAATACATTTAGTATTTACGATTAAAATACATTTTGTAATAATAACCTCATCAAAACGAGATACCCAAAGGAAACCAAAATGAACGCACTTTACAACCAAATCGAAACCGCATTAACCGCACAAGGCTGGGCAAATGGATTTTTACAGATAAGATTACTGGGGCAGAATTTGATCGGAATGGATTAAATCTGTTGCAGATTAAAGTGGAGCGTGGTGATGAAATCTTGGTTACAAGATTAGATCGATTAGGACGTAATACATTAGAAATGATCCAGCTTATTCAAGATTTTGATAAGCAAGGTGTTTATGTTACTTTCTTAAAAGAAGGGCTTTCTACAAAAAGCACCGTATCTAAATTGATTATTACAATTTTAAGTGCTGTTGCAGAACAAGAAAAAGAACGTATTTTAGAACGAACACGAGAAGGTCGTTTATCCATTTATTAAAGCCACGCAGTAGCGTGGTTTTTTGTTATTATAGACATACTTCCTAGGCATATAATCGAAAGCCCTTTTTGTTATTCCGCTTTTCACACTCCTCGCTTGTCTCATTTTCTGCAAAATCCCGTCACAATAGCCTTATTTATCTACGGGGAAAATCCTTATGTCTAATATTGCAGATATTTTACGCCGCCTTGAAAGTCTCATCCGTTTTGGCACGATTGCCGAAGTGGATTCCACCCTTTTATTTTGTAAAAAATCAAGTCTTTCTTTATCAGTAATTTCTTTCATGATTTTTTCTCCTTATCCCCACATACCTATAATAGAACTTTCATCATATAGACGATCATTCCCCTCACCATCCCATTCACAAATATAAAACTCATCGTGAACCGAGATACCATAACCCACAAATTCTGTTTGTGTATTTTTGCTACAAGCATCCGGCACTAAAAATTTCACATAGCCTTTATCACCATTTTTTAATAAAACTGGCTCACCTTTTAGCGCCTCTTCAAGATTAAATGACTTCATGATTTTTTCTCCTTATTATTTCCAAAGTTCCCATAATTTCGACACAACATCATCCTCGGCACGTTCGATAAACGGTACCGGATTATTGTTTTTTGAAAGAATGACTTCATTATTAATAATTTCTAACGATTGTTTATGGCTTAACATCACCTTTTTACCTATTAACAATCGCTTTATATAGACTTCATGCAAAGGTAAACAAATAGGCTTTAACACCTCTTGAATTTTGTCACGTAACCTTTTTTCATTTTCAAGGTTACAGTTACTGACACAAGTCCTAGGCGGGCGTTGCCCGCTGTTTAGTGCCTCACTGCGTGAGGCTTGTTCATGGTGATTAGGCTCACCGCGTTTAATACACCATTTTTTAAGACGCGTTAAAATTGGCGCATCTAAACTAAATTTATTTTCTATTCCCTTAACAATCTTTATTGTCTGCGCATAGCTATTTGGCTCGCTTATTTCATAATAGAGGCAAAGTGGCACGCATTTTTTTCACTTAAAAAACCTTGCTCCACTAAAGCGTTTACAAATGCCACATATCCGCATCAATGTTGACTTTTGACGTGCCGATCGTTTTCGTTTCCTCATACCATTCGGGTTTGTGGCAACGTCCGAGCAATGGAATTTTGATGAAGAGCCTTGAAAGCGTACTGTGATGAAAGCGGAATTAATCGAAATCACAGTGACCAGTTTTCCGGCATATCCTGAAAGTAATGTGCAAATTGCGAAGCGTTCTATGGTAAAGGCTAGGGAGAAAATGCAAGGAAAAGCGACCGCACTTTTGCGCCAATGGTTAGATGTTGAGGGGGTATGATGTTCGGTCTGTTTAAAAAGAAATCCGAAAACCGCAGTATGACGATAGATCAGTTTTTATCTTACATGGGGGCAGCTAATACCGGTGCGGGCGAGTATGTTAGCCCACAAACCGCAGAAGCCTTACCCGCGGTGTTAAATGCGGTAACACACTAAAAAAACGTGTAACTAAAATCTGCGATAGGAAACGACAAGACGCGTTAAGCTATGATAAGAAAAAAGCCCGTAAACGTTGATTTTACAGGCTTTTTTGCGTTTTTTCGTTTAGCTTTGTTGAGTTAAATTTAGTTAAATGGTGCTCCGAGCGAGACTTGAACTCGCACGTCCTACGGACACTACCCCCTCAAGATAGCGTGTCTACCAATTCCACCATCGGAGCGTTAAGAAATAATCTATTTTTATTGAGGAATATCGCTATTTTTATTATCTGCCGGCGCAACTGGTGCAGCCTGTTGTTGCATTTGTTCTGCGGCTTGCGATAAATCGTCAAATTGACCTTGTTGCACATTATTACGATGAGAATTAATGTTACCAATCACAAGGCTAACAATAAAGAAAATCGTTGCCAAAATTGCGGTTGTACGAGAAAGAAAGTTACCCGCACCAGCAGAACCAAACACGGTTCCTGACGCGCCGCCACCAAAAGAAGCGCCAGCATTTGCGCCTTTACCTTGTTGGATTAAAATAAAACCGATTAACGCAATCGCAACCAGTAAATAAATAACTAATAGGGCTTGATACATTATCTTTCTTCTCTTTTTTATCTGCAAAATAAGCAATGAAATTAACGTGCAGATATTAGCTAATATCTCAAATCTAAGCAAGTAATTTTAACAAAAAAGCAATTAATTGTACTAAATTCAATCAATTTTGACCGCACTTTTTGGCTTTTGTGACTTACTCGGCTGCGCCGAAATCGCACTTAAACGACGCAGTGCATTAAAATTCATATAATTTAACAACTCCGGCAATTGTTGTGTCAATGTTTGCATAAATTGTTGATAACTCAACTGCTTACGACTGATGCTATCCAATTGCGCCTCCCAATGGGCGGTCATATCCGGCAACGTCGCCACATCCGGCAACGTCTGAATTAAGATGCGTCCGGTTTCGCTGCTGTGAATATTTCTGCCTTTTTTATACAAAAAACCGCGTTTAAATAGCAGCTCAATAATACCCGCGCGCGTCGCCTCCGTGCCTAATCCATCGGTTTCACGCAAGATTTTTTTTAATTCTTTATCTTGCACAAAACGCGCAATACCGGTCATCGCCGACAACAAGGTCGCGTCGGTGAACGGTTTTGGCGGCTGCGTTTTTTTACTGATAATTTCCCCTTTTTCGCAATGCAACTGCTGACCTTTTTTCACTATCGGCAGCAACGGTTCCAATTGATCCTCGTCATCTTCTTTCCCCATCAATTGTTTCCACCCCGCCACTTGCAAGTTACGGGCTTGTGCCACAAAGCTACCGCCGGCAATATTCAGCGTAATTTTACTTTTTCGATATTCGGCATCAGGGCAAAATTGCAACAAATATTGGCGTGCAATCAATCCGTAAATATTTAATTCTGTTTGATTTAATCCTGCAGGTTTATTTTTTGCTGTCGGAATAATGGCATGGTGCGCTTCCACTTTTTTATCATTCCAACAGCGATTTTTTTGCTCGGCATTCACCACTTCCGGCAACTGGCGATAACCCTCAAGTTGTGCTGAAATCGCCTGTAGCACAGCGTGTCGTTCGGCAAAATGTTCCTCCGGTAAATAACGACTATCGGAACGAGGATAGGTAATCAATTTATGGGTTTCGTATAAGCGCTGACAAGTATCCAACACCGCTTGTGCCGACATATTAAAACGCTTGGCGGCATCAATTTGCAACGCCGATAAGGAATAAGGCAAGGGCGCAGTTTCTTTTTCCCGCTTATCCACATATTCTGTCACTTCCGCCGGTTGATCGGTAATGCGTTTTACCACATTTTCTGCCAATGCCTGCGAAATCACGCGCCCATCTTCATCTTGGTAATCTTCACAAGCCTTGCTCGGTTGCCAAAGTGCGGTGAATTTTTGCGGCGTTTCTTCTATAGTTTTTACAAATGCCTGCACTTCAAAAAAATCTTTTGGCTGAAAATGTTCAATTTCCAAATCTCGCCGCACAATCAAGCCCAACACTGGCGTTTGCACACGCCCAACGGAAAGCACGCCTTTGTAGCCGACGCGCTGTCCACGAATGGTATAAGCGCGCGTCATGTTGATCCCATATAACCAATCGGCACGCGCACGCGCCAACGCCGAAGTCGATAACAGCATAAAATTTTGATTAGATTGTAACTTTTCTACCGCTTTGGTCACCGCTGCCGGATTTAGATCACTAATTAAACAACGTTGGATCGTTGCCCATTTTTCCGCTGGTAACTGGGCATAACTAAATACTTCATCCACCAACAACTGCCCCTCTCTATCCGGGTCTCCGGCGTTAATCAACACATCCGCTTGATGAATGAGTTTAACCACAGTATCTAACTGTTTTTTCACTTCTTTGCGCGGTAGTAATTGCCATTTTTCTGGAATGATCGGCAAATCTTCCAAACGCCAAGATTTGAATTTTTTATCATAGGCATCCGGTTCGGCTTGCTCCAAAAGATGCCCAACACACCAGGTTACATAATCTTGTTCACCGCAACGAATAAAACCGTCACCACGCTGATGAGGTTTCGGCAGCACATCAGCAATCGCGCGAGCAAGGCTAGGTTTTTCGGCAATAAAGAGTCGCATGGGGCAATATTTTCCTTGGCGTTAAAAGAAAAATCAAAATTCTATCATACATTTCGTTATTCCCAATCGATTAATTTTTGGTTAAAATGCGTGGAATTTTTTAATATAACTGATATGGAAGAAAACTATGTTTGGAAAAGGTGGCTTAGGCAATTTAATGAAACAGGCTCAACAAATGCAAGATCGTATGCAAAAAATGCAAGAAGAAATTGCACAGTTGGAAGTAACCGGAGAGTCCGGAGCCGGCTTGGTGAAAGTGACCATCAATGGCGCACACAATTGTCGTCGCATTGAAATAGATCCATCGTTGATGAAAGACGACAAAGAGATGTTGGAAGATTTAGTGGCGGCGGCGTTTAATGATGCGGTGCGTCGTGTGGAAGAAATGCAAAAAGAAAAAATGGCATCCGTTACTGCTGGAATGCAATTACCGCCGGGCATGAAATTTCCATTCTAAAATCAGGCAAATATTGACCGCACTTTATCGAAGTGCGGTTTGTTTTTGTTGAATTTTTGACCATCAAAATAGATAAAAATCCTTATGCAAACCAGTCCTTTGTTAGAAAATCTGATTGAAAATTTACGTTGTCTGCCCGGCGTTGGTCCGAAATCGGCACAGCGTATGGCATACCATTTGTTGCAACGCAACCGCAACGGAGGCATGGCGTTGGCGCAAGCCTTGACTGAAGCCATGTCAAAAATCGGTCATTGTCAACATTGCCGCACGTTCACCGAAGAAGACATTTGTAATATTTGTAATAATCCACGCCGGCAAAATTCAGGGCTGCTTTGCGTGGTAGAACAACCGACGGATATTCAAGCAATTGAACAAACGGGGCAATTTAACGGGCGTTATTTTGTACTGATGGGGCATTTGTCGCCATTAGACGCTATCGGCCCGCGCGAAATCGGCTTAGATTTATTGCAACAACGCTTACAAAACGAGAGTTTTTATGAAGTGATTTTGGCGACCAATCCAACCGTGGAGGGCGAAGCAACTGCCAACTACATTGCAGAATTATGTCACCAATATAACGTCAAGGTGAGCCGCATTGCGCACGGAATTCCGGTGGGCAGCGAGTTGGAAATGATCGACGGAACTACTTTGATGCACTCCTTCTTGGGACGCCGCGAAATTGAACTATAAAAAAATCCCCTGATTAAAGGGGATTTTTCTTATGCCATAAAACTTATTGTGCAGCGCGATTAATTAAAAATTGCGTCAACAAACTCACCGGGCGTCCTGTCGCGCCTTTGTTGGCGCCTTGTAACCATGCGGTACCGGCAATATCCAAATGCGCCCAGCGATAGTTTTTAGTAAAGTTGGCAAGGAATGCGCCAGCGGTAATCGCGCCGCCCCAACGCCCGCCGATATTCGCAAGATCAGCGAAATTTGATTTCAATTGTTCTTGATATTCTTCACTTAACGGTAACTGCCAAGCCTTATCGCCGGCTTGTGTTGCCGCTTGCAATAATTCTTGTGCCAATCCATCATCAGTGGAAACCAGTCCGCTGTTATGTTGTCCCAATGCCACCACGCAAGCGCCGGTCAAGGTTGCAACATCAATCACCAACTCCGGCTCGAAGCGTTCTACATAAGTTAAGGCATCACAAAGTACCAAGCGCCCTTCGGCGTCCGTATTTAACACTTCGACAGTTAAGCCTTTCATGGTGGTTAAAATATCACCCGGGCGATACGCCTGACCATCCGGCAAGTTTTCGCAGCCCGCTAAAACGCCAATAACATTTAAAGGCAATTGTAATTCAGCAATGGCGCGCATGACGCCATAAACCGACGCGGCTCCGCACATATCATATTTCATTTCATCCATGCTGTCCGCCGGTTTTAACGAAATACCGCCGGCATCAAAGGTTAATCCTTTACCAACCAGCACAATTGGTTTTGCTTGCGGATCAGGATGGTGGCGATATTCGATAATTGACATCTGCGCTTCGTTATGGCTGCCGCGAGAAACCGCCAAATAAGCATTCATGCCCAATTCTGCCATTTCCTTTTCGCCGATAATTTGCGTTTGAATAAACGCAGATTGCTGTGCTAATTGTTGGGCAAAGGTTGCCAAATACGCCGGATTACACACATTCGGCGGGCAATTGGCGAGATCTTTCGCCGATTTTATACCTAAACTGACCGCACTTGCTTGCTGCAAAGCGATTTCTGCGACAGCGAATTGTTCATCTTCTACATGAAACACAACTTCATTTAATGAAGAAACCGTTGATTTTTCGCTTTTAAATTGATCGAACACATACCGATTTTCCTCAATCGCCTCTAGCGCAAAACGCACATTCCAATGACTTTCGCGATTTTTAATAGCAATTTCTGTTAAAAAACAATGCATTTCTCGAATTGGACTATCTTTAACGGCTTGCATCATTTTTTGCACCAATTGTTTATAACGACGCTCGCTCATTTCAGCTGCTTTTCCCGCGCCCAACAGCAAAAGGCGTGTGGTGGCAAGATTTGGCAGTTGATGCAAACATAAAATTTGACCAAATTTTCCACTTAAATCGCCGGAATGCATTAATTGGCTTAAATAGCCTTGGGTGAGTTGATCGATTTTTTTACCGCTTGCAGATAATCCTGTATCCTCAAAAATACTGACAACCAAGCAATCGGTTGGCTGTGAAAGTGCGGTGTTTTTTACACGATATTTCATTTAATCCTCACTAATTTGCTAAAAATAAGTTATCATACGCCATTCATTTAATGGTTTGATAACCCTACTTTGTTTAACAAAAATTGCAAGGGTTTTGTAGAATTTACAACAAAAATATAGGCGATAACGTGATTTTTACTCGATATTTAACGAAAGAAATATTAAAAAGCCAAATTGCTATTTTGTTTATTTTGCTGTTGATTTTTTTCTGTCAGCAGTTGGTTCGTGTATTAGGTTCGGCGGCAAACGGGAATATTCCGGCGGATTTAGTTTTGTCATTGCTTGGGCTTGGGATGCCGGCAATGGCGCAATTAATGCTTCCCTTGTGTTTATTCGTCGCGCTTTTATTGACTCTCGGTCGATTATATGCAGAAAGCGAAATTACAGTGATGCGCGCCTGTGGCGTTGGTCCGAATCTTTTGGTGCGCGTTGCCTTAATTCTTTCTGTATTTACCGGTGCGCTCGCGGCATATAATGCGCTTTGGTTGTCACCTTGGGCGATTAATCAACAAAGCAAAATTGTGGAAGATGCGAAAGCCAATCCGAACATGAGCGCGCTCTCCTCCGGTCAATTTATCACCACCAATAATAATGGCGTGGTGTTATTTATTGATAATATTAAAAATAATCAAATTAATGACGTGTACGTTTTCCAAACCCAAGCCACACAAAACGCGAAACCCTCGGTCTTGGTGGCGGAAAATGGAGAATTGAAATCCTTACCGAACGGCGATCAAATTTTAACGCTACAAAACAGCCAACGCATTGAAGGTAGCGCGGTGTTGCCGGATTTTAGAATTGCTCACTTTGATGAATATCAAGCCTATTTAGGTCACAGAGAAGCTGATGTAAAAGGCAAAGAAGCAGAAATTCTTAGCATGAGTCAATTACTCAAAAGCAAATCCCCAGCAGAAAAAGCAGAGCTCCATTGGCGAATTACCTTAATTTTAGCGGTACCACTAATGGCATTAGTTGCGGTTCCGCTTAGTCGCGTTAATCCGCGTCAAGGGCGTTTTGCCAAAATCTTGCCGGCACTGCTGCTTTATTTAATCTATTTCTTATTACAAAGTTCATTAAAATCCGCCGGTACAGCAAATAAATTAGATGCCAGCCTGTTTATGCCACTTGTCAACATTATCTTCTTGGTATTAGGTATCGTGTTAAACAGTTGGAACAGCGCATTTATGCATAAAATTCGTCATTTATTTAGCAATAAAGTGGTAACAAAAGGATAAAAAGATAATGAACACATTAGATCGTTATATCGGAAAAAGTATCCTCGGCGCCATTTTTGCCACCCTATTAATGTTGGTTGGACTTTCGGCTATCATCAAATTTGTCGAACAATTCCGCAGTGTCGGACAGGGAACTTATGATGTGGTTCAAGCCATTTTGTTCACCGTTTTGACCATTCCGAAAGATGTAGAAACGTTCTTCCCCATGGCAGCATTGTTAGGCGCGTTAATTTCTTTGGGAAATCTAGCCAGCCGAAGTGAATTAGTGGTCATGCAAGCCTCCGGCTTTTCTCGCATGAAAATCGGTTCAGCAGTCATGAAAACCGCGCTACCTTTGGTGTTTATCACCATGATTATCGGCGAATGGGGCATCCCACAAACGGAACAATTCGCGCGTGATATGCGGGATAAAGCTATGTATGGCAAAAATGTGCTTTCGGTGAAAAACGGGGTGTGGGCAAAAGACGGAAACGAGTTCGTGTATATTCGTCGGATCACTAACGATATTCAGCTCAATGATATTTATATTTACCGCTTTGGCGATAATCGCCAGTTGCTTGAAGTCAGCCATGCCAATAAAGCGGTATATCAAAATAACCAGTGGCAATTGACGCAAATTAACCAATCTCAAATTGGCGAAACAGAAATTAAAACCACAAATAAGCTAAAAGGCGTGTGGAAAACCGGATTAACGCCGGACAAACTCGGTATCGTCTCCATGCGCCCAACGTCGTTGTCCATTTCTGGTTTATCGACCTATATCACTTTCCTCAAAGAAACAGGGCAAGATCCGAAGAAATTTGAATTGACCTATTGGCGTAAATTATTTCAACCGATTTCCGTTGGTGTCATGATGCTCTTAGCGCTTTCCTTTATTTTTGGCCCACTGCGCAGCGTCACTGCAGGCGCCCGCATTATTAGCGGGATCTGTTTCGGTTTCTTATTTTACGTCATCAACGAAATCTTCGGACCGCTTAGTTTGGTTTACAGCATTCCGCCATTCTTCAGCGCGTTAATGCCAAGTGTCTTATTTCTTATTATTACATGGTGGTTATTAAGCCGAAAACGCAGTTAAAACAGCATAAAAAAAGACCGCACTTTTGCATTATTAGTTAAAGTGCGGTCTAAAAAAACACAATTTGTTGAAAATTAAAACAACCGATATAAAAATTTGCATTTTCTACTTGCAACCTTTCTACAGACCCGTATAATACGCCTCATTCCAAATGACATATATTAGTGTTGCCTGGGTGGCGAAATTGGTAGACGCAGCGGATTCAAAATCCGCCGCCTTTAAAAGCGTGTCGGTTCGAGTCCGACCCTAGGCACCATTTTACAATCCTTAGTCTTTCGGCTAGGGATTTTTTATTGCGTTTTAATAAACTAACCCATTGATTTCATTGAACTTTGTTCTTATCTACTCTTATCTTCTCTTACGCTTTAATACGTTTACAAACGCTAATTTTAGTTATACACTTAGTTATACGGGTAAACTCCGTAATAAATCCGTATAACTAAAATCTTCTAATGTTTTGTTATTAAATGTTTTATCCCTTATTTATTTTCCAAATAGTTATACGGAACTAATATAACTAAGATTAAAACATATATGGCACGTATAACTAAACCGCTCACTAATACCGAGATAGACAGAGCTAAACCCAAAGAAAAGGACTACACGCTATCAGACGGGCAAGGGCTTTATTTATTAATAAAAACTAATGCAAGTAAGTTGTGGCGGTTTAATTACTATCAGCCTTTCACCAAAAAGCGCATTTTACTGGGCTTAGGCAAATACCCTGAAATTTCTCTAGCCCAAGCAAGAAAGCAGAGAGATGAATTTTTAGCGCTACTGGCTCAAAATGTCGATCCTCAATTACACCGCAAACAGATTGAATTAGAAGAGCAAATGAAATTCCGCACCAAATCCGAAGCGCAAGCCTGGGCGAATAAGCTTGTTCGTTCATTTTTCTATCCCTCATCTTCCATAGTATTGCCAACGCGTGAAGCTGTTTTTCGTTCATAATAAAGTACCTGTGTCTGATATATTATCTCAGAAACAGGTATTTACACAATTTGGGGGATAGGCTCGACATAATTTTTTCTACACAGTATAAAATAATCACTATCGCTGAAATACGGGATATTATTCCCCAAAATGATGAGACGTAAACCACTTTTCTATATCATCTATAATAAACTGGGGCAATTTGCCATCCCAAGTCAAAAAATCCTTATTCATATGGAAAGAGCTTAAATTTTTCAGGTTATCTTCGGACAGAGTACGTTGTTTCCCAGTGAGGTAATAATAAGCTCTCCATAATTCTGGCAGAGTGCTGGTTCTCCAAATATCATCATACTCTTGTACACTAGAATCAAACCAAAATCTAAACCAACAATGTCTTTTATCCTTGTAATTACCCGTTTGATTTGGGAATTAGGCTAATGTGACTAAAACATAAGGTAACTGATATTCCTGTAATTGATCATATTCCCAAATACGTTGCTGATTTGCTATGGTTAGTAACTGTATGAATTCTATGGGTTTCAGATTTTTAGCCAAATGATTGATTTGCTTATAATGTTGCCTCCAATTTTTTCTAAATTGTTGTTTCAACCATAATGCACGCTGCTTGTTAGGGATAGCTGGTACACAGTGACTATATGAAACAACACTTTGGGATTTAATAGGGCAATAACCTCGATTAGGATAGTGAGAAAAATTCCCCTGAGAGGAGCTAACCGTACTCATATGCTTTTCAAAAACTTCCTGCTTGCAGAGCAGACAGCGACATTTTGGCCTATTGTCTATCCCATTTAATGGCTTGTTACCGAATTCCTGAATGTATTGAACTACTGATATAAGTATATTTTTATATGGGTGTAGGGCTTGTTGCATATATTTTCCTATCTTATGATTATTGCCTATTTTCTCTCTTACTATTCTTACTATGTAAAAGAATTTTAAGTAGATTTTAACCGAACTTTTGCAAAAAATGAACTCAGATAATTCATAGTGATATTAGAGCGGAAGTGATTGGCCTTTCTATATAAAAATTTAGAAGAAATTCATTTTTTTCATAATGGGCTGCCCAAAATTACAAGCCTTGAGGATGAGTTACCTCTCATTTCTGTGTTTATTAATAATGCCGAAGCAGATCAGTATGTTATTGGATATCAAGAATGGCACACCGACTTAAATATTCTTACCTATATAGTTTTAATGCAGAGCATTCTTTTGAGGATTTCCGTAACGCTATGCGAGGATAGTGTTTTGGAGATTACGATTCAATTATCAAAGTCATTCCAAAAAGGAAGTTTAAATACGCCCTTTTTCAAAGATATCCCCTTTATGACAGATGATGAATTACGGTTATATTGTGGTCCTTATGCGGATACAGCAATATTAAATTTAATGGGAGAGCTAAAACTTAATCTAAATGGCGAAACCTCCGGACCAGTTATTCATTATCAAAAAGTGACAGATATTCAAACAGTTAAAAATGGACAATTTTCTATCAAACAAGCAGCATTGCATTGGGGGGGGGGGGGATTGGTAGTGCGAGCTTATATTAACAATTGGTTGCAAGCTTTTGACAAAACGGAAGAAGAGCACTTACGTTATCGAATTTTAGCGCTGGAAGCGGAGAATGCGTATCTAAAAAAGTTGCGGGAGTTCAACCAACAACAAATGTACTAAAAGCAAAATTAGTTACAGAACTCAGTCCTTAAATTAAAGCAGTCTAACTTTTTGGGCGCAGATCAAAAGCACCGCACTTTTTTATTGTCCCACACATTCTTACTGTATCGTTTTATTTTTCTCAATACAGCTTAAGCAAACGATTGCGTAAAAATAAATTTGCAGTATAATTCCCCCTCATTTCTTGCTAAGGACATACCATGAATACAAATTTATTTTATTCCGTCGAAGATAAACCGCCATTTATGCTAAGTTTATTGTTGGCAGCGCAACATTTGCTCGCCGCGCTTGGCGGCATTATTGCGGTTCCATTGGTTATCGGTAATGTACTAAAATTGTCGACAGAAGAGACCATCACATTGGTTAATGCCGCGTTGTTAATTTCCGGCGTTGTGACCATTATCCAATGTCGCGGGCTGGGACCTATCGGTATCCGTTTGCCTAGCGTTATGGGAACTAGCTTTACCTTTGTGGCGGCGGCACTGGCTATCGGCTTTAGCGAATCCGGTGTTGCCGGCATTTTGGGCGCGTCCTTAGTCGGTTCGTTAGTGATGATCATCGGTAGCTTTTTTATGCCTTATATTCGTAAACTTTTCCCACCAGTAGTTACCGGCGCCGTGGTGATGATGATTGGGTTAAGTCTTATCCCAGTTGCAGTGGATTGGTTTGCCGGTGGTCAACGTGGTGATGCCAATTATGCCAGCCCAGAAAATCTCATGATGGCAAGTTTTGTGCTAGTGATTGTGGTGGCATTGGTGCAATGGGGCAAAGGTATTTTTTCCGCGGCGGCTATCGTGATTGGCATGATGACGGGGTATGTCGTCGCGCTCGCATTGGGTTGGGTCAGCTTTGAAGGGGTCAAAAATGCACAAGTTTTTGCTGTCCCGCAACCGTTACACTTCGGCTTGGCATTCCCAATTTCCGGTATTATCGGAATGTCCATTGCCTATTTAGTGACTATCGTTGAATCCAGTGGTAACTTTTTAGCCTTAGGCAATGCCACCAAAACAGAAATTACCGGCAAACATTTACGCGGCGGCGTACTTTGCGACGGTTTAGGTTCCGCTTTGGCAGCCATTATGTCCACAACGCCATTTTCGTCGTTCTCACAAAATATCGGCGTGATTTCGCTAACCGGCGTTGCCAGCCGCTACGTGGTAGCGATTACCGGTGCCTTATTGGCGCTTGCCGGCTTATTCCCCGTCTTCGGCGCACTGATCGTCTCCATTCCGTTACCCGTATTGGGCGGTGCCGGATTAATGATGTTCGCGATGATTATCGCTGCCGGCATTCAAATGCTCGACAGCATTGAACGCAGCAAACGCAACGGTTTGATTATTGCAATTTCCATCGGTTGTGGCTTAGCGGTCACCACCCGTCCAGAATTGCTGGATAAATTACCGCACTTTTTCAAAGAAGTCTTAGGTTCCGGCATTACCGTCGGCTCCTTGTTGGCGTTAATTCTTAACTTAATTTTGCCACAAGATAAAGACCTACAAGAAGACCAATAATTCACAAAAAAACACCGCACTTTCGTCTGCCAAAAACGTAAGTGCGGTCATTTTTTACCGAGTTTTGATACAATAAATCATACCATCTTTTTATTGATGCGATTTTCCCACCTTTATTGTGACTAAAAACCAGCTCAAATCGAACAAATTTTAACCGCACTACAGAATTTCTTTGCGCTAAATCAATTTATTTAGGGCGATGCTTTTGCGATTGATTTTCATTTTGTATAATTAGCGCACGAATTTTTATGTTGCAAGGATATAGTATGTCTGTTATTTCCCTCGCTTCACTGGAGAAAAATGTCTCAGCGTATATTCAAGAGATTGTGAGTAGTGATGTCTTCGGCGAAGTCGATACGATCGTAAGTCGTCGTTTAGCGGATCTTGGCTTTTCGCAAGGCATGTCGCTCACTGTTATCGCAAAAGGTCCCTTTGGTAAAGGACCTTTCGCGGTGCGGTTGGGCAATAAATCGCAATTTGCATTACGTGAACACGAAGCGCAAAAAATTTTGTGTCAAATCGTGGAGTAACAAATGGCATTTCATATTGCGCTACTCGGCGCACCTAACTGTGGCAAAACCGCCCTTTTCAATCGTCTTACTGGCGCCAATGCCAAAGTCGCCAATTACGCCGGCGTAACCGTTGATAAATTAGAAGGTACCTTTGTTGATGATGCCAATATTCGCATTATCGATTTGCCCGGTACCTACAGTTTACGTACCACCAGCCTAGACGAGGCAGTGGCGCGCGATATGGTATTGGGCAAACTCGGACGCCAACCGGATGCGTTGGTCGCTGTGGCTGATGCAACAAATTTGCGCATGACTTTGCGTATGGTGTTAGAAATCAAGCAATTAGGTTTGCCGATTGTCGTCGCAATGAATTTAAGCGATATTGCTCGGGCGCGCGGTTTGCAAATTGATGTGGCTAAATTAAGTCAATTATTGGAGGTACCTGTTTTTGAGACGGTCGCCATCAAAAAAGAAGGAACCAAAGCCTTACGCGACGCGATTAAATCCCTGCCACAGCAAACTGCTACTCCTCTTGACCGCGCTAAAGCGGAACAAATATTAGATAAATTAGACAGTCAATTGCTCTATCAAGAAGTAGAACACATTTTAGCACAATCAATTAAGCAAGATTTACAACTCCCCGATTGGCACCAAAAATTAGATACCATTGTACTACACCCTATTACAGGTATTGGATTGCTATTAATCATCTTATTACTCGTATTCCAAGCAGTTTATTCTTGGGCTGAACCAATAATGAATTTAATTGAAAACGGTTTTGGCATGTTAAGTGAATGGGTTGCCAGTCATATGTCGGAGGGATTATTAAACGATTTACTCGTCAATGGCGTTATTCCCGGTGTTGGAGGTGTGTTAGTCTTCCTACCACAAATTACAATCCTATTCCTGTTTATTTTACTGCTTGAAGACTCAGGGTATTTACCGCGTGCCGCCTTTTTATTGGACAGCATGCTCGCCAAAAGCGGTTTATCCGGACGGGCGTTTATTCCCCTGCTCTCCAGTTTTGCTTGCGCGGTTCCCGCCATTATGTCAGCAAGAACCATCCAGGATCCGAGAGAACGCTTAGTGACGATTGCGATTGCACCAATGCTCACTTGTTCCGCTCGTCTTCCGGTATATGCTTTAATCATTGGCGCTATTATTCCAAATCAAACCGTTTGGGGAATTTTTAATTTACAAGGTTTAGTGCTATTTGCGTTGTATTTGATCGGTATTATTTCCGCTGGTTTTGTCGCTTATATCACCAAGCGTCTCGCCTTGCGCAAAGGAAATATTCAACAATTTCCGTTACTAATGGAACTCCCAACTTACCGTTTGCCGAATTTTAAACATATTTGTTTAAGTCTTTGGGAACGCGTCAGCGCCTTTTTAAAACGCGCAAGTACGGTAATTTTTGCGTTGACTGTGATCTTATGGTTCCTTGTTACTTTCCCATCCGCGCCGGATAATGCGACCGCTCCTGCGATAGATTATTCCTTTGCCGGAATGTTAGGACATCTTATTGAGCCGATTTTTGCGCCTTTAGGATTTACTTGGCAAATGTGTATCGCCATGATCCCGGGAATTGCCGCGCGAGAAGTGGTGGTTGCCGCCTTGGGAACCGTATACGCTATTGGCGGTTCGGAAGAACAAATTATTGAGGCATTAACGCCAGTTGTCACCAATGGCTGGGGATTGCCGACTGCGCTGGCATTTATCACTTGGTATATTTACGCACCAATGTGTATCGCGACCCTCACCGTAATCAAAAAAGAAACAAAATCAACCAAACAAACTGCGCTAATTACTGCCTATTTGTTTGCATTAGCTTATTTCTTCGCCTACGCGGTTTACCATATTACACTAAGGATAGCGCTATGATTCAAACTATTTTAGTTGGCATTATTGTTATCGCCTGTGTTGCTTACATCCTATGGAAATATGTACTAAACCCAAAACGCAGTATGTGTGACGGTTGCAATAAGTGCAGCGGTAAAAATCCAAGTTGTCATTAAAATTGATCGTACTGATTGAGCAAAAATAAGGTGGGATTTTATCCCACCCTCACTATACTGAAATAACGTGATGCGTTTCCCTTCCCGAAAATTTCTTAAAGCTTGCTTATTCCGTATCGCGGAACTCTTGTATGGCTAGAGTTTCAAATTGGATATAATTCTGTTTTATCGCATTTACTGCATAGTACAAAATTTCACCCCTTTTAACTCGTTGTGACCTATCGGCGAAATCTCTTCTTTGCTTAATCAATAAAATAACCACTTTGGCTTAAGGATAACGCCAATAAAAAATTTATTTCAAGGTACAAACCGATCAATGTTTGCTTAATATCATGAATATAATTATTTTTGAAATTTTAAAAATTTTGAAGTAAAACAAGATGATAGAATGCTAAAAATAGCGAAGTATAACAAAAACATGACTAAAAATGGTATTAATTCCTTTAATATCATTATGTTAGATTATATGATAAGCTTTCACTTACCGCTCATAAACTAAAGGAAAAATTATGTGTTTAGGAATTCCAGGGAAAATTGTACAGGTAGCTGATTCTGCTCTCCAACTTGCCACTGCTGATGTCTGTGGCGTAAAACGAGAAATTAATATTTCTCTGATTTGCGACGATGACCCACAACAACTTATCGATAAATGGGTACTCATCCACGTCGGCTTTGCCATGAGTATTATCGACGAAGAAGAAGCCAAACAAACGCAAGAAGCGCTAATCGCTATGAGCCAATTGGAACATGAAGTTGGCGATTTCTTAGGCTTAAACCAAAAATAGGATGACGTATGCAAGGGATTGAATTGCGGATTAAAGGCAAAGTGCAAGGTGTGGGGTTTCGCCCTTTCATTTGGTTATTAGCCAATAAATATCAGCTAAAAGGTGATGTCAATAACGATGGACAAGGCGTTTTAGTTCGGCTAATCGCCCCCGAACCAAGTACGCTTTCCGCTTTTTTGCAGGAGTTAACCACGCAATTACCACCCCTCGCCGCCATCACCGCCATTCAACAAAGCGAGAAACAATGGCAAGATATTGATCCGCAATCCTTTATTATTCGCGAAAGTGAAAATAACGGAATGGATACGCAAATCATTCCAGATGCGGCAACTTGTCCGCATTGCTTAGCGGATTTATTTGATCCGCAAAATCGCCGCTTTCATTACCCTTTTACCAATTGCACCCATTGTGGTCCGCGTTTTACCATTATCAAAGCCATTCCCTACGATCGTAAAAATACCTCAATGGCAAATTTTCCGCTTTGCCCACAATGTGACAAAGAATATCGCGATCCGGCCGATCGGCGTTTCCATGCTCAGCCTAATGCCTGTCCGGATTGTGGTCCGCAAATTTGGCTAACAGACGATCATAACACATTAGCGCAAAACGAAACTGCGCTAAAACAGACCGCACTTTTGCTCAAACAAGGTAACATTGTCGCGATTAAAGGTATTGGCGGTTTTCATCTCGCCTGCGATGCCACCAATCCGCAAGCGGTCGTCCGTTTACGTCAACGCAAACACCGCCCAACAAAGCCTTTTGCAATTATGGTACCGGATATTGATTTTTTATCCGATCTTAATGACGACGAACGTAAGCAACTCACCAGCAGCGCTGCGCCGATTCTATTATTGGCAAAACATAAAGTACCGCAGGTAACCGAATTCATCGCACCGCATTTAGCAGAAATCGGCGTCATGCTGCCGAGCAATCCGCTGCAACATCTGCTATTGCGTGATATTCAATTACCCTTGGTGATGACCTCTGCTAATCCGAGTGGACAACCGCCCGTTTTAATTAATGAAGAAGCCACGCAAAAACTGGCAGGGCTTGCCGATTTTTATTTGCTGCATAATCGTGATATTTTGCAGCGTGCTGATGACAGTTTGGTGCGCGTGGCATTTGATGGACTGGAAACCTTACGCCGCGCGCGTGGCTATGTGCCAAATGAAACGGAAATAAAACATCATTCAGCGCAACAAATTCTCGCTCTGGGTTCCGATCTGAAAAACACGTTCTGTCTATTGCGTGATAATAATGCAGTGGTCAGCCAGCATATCGGCGATACATCAAATGAATTTGTGCAACAACAATTGTGCGACAACCTTGCGCTTTTCCAGCAAATTTATCAATTCAAGCCGGAATTGATCGTCGTGGATGCCCATCAAGGCTATTTTTCTAGCAAAACCGGTATCACCCTTGCGCAACAAAATCACATCCCTTATCAAGAAGTGTTGCATCATCATGCCCATATTGTCAGTGTGATGGCAGAAGAAGGTTGCGAGGAAACCGTAATCGGACTGGCGTTAGACGGTATTGGTATGGGAGAAAATCAACAACTTTGGGGTGGAGAATGCTTGCTGGTGACAACACAACAATGCCAACATTTGGGCGGATTACCGGCAGTGGCTTTGCCCGGCGGTGATTTAGCAGCAAAACAGCCTTGGCGAAACTGGCTGGCACATTTACACCAATTTGTCCCCGAATGGAAAAATATCATGGCACAAACCTGCACCGATCAAGATTGGCAACGCTTAAGCAAAGCCATAGAACGAGGTATTAATTCGCCCTCCATTTCTTCCGCCGGTCGGCTGTTTGACGCAGTCGCTTACGGTTTAGGCATTGCACCACCACAGCTCACATGGGAAGGCGAAGCTGCTTGTCATTTGGAAGTTCTCGCTTGCCAATCGCCGCTGATGAAAAACCTCTTGCAAACGCCGCAAAGTGCGGTCGATTTTTCCGTTAAAATGCCGCTAAAAGATGGATTGTTGGATTTAGGGACTTTTTGGCAAACGTGGTTGGCTTACGCTGGATCTGTCGCCGATAAAGCCTTTTTATTTCATTATGCCTTAAGTGCCGGATTTGCTGAATTGGCACGCCGACAAGCTCAACAACATCATTGTCAAACTATCGTGCTTTCTGGTGGCGTAATGCATAATCAATTATTACGTCGCTTACTCAAACTACAACTCGCTGAATTTAATATCTTAAGTGCCCATCAATTTCCAATGGGCGACGGTGGTTTAAGTTTAGGGCAAGCCATTATTGCTGCCGATCGCTTAAAAAATGGCTAAAAATAACCGCACTTTAAAAAGTGCGGTCAAATTTTATGGTGTTTTGCTCATTTTTTATTAAGCCGATTATAGGGCTTTTAAAATGTCATCCACACGTTCTTTCGCATCACCAAACAACATTTGGGTATTTTCTTTAAAGAACAATGGATTTTGTACACCGGCGTAACCTACTGCCATAGAGCGTTTGAATACCACCACGTTCGCAGCTTTCCAAACTTCAAGCACTGGCATTCCGGCAATTGGGCTGTTCGGATCGTCCATTGCCGCTGGGTTAACCGTATCGTTCGCGCCAATAACCAAGACCACATCAGTATCTGGGAAATCATCATTGATTTCATCCATTTCCAATACCACATCATAAGGCACTTTCGCTTCCGCCAACAAGACGTTCATGTGTCCCGGTAAACGTCCAGCAACGGGGTGAATACCGAAACGCACATTCACGCCGCGATCGCGTAATTTTTGTGTAATTTCTGCCACTGGATATTGCGCTTGCGCAACCGCCATACCGTATCCCGGAGTGATGATGACAGAGCTTGCATTTTTCAACATTTCTGCCACTTCTTCTGCGCTGGTTTCGCGATGTTCACCTTGTTCTTCGTCAGAACTTACTTGCACGTCATTACCAAAACCGCCGGCAATAACACTGATAAATGAACGGTTCATTGCTTTACACATGATATAAGACAAGATTGCACCAGATGAACCAACTAAGGCGCCGGTAACAATTAACAAGTCGTTATTCAACATAAAGCCTGCCGCTGCGGCTGCCCAACCTGAATAGGAGTTCAACATTGACACCACAACCGGCATATCAGCACCACCGATTGATGCTACCAAGTGCCATCCGAACGCCAATGCAATAATGGTCATTAATAATACTGGGAAAATATTTTCCGGTGATCTTAAGAATGCCACCATCAATAAGGCAGAAACCACTAACGCCGCCAAGTTTAATTTGTGGCGATGCGGTAACATTAAGGCTTTCGAATTGATGATGCCACGTAATTTACCAAATGCTACCACAGAACCGGTAAAGGTTACCGCTCCGATGAAGATCCCTAAGAACACTTCAACATTGTGGATATTGGCTAATACCGCTTGTTCTTCAGCAAAGGCAAGTTGTTGCGATTCTAACGCTTTTTGCGCAGCTTCAGTGGTGTATAACACGCCTTCTGGAATCACAAATTCCGGAGTAACGTGTAAACCGAAGCTGTTAAAACCAACCAATACTGCCGCTAAACCAACGAAGCTATGTAAAATCGCCACTAATTCCGGCATTTCGGTCATTTCAACTTTTAATGCGCGATGAATACCGATCGCCGCACCAATGACCATCGCAATGATGATCCATAATGTACCCTGTGAATGAGGTCCGAAAATGGTGGCAATTAACGCAATGGTCATCCCTACAATACCGTACCAGCATCCTGCTTTTGCAGTCTCATGTTTAGAAAGACCGGCTAAGCTCATAATGAAAAGTAACGCCGCAACTATATAGGCAGCTTGTACTAAACCTTCAGACATTGCTGTATCTCCCTATCCTTTTCTAAACATTGCAAGCATACGTTGGGTGACTTTGAAACCACCGAAGATATTGATACTTGCCACTAAAATTGCGATAAATGCCAAGATACTGACAAAGAAACTACCTTGTGCGATTTGCAATAATGCCCCCACAATGATAATTCCTGAAATCGCATTGGTTACCGCCATTAACGGCGTATGTAACGCATGACTTACGTTCCAAACAACATAATAGCCGACCACACAAGCCAAAACAAAGACCGTAAAGTGAGAAAGGAAAGCGGAAGGCATAATTGAACCTAACCATAAGAAAAGCGCACCGACTGCCGCCATCACGCCATATTTCACTTTTGGATCAAGTGGTTTTTCTTCTTTTTTCTCCGCTTGCACCGCTGCCGCTTTTTGTTGCGGTTGTGCAGAAACTTGAATTGGCGGAGCTGGCCATGTCACTTCACCATCACGAATTACAGTAACACCGCGTAATACCACATCTTCAAAATCAATATTGATATTACCGTCTTTTTCTTTACATAACAGTTTGAGTAAATTAACTAAGTTAGTACCATAAAGTTGAGAAGACTGGGTCGGCAAACGACTTGGTAAATCCGTATAACCAATGATTTTCACTTGATTATCGGTTACAACCACTTCACCCGCTTTACTTAATTCACAGTTACCGCCGGTAGCAGCCGCCAAGTCCACAATCACGGAACCCGGTTTCATGCTCTCGACCATTTCTTTGGTAATCAAACGCGGCGCCGGTTTACCCGGAATTAAAGCGGTAGTAATAATAATATCCACTTCTTTTGCTTGTTCTGCATAAAGCGCTAAAGCACGACGGTTAAACTCTTCCGACATCACTTTCGCATAACCATCGCCACTGCCGCCTTCTTCTTTAAAATCAATCTCTAAGAAGCTTGCGCCCATGGATTCTACTTGTTCTTTTACTTCCGGACGAGAGTCAAAAGCGCGAACAATCGCCCCTAAACTATTTGCCGCACCGATGGCTGCTAATCCAGCCACACCGGCACCGATCACCAATACTTTCGCCGGCGGAACTTTACCAGCAGCGGTAATTTGTCCCGTAAAGAAACTGCCGAATTCATGCGCCGCTTCTACCACCGCACGATAACCAGCAATATTTGCCATTGAACTTAGTGCATCTAATGACTGCGCACGAGAAATACGCGGTACAGCGTCCATTGCCAACACATTAATTTTCTTAGCTGACAATTTCGCCATTAAATCCGGATTTTGTGCCGGCCAAATAAAGCTAACTAACGTCGCTCCTTCTTTAATCAACGGAATTTCCGCTTCTTCAGGCGCATTAACTTTAAAGATAATGTCTGCTTGCCAAACCTCTTTTGCCGAGCCAATTTTGGCGCCGGCTTGTTCAAACGCATGATCTTCAAAACTCGCCTTAAAGCCAGCACCTTTTTCCACAATAACTTCAAAACCGAGTTTCAAAATTTGTTGGATGGTTTTCGGTGTGGCTGCTACGCGACTTTCGTTATCAAGCAGTTCTCTAGGTACACCAATTAACATAATGTTTCCTTCAACGTGATTGATTAATTACACTAAGCAAACAATTAGCCTGCTTAATTCCCTTAAAGTGACCAAAAGTCAAACTCTCTTAACTGTAACATTAAATAATAAAAATAGAAAAAAATTTTTTGCAGGTTAAAAAAAAGATTTTACATTTCGTCTTATGAACAAAACTTATCAAAAAAGCACCGCACTCTTTATCGTTTACTTTTTGAACAAAATTAAACTCTCACCGTTAATCGTGCAAAGCCGCAAATATTTTTTCAGCTAATGCACGGGAAATCATAGGCACTGACGCCATTTCATCCACCGTTGCTTTTTTCACCCCTTGCATCCCGCCTAAATATTTCAACAACGCCTGACGTCTTTTAGCGCCAACCCCCTCGATCGTTTCCAATCCGCTTTGCGTTAAAGCCTTTTGGCGTTTTTTACGATGTCCACTGATCGCATGATGATGACTTTCGTCACGAATATGTTGAATTAAATGTAACGCCAAATCATCCGCCGGTAAATGGACTTCTTTATCTTGTTGGCTGATAATCAGCGTTTCCAGCCCCGCTTTACGATCCACGCCTTTCGCCACGCCAATTAAGAGCGGTCGATTTTTATCCCAATTGACCTGCAATTGTTGGAACACCTGCAATGCCCGATTAAGTTGTCCTTTGCCGCCATCAATAAACACAATATCCGGAATTTTATCTTCGCTCAAATCACGATCAAATCGTTTCAGCAACGCCTGCTCCATTGCCGCATAATCGTCACCACCAGTAATCCCGCTAATATTAAAACGTCGATAATCCGATTTTAGCGGACCCTCTTGATTAAACACCACGCAAGAAGCAATCGTTTGTTCGCCCATAGTATGGCTAATATCAAAACATTCCATGCGTCGAATGTTTTCCATCCCCAACAAATTCGCCAATTCCGCATAGCGCTCTCGCATTAACGACGCCTGTTTCAACTGCGTTACCAATGCCGCTTTCGCATTCATTTGCGCCAATTGCAAATATTTGCTCTTATCTCCTTTCACATTATCCTGAATACTCACTTTATGTCCGGCTTGTGAGGTCAACAAGGCTTCCAGCTCATTTTTTTCGCCTAATTTATGATCCACAATAATGCTGTTCGGAATACTGCGCCCTTGATAACCTTGCAAATAAAATTGTCCCACAAAGGTCGCTGTTAATTCAGATAAATCCGTATTCGCCGGCACTTTAGGAAAATAGCTACGATTTCCCAATACCTTACCTTGTCGAATAAACAATACTTGTACGCAAGCAATCCCCAATTGATAAGCAATCGACAAAATATCCAAATCATCCAAACGCTCGTTATCCACAAATTGTTTTTCAATCACCGAACGTACCGCTTGAATCTGATCACGAAACCGTGCCGCCGCTTCAAAATTTAATGCTTGGCTTGCCTGTTCCATTTTACCGATCAAATGTTCCAGCACTTGCTGATCTTTGCCTTGCAAAAATAAACGCGCAAAATTTACCTGTTGCGCATAATCTTCGTCACTCACATAACCGGCAACGCAAGGCGCTAAGCAACGCCCAATTTGATATTGCAAACAAGGGCGCGAACGGTTGTTATACACCGAATTTTCACATTGGCGAATTGGGAATAATTTTTGTAACAATACCAAGGTTTCACGCACTGCACCGGCGTGCGGATAAGGACCGAAATACTCGCCTTGCACTTTTTTCGCGCCACGATAAGCGGTAATTCTCGGGTGGCGTTCTTGGGTGAGCAAAATATAAGGATAGGATTTATCATCACGTAACAAAACGTTATAACGTGGCTGATATTGTTTAATATAATTATGTTCCAGTAATAAGGCTTCAGTTTCAGAAGAGGTGATCGTCGTTTCAATGCGAGCAATGGCAGCGACTAAGGCTTCCGTTTTTTTGCTCGCGACTTGACGACGAAAATAGCTAGACAAGCGTTTTTTAAGATCCTTGGCTTTGCCCACATAAATCACGGTGTCCTTATCGTCATACATACGATACACACCCGCATTATGCGGCATATCCGCCAAGAATGATTTAGCGTCAAAACCCATATAATTTATGCAAAATGTCCTAAAATTGACCGCACTTTTTCCAAATCTTCCGGCGTATCCACACCAACCGCCGGTACTTCTAATGCCGGTTCAACGTGGATTTTTTCGCCATACCACAACACGCGCAACTGCTCTAGGCTCTCAATTTGCTCAAGTGCGGTCGGTTTCCAGCGAATATATTGCTGAATAAATCCTGCACGATAGGCATAGATACCAATATGTCGCCAATAATGATCGACTAAATTGAGTTGTGACACATCCGCGGAAGCATTGCGCAACACCGCAAATTGATCGCGATTCCACGGGATCACCGCACGTGAAAAATACAATACATAACCGGCATGATCGGTCACCACTTTCACCACATTCGGATTAAATAATTCCTCCGTATCCTCGATTTTCACCGCAAGACTTGCCATATTAACCGAATATTTGGCTAAATTTTCTGCTACTTGGCGCACAATACTCGGCGGAATTAGCGGCTCATCACCTTGAATATTGACAATAATTTCATCATCCGCTATTCCCAATTTTTCCACTACCTCGGCAAGACGTTCAGTTCCGGAATTGTGTTTTGCCGAGGTCAAACAGACTTCGCCGCCAAAAGATCGCACCACATTCGCCACTGCATCATGATCTGTCGCCACGATCACACGTTCCGCGCCGGCGCGCTGTGCTTGTTGCCAAACATGTTCAATCATGGGTTTGCCGGCAATATCCGCCAACGGTTTTCCCGGCAAACGGGAGGACGCATAACGCGCCGGAATAATCACGGTAAATTTAGTCATGGGAGCTTTCCTCGCTTGAGGTTAAAGCAGTACCTTGTTCGGCAAGCAAGACGGGGATGCCTTGTTGGATAGGATAGGCGATATGATCAAAATGACAAATTAAGCGTTCATTTTCTTTGTCGTATTTCAATCGTCCTTGACAAATCGGACAAGCCACAATTTCCAATAATCTGGTATTCATCTTCTATCCTCGTTTACTTTTTTTATAATTTTATCAATAAATTGAACCGCACTTTTAGCATCAATCTGCGCCTCAATCGGCACATACCACCAATTCTCCTGCGCAAATTTTTCACATTTGACCGCATCTTTTTCCGTCATCAGCAAAGGCGTATTTGCTGGTGTCAACGGTTGAATAAGCGAGGAAGAATAGGCTTGATGATCGGCAAATGCGTGGCAATGGAGTAACTGAATGCCCAATGCTTGCAACATGGAGAAAAAACGCGGCGGATGCCCAATACCCGCCAAAGCGATGGCGGGTTGCTGAACAAAGTCCGTCAACAAGCGTTTTTCTTGGGTTTTTAAATTGATCGCATACTGCGGCACTAAGCGCATCAACACATCAGTTTGCGGAATCGATTTTCCGTTGGCAATAATTAAATCCACTTGTTTTAAGCGCGCCGGCAATTCGCGCAAAGGTCCTGCCGGCAGCACAAATCCGTTACCAAAAACGCGCTCGCCATCGACCACCACAATTTCCATATCCCGTTGTAATGAGTAATGTTGCAATCCGTCGTCGCTAATAATCAGATCGCAAGGAAAAGATCGCAGCAATAACTCGATCGCCTGCCGGCGGTTAGGCGAAATGCACACCGGCGCGCCGGTACGTTTCGCGATTAGCACCGGTTCATCGCCACCCTCCTGCGGATCCGTTTGCGCGGATACTAACAGCGGATATTGTTTCGCTTGACTACCATAACCACGAGAAATCACGCCAACATTTATGCCGCGTTGCTGCAACTGTTCCACTAGCCACACCACCACCGGCGTTTTTCCATTCCCGCCCACCGATAAATTGCCCACAATAATGACCGGCACCGGCGCGCGATATGACGCCAACCAGCCTTTTTGCCATAAAAAGCGACGCCATGAACTGATAAGCCAAAAAAGTGCGCTTAAAGGTAATAACAACCACGCCACCAAACGCGCCATCTTCGTTTTTGCATACCAAAAGTTCATCTCGTCCTCTTTAGATAAAGTGCGGTCAAATTATTGGCTAAATTGCATGGTATGCAATTGTTTATAAGCACCATCTAACGCCAATAATTGCTGATGATTTCCACGCTCTTTAATTTCACCATGGTCAATCACCAAAATTTCATCGGCATTTTCAATGGTTGATAAACGGTGCGCAATCACTAACACTGTACGATCGCGTTGCAATTCTTCCAAGGCGGATTGAATAGCGCGTTCCGATTCCGTATCCAATGCCGAAGTGGCTTCATCCAAAATCAACACCGGTGAATCGCGCAGTAAGGCACGCGCAATCGCCAAACGTTGGCGCTGCCCGCCGGATAAACTCGCGCCATTTTCGCCAATCAGCGTATCCAAACCTTGCGGCAATTTTTCAATAAACTCCATGGCGTGCGCTGCGGTTGCCACCTTAATAATATCTTCGCGACTATATTTATCTTGCGCCGCATAGGCGATATTATTCGCCACCGTATCGTTAAATAAATGCACTTGTTGCGATACCACCGCGCAATTTTCGCGCAAATTAGTCAAGCGATAATCTTGGATATTGACATCATCTAAGGTAATTTCGCCCTCTTGGATATCATAAAAACGGGTCACTAAATTAGCAATCGTGGATTTTCCCGATCCAGAGCGTCCTACCAACGCCACGGTTCTCCCCGCCGGCACTGCAAACGAAATGTGATTTAACGCACGTTCATCCTTGCCCTCATATGCAAAACTCACGTTATTAAAACGCAAATTGCCTTTGGCTTTTTCCACATGATACGTCCCGTTATCTTTTTCCGTTTCCATGTCTAAAATCGCAAATAAAGTTTGACATGCCGCCATACCGCGTTGAAAATTCGCATTTACATTGGTTAAAGATTTTAACGGGCGCATCATAGCTAACATAGACGAAAAAACCACAGTAAAAGAGCCGGCAGTTAAATTTTGACTCATAATCGCAGGCAAAGTGGCTAAATATAATACTGCTGACAAGGCAAAAGAAGCGATTACTTGTACAATAGGATCGGAAATCGCATTGGCAACCGTCATTTTCATGCCTTTGCGTCGCATATCATTGCTCACCGCATTAAAGCGTTTTTCTTCAATGCGTTGCCCACCGAAAGATAACACGACTTTATGTCCTCGCAACATTTGCTCGGCAGTTGAGGTTAATTCTCCCATGGAATTTTGCATATTTTTACTTAAACGACGAAACGTCTTAGAAACCACGCGAATTAACACCGCAATAATCGGTCCGATAATAAATAGCACCACGGAAAGTTGCCAACTGGTATAAATCATCACACCAAGCAAAGAAAGAATATACGCTCCCTCGCGCACAATAGTGGTTAAGGAATTTGAAGAAGAATTCGCCACTTGTTCGCTGTCATAGGTAATCCGCGAAAGCAATTTACCGGCAGAATTTTGGTCAAAAAAGCTCACCGGCATATACATTAAATGTTTAAACAAACGACGACGCATGGTCATCACCACTTTACCAGACACCCATGCCAAACAATAAGAAGAGATAAAACTGGTCGCACCGCGCACAATAATCAGCAACACGACCACAATCGCCATCATCCGTAAAAAAGAAACATCGGCTTTACCAAAACCGTCGTCCAATAAGGGTTTTAACATTTGAATTAACGCCGCATCGGTCAAGGCATTGAATACTAAAGTAATCCCAGCCACAATCAAGCCGATTTTAAAAGGCGAAATCATCGGCCATAAGCGTTTAAATGTTTGGAGCGTAGAAAGATCTTTATCTTGCATAACATCGTCTTTGAGTTGTAAAAAATCGGTCTATTGTACCTTGATTTTTTCCACAAGCCAACGCAGTCAAAAAAGATAGTCCCGCTCCGTCATCTTATTCTTCGCCGATCATCTGATGATACCAAGGTGCCCAAGGATTTCTAGCGGTTTTAACGCGCATATATTTTGGCGTAAATTCAACACGAATTTGCCCCGATAAAGCGGTATTATAAACCGTCACCGCATTTTCTTTCAGCCGATTTACCACCTCCGCGTGCGGAAATCCCCAAGCATTCCAACGACTTGCCGAAATTAACGCGATATTAGGGCGCGCGGTTTGCACTAACTGCTTGCCAGTTGATGTTCGACTTCCATGATGTCCGACCTGCAACAGGTCAATTTTATCCAACAAGGGAACAAAGGTATTTTCCAGCGCAAGATCAGCATCTCCCGTTAACAAAACTCGATAGGTTTCATCCGATACTAACAACACGCAAGAATGCTCGTTCTTTGCTCGAGCGACATTTTTTTGTGGTGCCAGTGCACTAAAATGCAACCCTTGCCATTCCCAACGCAACCCTTGCTTGCATAAAGTGCGGTGCTTTTCTCCCGCGTTTTTGAAAGAAGAACGAATTACCGTAATATCCGGATAAACCGCCAAAATATCTCTCGCTCCACCCGCATGATCATTATCATCATGGCTAAGAATAAGTTGTTCCAATTGAATACCTTGGCGCTGTAAATAAGGTAGAATTTCCAATCTAGCCATACTGCCGCCCTGCCATGCCGAGCCGGTATCATACAAAATACCACGATCATTTTTTACCAATAGCATTGCCAACCCCTGACCCACATCCAAACTTTCTAACCGCCACAAAGGTTCGCTCATTTTGCTATAGCCCCAAACGCCGAAACAACCGACAGCCAAACCTAACGCCAAGCGTTGCGCCACTTGTAAAACCGATTTAGCCGGAATTGCCTGGAAATTTAAAGACAGCGGAAAGCGAGGCGCATGTACATTGGCAATCTCTAAGGCAGCCTTTACTTGCAAGCGCTTTAAATATGTCACATAACAAGCAAAGCACAGGGCAAAAAGTGCGGTCAAAATTAACGCGTTTTTTTGCGAAACCCACAGCCCGCCACCTGCCAAATGGCGCAATATTTCTGTTATCCATTGCGCAATGTTATCCGCCCACCACCAAGATTGCCAAGCGCCCTGCGTTGTCAAAGCGAATAATACCAGCGGTACTAAAATAAAACTAAAAAGCGGAACTGCCAATAAATTCGCCACCCCACCCATGGGGAAAAAGGTATGAAATAAAAATAGCTGAATGGGCGTAAATAACCACAACAGCCCCAATTGTAAATGACATAAGCTAAATAGCGGAAATATTTTCCCAACCGCTTGACGTACTGGCTGACCGCGCCACAGAAACAGTGACAAAGGAACAAACTGATACCAAGTAATGAGACAAGCGACAGCCCCGACCGATAACCAAAAACTGCTAGAAAGTGGCATCAGCGGATCGTATAACAATAACAGCGCCACCACCCGCCATAAAAATTGCCACGACGTACAATAAGCTCGAAAAAATTGAAAGGCACACAACACCATCAATGCCAGCACTGCGCGAAAAGTCGGAATACTTAACCCAGCAAGTTGCGCATAACCTAACGCCACGAGAAGACCACAAATAAGAGGGAAAGAAGGAGAAATCCAATGGGTAGGAAAAATCCCCTGCACACCGCGCGCCAATATCCAGCCCACCCACATTGCCAAGCCAATATGCAATCCGGAAATCGCGATTAAATGAGCGGTGTTAGTTTGTTGATAATGTTGCCACACATCAGTACTTAGCCACGCCCGTTCGCCAAATCCCAAGGCTAACAACAATCCTTGCATGGGTAAATCTTGGGTTTGTTGCCACGCGGCATTCAAGCGTCGCTCGCGCCAATGAAAATCCTCTTTAATTTTAACCGCACTTTTCACGCTGCCATAAGCGCTAATCCCTTTCGCTAAATACCATTGCAGCCGCTCAAACCCACCGAAATTATAACGCGCCGACAGTGGGCGCAGTTTCAATTCTCCCTGCCAAATTTCACCCGCGCGCGCCTTTGCCGGCAATGCCCAATTGAGATAAATCCGCTGCTCTGGTAAATCAGCTTGCAATCGCGCCTTAACAATTAAGCGTTGGTAATCCTGTTGCTGCAGCACTTCTTCAATCCGAAAATTCACCCTCATTTTAGCTGGAAGAGCAGGAAGTGCGGTGATATTTTCTGCGGTTTTAATAAGATCCAACGCGGCAAAATGAAAATAGCCTAAACATAATATGAGCAGTATTCCGCTCGCAAAAATCCGGCGTAAATAGGCGTTGATGCGTGCTATTTTTTGTCCGCCATATTGCCAATAAGGGAGATACGTGCCTGCAAATAACAAGGCGCACGCAATAAAAAGTCCGCATGCCATATGCCATTCTAGCAACGCCAATCTTGGCAAAAAAACCAAGCTAAACCCTGCCAACACAATGGTTCGCGTGAACAAATCCAAATCAACGCCTATCTTATACATGTTCATCATTTTTCATTATTATTACCAAGCGTAAATATGAAAAATTCACCAAGTGACAACAAGATTGGCTATGCAATTTTGTAACTTAGATCGCAAATTTAATATTTTATTCAGTAAAAATTTGCCATCTTACCGTAAATTTATTTGCTAAATGTGCCAAGTTCTGTTATTTATATCGCCTTTAAAAAATCAACTTGAATACTTATCGCCTCCAATGCGGTTTGAACGACAGAAATGGATGCATTTTTATTAGGAGATACCCATGTCTAAATCCTCTTTAAGCTTATTGGCTCTTGCCGGTGTTGAACCGTACCAATTACAAGACGGTGAGGAGTACATGAATGAGAAACAGGTACAACATTTCAAAAAAATCTTGCAAGCCTGGAAAGATCAAATTCATGAGGAAACTTCCCGTACCGTAGCGCATATGCAAGATGAAGCCTCTAATTTCCCAGATCCAGCAGATCGTGCGACCCAAGAAGAAGAATTCAGCTTGGAATTACGCAATCGTGATCGTGAACGCAAACTGATGAAAAAAATTGATAATACCTTGAAAAAATTAGACACTGATGAGTTTGGTTATTGCGAGTCTTGTGGCGTAGAAATCGGCATTCGTCGTCTAGAAGCGCGTCCAACTGCCGATCTTTGCATTGATTGCAAAACATTAGCAGAAATTCGCGAAAAACAAATGATCAGCTGATTTATAAATTGGTAAGAGAAAGTGCGGTAATTTTCACCGCACTTTTCACTTTTTGTTTTAATTTATATTAAGCATTCTTGAGGTTTATTATTTTAACGTTAATTAAAAATCTATTAGGCAAAAAAAAGAACGCACAGCCTGTCGTCAATCCGTCTGCGTCCCCAAAACCGGCGTTGTCGCGTCATTATCATAAAGCGATCATAAAAGCATCACAATTTGGCATTTACCCGCGCATGATCAGTAGAAATGCGCTGTTTGTGGTAGAAAAATTGCAACGCCAAGGTTTTGAAGCCTATGTGGTTGGTGGCTGTTTGCGTGATTTATTATTGGGGAAAAACCCAAAAGATTTTGATGTCGCTACCAACGCTCGTCCAGAGCGAGTGCTGGCAATTTTTCAGCGTCAATGTCGCTTGGTCGGTCGCCGGTTTCGCTTGGCACACGTCATGTTCGGACGCGATATTATAGAAGTTGCCACCTTCCGCGCTCATCACCAAGAAACCCACAACGAAAAACAAGCTAAACAAAATCAAGACGGAATGTTATTACGCGATAATGTCTATGGCACCTTGGAACAAGATGCCGCTCGACGTGACTTTACCGTTAATGCCTTATATTACAATCCGCAGAATAATACCTTGTGTGATTATTTTCACGGACTAGAGGATCTGAAAGCCGGCAAATTGCGCTTAATTGGCGATCCAGTGGTACGTTATCAGGAAGATCCTGTTAGAATGTTACGTTCTATTCGTTTTATGGCGAAATTGGATATGTTTTTAGAAAAACCGAGCGAAGCGCCCATTCGTCGCCTTGCCCCATTACTAAAAAATATTCCGCCGGCGCGTTTATTTGACGAAAGTTTAAAATTATTGCAAAACGGTTATGGCGTAAAAACCTATAAATTATTGCGCGAGTATCATCTTTTCGAGCAACTTTTCCCCGCATTGATGCCCTATTTTACTGAACAAGAAGACAGTTTTGCCGAGCGCATGATTTTAAAATCCCTAACCTCAACTGACGAGCGTTTGGCAGACAAATTGCGCATTAATCCAGCATTTTTATTTGCGGCGTTCTTTTGGTATCCATTGCGCGAAAAAGTCGAAATGCTGAAAAATGAAGGCGGACTGAATAATCATGATGCCTATGCTTTAGCCAGCAATGAAGTATTGGATACTCTATGCCGGTCTTTAGCTGCTCCCCGACGCCACACAGCAGTCATCCGCGATATTTGGTTTTTACAATTGCAGCTACTCAAACGTACCGGTAATACGCCGGTAAAAACCATGGAGCATCCCAAATTCAGAGCCGCCTTTGATTTGTTGGCAATGCGTGCAGAAATTGAGGGGGGCGAATATGTCGAATTGGTAGCTTGGTGGCACGAATATCAGCTAAGCAATATGGAACAGCGCATAAATTTAATCAAAGAACAACAGCGTTTGCATCCTAAACCGAAAAGAAAATATTATCCGAGAAAACGTCGTAGTACGCCAAAAACTGTATGATGAAAACCGTTTATATTGCCTTAGGCAGCAATTTAAATCAGCCTAAAACGCAACTTGATACCGCATTGAAGGCATTGGATAGGTTGCCAAATTCCCAGCTTATGGCAATCAGTTCCTTTTATCAAAGTAAGCCGCTTGGACCGCAAGATCAACCGGATTACGTTAATGCGGTTGTTTGTTTGCGAACCGAACTTAAACCTTTGGCATTACTTGATGCCTTGCAACAAATTGAAAAGGAACAAGGGCGAGTGCGGCAGCGGCGCTGGGGCGAGCGCACTTTGGATTTAGATATTTTGTTATATGGGGATCTGCAATTACACAATGAACGTTTAACCGTTCCTCATTATGATATGAAAAATCGGGAATTCGTGATTGTTCCGTTATACGAAATTGCTCCCGATTTATGTCTACCGAACGGTGAGACGATCGCAGAGTTAGTCCGTCAATTCTCAACGCATCAAATGCAAATTTTACGTTAAAAACAAGGCGGGATTTTCCCGCCTCCTGTTTATCGTTATAAACGATCCAATCCTTTGCGTAAATCAGCTATTAATTCCTCGACCGCTTCAAGTCCAATATGGACGCGAATTAACGTACCTGTCAACGGACGATTGATCGCCGGGCGGATCTTGGCGATTTCTTCCGGTTGGTTATATAAAATCAATGATTCAAATCCGCCCCAAGAGTACGCCATCCCGAATAATTCAAAATGATCCATAAAAGCCGATAATTGTTGATCTGTCAATTTTTGCTTCAATTCAAAAGAAAATAAGCCACAAGAACCAGAAAAATCCCGTTTAAAATACTCATGCCCTGGGCAGCTTGGCAATGCCGGATGATACACGGTTTTTACTTCCGGTTGTTCCTGCAACCATTTGGCAACTTTAATGCTACTAATTTCATGTTGCTGCAAACGGAGCATCAAACTGCGAATTCCTCTTGCTGTCATGTAAGCTGTCTCTGCATCTACCATTTGCCCCATTAAATACGAATGTTCACGCAATTGCGCCCAACATCTCTCATTAGCAACCGCAGTGCCAATCAACGCATCAGAATGCCCCACCAAATATTTGGTTCCTGCCTGAATAGAAATATCAATACCGAAATCCAATGCCTTGAATAATACACCGCCACTCCAAGTATTATCGATCATGATGACAATTTCCGGATTAACCGCTCTCACTGCGTTAACAATCGTCGGAATATCGGGAACTTCCATTGTCAGCGAACTCGGCGCTTCCAAAAATAACACTTTGGTATTCGGCTGCACCAATTGGGCAATTTTTTCCCCGATAAGCGGATCATAGAAGGTCGTTTGTATATTCATTTTTTGCAAAATAGTCGTACAGAACTCTTGAGTTGGCTCATACGCCGCCCCCGTCATTAAGACATGATCGCCACTGGCAACAAAAGACAAAATACTATTGGTCACCGCCGCCGCACCGCACGGATACAAATAACAACCCGCGCCCCCCTCCAATTCGCACATCAACTCTTGCAAAGCGAAATGCGTTAACGTACCGCGACGCCCATAAAATAGCCCGCCTTTAAAACGGTTTTGTGTTGCTTTTTTCTTTTCTTCTAAGCTATCAAAAACCAATGATGAAGCGCGTTGGATAACGGGATTGACACTCCCTTGCGTTACGCGTTTGTTGCGTCCGGAATGGATTAATCTCGTTGCTACAGAATTTAAGTTAGACATAATGTTGTTTCCCGTTTTATTTAATTAGAAATAAATAATTAGTTTAATAGATAAAATCAACTATTCAACTGAAATTAATTTTTTTACAATGCTCGACGTTAATTTTTTACTTATTTTGCTTCTCAGCAAAATTTGTTATCAATCCATCATTAAGGAGATTTTTACTATGGTATTAGTTACTCGTCAAGCCCCAGATTTTACCGCTTCTGCTGTTTTAGGTAACGGTGAAATTGTTGATAACTTCAATTTTAAACAACATGTTGCTGGTAAAGCTGCGGTCGTGTTCTTCTATCCGCTTGATTTTACATTCGTTTGTCCATCAGAATTAATCGCATTTGATCACCGTTATGCTGAATTCCAAAAACGAGGTGTTGAAGTTGTCGGCGTTTCTATTGACTCTGAATTTACTCACAACGCGTGGCGTAATACCTCAACAGAGAATGGCGGTATCGGTCAAGTACAATACGCGTTAGTCGGTGACGTAAAACACAGTATCGCTCAAGCTTATGGTATTGAACACCCAGAAGCAGGCGTGGCATTACGTGCCTCATTCTTAATTGACAAAAACGGTGTAGTTCGTCACCAAGTGGTTAAC
Source organism: [Pasteurella] mairii (assembly GCA_900454475.1). Lineage (GTDB taxonomy): Bacteria > Pseudomonadota > Gammaproteobacteria > Enterobacterales > Pasteurellaceae > Actinobacillus_B > Actinobacillus_B mairii. The sequence continues at coordinate 1,272,350 of UGSS01000002.1, forward strand.
GATCTTCCATTAGGTCGTAATATCGACGAAATGTTACGTATGGTTGATGCGTTACAATTCCACGAAGAGCACGGTGAAGTTTGTCCGGCACAATGGGAAAAAGGCAAAGAAGGGATGAAAGATAACCCAGAAGGTGTTGCAAAATACCTAAAACAACACGCAGATCAACTTTAATCGCTAGATTTTTGCATTTATTTTATTTAGGACTGTATGTAAACACCTTTCGGTAACGAAAGGTGTTTTTTATTTTCCGTCAAAAAATAAAACGCCAAAAGTGCAGTCGTTTTTACTTGCATATTGGTTTTTTTAAATTGTAAATCTAGGATTTACATAACTTTACAAACCTTTATATTGACTCATCCGACCAGATATAGAAAAATAGTGCTCCCCTTTTAATTAAAGGGGAGCACTATTTTTCTATGTTTATGGAGTGATATATATTATGAACAAGATATTCAAAGTAATATTTAATAGAACTACAGGGCAATTAGCTGTTGTTTCCGAATTAACCAAATCAAATGGGAAAACAGCGTCCGTAACAGATAGCAGCCCTCAATCAATCAATCAATCAATCAATCAATCAATCAATCAATCAATCAATCAATCAATCAATCAATCAATCAATCAATCAATCAATCAATCAATTAGATCATCAAATAAGCTAACCCGTCAAGTAAAATCAACATTTTTGGGCTTATTCGGAGTAACTGCTCTCTTCAGTATGCCAGCGCAAGCTGCTGACGGAACCACTTTAGGGCAAGCTACCACAACTGATAAGACGAGTATTGCCATTGGTGGTTCAGATCCTACTGTTCAAACGAAAGCTACAAGTGGAGGAACGATCGCAATTGGCGCTAATGCAACTGCCTCAAATACAATAGGAAGTTGGCAGTCAGCGTCTTCCATTGCTATCGGTCGTAATGCTGCCGCTATTGCTGGTAATGCCATTGCGTTCGGGGTAGGCGCTAAAGCCAGTGAAACCAAAACACTGGCGTTCGGTTCGGATGCAAATGCGACTAAAAATCGCGCAATCGCAATTGGTGCGGATTCCTCTTCAATAGCTGAAAATGCGACTGCGATAGGTTCCGGCGCTAATGCAACTCAAATCGGAGCAGTTGCTTTCGGTGCTGATGCTATGTCGAAGGGGACAAATTCAACTGCCATAGGTACAGGGGCAAATGCAACGGGTCAAAACGCCATTGCAATGGGGGCTGCTGCTTTATCCAGTGGTCAAAATGCGTTAGCCATAGGGCGGGAAACCAATGCAAGTGGGGCAAGTAGTATAACAATTGGTCAAAACTCTACCGTTTCAGGTACAAACTCAACGGTTATTGGTGTGGATGCTATCGGTACTGCCTCCGAGTCTGTTGTTATCGGTAAAGGAGCCTCCGCAACTAATAGTACTGTAGGAAGTATTGTTATTGGTAAAACCGCAAATGCTTCAGCACAAGGTGCTACCGCTTTCGGGACATCCGCTGTCGCAAATGCCACCTACGCACATGCCTATGGGGATACCACAAAAGTGTATTCCGAACGCTCCATTGGAGTAGGGGTAGCCAGTACCATTAATACAAATTCTAATTACTCGACTTTGGTTGGTCCACACTCGAAAATTGAAGCCAACTCACAACGCGCTGTCGTATTAGGTTCAAACTCCACGGTAAGTTCAGCAAACGCTACAGCATTGGGCGCGCAAATTACTATTGGTCAGGGTCTTGATGGTGCGGTTGTTTTAGGACAAGGTTCCAATACGACGGGCTCAAATACGATTAAAACTGAAAGCACAGCAACAGTTAATGGAATTACTTATAACAGTTTTAGCGGTGTTGCCAGTAAAAATGGGCGCTTTGTTAGCGTTGGTAGCACCGGTAATGAGCGTAAAATTATTAATGTGGCAGCCGGTAATGTTTCGCAAAACTCCACCGAAGCGATCAATGGTTCACAACTTTATGCGGTGGCGAATGAAGTAGGCAAGAAAGCAGATAAGTCCCGTACATATACATTTAATATTGAAAATAATGCAACACCGCAAAACAATGCTGCAAGCAAAGCAAAAGATTGGACATTAACTGAAAACAGCACTATCACTTTCGGTGCTTCCAAAGATTTAAACGTTACCACTGATGGCAACGGTAAAATTGTTTATGGGTTATCTTCGGAATTTAACGATAAAATCACCGCATTGCAAAATACTGCCACCACCGCTAATGATGCAAAAACAGCTGCCGAGGCAGCAAAAACCGCCGCTCAACAAGCAGCCACTGCCGCGACCCAAGCACAACAAAATGCGACTACTGCGACTAATACAGCCCAACAAGCACAACAACAGGCTACCGCGGCGACCAATGCTGCAAATACTGCTCAACAAGCGGCTACAACCGCGACGACAACAGCAGAACAAGCAAAACAGGCTGCTGAAACTGCTACAAATACAGCAAATAGCGCCAAACAAGAAACAGCCACAGCGACAACTACAGCGAATGATGCTAAAAATCTTGCCGAACAAGCAAATAACACAGCAACAACAGCGAAAACTACGGCAGAAAATGCGGAAAATACTGCGAATACAGCCAAAACCGCTGCCGAGAAAGCAACAACTGACGCGGCAAATGCTACTACCACCGCAAATGAAGCAAAAGCCACCGCTGAAACCGCGAATACGACAGCAAATGCAGCAAAAGAGCTTGCTACAGCTGCTAATACAACTGCGAATGAGGCTAACGCTACTGCGAATAACGCCAATAACGCTGTTAATGACTTGAAAACCCGTCATTATAAATTTAAGGTTGCAAATAATAAGGATGCTTTAAATAATACAGATGGTGAAGCCAAAGACTGGGCATTAACTGCTGACAGCAATATCACCTTTGGAGCAACCGAGGACTTAAATGTCACGACTGATAATGCCGGCAATATTGTTTACGGTTTGTCTAGCGCATTCAGCAGTCGGATTGCTACGATTGAGAAAAGCCTCGGTGCTTCTAGCAATACTCCGGATACCAATGGTAACACCGGTGCGGATGGATTGAATAATAAATCGCTTTCGGAAAAAGTAGATGCCTTGCGCAATGGCGAAGCCGGTTCCACGGTTTATACGGATTCTGACGGTAACCGCTTAGTTAAAGCGAATGATGGTAAATACTACCCGCTATCTCAAATTGAGAATGGCAAGCCAAAAGCGGACGCTACCGCTGTCACCCCAATTGCGTCTATTGTTAATCCTGACGGAAGCACTACCTCGCCGACCACCTTAGGTAATATAAAAAGTACGGTAGGTAATGATAATAAGGACGGTGTCATTAGTCCAGAAGCCGCCAAAAAAGCTATTTCAGGCGCAGACGGGCAATCCGGTCTTTTAACACAAAGTACAGGATTGAATAATGCGGCGACCGTCGGCGATCTACAAGCGCTGGCGCAAGCTGGATTAGATTTCACTGGAAATAATAAAGAGACCACGATCCAGCGTCCATTAAGTACTAAATTAACTGTTGCTGGTGAAGGGGACTGGGATGGTGCTAATTCGGCAGCAAATAATTTGTATGTACAAGCGGATGCTAATACCAATACGTTAACCGTTAAACTGAATAAAGATCTAAGCGGTTTAAATTCCGTTGAAACCAAAGATGCCGACGGTAATGTGGCTAAAATGACCGCTGCTGGAACAGAGGTTAAAGATAAAGACGGTAACGCGGCAAAATATGGTGTTGATGGTTCAAGTATTACCGGAGCGGATGGCAAAAAAGCCGCCTATACACTAGCGGGTTCAACCATTGAGGACGAGAAAGGAAATGTTAGCGCAACTAGTGCAGCTGGTACAAAAATTACAGATAAAGACGGTAATGTTGCAAACTACACCGCTGGCGGTTCAACGCTCCAAGACAAAGAAGGAAATTCTGCAACCTATGGAGCAGAGGGGCTCGCCTTACAGGGTAAAGATGGCTCAAGTACGGTTTTAGGTCGTGATGAAAACGGTAATTTAACCGTGACCAACAGTAAAGACGGAACCGCCAAACCGAAAACCTTGTCAACCCTAGACGATCTCAATAACGCAATGAAAGGCTCTGATGGCAAAGATGGTAAAGACGGTTCAGATTCTACTTCAGCAGGCGCTACTGGCTTGTCTGCGCAAGACGGGTTAAATGGTACCGACGTCAATACCAAAGTCAATGCCTTACGTAATGGCGAAGCCGGTCCTACGGTTTATACGGATTCTGATGGTAAGCGGTTAGTTAAAGCGAATGATGGCAAATACTATCCGGCTGACAGTGTTAATCCGGACGGAACCTTAAAAGAAGGAGCCGCGGCAGTAAATAATCCAATTGCCTCCATTGTTAATCCTAACGGAAGCACTACCTCGCCGACCACCTTAGGTAACATAAAAAGTACGGTAGGTAATGATAATAAGGACGGTGTCATTAGTCCAGAAGCCGCCAAAAAAGCCATTTCAGGCGCAGACGGGCAATCCGGTCTTTTAACACAAAGTACAGGATTGAATAATGCGGCGACCGTCGGCGATCTACAAGCGCTGGCACAAGCTGGATTAGATTTCACTGGAAATAATAAAGAGACCACGATCCAACGTCCATTAAGTACTAAATTAACTGTTGCTGGTGAAGGGGACTGGGATGGTGCTAATTCGGCAGCAAATAATTTGTATGTACAAGCGGATGCTAATACCAATACGTTAACCGTTAAACTGAATAAAGATCTAAGCGGTTTAAATTCCGTTGAAACCAAAGATGCCGACGGTAATGTGGCTAAAATGACCGCTGCTGGAACAGAGGTTAAAGATAAAGACGGTAACGCGGCAAAATATGGTGTTGATGGTTCAAGTATTACCGGAGCGGATGGCAAAAAAGCCGCCTATACACTAGCGGGTTCAACCATTGAGGACGAGAAAGGAAATGTTAGCGCCACTAGCGCAACCGGTACAAACGTTACAGCTCAAAACGGTAACTCTGCTCACTATGGCGCTGAAGGAGTCACTGTCAATTCGCCAGAGGGTAAACCCGTGATTACACTTGTCAATGGGGATAACGGTCCAAGCCTAAATTTTGCTAAAGGGGCGGACGGTCAGGGAACCGGAAAAATCACCGGTGTAGCCAATGGCGATATTTCACCGGAAAGCTCGGATGTCGTGACCGGCGGTCAGCTATACAGCTTAAAAAAAGCGCTTACTGGAGGAAATGAAATTACCTTTAATCCAGATGGCTCAACGTCAACAACTGCCAAAGATAAAGACGGTAATCCGATTTTAGACAAAGACGGTCAACCAAAACAATATACGTTGACTACCTACAATGTTGAAGGTCAATCCGAATTTGTCACCAATTCGGTCATTACTGCAGTGCATAATATGAATGAACAAGGGATTAAGTTCTTCCATACCAATGACAATGTGACGAAATCGGTTTCTCAAGCTAAAAATGATATTGACTCCAGTGCATCAGGTGCTTATGCCACTGCGGTTGGTTATCAAGCTTCCGCCTCAGGCGATCAGTCGTTGGCAATCGGTCATGGTGCGACAGCCTCCGGTAAGCAATCACTCGCCATTGGTACCGGTAATCAGGTCAGCGGAAACCATTCTGGCGCTATCGGCGATCCAAATACCGTGAGCGGCAATGCAAGCTATGCTTACGGTAATAACAACCAAATAGCGACAGATAATACCTTCGTTATCGGTAATGATGTCACCACAACCGCGGAAAATTCTGTCGTTTTAGGGAATAAATCAGCGGCGACTGCCGGTGATGGTAGTGTTACTGGTACCTTAAAAAATGCTAAAACTGATGGCACAAAAGGGACAACTACCACCGCCGGTACAACCGGTACAGTATCCGCTGCTAAAGTCGGCAATAGAATTTATGGCGGTTTTGCCGGAGCAAAAGCCAATGGTGCCCTTTCAGTAGGCGCGGCGGGAAATGAACGACGCATTCAAAATGTGGCGGCTGGTGAGATTTCCTCGACCTCGACTGATGCGATTAATGGAAGCCAGTTGTATAGTGTCGCCAATAACGTTGATAATCAATTAAATAAATTAGACGACAAAATCAATCGTAATAACCGCAAACTGCGTGGCGGATTGGCAGCAGTCACAGCCATGGCGAATATTCCACAAGTCACCGTTCCGGGTAAAATCGCCGTTGGTGCTGGTATAGGGACTTACGAAGATGAAGGCGCGGTTTCCGTCGGGTACTCAAGAATGTCCGACAATGGCAAGGTTATCTTGAAAATGAGCGCGGGAGCATCAACACAAGGTACATTTAACGCCGGCGCGGGAGTGGCATTCCAATGGTAATCACTCCGTGGACAATCGATAACTGATGTCTATTGTCCGTCCTTAATATTAAAAAGTGTTGGTATTGCCAACACTTTTTTTATGTAGAGAAACTAAGGACTAAGTGCGGTCATTTTGGTAGCAGATTTTCATATCGCTCATCGGTCAAGGTTTTCAAAAAGGCTTCCAACGCTTCAATTTGCTCATCAGATAAGGGAGTTCCTTTCAAATCCTCATGCGCCAATGTCGCCTCGTATTCCGGCGCTTCCCATTGCTGTTGTGTTTCCGGATTTAGCTTACGCTGTGGATTATTATAATGATCTAAAAACAATAATACGGTTTTCAATTCCTTAAAAACGCCATTGTGCATATAAGGCGCGGTCACCGCCACATTGCGCAAGGTTGGCACTTTAAATTTCCCCTTTTGCGCCACATCGCCATTCACCCTCGGATTATCCAACAACCCATTATCCACAAAATCGGGCGCCAAATTATTGTGGGCAATTAATGCTGTATTTTTGGGCACGCCAATATTGTAATAATGGTAATTACTAAAGGTTTCTTCCCCATGATTTCCCTTTTGCAATTGATGACAATTCGCGCAATTGGTTTGATTTTTATCGAAAAATAATGACCGCCCTTTTTCTTCCAATTCCGTCAATTGATATTCTTGGCGCAGGAATTTATCATATTTACTATCAAATGGTGTCAACAAGGGTTTTTCTTGCTGGAAAGTAGCAATCGCCTCTTCCATTGCGGCATAGACGTTATCCACAGATTGCCATACCTGTTCGCCATAATGTTGCGTAAATAACCCGATATATATCGGCAAACTCGCCAAACGTTTTGCCACTTCTAATTTACTCGGCATCCCCATTTCAAGCGGATTAAGCGGCGGTCCGCCCGCTTGCTCGGCTAAATTTTTTGCTCGCCCATCCCAAAATTGTCCGCCGATATATTGTTGCGTTTTTTCATCAAAATAAAATTCCGGCGAATATTTGGCATATAACATGGTTGGCGAATTGCGATTACCGAATAAATGCGGATCATCGCCGGCAGAAACCATTTTTTGCGCACTGTTTTCGCGCAAATCCACAAAAGCAGTATCCGGATTATGACAAGTTGAACAATTTTGCGTTTGATTTCGGGAAAGTGCGGTATCAAAAAATAAAATTTGTCCTAATAAGGCTTTATCAATGCCTTGTTCTGGCATCACTCGCGGTTCTTTTTCTAAGGCATTTGCCACATTACTGCACAGGCTTAATAAAATCAGGGAATGAAAAAATCGCATAGTGTACCTCAAGTTTAGGAAATTTTTTCCTAAGCATAGCGAGAAAAAACCAATAAAACACTACATATTTTAAGGTAGTCCGTTTGATTTATATCATCTTTTTGCCATTTTTTAACAAAAAAACTTTCACGCGACAAGATTATACCTTACTATTTTAGTCAGCTTTTATTTTTATCTTGGAGAAAATGATGTCAACAGAAACAACCTTTAAAAGCGATGAACAATTACAAACTGCCAGCTATAACGATACGATTGAATATATTCTTTCCCGTTTCCATCAACGCCACAGAGAACAACTTGAAGCGTTAATTCCTTTAGCGGAAAAATTAGAAAATCATCATGGTGAACGTGAAGATTGTCCGGTCGGTATCGCCGCCGCCTTGCAACAAGCCTACCGCGATCTGGCTCAACATATGATGAAAGAAGAGCGCGTTCTGTTTCCGATGATCCAAGCCGGCAATTATGCGATGGCAAGAATGCCGATTCAGATGATGGAATTTGAACACGAAGAACATAGTAACGCACTTGAATTACTGCTTTCTCTTACCAATAATCTCACGCCACCAGTGGACGCTTGCACTACTTGGCAAACCCTTTATCAAGGTATCGGCGAATTTATCACTGATTTACGCCAACATATTCACACAGAAAATGATATTTTATTTGCCCGTGTCATTGCGCAATAACAATCCGCCCGTAAAACGGGCGGTTTTTAGGCTACCCTATAAGGGCCTAGGACTTCACATGCCCCTCAAGGGGCATGTGAAAAGACCGACAACCGCACAATGACTCTATGGCTTACCCCTTAAAGGGGTCTACATATTCTTTCTTCGATAAATTATCCTGAATCATATCTTCTTTTTCTTGATTCCTGATGTATTCTTCCACTACTTTTGTGTTTAAGCCTACCGTACTCACATAGTAGCCTTTCGCCCAAAAGTGCCTATTTCCGTATTTGTATTTTAAATTCCCATGTCGTTCAAATATCATCAATGAAGATTTACCTTTAAGATATCCCATAAAACTCGACACTGCCAATTTCGGCGGTATCTTTAATAGCATATGAATATGCTCTTTCATTGCATGAGCTTCTATGATTTCTACATTTTTGTAGTCACATAATTGCCTTAATATCCCTCCTATATCAACTCGCAATTTCCCATAAATTGCCTTTCTTCGATATTTCGGAATAAACACAATATGATACTTACTGTTCCATCTCGTGTGTGATAGACTTGAATCGTCATTGGATTTACTTGCCATAACTTATCCTCCTATATTTTGAATTTTGGTTGTCAGCCTTATTCATTATATAGCGAGGATTTTTCATTTCTGCTCAACGCTTAAGCTTTTTGATTCCATACGCATAGCGTATGGTTTTTATAGGCAGACTTTGTCTGCCTATAATAAAAAAACAGGCGCGAATTCATCGCGCCTATTTTTCTCCAATCCGTGGCAATCTGATGTTGCCTAAAGTGCGGTCATTTTTCTGACATTTTGGTAGTTTTGTCTGGTCTTTTTTACAAAACGCCCGCTAACTCAAAAAAGGCACGATAGGCTTCCGCTTTTTTCTCCAAACTCAAAGGATAAGCACGCGACGTGGACGGCACGCGATATAACTTCAGCGCTCGCCCGGCAAAAGGAAAGTCAATAAACTCATTGGTTTTCGGCTCTTTCAGTTTTTCCGGCACTAAACTAAACAAGGCTTCCGTAGCTTTGCCACCGGTGGTAAAAATCCATGTGCAGCGCGGAAGTTGTTGCAGGATATTCGCCAACGGAACCGGCTCCACAATTTTTAAAAATTTATCCGACGCATTGCCTTGCTCGCGGATAGCTTTCCATACCGTCGGGCAAGAAGCAATCCCCCGTTCCATTAAAAATGCCTTAATTCGCTCCGCATCAAAGCGCTTTTCGCCTTTGACTTGGAAATAGGTTTTATCGTTGAAAAAGACCAAACCATAAATTCGCCACATATCATTTTGAAAATTGGGATAGTGAAACTCCATACAACGCTTTTCAGGCGTCGGCGGAAAGGTTCCCATCATCATTACCGTCGCCTGTGGCGGCAATACGGGCGGAAATGGATGGCGTTCAATTAGTTGAAGTGGCATAAACATCCTTTCTATTATTCATAACCTAGGATTTATCCTAACATTTTAGCCCATTAATCATAACCAGCGGACATATTCTGATTGCCCTTCTTCATTTCTTACCCGATTTGTGCAATTAATTTCTTCGTCAGCTCAATGACTTGCTGAATTTCTTCCAGGCTAAGTTTCCCCTCTTTAACAAATTTGACTTTTCCGTTGTGATCCAACACCACAATCAAACTTTCTTTTTCTTTCAAATCCCACGCATTTTTGACCGCACTTTGTTGGTCTAAAATCACTTGGCTTCGCATATTTTCTTTTTTACCGCGCTCGGCACTGCTTTTCACAAACGCACCGGTACCAATAATCGCATCATCCGCATTAATAATCGTCGTTGTTTGATATTTTGCCGGATCAAAATGCTGAGTTTTGATAGCCTCCATCAAGGGTTCATTTTTTTCTTTCACACTGGCGCGCCCAGCAATATGTTGCAAAATACGCACTTTTCCACTCAACGCCGAGGATTGCCAAGCATGATAGGTCACGTCTTTGCCATTTACCGTCAACTCGCCCTCATCCGCCACAGTTACTGGCGCAATCGAGGCATTTAGTTGAATATTGTGTGCGGTTGCAGGCAGGGTAAAAAGTGCGGTGCAAAATCCGCATAAAATAGCATATTTTTTCATTTGTTAAATTCCTGTAGTAAAAATGTTTCTCTATTTTACTCTAATTTAACACCCATACCAACGAAAAACCAGATATTTTGGTTGGTTCAGATTTTTTTGTTATACTCTTTCGCCCACCAACATTCGGTTATTTTAAGAGGAAAAAATGGAAAATATACCTAACTGCCCAAATTGTCACAGCGAATATACCTATCATGATGGCGTGCAATTTGTCTGCCCCGATTGTGCTCATGAATGGTCGCTACAAGATATGGTTGAAGAAAACGAAGAAAAAACGGTAAAAGACAGCAATGGCAATATCTTGCAAGACGGTGATTCAGTGATTTTAATTAAAGATCTTAAAGTCAAAGGCTCCTCTATCGTCTTGAAAAAAGGCACAAAAGCGAAAAATATTCGTTTAGTCGAAGGCGATCACGACGTGGATTGTAAAATTGACGGTCAAAGTTTTTCCTTGAAATCGGAATTTTTGAAAAAAGCCTAAGTAAAAGCGAAAAACGGACGCTCTGTCCGTTTTTTATATGGCTGACACCCTTTTTAAACGCTTACCAATCTGCGAGAAAAAACGTTCAATTGCCTCTGCTCGATACGCCAACGCCCGAATAAACAACCCGCCGGCATTCAACTGGGAAATGCCGATTTCTAGCCTCTCAGTGTCGGCATAATCTTGTTGCAATTGGCTGACCAAGGCTTTGATTTGCCCATGCTCCAACCTTAAATCTACATACACCAAAGATCCTTGATGGGAAAAATCTTCCATCTGGCTTAAGGCAGTCAACGCCATGGTTTCCGGCTGCCAATAGATTCGATCTGATAATAAAGGGTGGCGTTGATGAGTGATGCGTAAATAGGAGGAAAAACAACGAAATGCAAAGCGTTCCCCATTTAATACGCGACCAATCGCCACGATTTCCCCGTAAATCAGCCGACTTTGCGCTGCCATTTCAATTTCAGTGGTTTGCTGCAACGCGCTGTCTTTGTGCAACACTAAAGGATGCGGCAAATAAAAAAGCGCGCTATTTTCCGCTAAAGTAATCTTAGTCTGTTGCTTGGCGACATCCATAGCGTTCATGGCTTGCACACGCGTAAAGGCTTGCGTGGTTAACGAAAGTGCGGTGTTTTTTGCCAACAAAATGTCCACCTCAATTTCATCGCCGCCAAGTAAACCCGGTGACGAACTCATTTGCATGGTATGCAATTCATGCGCCCAAGCCTCGTCCTCCGGCGGTAATGTCATCAATTTAAAGGGAGGCGAGACAAAATAGCGATCTAATTGCGTCTTACCTTGCGCGTTGCATTTTGTGGATAAAATCAATTGGGTTTTCATGCATTAACGCACCAAATTTTGTGGTTCCGGCATGTGTTTGAGTAACGCATATTTTTCAATCCAACCAATTACACTGTCCAAATTTTCTTTTTTCATCAAATTGGTAAACACAAAAGGCTGACCTTGGCGCATACGCCGCGCATCACGCTCCATCACTCTTAAATCCGCGCCGACAAATGGTGCTAAATCGGTTTTATTAATCACCAACAAATCCGAACGAGTGATACCCGGTCCGCCTTTGCGCGGAATTTTTTCCCCTTGCGCCACGTCGATCACAAAAATCGTCACATCCGCTAAATCCGGGCTAAAAGTCGCCGACAAATTATCGCCACCAGATTCAATAAAAATAATTTCTACGTCCGGAAAACGCGCCACCATTTCATCCACTGCCTCTAAATTCATGGACGCATCTTCGCGGATGGCAGTGTGTGGACAACCGCCGGTTTCTACGCCCATAATACGCTCTGCCGGCAATAGGCTATTTTTGGTTAAAAATTCCGCATCTTCTTGGGTATAAATATCGTTGGTAATCACCGCAACGCTATATTTGTCCGCCATTTCGCGCGTGAGTTTTTCGATTAATGCGGTTTTTCCCGCTCCCACAGGACCAGCAACCCCGATTTTAATATAATTACGCATGGATTTTTCCTTAAAAAAACATCAAAAATAACCGCACTTTTTGCTTAAGACATATAAAGCCGGCTGTATAATTGTTCATGTTGCATGGCGCGCAAATCGCTTGCTAAAGTCGCAGCGCCCAAACGTTTAAGATCCGGTTGCAAGCTTTGCTCCACTGCCTCGGCAATGGGTTGACGCAAGCTAAATAAAATATCTTGCCCGTCCATTTGGCTAAGCGGGATCAGTTTCACCCCGTTCGTCACCACGCCTACTGCCGCATTGTAATAAAAAGCATACAAGGTTTCGGACTTAGCCAATTGCATCGCTTGTGCAACCATCGCGAAAACCACGGGGAAATAGCCCTGACAACGTTTTTCTGCAATTGCCTGTTGAAATTGCGCCAGCAACGGATGCGACTCATAACGAATAAAAATTTTCAGCAGGCGCACGCCTAATTTGTAGCTTCCCTCGCGACTTTCACGCGCAATTTTCATTGCTGCCAACTCCTGATCCAAGGCGATCAATGCCGCCAAATCCTGTTGTGCCATCAAATCAAATGCCAAAGACAAATAGGCGCCATCATTATAAATCCAATTTTGCCGCAATTGCGTGTTCACATATTCTGCCAAACTTGCTTTACTGTTGACTTTGCGACGCTGCACAAAGGTTTCCAATCCGTTGGAATGGTTAAATCCGCCGATAGGTAACGTTGGATCGACCAAATGCAACAAGGCGCCTAAATTCTGTAATGGAGAGGTTAATGCGAATGCCAATTTCCATCTCCGTGATGATGCAATCCCGAATGAGAATGTCCTTGTGCGGAATTCGCGCGCAACGCTTGGCTTAAACGACGCTGTGCCTGTTTTGGCGCAAACCCGGCAGCATGCAGCCACTCAAACATGGGTTTATCATAAGGCAATAGCAATTCATCGCCATCTAAAAACAGCGGAGAATGCTTATTGCCGATTTCATAACAACAACGCGCCATTTCCGGCAAGGTTTGAGGCGACAACACAATCACATCAGAGGGCAAAATTTCAATTGCCAGCACCAAATCCGCACTGATAAACACCACATCATCATGCTTTAAACGCTGCCCTTCTTTTAACAAACGAAATGCGACTTCACGCCCCCCAAGACTGGTTTTACGTAAAATATTGCGCTCACTTTCATACCATTGTAATGGTACATAATCCACCGTTTGCTCCACAATTTTGCCCTCGGCACGAAGTGCGGTCAAATTTCCGAGAATTTCTTCCATAATAGGAAGGATTGGGTTAAGAATTTGCATATTTCTATTATTCCACTCATTAAAATCCGAGGCTAACAAAATAGCCCCGGCAAAACAGAATGTCCCCTTTAGGGGTTGTATTTTATTCCCGCGCGTGAAGCTACCTAGAACAGAAAATATCGTTGCGCCAACGGTAATGTTGTCGACGGTTCGCACGTAATATGTTCACCGTCCACACGAACCTCATAACGCTCCGGATCCACGGTAATTTCCGGCGTAGCATTATTTAAGATCAAATCTTTTTTGCCCACATCACGACAACCATGCACCGCCAACGTCTCTTTGTTTAACCCGTATTGTTGACGAATATCCGCATCAAATGCCGATTTTGAGACAAAAATGACCGCACTTTTACTGTTCGCTTGCCCTTGTGCGGCAAACATTGGACGATAAAAAACCGGTTGCGGGGTAGGAATTGAGGCATTCGGATCCCCCATTTTGGCATAGCTGATCATGCCTTTTTTCAAAATACATTCCGGTTTCACGCCAAAAAACATTGGTTTCCATAACACAATATCCGCCAGTTTACCCACTTCCAACGATCCCACATAATCGCTGATGCCATGGGCAATTGCGGGGTTAATGGTGTATTTGGCGATATAGCGTTTGATACGGAAATTATCCGAATGCGGATCTTCAGCTAACGCGCCACGTTGCGCTTTCATTTTGTCAGCAGTTTGCCATGTTCGGGTCACCACTTCCCCCACGCGCCCCATTGCTTGTGAGTCGGAGCTCATAATGGAAAAAACGCCCATATCGTGCAAAATATCTTCTGCGGCAATGGTTTCCGGACGAATGCGACTATCAGCAAACGCCACATCTTCCGGCACGCGTTTGTCCAAATGATGACAAACCATCAACATATCCAAATGTTCGTCAATCGTGTTCACGGTAAACGGACGCGTCGGATTGGTGGATGCCGGCAAAACATTCGGATACATTGCCGCTTTGATAATGTCCGGCGCATGACCGCCGCCAGCACCTTCGGTGTGAAATGTATGGATCACGCGCCCGTTAATTGCTTGCATGGTATCTTCCAAAAAACCACTTTCGTTTAACGTGTCCGTATGGATTGCCACCTGAATATCCATTTCATCTGCCACCGTTAACGCCGCATCAATCACCGCAGGCGTCGCGCCCCAGTCTTCATGAATTTTTAAGCCTAATGCACCGGCATGAATTTGTTCACGCAAAGGTTCTAACGAAGAGCTATTGCCTTTGCCGAAAAAGCCAACGTTTACCGGCAAGGCTTCCGCCGCTTGCATCATGCGTGCAATATTCCACGCGCCCGGTGTACAAGTGGTCGCGTGTGTACCATCCGCCGGTCCAGTTCCACCACCGATTAAAGTCGTGATCCCATTTTCAATAGCGTGTTGCGCTTGTTGCGGACAAATAAAATGAATATGTGTATCAATACCGCCAGCGGTGGCGATCAAATGCGCACCATTATGCACTTCTGTGGAAGCACCAATGATCATATTTGGGGTCACATTATCCATTGTATCCGGATTTCCCGCTTGTCCAATACCGACAATTCGTCCATCACGAATGCCAATATCCGCTTTAATAATGCCCAATTTGGCATCAATAATCAGCACATTAGTAATCGCCAAATCTAATACATTAGGGTTATCACGCGTTGCGGTTGCCGACTGCGCCATACCGTCGCGCACAGATTTTCCGCCGCCGAATTTACATTCATCCCCTTTGGTTAATAAATCTTTCTCAACTGTCGCCCAAAGATCTGTATCGCCTAAACGCACTTTATCGCCGACGGTCGGTCCAAAAGTCGCCACATATTGACGACGTGAAACGGTTAATGTCATTCTTTTTTCTCCACTTTTCCGTCAACCGCATTATGAAAACCGTAAATGGCGCGTTGTCCGCCAAATTCCACCAATTCCACCGATTTTGCCTCGCCCGGTTCAAAGCGCACCGCATTGCCGGAAGGAACGTTTAAGCGCATTCCGTAGGCTAAAGTGCGGTCAAATTTTAACGCATTATTGGTTTCGTAAAAATGGTAATGCGAACCGACTTGAATCGGACGATCACCTTGATTAATCACATCAAGGTGTACCGTTTTGCGATACTGATTGATCTCAATATCGCCCTCTGCTAATTGATATTCGCCAGGGATCATTGTTGTATTCCTTTTCTTATTAAGACGCAAAGCATTACGCCCCTACCATTCCCTCATTCAGTAGATATTGTAGGGGCGCCACACTTGGCATCTGTCAAAATTAACGGATTGGATTATGTACTGTCACCAATTTCGTACCGTCTGGAAAAGTCGCTTCAATTTGCACTTCGTGCACCATTTCCGCCACACCTTCCATCACGTCATCAACGCTCAACAGGGTTGCACCATACTGCATCACATCCGCTACACTCATTCCATCTCTTGCCATCTCATGTAAATGAGAGGCGATATACGCAATAGCTTCGGGATAATTTAATTTTACACCGCGTGCTTTACGTTTTGCTGCTAATTCTCCGGCAAGAAACAGCATTAATTTTTCTTGCTCTCTTGATGTTAAATGCACTTTTAATCCTTGCTTATTTGAAATTGAATACTAAATTACTTGCTGCGCATCTCAGCAAGCCTCTGTTTTTGCATTATACACTAAAATAATGCTGAATTAACTCGGAAGTTAACCCATTGCCACCCCCTTTTGCCACACAAATACCACGTTCAATTAACTCAAATGATCAGCAAGGGTTTTGATCAAATACGACTTTTTTCCACAATCCCCCTCTCAATCCTCATTGTTGGTTATGCTCGGCAAAACGCTTATCCACCAACCTTGGTTTAAATTGTGAAGTGAGTTTTTGTTCGCACTTTATAGTAATAAATTCATTCGTTAAGCAATTTAAGCAAAAAATTTCAAGCATCAGCTAAAACTTTTATAAAAAATACCTATCATGGCGTTAAACAGAATTTATTTAACTCATCAAAAATGAAATCGAAGAAATGAGATAGTGAAAAAATTAAGCGTTTTTCAGCAACAAACAATCGTCCGCCAGCGCTTGCACAAACCCTTGATCATGAGACGCAATTAACATTGGCAACCTAAGAGAACGCAAAAGTGCGGTCAATTTTTCGATATTTTTTTGTGCTAAATTATTGGTCGGTTCGTCTAATAACAACACTTTCGGACGCATCACCAAAACGCCGGCGAGCGCAACAAAATTTTTTTCACCGCCAGAAAGCCAGTTTACTGAACGCGCCTTCAAATGTGCGATATCTAATTGTTCCAACTGTGTCAAGGCTTGTTGATAAGCCCTCTCTCGCGAGACGCCCAAATTGAGCAAACCGAAAGCAACATCATCTAACACCGTCGGTCCGAATAATTGATCTTCTGCTTGCTGAAAACAAATACCCACCTGCGCACCACGAATAAGCTGAAAATCTTTTTCTTGCCGACAACATTGTCCAAACCAATAAATCTCACCTTGAGAAATCGGCACAAAGCCCAGCAAACTATGTAATAACGTAGATTTTCCTGCGCCAATATCGCCTTGTAAAAACAAACGTTGTTGTGGCTGCAAATGAAAGCTGACACCTTGAATTATGGGCTGGTGTTGTAGATGAATATGTAAATTATGAACCGCTAATACCATATTATTCCTTTGCTACGCACCTTAGTCCGCGCGAAATCCTCTTGCTTTAAGCGCCATCTGCGCTTTTTCCGTTTTAGTTAAGGCTTTGATTAATAACAAGGTAACCTGTTGCGTTACTACATAAAATGCGCGACGATGACAATAGTGACGATAACCGCGCGCACGCATTGCGATACTCATCTTGCGCTGGGTTTCGGATAACAGCGCAATATAGCGCACAGTTAGCACAAATAAAGAAATCAATTTTTTTGGTAAAGGCAGCCGGCTCACCGCTTGCACCAAAATCGTATCGGAAATATCCATCAACAATAAATGGATCAAACACAGCAATAAATGCATTTTTAAGCTAATCAGCAAAGCGGTGTGTATACCCTGCGGATTTAGCTGCCACCCTTGTGGACTAAGTTTCCAACTTAAGGTTAACCAAATTAAGGCAATAAAAACATAAAGCGCGAAAAATCGCTTCACATAAGGCAATAGTGCGTTGCCACGCCAACATAACCACGCCCACAACGCTAAAAAACAAATCGCGTTCAGCCAACTTAAAAGCCAAATTTGCGCCAAGGTGCTGATAAGCAATCCGACGATAAATAAAGCGATTAAGCGAAAGTGCGGTGGAAAAAAGCTCAATTTCATTTGGAATAATTTGCCGAGCGTAACGCAAGAGGATACATTTTTGCCAGCATCAATAAAATACTGCTACTGATTAAGCTATCAATCAACAACACCGGCAAATGGGTAACAAACAATAATGCTATCAGATCGTAATAGTTTTTACCACCATCCAAGGCTAACACAGCAGAAGCAATCAACGCCGCACCCAATACGCCGATTGCGCCGGAACAAAAGCCGATAATACCCAATTTAGACGAAGAATGTTGAAAGACAAAGCGACGGAAAAGATAATGTACCAAAACTGCCGGCAACGCCATAATGCACAAATTAACGCCTAAGACCGCAAAACCGCCGAAGGAAAAAAATAGCACTTGTAACATTAAGGCAATCAAAAAAGCAGGAAATACCGCCCAACCGAGAAATAATCCAGCAAGTCCATTAAGAATAAGGTGCACACTGCCAATCCCAATGGGAATATGAATAGTACTAGCGACAAAAAAAGCGGCGGAAAACAGCGCGGTTAAAGGTAATTTCTCATAGCTTAATTGACGCAAGCCTAGCGCGGTTCCCACAATCGCCACCGCTGCACCGCTTAATAGCACAGGGAGATGTAACACGCCTTCAGATAAATGCATAATATCGCCTTTTTATTCGCTTATGTTATTTAGGCTGACGTCGGGATTGCCACCATGCCCATAATCCCAAAAAGCCGACAATATAACCGACTCCGCCCAAAATATCTCGAAAATAAATTTTATCTTGCAACTTAGCAATATCCGCCCGCACCAACATTAGCTCATCACCAGTATTCGATACCGAACGATTGGAAGATGCACGACTTGATGTCAAATCAGCTTGTGCCACCACATTTGCCGCATATGCCACTGCTTTATGCCCTTCCATTGCTTCAATTTCAACCCGATAAATGGTGCCTTCTTTACCTTGCAACGGAAAATGAAACTCACCTTGCTTATCTGTTTGCCCTTCGGTAACAATTTCTGTCTTATCTTGTCGATACACCGCTACATAGGTTTCCGCTGCCGGTGACAAATCGGAATAATATGCTTTGCCGCTAATTTCCTTTCCATCATATTGCGCAAACAAATAAAGACTGTGTGCCCACAGAAATTGACTAGAAAATAAAACCCAAAGCGCGGTTAAAATCTTAATAAATTTCATTATCTTGCATCAAAAGTTAATAAATATTCAATACGACGCTCTGCATAATCTGGATTATCCGTACTGGTTTCCGTAAACTTAGCCCAAACTCGATTATTGCCAGATTTCACATCAAAATGCGCAATACCTTTTTCATCTGTTAACACAAAAGGCTGATCTTCGCCATTGCTCACTTTAATATTGGCAACGGGTTTCCCTTGATGCAAGACCAAAATCGCTAATTTTTCACCAGCTTTCGCCACCGCCTGTGGCACCATTTCATATTCTTGTTGATGTGCCTGCAATGCTGCATCATTCCATTGCAAAATACGTTTGCCTAATTTCATAGCATTCATGCTTAACACCGCATCCGGCGCTTCTTTTTTGGTTTTTTCTACATATTTGCCATTCGGTAATTTCGACCAAATCCCATTGTCAAATTGAATAAACACCAAGGCAGCATCCGGCGCAGAAAAATGCGCTTCACCTGCTTGCATTTGCCATTTCGCTCCATGCATTTTTCCTTGTAAATCTAGCCAGCTTACTGCTTTTAATTTCTGTTGCGGATAACTTTCCGTTTCCTCATGACCAAATTTCACAACATATTGTTGCGCGCTATCTTTTACGTTTTCAAGCCACACATTGTGCGCATAAGCTTGTGACCCCAAAAAAAGTGCGGTCAAAATTAACCAAGTTTTTTTCATTACATCCCCCTGTTGTGATCAATTTTTGGTTATCATAAAATATGAAGTAACTTCATAGTCAAGTAATTTTTAAAAGGATTTTCAATATGATGAAAATAGGTCAGTTAGCCAAAACCATTGGTTGCAGTATCGAGGCAATTCGCTTTTATGAAAAACAAGGTTTATTGCCGAAACCAGAAAGAACTACCGGCAATTTTCGTATTTATGACGAACAGCATCTCAAACGCTTAGCCTTTATTTGTTACTGTCGCTCATTGGACATTTCGCTAAATGAAATCAAGCAGATTTTAGGCTTGGAAAATGCAGGAAAAGAACAGGCGGAAAAAATCAACAGCATTTTGGATCAACATATTAAACATATCGCCAAACGTATTCACGAATTGGATCATTTACGTATGCAATTTATTGAATTAAAAGGAAAATGCAAAACGACACAGCAAAATGAAAATTTGATGAAAACCCTGTTGCACCACAGCCACGGTCGCTTTTTACAAATCAAATAACCTGACACGAAAAACCGGATGAAAATCGCGCTTAAAACGCGATTTCATCCAAGGTTTGGGCAAAACTTGGTACGAAAACCTGCATAAAATAGTCCATCTCCGGACTTTTCCATGCGTCTAATAACTGCTCAAGGCGTTGTTTTGCTTGGGTAAATTCTTGGTTGCCATGTTCCAATTCAAATTTCGTTTTAATATAAGCACAGATCAGATCCGCTTGTTTCACAACATGTTTTTCTTCCGGCGAAAACTGTTGGTTATCAAGATAAGGGGCAAATTCCTGCTGCAATTCTTGTGGCAGCAGGCTGATTAAATGCAACTCGGCAGCACTTTCAATTTGCTTATATACTTGCGTGATTTGCGGATTAAAATATTTAATTGGCGTCGGCAGATCGCCGGTAAAAATTTCGGACGTGTCGTGATACATTGCAATGACCGCAATACGATCCGCATTAACTTTGCCACCATAAAACTTATTTTTAATTATCGCCAAAGCTTGCGCCACAAAAGCGACCTGCAAACTGTGTTCGGCAAGATTTTCCGTTTCAATATTGCGCATCAGCGACCAGCGTTGAATGAGTTTCAAACGATCTAAACAAGCAAAAAAATGACTGGTTTCCATGATCTACCACATTAATTCGAGGTATATTCTTCAATGGTCACCGGCAACATGATCATTTTACCCAAACGCTTAATCAATACGTTCACCTTCACATTTGGTTTAGTATTGCTGATTAATTGCATCATTTGCGCCGGCGAAATGGCATCTACATCGCCAAATTTAACGATAATATCGCCGGCTTGGATGCCCGCTTTTGCCGCCGGACTGCCCGGCATTACATTCGTGATCAACACGCCTTTATCGCGCCCCGCTTGCCCATTGCCGAATAAAATATCGCTTTGTACACCGAAATAACCACGGATAACGCGTCCATCACGAATAATTTTTTGCAATACATCATTTGCTAAATCAATCGGAATGGCAAAATTCAACCCTTCGGCAATTTCATTAGCACTTTTACCGATACTCAAGGTACTGATCCCAACCAATTCTCCTAACGAGTTAATTAAGGCACCGCCAGAATTACCGCGATTTATTGAGGCATCCGTTTGAATAAAATTCTGGCGCCCGATAAAATCGCCAACGGTATTACGTCCCAAGGCGCTGATAATCCCTTGCGAAACGCTTTGCCCTAAATTATACGGATTACCAATCGCCAACACCACATCACCGACATGAGATTGACGTTTCGGATTTTGCGGAATAGTGGAAAGATTATCGGCTTTGATTTTTAATACCGCAAGATCGGTCAAATTATCCGAACCAACCAATTGCGCTTCATACACTTTGCCGGTTTGTAACGCGACGACAATTTGATCCGCATTTTGAATAACGTGTTTGTTGGTTAAAATATAACCGTCTTTTGACATAATCACGCCAGAACCTAAGTTATTGACTTGCAAACTATTATTAGAGTTTGAAGCAAAGGCTTGATTATACACATTCACCACCGCAGGTGATGCTACACGTACCGCATCACGATAAGATACGACTTCCCCCTCATCATTACCTATTCCATCACGCAAAAAAGGCAGCACCAACAAAATCACCGCGGCAGCCGCCAATCCAATAAAGACGGATTGAATTATTTTTTTTAACATAACAACTCCCTTTATTTTTTTAGCTTATGCTTACGCTGATAAACTAATTTAACATCATCTCCAATTTGCATGGTATGGCTTAATTTCCATAAAGGCGCATCGGTTAATTTGGTTAAATTGGAGAGATGGCATAATCCTCTTGCCTGATCGCCCAATAATTTAGGCGCAATATACACAATCAGCTCATCAACTAAATCCGCATCAATCAAAGCCCCCGCTAACGCCGCACCAGCTTCCACCCATAACGTATTAATTTGGCGTTGCCCCAATTCTTGCATTAATGCCAATAAATAGGCTTGATTTAACTCGGTATTAAGTGAGATTTTCTCACAAAATTCCGGAAAATCACGCGGATTTTGATGACGATCACTCACTAACCAAACCGGTGACGGAATTTGAAAAAGCTGATGCGTTGGTAATACTTTATGCTGACGATCCATAATCACGCGCACCGGCTGGCGCAAAGAAGACAGCGGATAATATTGTTGCACTGCCGCCGGCAATTGTTCCCAACGTACATTAAGGCGCGGATCATCTGCTACTACAGTTTGCGCGGTGGAAAGAATAGCGGAACTTGTCGCACGTTCCACTTGCACATCACGCCGAGATGCTTCGCCAGTAATCCATTTACTCTCACCACTTGCCATCGCAGTTCTTCCGTCGATACTCATCCCCATTTTTAACCGTACAAAAGGCAAGCCGGTTCGCATCCGTTTTAGAAAACCCTGATTGAGCAACTCCGCTTTTTCTTGTAATAAACCGACCGCACTTTCAATCCCCGCTTCCGCCAACATTGCAAGCCCTTTGCCCGCCACTTGCGGATTAGGATCTTCCATTGCCGCCACCACACACGCCACGCCCGCGTCAATTAATCCTTTGGCACAAGGCGGTGTGCGCCCAAAATGGGAACAAGGCTCCAAGGTGACATAAGCTGTTGCCCCTTTTGCTCGCTCGCCGGCTTCGCGCATCGCCATCACTTCGGCATGGGGTTCGCCGGCTTTAAAATGAAAACCGCGTCCCACTACTTCACCATTTTTTACCAATACGCATCCGACGGAAGGATTTGGCGTTGTGGTGAAACGTCCCAATGCGGCTAAATCCAACGCCATTTGCATAAATTGGCGATCCTGCTCGCTGAATTGATTATGCATAATTAATCCTTTAAACTCTCAATTTCTTTGTTCTTTGGTAAATAAAGAGTATAGTGCATTTATGCTGATTGAGTAAATAAAAGTGTTCCTAAAAATAACTAAAACTCACTAAAAAAACGCTTTAAAATCAATTAGCGTATTTTTTATTTTGGAACACTTTCAATGTTCATTTTTACAATGTGACAGGGTTTACTTTTCTATAAAAGGTGGATAACCGCCTTTACTTCTAAACCACAATATCCCCTTTCTCTTTTAAATGTCGATAAATTCTATCCAACATAATCTGTGTCGGCGTTTTCCCTAAGTCATCTTCAGTTAGCGGAGCCTCCAGAATGCCTTTCGCATTTTCGCTGTCGATCCATTTGTAACTTTCGATAATCGGTGTGAAGTCGGTTAACCATAGTTACCTTGATTTTCGTGATAAATCTCAACCACTTTCTGCACAATCTCCGCATTTTTATCTACTTTATCCGTAAGATGATAAAAGAACGTACTGCGTTTTAAGCCGATAATCGGTAACAAAATGTCGAGTGGAAATTGCTCTCGTAATGCCTTTACGATATTTGCTTTTTCCGCATTTTTTGTCGGTTGTATTCCTGCCACTTTTTTAGTAAAGCCACCTCTGCTTCCAATTCTAAAATACGGTAACGCAAGCGTTCTTCTTCTGTTTTCGGCGGGGTGGCATTTTTGGGTATTTCGGTTTCATTATCGGGCGACCTTTTGGTTTAGGTAATAAGCCCTTTATACCGTGTTTATCAAAGGCTTGCAACCATTGACTGATGATACCTGAATTGGCAATCCCAAAATGAAAGCAAGCATTTCTTGCAGAAAACTGTCCATTTTTAACCGCTTGTATCACAGATAATTTAAATTCAGGTGAGTAGGTTTGCTTTTTACCTAAAACAACTAACCCATTGATACCATAGTGGTTATATTGCTGAATCCAACGTTGCAACGTTGTATCTGCAAGTTGAAAATGCTGACGAGTAAGTGACCGATTTTTTCCATTTTGAAGATAAAATCCGATCACTTGTTGCTTCAAAGATTGGTTGTATTGAGTCATAAAAAATCTGCACCTTAATCAGTTGGTTGTTTAGTCCAACTTTTGGGGGGCAGATCAGAGGGTAAACCGTGCTTTTTATTTAAACGACTGAAAGTTGTAATTGTTTGCCTAATGCGGACAAGGCGCGGCTGATTGTATCAATCTTAGTGTTATGTCCTAGGTTAGTAATACGCTGTACTTCTTGAGGTTTAACATCAATGCGTCTCGCAAATTCTGCATTTGAAATATTTTGTGAAATCATCTCATTTAACAATAAGACTTTAGCAAAGATACTATCCAGTAATTCAATCAAGACTTCCTCTTTTTCTGCGTTACTTGGTAGAGGGACGGTGCGATGGTCTTCAAAGTAAAATTCCATAGCGGTGATTAATGCATCTGCAGCCATATTTAGGGCATCTTGATAATCATCACCACAAGTAATAGCTTCTGGAATATCTCTAAAGTGACATTAAAACCGCCATCTTCAGGGGCAAATTTCGCTGGATATTTCATATATTACTCTCCCCCTTTCGGGGAGATGGTTTGTTGTAAACAAAAATATTTACTTTGTCAAGTGGAAATAAAAAAAAAGGTTTATTTATTTGCGCCCACAGTAACAAGTGGGCTTTTTTATTGCCTCAAAATGGAGGTGAGGAGGTAGGAATGCCGAATAATCGATACGATATTTGGACGCTGATATGGAATTGGGCGACGACCAATATTGGGATACAGCCCATTAACAGTGCAATCGCCACTATTGTGATGTCGTTGTATTTGCGTAGAAAATAGAGTGCAGTGTTAAACTACACCGATACGTAATTCAGCACCACAAGCATGAGTATATCTTTGTATGGTAATAAAGGATGCTCGGCTAGCGTTTTTTTTCTAGTTTGCTGACTGCAGGTTGAGAAACGCCCATCCGTTCAGCAACTTGAGAAACAGTTAACCCCGCTATTATTCTCATTTCTTGCAATAAAGATTGTAATTCTTCAACCTTTTTTCTTGTAAAAAAACTGTACGGGTTTCTTCATCTTACAATAGCGTTTCTTTTACTTGTTTGTAGCTAATTGGTTTAGCTTTCATTGCTGGGGATAACCCCTCAATTTCATTAAATGCGTCTGGGTGAAATAGCAATTCGAACATAGATGAATTTACAACTTTTAGGTTATTTGTATAATAGCACATTGATAATATAAATCAAAGGTTATATTGTTTTTTGGAGGTAATATGCCAATTCCAATTAGCAGTCAATTTAAACTTGATCTTGCTAAAATTAAGCAAGGGACGTTGCTTGATTTGTATGAGATTGATTTACGTAATTTAATGTATAATCAAGGCGAGCAAGGCGGTATTTACCGATTTTATGCCGGAACGAACGAGTTGAATGCGTCGGTAATTTGGCAGGAAGACAATACGATCCTTATCCGGTACAGGCGAGTGGTTTTGAATAAAATGGTCAGGGACCGAATAATACGCCAATTCAAGCCAGTGATAACAGTTATAATTTTAATAATATTGAGGCGCAAGGGACGATTGGTAGCCAAGATCAGGCTGTGCTGGACGGGTTTAATACGTCGGAAAAAGAAGTGGCGGTAGGTGTTGAGGTGAAAAAAACACAAGCCATTACCCGCACTGTTACGGATGAAAAAGTCAGTAGAGTGCGGGTGACGGTTGGGGTGAAAGCGCTTTATGAGCAAAATTCACAAGGCGATACCAATGCTGCCACGGTTACGCTACAGATTTTTATCAATGATACGCCTTATTCCGTCACCTTTAATGGAAAATACAGTTCGCAATATTTAAAACATATTGAAATCACGGAGTTACCGCCAGTCCCGTTTACTTTGCGCGTGGAGCGCGTGGAAGCAGACAGTAAAAGCCAGCGCTTACAAAATGGAACCCTTTGGGCAAGTTACACGGAAATTATTGATACCCAATTCGCTTATCCGAACACTGC